>JBEKBI010000016.1:0-59224 GCA_050015475.1 Acidimicrobiales bacterium | reverse complement strand
CAGCCTCCTCGAAGACTGCACTGACGCCGAGACGGGTGAAGTCACGCCTGTCATCGTCGTGAGCGACAACGGACCCTGCTACAAGTCCGTCGAATTCTTCCGCTTCATTGACAGCCATCCCGCGCTCAAGCACGTTCGCACGCGTCACTACGCCCCGGAGACCAACGGCGTTGTCGAACGCTTCAACCAGTCCCTCAAGTATGAACACCTCTATCGCCACGAGATCACCGACGGGCAAGCTCTCGCTGAGGAGGTCGAGATCTACCGGGACCTCTACAACCGGGTCCGCCCCCATGAGGCGCTGAGCCTGACGCCCCCTCTCGAGACCTACCTGGCCGAGCCCAGCTAAAACCTATTTTCGGGAGCATGTGTCCAAATTTCTTGACACGGGACACGGGGACGTCCCATGAGTTGGTGTAAATCGCGCAGAGCGTCCACCACTTAGTGGACCACCGGAGTGAATCTCGACGTGTCCGTTCCAAAGACACGACAAGGAGATCACCGGTGGCCCAACATGATTGTGACCCCTACGAACTACTCGACGCGCTCCGAGCAGGTGGCGACGTCGACCCGCAATACACAGGTCCCAGGCAACGGCTCTTTGCTTCGTGCCCGGGCCACTCGCTCCTTCAGTGTTAGGCGGGGGTGGGGAGCACTGAGCCCCGGCACTGGGATCATCGGGATGATGTTCCACTGCCACCGGTAGCGTGCCTTCAGGTGAACCTCGCCACGCCGCCGCTCCTCGTCGCCGCAGATACAGGCAGTGCCGAACGCAACCGGCGCGTCGGAGGTGTATCGGCCGCGGTAGTCGGACGGGCGAAGCTCAACGCGGGAGTTTCGTCTGATTCGCTTGATCTTGGCCGCGGACTCACCGGTGCGGAAGTAAAAGTGGTCGAACTCTCGGGCGAACCAGATCGGGGTTTCCACCCACGACCCATCCGGCCGGAAGGTCCTGAGACTGGCGTAGCGGGTTGCATCGAAGGCGCTGAGAGAAGAGCTAGGTGATGCCATAACGCCAGTCAAGCACTTCCGGTCAATGTGAAGTCGATGGCGTCGAGGCGAGACAACGCGGCGAGGAGGTCTTCTATCGGGCTCGTTCAGCGCGACTGGGGACAGCCCGTGTATTTCGGCGAGAGCGTCACGGTTCAAGTTTCTTCTCCGCTCAAGTCAACGTGCCGCCTTCAGCCGCGGCCGAACTCGTAGCGCGCGGCTTGGCGCTCGTTGCGACACATTTGTGCCGCTTTCTCGAGAGCCCGGGATTCTCAGGGACTGCAATCGAAAGTGGCACGAATCCCGTCGGGGCCGAGCCCGCCTGTGCGGCGCGGGACGGTGCCGAGCGAGAAGACGCCGCAGGGCAGTGGAGCCGGCTGAGCGAGGAGCCCTCAACTGTGTCGGCAGCCCACCTCTGCCCCCAGGAGGCGCGGAGCGTCTCTCGGCGCTCTGCCTCGCCCGCTGCGCGCACTTTCGGCGTCGAGGCGTTCGGTCGGCGGCGCGGCGGGCGTCTCGACCGGCGGGTGACTGGCACGGTGGCCGCCGTACAATTAGGACCTGACCTTGGAACGAGACGAACTGGCGGTCCTATTGAGGGCGCACCGTGATGAACTCGCAGTCCAGCTTCACGAGCTGGCCGAGCCGGTGCGCGCTCCTGGAGTCCAGATGCAGTTCGGGAAACGCGCGGGCGACCACACCGCTGATGCCGTCTTGCAGATGCAGAGAACCATGACGGCCGGCCAGCTACAGCAGGTTGCAGCTGACATCGATCGTGTTCTCGTGAAGCTCGAGGAGGGCACGTACGGAATCTGTGATGAGTGCGGGCACCCGATCGATGAAGAGCGCCTGGACGCCATCATGTGGGCACATCGCTGTGTGCGGTGCCAGGCGGACGGTCGTCGCCGCTGAGGCGAACCGAGGTGTGGCCCTGAGTCCGCCACCCGCTATCGAGGTGTAAGCGGCTTCTTGCTGCAGGGGACGTGACGATACAAGCGCCCTTCTCGCCGGCTCGAGCTCGCTGCGAGCCTCATTGTGCCTTGCCAGGTTCAACTGGCAGAGTCTGTTTCAGGTCGACGGATCGAGCCATGACTCCGTGATTCACGCGATGACGTCTGAGCCCTCAGGGAGCAGGACACCGAAGAAGATGCGTTCTGGTCGATCGGCAGCAACTCGCCATGGCGGACTTCCACTTGGGTCCGAGGCTCCGACCGCGGCGACCCCGCTGCCCGGAGGTGGTGGAAGTCGAAACTAGAGAGGCTGTATCCACCGAATGCCATTGGCGCGTGCTCCGGGACCTGTATCCAGCAACGCTCCGTTGTCCCGCGGTGCCAGGCCGCGACGCTCCGAACGCTCAGCTGCTTCGACGTCGAAGTCGGACGTGATGAGGAGACACACTCCGCAAAGTCTCGCCGGTCTGGCGACTCATCGTGCGAGCGATCGCCCTGCTTGGGCAGGTTCGAGGAGCTCCCGCCGAGTCCATCGCGACGACAAAACGGTCGCGAAACAACAAGCGTGTTCGCGAGCTTCACGTCGAACCTGATCCGGGATGATTTCATGGTCCTCGGCTCGCTGGTGCAATTGATCAACGCTAACGGGAGCACTCGAGGGATCGTGACAGCCGCCCGCCCTTAGTGGCCGAGTTGTCCCGGTCGTCGCACATCCCGCGGAATAACTGACCGGAGCCCCGGCGTTCCATAAGTAACGCCCGAAAGCGATGAGCAAGCCGACCGAACCTTCCCTTCCGAGCGAGCGCTCGGTCAGGTGGGAAGTCTCCCCGAGCCGGCGCCTGAATGATAGGTAGGAGGGGGCATTAATGGCCAAGGTTCTGTGCGTTCTGTACGACGATCCTCTGGATGGGTATCCGACTAGCTACGCCCGAGACGGGATACCGACGATCTCTTCGTATCCGGGCGGCCAGACGACGCCTACGCCGCACGGTGTCGACTTCGTGCCCGGCCATCTGTTGGGCAGCGTCTCGGGCGAGCTCGGTCTGAGGAGCTTCCTCGAGCGGGCAGGGCACACCTTCGTAGTGACTTCAGACAAGGAAGGCCCACACTCCGTCTTCGAGCGTGAGCTGGTCGACGCGGACGTGGTCATCTCCCAACCGTTCTGGCCTGCTTATCTGACAGCCGAGCGAATCGCCAAAGCGCGGAACCTCAAGCTCGCGATCACTGCGGGCGTCGGCTCGGACCACGTCGACCTCGAGGCGGCCATCGAGCGGGGGATTTCCGTGGTGGAGATCACTTACTCCAACAGCATCAGCGTCTCCGAGCACGCCGTGATGCTCATCTTGTCGCTCGTGCGCAACTACATCCCGTCCTACGGGTGGGTCGTCAAAGGTGGCTGGAACATCGCGGATTGCGTAGAGCGCTCCTACGACCTCGAGGGAATGTCGGTAGGCACCGTGGCGGCCGGCCGGATCGGCCTTGCGATCTTGAAGCGGCTGAAGCCGTTCGACGTGAAGCTGCACTACACAGACCATTACCGCCTGCCGAAGGAGGTGGAGCGCGAACTGGGCCTCACCTACCACGAGAGCGCGGCGGACATGGTGCCTCATTGCGACGTCGTCACGATCAACGCTCCGCTGCACGCCGAGACCGAGCACCTTTTCGACGCCGAGCTCATCTCGACGATGAAGCGCGGTTCCTACATCGTGAACACCGCCAGGGGAAAGATCTGTGACCGGGACGCCATCGTCAGGGCGCTAGAGAGTGGACAGCTGGCGGGGTACGCGGGCGACGTGTGGTTCCCTCAGCCGGCCCCGGTCGACCATCCGTGGCGGACGATGCCGCATCACGGGATGACTCCGCACATCTCCGGCTCGTCGCTTTCAGCCCAAGCCCGATACGCGGCCGGGACAAGAGAAGTTCTGGAGTGCTGGTTCGAGAACAGGCCGATCCGTGACGAGTACCTCATCGTCGACGGAGGCCGGCTCGCCGGGACGGGTGCGCACTCCTACAGCGCCGGCAAGACCAAGGTCGGGGCGGTACAGGCAGCCGGCTCGTAGCCACCTGCTTTATCCTTGGCGGGGTAGGCCAGGCTAAAGAGAGGGGCTCGCGGGCGATGGCGGCCGAACAGATGCCAGCCGCGTTCTTCGGGCACGGTAGTCCGATGAACGCGCTCGAGCACAACGGTTACACGGAAGCCTGGGCGCGGTTCGGCAGGAGCGTGCCCCGGCCGCGTGCCATCCTCGTCATCTCGGCTCACTGGTACGTGCACCTCTCGGCTGTCACGGCCATGGCGCGACCCAAGACGATCCACGATTTTTATGGTTTCCCGAAGGCCCTTTTTGACGTCGAGTACCCTGCTCCAGGCGATCCTGCCCTGGCCGAAGAGGTGGCCGAGATCGTGAAGCCGACCTGGGTCGGGCTCGACCAGGACAGTTGGGGGATCGACCACGGCACGTGGTCTGTGCTTGTGCACGCCTTTCCCAGCGCAGAGATTCCTGTCGTGCAGCTATCCATCGACGCCGCCAAGCCGCTTGAGCAACACCTTGAGCTTGGTGCGAAGCTCGCACCGTTGCGCGAGCGGGGCGTGCTCATTGTCGGGAGCGGCAATGTCGTCCACAACCTGAGTCGTATCGACTGGAGCCAGCCGGACGGTGGGTTCGAATGGGCCTGCCGCTTTGATGACGCAGTCAGGGACTGCATGACAGGTGCGCCGGCAGACGTGATATCTCTGCAGGATCACTCGCATTTCCCATATGCCGTTCCCACTCCAGATCACTTCATCCCGTTGTTGTACCTCGCTGGGCTCGCCGGCGTCGCGGGGGAGAGCGCGGAGGTTCTCGTGGAGGGCTACAGCTACGGATCGCTTTCGATGACGGCCTACACACTTGGATCTCGTTGCGCCGAGATGCCGCGCTCAGAGAGCGCCGCGGCTCCACTCCCAGCTCCTGACATCGTCTCGCCCGACTGCAGCAACGCCTAGCTCCCAGACGAGCGGTCACTGCAGCAGGCGGCCTGGGTGCGCGAAGGCTCAGCTGTCTGCCCTGCGCGCCGGTCAGTTCGGCCTACGGCTCCCTGGCGACAGAAGACGGACGGTGGAGAGCCGAGCTGAGCGCCTACTTCAAGGTCAATTCCGAGCCAGCGACCGTGTGGGCGGTTCCAGCGGATCCAGGTTGGCTGCGCCCTTACGCTCGTGAAGCTGAGGGCGGTCTGCTCCCCACCTGATCCGGCGCTGAACGCGCCAGGTGCCAGCGGCGGCCGTCGTGGCCCGCGCCCAGGATGCCCTCTGTCGGGAAGGTCCGGCACCCGGCAGGTCGTGAAACTGTCGGGTAGCGTGAGCAGCAAAGTGGTTGTTCAGGGCCTAGATGACTCTGCGTCCAGGTTGCGGACGAGCACGGTCACCTGTTCGCAGCGCAGACGACTGCAAAGGCTCGGATTCAGAGGAGGCGAGTCGTCCTATGGACGCGATCACGTCGGTGCCTGTTCCCTACAACGAGCCAGTACGCGAATACCCGCCGGGCAGCGCACAATGCGAGTCGCTCCGTCGCCGGATCGCCGAGCTCGAGCACGAGCGGCACGAGCTGGCGTTGACGATCGGTGGCAAGCGGCGGATGGCCGGCGGTGAGCGGTTCAATGTCGTCCAGCCGCACGACCGGGGTCACGTGCTCGGCGAATCGGCACACGCCACCACCAAGGACGCGGCCGACGCCGTGGGTGCCGCCAAGGCGGCGGCACCCGCTTGGCGGGACCTTCCCTTTGACGAGCGGGCGGCGATCTTCCTACGTGCGGCGGACCTGCTGGCGGGACCGTGGCGCGACACCCTGAACGCGGCAACGATGCTTGGCCAGTCGAAATCCGTGCAGCAGGCGGAGATCGACTCTGCGTGCGAGCTGATCGACTTCTGGCGGTTCAATGTGCACTTTGCCCGTAGCATCCTGGCCGAGCAGCCGAACTCGGCACCTGGCGAGTGGGATCGCACCGACCACAGGCCACTGGACGGGTTCGTGACCGCGATCACGCCCTTCAACTTCACCGCCATCTCGGGCAACCTGCCCACCGCTCCCGCGCTCATGGGCAACACCGTGGTGTGGAAGCCGGCTTCCACACAGTTGTTGGCCGCGCGACATCTGATGGCGCTGTTGGAGGCGGCGGGTCTTCCGCCCGGAGTCATAAATCTCATCACAGGCGGTGCGGCCGCAATGAGCTCGACAGTGCTGACCGATCCCGATTTTGCAGGCTTGCACTTCACCGGCTCCACCGCGACGTTCAAGTCGATGTGGCGGATCATCGGGAACAACCTGGACCACTACCGTGCCTACCCACGCATCGTCGGTGAGACCGGTGGCAAGGACTTCGTGCTCGCCCATTCCTCCGCCGATCAGGATTCCCTCGTGACCGCGCTCGTCCGAGGTGCCTTCGAGTACCAGGGGCAGAAGTGCTCGGCGGCCTCCCGGGCTTATCTGCCTCGCTCGCTCTGGGACCACGGGCTGCGCGAGGCGCTGGTCGACACGACCAAGACCGTCACCTACGGCGATGTGACCGACTTCAGCTGCTTCGGAGGGGCTGTGATCGACGCCCACGCCTTTGCTGACCACAAGGGGCTGTTCGAGCGAGTGCGTGATGACAAGTCAGTCGAGATTCTCACCGGCGGTGTCGCCGATGACCGGGACGGGTTCTTCGTCCAGCCGACGCTTCTTCTTGGTGACGATCCGCGCCACGAGATCTTCACGACCGAGTACTTCGGCCCGATTCTCTCCTTGTTCGTTTACGCCGACGAGGACTACGAGTCGGTGCTTGACCTCATTGACACGACGAGCCCGTACGCGCTCACCGGGTCGGTGTTCGCCACCTCCCGGGCGGCGATCATCGAGGCAGAAAGTGCGCTGAGATTTGCCGCGGGCAACTTCTACGTCAACGACAAGCCGACTGGTGCGGTAGTCGGGCGCCAGCCTTTCGGCGGATCCCGTGGTTCGGGCACGAACGACAAGGCCGGATCGAAGGTCAACCTTCTCCGGTGGACCAGCCCGAGGTCGATCAAGGAGACATTCAATCCGCCCAGGCACTACGAGTACTCGCATATGGGCTGACCCGCCCGCATCGGGCGGTCTCAGCGGATCGTCGGCTCTGGTGCATGCGGTCGACCGTTCACGCGGAACGACGTCCGGCGACCGACGTTGCTTCATTCGGGTCCATGGCCACGTTTCCGCGGAGCCCTGCACTGGCCGCGGCGCGGCCGAGTGCAAGATCCCGTCCGAAGTTGTTGGACCGATAGGCGATTTAGTACGCCCATCAGGCAGGGCGCGTTCTGGGAGGAGTCCCTGCCCGATGGAGACGGATCTCGAAGCAGCGAGCCTCACGCGTCCCGGTCGTGCCGACAC
Organism: Acidimicrobiales bacterium; assembly: GCA_050015475.1. Taxonomy (GTDB): domain Bacteria; phylum Actinomycetota; class Acidimicrobiia; order Acidimicrobiales; family Bog-793; genus Fen-455. Next base: position 51,909 of record JBEKBI010000016.1, on the reverse strand, counting down.
GCTGAGGCCTCCGGATCGGGCTAGCTCAGCTTGCTGAGCACACGTCCCATGGCGTCGCACCCGGCGTCGACCTCTTCTGCGGTCATCGAAAGCGCCGGCCTGAGCCGGAGAGTCCGCTCGCCGCAGCCGAAGGCTATGACGTGCTCGTCGTTCCAGAGCGCGGAGAGAAGCGCTGTGCGCAGCTCGCGCGACTCGAGGTCGAAGGCGGCGACGAAGCCGCGACCGCGGGCATTTGAGATCGCCTTCGGCCAGTCGTGCTCGAGGCCCTGCAGCCGCTCCAGGAGATGGTGGCCGACGGTGCCGGCGTTGGCGATGGCGCCGGACTGCTCGACGAGCTCCAGCAGGCGGCGTGAGCGCACCATGTCGGTGAGGTTGCCACCCCAGGTCGAGTCGATCCGACCCGGCGTGCGGAAGACGTTCTCGTCGACCTCGTGCACTCTCCGGCCTGCCATGACGCCGCCGAGCTGCACCTTTTTGCCGAAGGCGACGAGGTCCGGGGAGAGTCCGAGCTGCTGGTAGCACCACGGCGTGCCCGTGGCGCCCCCTCCCGTCTGCACCTCGTCCATGATGAACAAGGCGTCGTACTCGTGGCACAGGGCCTGGATCCCGAGCAGGAACTCGGAGCGCAGGTGGCGGTCGCCACCCTCACACTGGATGGGCTCGGCGATGAAACAGGCGATGTCGTGCGGGTGCGCCTCGAAGGCTGCCTTCGCCTCGGCGAGAGCGACCTTCTCAGCCGCCTCGACCTCGGCGAGATGGGCTTCGAGGGGGAAGTGCACGGCGGGCGATGAGATCCGCGGCCAGTCGAATTTCGGGTAGCGGTCGGTCTTGACCGGGTCGGTGTTGGTCAGCGACATCGTGTAGCCGCTGCGGCCGTGGAAGGCGTGCTTGAGATGAAGGACCCTCGTGCCGAGCTCCGGCGAACGGCCGGCTGCTTCGTTGCGGCGGGACTTCCAGTCGAACGAGCACTTGAGGGTGTTCTCGACGGCGAGTGCCCCACCCTCGATGAGGAACAGATGGGGGAGCGCCGGGTCGCCGAGCACGCGGGTGAAAGTGTCGACGAACTCGGCGAGCTGGACCGTCGGGACCTCGGCGTTGGCCGGCTTGTTCAAGGCGGCCTCGACGAGCTCGTCGCGTGTCGTCGGGTCGTCGAAGAGCCCAGCAGGGTTCATCCCGAGGGGGGCCGAACCGAAGAAGGTGTAGAAGTCCAGGTACTCCGTGCCATCCCTGGCGTCGACGAGGCGGCACCCGTGGCTCTTCGAGAGGTCGAGCACTATCGGGAAGCCGTCCACGAGCATCTGCTCGGCGAGGCGCTCCCGGACTTCGTGGGGCGCGATGCGGCTCTGGACTTGTGGCGATTTCATAACCTGAGCGTATCGCTGCCACAACCTAAGACGCAATAAGGCACAGATCTTCTGGCGATTTTATGAACGGCGTGTATCGCAGCAGCGTTCCCTCCAGTTGCAAACTCTGAGAGTACTAGCGGCGACGAGTGAGAGCAGCTCTCTGGCACACGCACACAAATGTCACTATGGGTACCCGTGTTTTGTTCGGCTGCATCCCAAGCTCAGCGATGTGCACATGGAGAGTCTTTACGCGCGCTGTTAGGCACTTATTCACGAGTCCATAACTCGCGCCCGCCGGGTCCATTGAAGGACAGACATCAGATCTCCTGTGGACGCGATAGACAGCCAAGGCGGCAGGCCGCCGGAACGCACCGGCGAAACTCTGGTGCGCGTTCCGCGGCTTATTGGCGAGCCCTACCCGTCACTTGTGAGGTGCGGATCCCATCAGGCGCTGCTCCTCGAGCACTGCAAAGTGGACGAAGCGGGATGCCCGACGGGCGATGCGACGATCCCGCCGTTGCGCATCGGTGGACGGCGTCCGAGGCGTGGTGGCGTGAGGAGGCCGGTAGAAGCGGGTCTTGGCGATCTCGACGAGGACCAGATAGACGACCACCATGCCGAACAGCAGGAGGAAGAACTTCGTCGGCAGCGGTGTGAAGCCCAGCAGGTGCGCCAGGCCGGTCCACGGCAGCACGGCACCTATCACCGCGGCCGCTGTCGGCACGACAAGCATCGACCAGCTCGGCCGACTCTTGAAGAACGGGACCCTCCGGGTCCTGATCACGTAGACGACCAAAGTCTGGGTGGCGATGGATTCGACGAACCAACCGGTCCTGAACTCGACGTGGCCGGCCTGCAGGATGGCCAGCATCACCCAGAAGGTGAGGAAGTCGAAGATGGAGCTCACCGGACCGAAGACGGACATGAAGCGTCGGATGAACTTGATGTCCCAGGCGGCGGGCCGGGCGAGCGCCTCGGGGTCCACCCGGTCGGTGGGGATCACCATCTGACCGGCGTTGTAGAGCAGATTGTTGAGCAGGATCTGCGTCGGCAACATGGGCAGGAATGTGAAAAGCGCCGAGGCACCCGCGGCGCTGAACATGTTGCCGAAGTTCGACGACGTGGCCATGAGGACGTACTTCATCGTGTTGGCGAAGATGCGGCGGCCCTCCATGACCCCCTCGGCCAGCACTCCGAGGTCCTTGTCGAGCAGCACGACATCGGCTGCGTCCTTGGCCACGTCGGTGCCCGAGTCCACGGAGATGCCGACATCCGCGTGGTGAAGCGCCACGGCGTCGTTCACACCGTCTCCGAGGAAGGCCACGTCCTTGCCTGTGCGTCTTGTGACCTTGATGATCCGCGACTTCTGGTCGGGACCGATACGGGCGAACACGGTTGTCGTGAGGATCGCCGCGGCGAGCTGGTCATCGTCGAGCTTGTCGAGGTCGGTCCCGCTCAGCACGCCGGTGCACTCGAGCCCGATATCCGAGCACACTTTCGCCGCGACGAGGCCGTTGTCGCCCGTGATGATCTTGACTTCGATGCCGAGCTGTTTCAGCTGCGCGATGGAAGAGCCGGCGTCCGCTTTCGGGCGATCGGCGAAGGTAAGAAACCCGATGAGCGCAAGGCCCTTCTCGTCATCGGCTGAGATCGCCGCAGCGCTCTCGGCTGGGCGGGACGCGACCGCGACGACGCGCGCCCCTTCGGAGAACAGCGCCTGGAGCGTCGAGGCGGCTGTGGCCGGGACGTCCTTGCAGCGCTCCAGCACGACCTCGGGCGCCCCCTTGGTGACGAGCAGGGGCTTGTGTGAGGGATCGTCGACCAGCACGGAGACGAGCTGGCGCTCATGGTCGAAGGGAAGGATCGCCAGGCGCTTGTAGGTGTTCGCGGCGGCAGCCACCGTTCCTCCCTCGGTGGCCCCTGGAGCCGACCAGAGGGCCTGGTCGAGTGCATTTCCTCCGACCGGCCCCTTGTCGGTGACCGTCGCCTCGTTGCAGACCAGTCCGTAGAGGAGCGGGTCCCCGCTCTCTCCGCCACCGGGGTCGAGGCCGCGCTCGAAGGTGATGACGCCTTCTGTGAGTGTGCCGGTCTTGTCTGTGAAGAGGATTTCGATGTTGCCGAGGTCCTCCACGGCGACGAGGCGCTTCACGAGCACCTTCTTCGCCGCGAGCGCCTTGGACCCGGTGGACAGGCTGACGGTCACGATGGCGGGCATCATCTCTGGCGCAATGCCCACGGCTATGGCCAGCGAGAACAGCAGCGCCTCGATCAAAGGTCGTGACAGCGCCAGGTTGATGGCGAAGATGCATGCCGTGAGCACGGCCGCCACCGCGAACAGGAAACGCGAGAACCGGGACAGCCCTATCTCGAAGGCCGTCTGGCCCTGCTGCTCGCTTAGTCCGGCGGCGATCTGCCCGAAGGCCGTGCGGGCCCCCGTCTGGACGACGATGCCCAGGCCTGAGCCCTGGTGAACGATTGTGCCCATGAAGGCGCACCCCGGCAGGTCGAGGCCGGTGCTGTTCGCTACGGCCGCCGTCGACTTCTCCACCGGCAGGGACTCTCCGGTCAACACGCCTTCGTCGCACTCGAGTTCGTCGACCTTGAGCAAACGGACGTCAGCCGGGACGAGGGCGCCGATGCTGAGCGAGACCACATCACCCGGTACGACGTCAGTCGTGGGAACGCGGGCCAGTCGGCCATCCCTGATCACGTCAGCGTCGTGGTGGATCTTTCCTCGAAGCGACGCCATCGCTGACTCGGCCCGGTACTCGTTGAAGAAGCCAAGGCCGACGCTGAGGGCGACGATCACGGCGATGATCACGGCGTTGACCCCGCCGCCGGTCAGTCCCGACACTAGGGCTGCCGCCAGGAGAAGGATCAGTATCGGGTTGCGGATCTGGCGGAAGAGGATGACCGACGGGCGGACCTTGTGTACGCCGAGAGCGTTCGAGCCGATGGTTTGCAGACGATCCGCCGCCTCGGCAGACGACAAGCCATCAGGGCTGCTGCCTAGGCGTGAGAGCACCTCTTCCGGGGCGAGGCCCGCAGCCTCGGTCAGGTCGAGTTTTGCGAGCGACGTGCCTGAAGCGGGCATGGGGACAGCTTCACAGCTGGCCACCCGGGTCGCCAGGATTGCCGCCCGGTGCCTTCATGAATTTCGGGTCGCTCGCCGAGGAGGCGACCGACGGCCTGGGACGGGTTGCCTCGTCGTCCGGAGCGTCGACAACGTGTTCAGACATTGGCGTCTCGAAGGCTCCGTACCCAGGAAAGGGCCAAAGTTGCCCGTGTCCAGGCCCCACTATGCTGCGCCCATGTCGACAACCCTGCTGTCTTCCTTGGTCGGTGGTGAATGGCTGCACGGCGAAGCCAACGGCCTTGACCGAAATCCATCGCGGCCCGAGGAGGTCGTCGCGGAGGTGAGTTTCGCCGACGCCGAGGTCATGTCCCGCGCCGTCGGCAGTGCCCGCGAGGCCTTCCCGGGCTGGCGCGACACGGCGTCGCCTGCCCGAGGTGAGATCCTGAGACGAGCGGCGGATCTGCTGGAGGCACGCGCCGAGGAAATCGGGAGGGACCTCGCGCGTGAGGAGGGCAAAGCGCTCGTCGAATCCATCGGCGAGACGCGAAGGGCCGCCGCCGTCTTCCGCTATTTCGCCGGCCAGACGCTGGAGCCGGACGGCGAGACCTATCCCAGCTCCAGTGCGAAGACGCTCCTCTTCGCGCGGAGGGAGCCCCTCGGCGTGGTGGCTGCCATCACCCCGTGGAACTTCCCGATCGCGATACCTGCCTGGAAGATCGCCCCGGCGCTCGCCTACGGCAATGTCGTCGTTTGGAAGCCAGCGGCCATCGTCCCGCTCACGGCGGTGCATATGGCGAGGGCATTGGTTGATGCCGGTCTGCCCTCGGGGGTCCTGAACCTGGTGCTCGGGAGGGGCGCTGAAGTGGGTGACGCCCTTGTGACCCACGACGCGCTCGCCGCGCTGACCTTCACGGGCTCGAACGAGCTGGGACGCCGGCTCCAGATCGCCGCCGCGTTGCACGGGACGAAGGTGCAGCTCGAGCTGGGCGGCAAGAACCCGGCGGTGGTCCTGGCCGACGCCGACCTCGATTTCGCGGCGGAGCAGGTGGCCCGCGGGGCATTTCTCTCCACCGGTCAAAAGTGCACCGCGACGAGCAGGGTCATCGTGGAGCGGAGCGTTTTCGACGATTTCGCAGCAAGACTGGCCAAGGTCGCGGCGTCATGGCCGACGGGCGACCCGCTCGAGCCCGGGACGAAGGTGGGGCCGCTGTCGAGCGAGGATCAGTTCGGAACTGTGACGGGCTATCTGGACATCGCCCGCGAGGACGGGGGAGAGGCCCTGGCTGGAGGCGCACCCGATCGTGACGGTGGCGGATACTTCGTGCCCCCGACGGTGCTGGTGGGCTTGGCCCCGTCGAGCCGGGTCGTGCGGGAGGAGATCTTCGGCCCAGTGGCGGCGCTCCTCCCGGCGGACTCCTATGAGGAGGCAGTAGCCCTCGCCAATGACACGCCTTTCGGCCTTTCGGCGGGCGTGTTCACCACCGACCTCGCCGCGGCTCTCCGCTTTGCCCGCGACATCCGGGCGGGCGTTGTGAAGATCAACGACGAGACAGCCGGGGTCGAGTTCCATGTTCCCTTCGGAGGTATGAAGGGATCCTCGAGCGGCTCGCGCGAACAGGGCAAGGCGGCTCGTGAGTTCTTCACGGAGTGGAAGACGGTATACGTGAACGCCTCTCACTGAGCCCGGTGAGAGGCGCCTCGAAGGATCCTTGCAGTCCGCCGTCGCGGCGGTACCCGCCGGGGCGGCTGGGTCACTGGCTCTTGAGCTTCTCCAAGAGGGCAGGCACAACCTGGTAAATGTCGCCCACGATGCCGTAGTCCGCCAGCTCGAAGATGGGGGCGTCCTTGTCCGTATTGACAGCGGCGATCATCTTGGCCTGATTTATGCCGACCGTGTGCTGGACTTGGCCGCTTATTCCGAGTGCAAGGTAGAAGTCGGGGCTCGTCTTGGCCCCCGAGAGCCCGATGATGTGCTCTTCCGGGAGCCACTCGAGATCGGCCACGCTCTTGCTGCAGCCGAGCTCCGCTTCCAGGGCTGCCGCCAACGCCTGGCCCAGGGCCAAGTCCTCGCGCCTGGCGAAGCCTCGGCCGACGCCGACGATTCGTGGCGCGGCGTCCAGGTGCACCGACTCGGCTTCGCGCGCCCGGCGGTCCACGACCTTCACTGACGAGGGGGAGAGAGAAAGGGAAGGCCGGATGATCTCGCCGGCACCGGCTCGTGGCTCACCGACTTCGAAGCTCTTCGGCATGACCGCAAACACCTTGACCGCGGTGTCGATCCGCTCGGTGACCACTGTGTTGCCACCCAGCGCGTAGCGCGCGCCGAAAAGGTCACCGTCGGCGACGACAAGCGCCTTCGCGTCGGTGATCGCGCCGGCGGCGAGCTTCTGGGCCAAGCGCCCGGCGAGCTCCTTTCCGCGTCTCGTGGAGGAGATGAGAAGGTGAGAAGCACCGGCAAGCCCTGCGATCTGTGCGAGCGCGTCAGCAACCGTTTCAGGGTGCAGACCTTCCAAGGCCGGATCCTCGCTCAAGTAGACGCGGTCGGCGCCGTGGGTGGCGAGCCCCGCGGCCGAGGCCTCGGCGCCCGGTCCGAGGCCAGCTGCGCACACGTAAAGACCGAGTGCAGCCGCAAATTGAGCACCGGCGACTACCAGCTCGTTGGCGGCTTCTGGCTTGTCGCCGTAGATGAGGATCCCGGTCATCGTTATCTTCCCAACGCCCCTTCTTTGACGAGGGCGTCGATCAGACCGGCCGCCTGTGCAGCCGCGTCGCCCTCCAACATGATGTGCTTGCGATCCTGGGCCTCGGCGAGATTGGACAGGATCGTCTTCTGCGGTCCGAGCGAAGCCGCCTTGAGGCCCAGGTCGGCGAGGGAGAGCTCGGTGACGGGCTTCTTCCCGGCTTTCATGATGCTCATGAGGCTCGGGATGCGTGGCTCGTTGATCTCGCTCACCACGGTGACCACCGCCGGTAGGGGCGCCTCGAGCGTCTCGACGATGTCGTCCATGTTGCGCTCGGCACGCGCGACGGCGCCGACGATCTCGATTTTGCGGGCGTAGCCGATCTGGGGCAGACCGAGCAGCTCGGCTACGCGCGAGCCCACCTGGCCGCTGTAGTTGTCCGTGGAGCCCTCGCCGAACAGAAGCAGGTCGGCGCCGCCGACGTGCTCCACGGCCGCGGCGATGGTCCTAGCCACTGCCGCCTGGTCTGTCGCCGCCAGGGCGGGATCGGCCACTATGACGGCCTCATCGGCGCCTATAGCGAGAGCCTCCTTCAGGGTCTCGTTCACCCGACCATTGGCCTCGGCCACAGTGAGAGCCACGATCGTGACTTCAGTCCCGCTCTCCCTGATCTCGAGGGCGGCCTCGATGGCGTTCTTCTCCAGGTCTCCGACCTTGTAGGGGATGGCCTCCAGCACCGGTTCGCGGTTCTTCAGCCGGACCATCTGCAAGTCCATGTTCGTCTTGACGCAGACAACGATCTTCACGCTCATCACCCTTCATGCCCGGCAGCCGGCGACGTCCCCAAACTCAGCTCATGCGGTACTGCACCCCGAAGGGACCTCGCGGGTAGTGCCACTCAAGCGCACGGTTGTCGCAACAGATCAAGCAGGTGCCGCACTCGAGGCAGCCCTCCCAGTTAACCACGACGTCGCCATCGTCATTGAGGTCGTAGAGGTCGGCGGGACACACGGTGAGGCACGCCTTCTTCGTACATACAGCGCGGCAGACCTCGTGGTCGATCCGAATATGCGGCTCCTTGTCGAGCTTGAACGCATCTACTCCGAGCTTGGCGCTCACGCTCATCGAGCCGGCCGCGATTCCATCGTTGCTCACGAGGCCCAGCCTTCCTTTCTCACAGTTTGCGGATCCGGTTGGCGTCTTTGAGCGTGGCGAGGTTGAAGAAGTCCTTGCGCACGTTCCGCCACACGGTGCTCGAGAGCCGCGTGGACGGGCCTGGACCGATCGTGAACACATCCTGCATGAGGCGAGTCACGGCGTTCGGGTAGTGGCTGAACAGGCGCGGATTCTCGAGCACGCTCGGCACCGACTGGGCGGTGCGCAGATCCTTGAGCACGAAGCTGTCGTTGAGATAGGTCTCGTATCGTGAAAGCCCGGCGGCGCTGAAGTCTTCGGACTTGCGCGCCCCGAGCACCGTCTTGGCGGCGTAGTAACCCGAGGCGATCGCGAAGTCCATCCCGCGTACCGTTACGAGGGCGTTGAGGCACAATCCGGCGGCGTCGCCTGTCATGAGATAACCGTCGCCCAACAACTTCGGCATGGTGGCGATGCCGCCCTCGGTTATGGCGTGGGCCGAGTACTCCGCCACGGTGCCGCCCGCGAGCAGCGGTCTCATCTGGTGCAGGTCCTTGAAGTCGTCCAGTAGCTGCCAGGCCTCGAGAGCGTCCGTCCGGTGCCGCATCCAGTCCATGCCGACGACAATGCCCAGGGTGATCGAATCCTTGTTGGTGTAGAGGAAACCCCCGCCCATCATGCCTTTGGTCACCGAGCCCATGAACAACTGGACCGCGCCCTCGCCCGGACCCAGGTGCCATCGGTCCTCTATGACGGCGGCAGGCAGCTCGATGACCTCTTTGTAGCCGAGGGCATGGGAGGCGGCCGACGGCTTGTCGCGGAGACCCGCCGCCTCGCTCACCAGCCCGAGCACGCCCTCTGCGACGATGGTGACGTCCGCCCCGATCTCGTCCTCGCCGGCACTGACGCCGACGACCTTGCCACCTTGCTTGACAAGGCTGTCGACGCGCATGTTGGTGATCACCGTGCCGCCCTTTTCGGTCACCTTGTCGGCGAGCCAACGGTCGAGCTTCGCTCGGATGACAGTGTGCGATTGTGGCTCAGGATCAGTGAACGAGTCGGAGGCGATCTCGAAGGTGGCCTGGCGGCCCTCCGCGGTCATCGTGACGAGCTCGCGCGTCACCGCGCGCTCAAAGGGCGCCTCTTCCCACAGCTCGGGGTAGATGTCGCGGAGCACGCTCGTGTACAGACGTCCCCCGGTCACGTTCTTGGAACCGGCGTAGTCGCCGCGCTCGAGAAGGAGAACCTCCGCGCCCTGCGACGCCAGGCCATAGGCGGCTGCGAGTCCGGCCAGGCCACCGCCTACGACTATGCAATCGACCTTTTCCATGTGGTTTCCTGCCACCTCCAAGCGATCTGGCGCAAAAGGGCGTGTCCCATCGGGTGGACCACGAGCGCGGCCAACGTCCAGGACGGCCCGCCCCTAGGGGGTGAAGGGATTGTGTGTGTCACCCCACAGATCTCGGGCGATGATGCCCCTCATTATGTTCAAGCCGCCTTCCGCTCCGACTTCGTAGCTCATAGCCCCACGGAGCAGCATCTCGAGCGGCGTGTCCTTCGTGTAGCCGAAGCCGCCGTGGTACATCATGCCGTGGCGGGCGACATCGTGGCAGAGCGTAGGAGCGAGGCACTTGCAGGTGGAGATGACCTTGTTGATCTCCTTGCGTCCGAAGCTGCCGGGACTCTTGCTCTCCTCGCAGATCATCCAGGCACCGCGCTGCAAGTTCAACTTGAGCATGTCGAGGAGCATCCAGTCGTTGGCCATCTCGAAGGAGATGCCCTCGAACTTGCCGAGCGGCTTGCCGAAGGTGTGCCTCTGGGCGGTGTAGTCGGCACTGATCTCGAGGGCCTTTTCCGCACCGCCGAGGCAGGCGGCGACGACCAGCACGCGGGCGGCGTTGAAGCCTTCCATGTTCGCGTAGAAGCCCTTGCCCTCTTCGCCCAGCACGTACTTGCGCGGCAGCTCGACGTCCTTGTAGACCCAGCCGCCCGTTGACAGGCCCATGCGGCCCATGTCGTCGTACGTAGTCGAGGTGATGCCCGGCAGGTGGGAGGGCACCCATATGAAAGTCATGCCCTTGTGGCCCGCCTCGGGGTCGGTCTTCACGAGTGTGCAGTGACCGCTCGGCGGCCCCCACTTCGCGCATTCCTTGGGTCCGGAGACGAATGCCTTCTCCCCGTTCATCACGTAGGCCTGCTTGGCGTCGTCCCAGATGGCCGTGGTCTTGATGGCCGAAAGGTCCGATCCGCCACCGGGCTCTGTCGTGCAGATGCCCACGAACGCCTTGCCGGCGGCAGCCGCGGGCAGGACTTCCTGCTTCAGCTCTTCGGTGGCGAACTTGCTGAGCATGTACGACCAGCCGATCGTGAGAAGGGTGTAGACGGGCGTCGACATGGACAGATCCGCGCGCGCTATCTCCTGGATCGTGATCATCCCGTAGATCAGCTCTTCGCCAGGGACTGCGCACCCGCCGTATTCCTCCGGAATGGTCACGCCGAAGATGCCCAGCTCCTGCATTCCCTCGATGATGTCGTCAGGGATGCCGTCCGCCGCCTCTTCGATCCCGCGGGCCCGGGGCTCGAGGTTCTTCACGAGCCACTCACGAATCGACTTCCGGTAGAGGTCCTGCTCGGTCGTGTAACGGAACTCCATCCCCGCCTCCTGTGGCACTCACGTGACGCCGACTCTAGTAGTTGAGGTGGACACGGAGCCTGCGAGGCGAGGCCCGAGTTGCCGCGCCTCGCAGTACAGACGCGCCCGGCTCCAGTCTGTGCGCCGAGACGGGACAGACCAACCTGGCGAGCTGATCGTTGCGCCGCCGCCCTAGAGGAGAGCTTCCAAAGCCTTTCGTGTGTTGGACTCGATGCGTCCCAGCGGGTCCTCGGCCTCTGAGGGTCGCGAAAACGGTCGGCCGGTGAGCCTTTCGAATAGCTCGATGTAGCGCTCTGAGACGCTTTCCACGAACTCGGCCGGGATGACCGGCACGCTCTGGCCCTCCGAACCTTGGAAGCCGTGCGTAATAAGCCACTCCCGTACGAATTCCGTGGAGAGCTCCCTCTGGCGTTCTCCGCGCGCCTGGCGGACTTCGTAACCACCGGCGAAGAAATAGCGCGCACAGTCAGGTGTGTGAACCTCGTCGACGAGACACAGGTCGCCATCGTGGGTGCCGAAGGAGTACCTGGCGTCCACGAGGATCAGCCCGTTCAGCTTGGCTATTTCGCTGCCACGTTCATACAGGCGCCGAGTTAGGTGCTCGATCCGCGGGTAGACCTCGGCCGGGATCATGCCTTCCGACACGATCTCGTCGGCAGAGATATCCCCCTCGTGGCCATGATCAGCGTGAGCCGTCGCCGTTATGAGGGGCAGGTCGAGCCTGTCGCTCTCTTTGAGGCCATCAGGCAAGGTGACGCCACACAGTGTCCGGTCGCCTGCTTCGTACTGACTCCAAAGGTGTCCGACGAGAAATCCGTGGATCACCATCTCGATCCTGTACGGGGCACACTGATAACCGATCACGACATTGGGGTCGGGAGAGGACAGGAACCAGCTGGGCGCGATGTCCTCGGTCTGCTTGAGGAAATAAGTCGCGATCTGGTTGAGGATCTGTCCCTTGAAGGGGATCGCCACGGGCAGGGGGAAGTCGAAGGCCGATATCCTGTCCGTCTCGACCGTCACGAGGTACTTGTCTCCAATGGTGTAAACGTCCCGGGCGTCAGCCCTCGAAAGACCCTTCAGCCCCGGAAGGGCGAAGTCAGTCAGAGTTATGGGAGTGGGCGCCATCGGCGAGCAGTCTAGCTATGGGCGAAGCTGCCGCAAGGGTGCCGGAGTGCCTGGGAAAAGGGCTGATCGGCAGCGACCGCGACTCGTACTAACGCGCACTGCGTTGCGTCGGGATGCCCGTGCGAGCGAGCTGATCAGGGCGACTGGCGGACACGTCTCTTTGGTCATTGTTCGCCATCCCGAGTTGGCATCATCCGTCAATCGGTGGTCGACGGCGGAGGCTCGCGGTGGCTCCGCTTGGGTGACAGGGAGACCTTTAATTACGCAGCCTTTCGTCACCTAGGGCGGCTTGGGGCGATGTCGTCAACAGCGAGTCGCACGAGCCGCGGCTACGCTCCGTCCCATGGCTCAGACGATCGTGGTGAAGCTGATAGACGACATCGACGGCGGCGAGGCGGACGAGACGGTCAAGTTCGGGCTCGACAACAAGGCGTACGAGATAGAGCTCAACGCGGGCAATGCGGCGCGTTTGCGCAATGCGCTGGCGCCTTACATTAAGGCCGGGAGGCCGGCGGGTCGTGGGCGAAGCTTCGAGCCGCCGCGCAGTGTCCCCGCCACTAAGACGCTCTTCTCGGAACTCAGTGCCGAGGAGCGGGTGAGCTTCAGACGCTGGGCGGACATGCCGACGGCTCGACGTGTCAGCGACGCCCGAGTGCGGGCGTGGATCGAGGCGGGGCGTCCCTAGCGAAAGGCTCGTCAGTGGACCACGACCGGGTTCTCGGCGAGATCCTCCGGTGGGCAGCCGAGGAGGAGAACGTGCGAGCCGTTGTGCTGACCGGGTCGGCGGCACTAGGCCCGGAATTCTTGGACGATCTATCTGACCTCGATGTCGAGCTCTACGCGAACGATCCCTCGCGGCTGTTGGGGGAGACAGCCTGGTACGAGCAGTTCGGGGAGGTGCTCGCGGTCGAGGCCCTTTTGAACCCGGGGTGGTGGCCGACGCGCCTCGTCCAATACGTGGGCGGAAAAGTGGACTTCATGGTCGGGCCTGTCGATGCGCTGGGCACCGCGCCCTACCATCGGCGGTTTCGCGTGCTTCTCGACAAGGACAAGCTGGCGGAAGACCTCCCTCGCGACGAGAAGCCTGAGGAACCGCCAGTCGCGGCTGCATTTGAGGAGTGCACGAACCTGTTCTATTCGGCCGTCCTCATGTGCGCGAAGTGCGTCGTCCGCGATGAGCCGTGGCTTGCCAAGTTGCGCGACTGGGACGCGAAACAGCAGCTTCTCGCGATGATCGAGTGGGACCACAAGGCACGCCACGGTTGGTCATACGAGACCTGGTACAACGGCAAGAACCTCCAGAATTGGGCGGACGCCGATGTCCGCGCGGCGCTCGGGCAGTGTTGGGGTCCCTTCGAGTTGTCGGAGACTGCCGACGCGCTCATCGAGACGGTCGCTCTGTTCGAGACGCTGAGCAGTCGGACGGCCCGTGTGCTTGGGCTCGAGAAGCCCGACACCTCCCGGGTGCGGGCCGAGCTCCGCGGCATTCTCGCCCGGGCGGACAGGCACCCCTAGACCGGGCGGCCGGCCTCATCGACCGTGTCGCCCGGACGTGCGGGCCACTAGCCCTGCTCGAGAGCTACCGTTCGCCACCCAGGAGATCCCGCCTCGTCGGAGGCCTCGAGATCCACTTCGGCCACGATGGCGGTGTCGTGCCAGCCCTCCTCGTCGTCGAGCACCTGACGGACGACCCATTTGCCCGGGCGCTCGGTGAGGTCGAACCAGGCGGAGGAGCGCGCCTCGGGGCCCGTGAGGATGCTCGTGTGGACTGCGAAACACCGCTCGAGGGCGGCAGCCCAATCGGTGGCGTCGAACCCGCCGGCAAGCTCCTCTTCGGCGAGTAGGGCCGCGTCGCGTCTCGCGAGAAGCTCGACGCGACGAAAGGCCGCGTTGCGGACCATCACCTTGAAGGCCCGGGCATTCGACGTGACAGGCGGCGGGGGACTCGGCTCGCCGGCGAGCTCAACGCCGATCTCGGCGACCGCCTCGGCGAGCGAACTGCTCGCCGCAGCCGTAGCGAGGTGCCGCCATTCGTCGATCAGGCTTGAGTCGACCTGGCGGACCAACTCGCCCAGCCATTCGGTCACGTCGATCAGCTCGTCGGTCTTGAGCTCTTCGGGAACGTTGCGGATGAGGCCCTTGTAGGCCTCTGACAGGTAGCGCAACAAAAGACCCTCGGACCGCGTCAGGCCGTAGTGGGCCACGTACTCCGAATAGGTCATGGCCCGCTCGTATAGGTCGCGGGCAACTGACTTGGGCTGGATGTCGTAGTCCGCTGCCCACGGGTGCTCGATCCGGTAGGTGTCGAACAGCTCGTAGGTCCAGTCGCGGAGGGGCTTGGGGTACTCGAGCTTGTCGAGGGCCTCGATGCGCTCTTCGTACTCGACGCCGGCGGCCTTCATGGCGGCGAGCGCCTCTGTTCTCACCCGGTCGAGTTGGGCAGCGAGCACCGGGGACGGGTTCGGGAGCGTCGACTCGACGATGCTGAGCACGTCGAGCGGCCAGGTTGGCGCCGACTCGTCAAGGCGGGGGACCGCTTCGAGGACGAAGGGGCTGAGCGGATTGTCGAGGGCGAAGTCAGGCTGCAGGTCTCGGGTGACGCGGATCCGGCGGCCAAGCTCGTCGGGTGCCTCGAGGCGCTCGAGCGCGCCGACGGCGACCAAGGACCGGTATGCCGCGATCGCCTGGCGGACAAGGCGGCGCTTTGCTGGGCGTGGCTCGTCGTTGTCCATCACGAGCTTGGCGAGTGCCGCGCAGCCGTCACCGGGACGGTCGAGCACGTTGAGGAGAGTCGCGTGGTTGACCCTGAGCTGAGACACGAGGGGCTCGGGGGGAGAGGCGACCAGCCGGTCGAACACGGCTTCGTCCCAGGCGACGAAGCCCCTGGGAGGCTTGGACTTGACGAGCTTGCGTGTCCGGCGGGGATCGCCCGCCACCTTCTTGGCGGCTTGTTCGTTCTCGATGACGTGCTCTGGTGCCTGCACGACGACGAGGCCGGAGGTGTCATAGCCCGCTCGGCCCGCCCGCCCTGCGATCTGGTGGAACTCCCGGGCGCTCAACAACCGGGAGATCGACCCGTCATACTTGGCCAGCCCTGACAGGACGACCGTCCTCAAGGGCAGATTGACTCCGACGCCGAGGGTGTCGGTGCCGACGACGACGCGGAGCAGGCCCGCCTTGGTGAGCCTTTCCACGAGCCGGCGGTACTTGGGCAGCATCCCTCCGTGGTGAACCCCGATGCCGTGGTGCAACAGGCGCGACAGCGTCCGACCGAAGCCCGGGGCGAACCGGAAGTCGACGAGGGCCGCGGCGAGCGCCTCCCGCTCGGCTCGGGTCGTCACCTGGGCCGAGGTGAGCGCCTGGGCGTGGGTGAGCACCTCGGCTTGGGTGAAATGCACGACGTACAAAGGCGCCTGGTCTTCCGCGAGCAGCGACTCGATCGTCGCGGTGAGGGGTGTGCGGCGGTACTCGAAGCGCAGCGGGACCGGTCTTGTGGCCGAGCGCACCACCGCCACCGCCCTTTTGGTACGCCGCTCGAGCCCTTCTTCGATGGCGCGCGTGTCGCCGAGGGTGGCCGACATGAGCACGAACTGGGCCTCGGTGAGCTCGAGCAGCGGCACCTGCCACGCCCAGCCCCGATCAGGGTCGCCGTAGTAGTGGAACTCGTCCATCACGACCTGGTCGATGGCGGTGTCGGATCCCGTGCGAAGGGCCATGTTCGCGACGATCTCAGCGGTGGCGCACACGACGGGCGCGGACGGGTTGATCGACGCGTCACCCGTCAACATCCCGACGTTCTCGGCGCCGAGATCGTTGCACAAGGCGAAGAACTTCTCCGACACGAGCGCCTTGACAGGTGCGGTGTAGAAGGAACGCAGCCCCTTGGACAGGGCCGACACATGGGCGCCGAGGGCGACCAGGCTCTTGCCGGAGCCCGTGGGCGTGTTCACGATGACGTGGACGCCGGAGAAGGCCTCCAGCAGAGCCTCCTCCTGGGCGGGGTAGAGCGTGAAGCCCTGCTCAGCGGTCCAGGCGAGGAAAGCCCCGAGCACATCGTCCGGATGGTCCCTCAGCGCGGGGAGGTCGATGACGGGGGACATGGCACCCCTACTGTGCCCCACACCGAGGGGGCGCGGGGGCGGCGGGGTGTGTGCAGCTTCAAAGCAGTTCGTGGGACGCTTTCTTGATGGACGTGGCACGCGTCGACCGTTGGCTGTGGGCGGTTCGAGTCGCGCCGACACGCGCCGCCTCAACTGCGCTGTGCCGCGCCGGCCACGCCAAAGTGAACGGCGCCGCGGCCAAGCCCTCCACCAAGGTCCGTCCTGGGGATGTCGTCACGGCCCGGGTGGCCGGCAGGGACCGCGTGCTCGAGGTTGTGCAGGCGATCGAAAAGCGGGTGGGGGCACCCATAGCCGCCGGGTGCGTCATCGACCACAGCCCGCCGCCTCCGCCTCGGGACGTCGCGCCCCGCGTGATGGTGCGCGAACCGTCGTCGGGCCGTCCGACGAAGAAGGAGCGCCGCCAGATCGACCGACTGCGCGGGCGCTGAGAGCGGCGCCCTGTCGCCAGGCCGACGGGGGCCGTTTTTGCACCTGTCGGTGAAGGTCTCCCCGATGTTGGCCCGCTACGCCGCGGGAGCTGATCAGTCGAAGATCGGGTCCTTGTCGCGGGTGCGCTTCAACTCGTAGAAGCCATCCGTGCCGGCGACGAGCTTGACGCCATCCCACAGGCGGCCCGCCGCCTCGCCCTTGGGCGTGGGCGTCACCACAGGCCCGAAGAAGGCGATGCCGTCCACGTGGATCACAGGCGTACCGACCTCGAAGCCGACCGGGTCCATCCCTTCGTGGTGGGACTTGCGCAGCGCCTCATCGAAGGCGGAGCTGCTGGCGGCCTCGGCCAGTTCCGCCGGGAGGCCCACCTCGGCCAGTGCCTCGGTTATGACCCCGGCGTCCTCGCGCTGTTGCAGGTGGATGCGGTTGCCGAGCGCGCTGTAGAGGGGTAGGAGCACCTCATTTCCGTGCTGCTGCTCGGCGGCGATGCAGACCCTCACAGGCCCCCAGGCTGACTTCATCAGGTCCTGGTACCTCTCCGAGAGGTCGGTCTTGTCCTGGTTCAGCACCGCCAGCGACATGACGTGCCAGCGGGTCGAGACAGGGCGCACCTTTTCCACCTCGAGCATCCAGCGCGACGCCATCCACGCCCACGGACAGACAGGGTCGAACCAGAAGTCGACAGGGTTGCGGTCGGAATTGTCCAAAGTGCCGGGCACAGTCATCTCCTCGATTTGTCGTCGTTCTGCTCAACACCGGCGTGGCGTTTCCTCTTCCGGCGCCACCGGGCCTTGTCCCTGAACGTAGCCGGGTGACCCGGTTCGTCGACGTCCTAGCGCCCTCGGGCTAGAAAGGGTCTTAGGCAACAAGGGGGGCGTCATGGCTCGGATACTGATCACCGGCTCTTCCGACGGGCTCGGCCTCATGGCCGCGCAGCTGCTCGCCGACGAGCAGCACGAGGTAGTGCTCCACGCTCGAAATGAGGGCCGCGCCGCTCAAGCGCTCGCTGCCGTGCCGGCGGCGGCCGGCGTCGTGGTGGGAGACCTCATCACCATCACCGGCATGCGCGACGTCGCGGAGCAGGCGGGCGCCGTCGGAGCCTTCGATGCCGTCATCCACAACGCCGCCGTCGGCTCGAGCGAGCCGCGCCGGATAGTGACCGCCGACGGGTTGAGCCACGTCTTTGCCACAAACGTCCTCGCCCCTTATTACCTGACCGCCGCCATCCCGCTCCCGAGGCGGTTGGTGTACATGAGCTCAGGCATGCATCGAAGCGGCAGTCCCCACATCGACGACCTGCAGTGGGACCGCCGGGTATGGGACGGCTCGCAGGCGTACGCAGACTCCAAGCTGTTCGTCGCCGCATTGGCCTCCGCTCTCGCCCGGACGAGGCCTGGTGTGCTGTCGAACGCGGTGGATCCCGGCTGGGTTGCCACGAAGATGGGAGGACCGGGCGCGCCTGACGACTTGTCGCTCGGCGCGGTCACACAAGCATGGCTGGCCGTCAGCGAGGATGCCGGAGCGATGGTGTCCGGCAAGTTCTTCTTTCACCAGACCCCGTGCGACGCGCATCCGTCGGTTGCGGACCAGCACCTGCAAGACGCTCTGCTCGGGATCTGCGCGGACATAGCCGGGATCGAGCTTGCCCCGGCGTAGGAGGCGCTTTAGTTGAGCGGAAGCTCTAGCTCTGGGCCTTGACGACCTGGAAGGTCTGCAGGGTGGGGTCAGCCGCGTAGGCGACGCGGACGCCGTCGGCGGCGACCGCCTGGAGGCTCGCGACGAGATCCTCGGTGACGAGCTCGCCTGGGGCGAGCACCGGGATGCCCGGAGGGTAAGGGGCGATCAATTCCGCGGAGACTCGCCCGATTGCAGCCTCGGCTGTCACAGATTCGTGGGCGGCGAAGAACGCCGCTCGCGGCGTCATGACAGTTACCGGCTGGACCTTCCAGCTGACCGCCGTCGACGCGGGCCGCCACGGGCCCGATGTGGAGCGGATCGCCGGAACGAGCGCGTTGACGAGCCGGTCCAAAGTGGCCTCGTTGTCCGCCACGCTCACGATGGCCAGGATCGTGTCGCGATCGACCAGTTCCAACGTGATGCCCTGTTCCAAGAGCAGGCGCTCGACCTCGATGCCGTTGGACCCGACGCTCGCCAACAGCACCACGAATCGCATCGGGTCGAAGCGACCCGGCGGGAACGAGTGCTCGTCAGGGACCTCGAGCCCGGGTACCTCGTCGCGTAGGCGTTGTCGGGCGGAGCGGATCGCGGGAAGGATGCGGCCCACCAGCTCTTCCCCACGAGCCTCCATGAGGGCGCGGCAGCCGTCGATGCTGGCCAGCACGGATCCAGCCACGCTTGTCGACATGCTCGCCTCGAATCCCCGTTCCAGTCGGGCGCGGTCAAGGCGTTGTGTGCGAGCGCACACCAGGCTGGCCTGGTTGTAGCCGAGGAGGAGCTTGTGGATGCTCGTCACCATGGCGTCGGCACCGAGCGCCATCGCATGGGGGGGTAGCTCCGGGTGATGCCCGAAATGAGCACCCCATGCCTGGTCCACGATGACGGGTACGTCGTGGCTGTGGGCCACCTCGGTGATGCCGCCAAGGTCGGACATGGTGCCGAGGTAGCCCGGCTCGGTCACGAGGACGGCCCGAGCGTCTGGATTGGCGGACAGTGCCGCCTCGACGTCCTCGACGGCCACCCCGAGGGGCAGGCCTGTGGTGGCGTCGGTCGTCGACGGAAGCCAGCAGGGGATCAGGTCTGCCATCACCATGCCCAAAAGGAGAGAGCGGTGGTGCGACCGCGTGACGACGATCTTGTCACCGGGCTGGCCGATGGCAAGGCTGAGCGCCTGGTTGCAGTGAGTGGAGCCACCACTCGAGTACCGACACCAGTCGGCGGAGAGCCAGTTCGCATAGCGCGCCTCGGCCTTGGCGACCAGGGCGCCCTCCGCCTCGGCGAGGTCCACACCGCCGTAAAGGGGAACGTCACCGGCCAGGACAACTCCGAGTTCCCTGTCCAGGGTCGATGCCCTTTGTTTGTGACCCGGGGTGGTGAATGGCGTCGGGGCGGACTCGAGGAACTTGAGATAGCCGTCGAGGAGAGGAGCGTCGTCGCGAAGAGAGACCCCTTTGCCGTTCCTGGGCGCGAACTCGTTGGCGGTTTGTTGCGTTGTCATTGGTTCATGGCTTCTCAGTCGTCCGAGGCTATCAGGGGGTCGCTGGGCCGGAATTGGCTCTCGACGCCGATCCTACAAAACGGCTCCGCAGCGGGACAAAGCATCTCGACGGCGCTCACGAGCCTTGGTTCGCGGCCGCCAATTCGCTGCCGACAGCACGCCTCATCGCTCGACGAAAGCTCCTTGAACAGGAAACATGCGGATCACCGGCGTTGCTCAGGCGTCGTGCGTTTGGGATCGCGCTCCCGAGTTGGCAAACTGACACCGTGACCGACACCGCCTTCCATCTTGTTGCCGACGTGAGCTCGGACAATCCGGCCGCTATTGGCCCACTGCTTCGGGACTTGGTGAGTGGCACCATCACGGAAACCGCGGATGGTTTCCACGTCGACGGCAAGATGCGGGGAGCCGACGCCCGCGACCTGAACAGGTTCTTGCTTTCGGCGATGCGGAGGATTGAGCGGCGGACCCGCCTGCGTGCCGAGTGGACCGGAAATGGGGAAACGCACCGGTTCTTCGACTACGTGCAGAAAGGCACCCGGCCCGCGGCGCCCTGACGCGACGGTGCCCGTCCCAATGAGGAACGGGCACCCGTCTATTCAGTTGTAGGCATCCCGGGGATGCCGTCGAGTGTCCGTCGGCTCAAGGCCTGGGGCGAGCTTCGTGCGCTCTGGCCGCTGAAGGATGCGCGTATGGCTGCGCACGCCCGTAACCGTCGTTACCCAAGGCCTGTCCCAAGGAACAGTGGTCCTAGAGGACGCCTCCGGGCTTCTGGTCACCCCCTGAGATGCTCAGGAATTCATCTCGCACGCGGTTGCTCGAGCCTCCTTCCCGATTCCACACAGGGAACCAGAAGTCTGAACACCGCCGGCACCGATTTCGTTCCCGATTCGCGCCAGTTTCCTTCGCGCACCGGGTCTGGTGCTCGCGGCCTCCGGGCTTCTCGGGACCGGCGTGACCGGCGCGGCAAACTCCTGGTCAGGCAGTACGCGGGCAGGCCTTGCCGGTGCGTGGCTGGTCGGGCGGGACACCGCGCCCGCGGGAGTCTCAGTCAGGCTGGGAGAGGCTCGCTTCGGCGACCTGGCGTGCATGGGTGTGCATCGTGACGGCGGCCACTGCTGCGCAAGCGAGCATCATCGCTCCCGCGGCCGAGAGCGCGACATCCAGGCCGCGGCCGAACGCGACATAGGCGGCTTGGGTCACTTCGTGAACGATCTTGGTGATCGCCGGGGTTCCCTTGAACTGCCGTGACTCGGCGCTGAAGGTGCCGGTCGTCACAGCCGTCAGAACTGTCTGCTGAAAAGCCTTGGGGATGCCGATCAAGTTGAGCTGGCGCACCAGGCTCGAGATCAACTGCCCGTTGACCATCGACCCGAGGATCGCCACACCGGCTACGGCCCCGAGCTCGCGGCTCGTGTTCGTGGCCGATGCCGCCATGCCCGAGTGCTCGGCGGGCAAAGCGGAAAGCGCCGTCGAAGTAACCGGGACGATCGCGATGCCGAACCCCGCGCCGGCAATGGGAAGAGTCCAGCCGATGGTCGAGAGCCCAGATGTCGGGGACAGGACGATCTCGGTCAGGATGATCCCCACTCCGGCCAGCGTGCAGCCGACGGTCATCGGCATCCGCGGGCCGGACCGCGCCACCCAGCGCCCGGTGAGCAGCGAGGCGATGATCATTGCGGTCGCCATCGGCGCAAAGTCGAGCGCGGTGCCGTAGCCGGTGCTCGTGCCCACGTCCTGGAGGTACAAAGCAACAAAGAAGAAGATGGAAAAAGTGCCGAAGTAGGTGCAGAACGCGACCACGTTGCAGCCGGCGAACGCGGAGCGCTTGAAGAACGAGACGTCGAGCACGGGGTTGTCCGCGGAGCGCTCGTAGGCCACGAACACCACGGCCAGCACGAACGAACAGGCGAAGAGCAGGTCGATCCAGACGTTGCCGTAGCCGGACGTCTCGCCCTGGATGATGGCGAAGGAGACGGCGGCGAGCGCACCGGCTCCAAGGAGAAAGCCGGGGAAGTCCAAAGGCCGGCGCTCCGCGTTGGGAGGCTCCGGCAGGACCAGGGCCGCGCCGATGAGGGCGACCAGGCCGAAGAACAGGTTGAACCAGAAGACCGCCCGGAACGAGTACACGCCCACGAGCACGCCACCGATCAACGGACCCATCGCGAGAGCGAGTCCCGACACGGCCGCCCACACCCCAAGAGCCCTCGCCCGCGCGCGACGCTCTGGGTAGAGGTGGCGGATCATGGAAAGGGTGCCCGGCT
The DNA here is from genome assembly GCA_050015475.1 of Acidimicrobiales bacterium. Taxonomy (GTDB): domain Bacteria; phylum Actinomycetota; class Acidimicrobiia; order Acidimicrobiales; family Bog-793; genus Fen-455. Next base: position 29,902 of record JBEKBI010000016.1, on the reverse strand, counting down.
CGGAAGCCGCCGCGCCGAGGCCCATCACGACCCGACCGATGATCAGCTCGTCGGCGTTCAGCGCGACCGCGGCCAGGACCGAACCGCAACAGAACAGGACGACACCTGCCAGCATCACCAGCTTGCGCCCGAACTGGTCGCCGAGCGAGCCGAAGATCAACATGAAACTCGCGAAGACCAGGGCGTATCCGTTGATCACCCACTGCAGCTGACTGATACCCATATGCAGGGTCGACTGCACGTTCGCGAGCGTGACGCTGATCACGGTGTTGTCCATGAACGTCAGGAACAGCACGAGCAACAGAGTTGCCAGGCCTACTCGTCGGTGCATCGGGCTCAAGCGGAGCTCTGGAAGCGTGGGATCGCCGGCAGACGGCACGATCTCGGCACTGCTCGCGCGAATCGGCTCGGAGATCTCCCGGCTGCGGGAGACGACACGGGCGATCGGGCCGTGTCCGTTCTCCGGGAGATGGAACATCAGGCCACCGATCCCATCGCGCTCATGCGTGGTCGACGGCTCGCAGCCTCAACCGCGTGAAAGACCCGATGCACACAGTCGGTGGACACGAGCTCCTTTCAAGAAACCTGATCCACTCGAGAGTGTATGGCCTCTCCGCGTTCGGACGCTCCTGTTTGCGAAGTGTGCGCAGGTCACGTGCGGCGGACGGGCACCGGTCCACCGAACGCCGCCGCGGACAGCGGTCAGCCGGCCGCTGTCCGCATTGGCGAGCCCTGAGGTGGTCAGAGTCGCCGGGCGAGTGAGTATCGGCTGCCAGTTACCAGACGCAGGCGGCGACGTCTTCGCCGTCGCTCTCCACTGACTCGTCTCCTGCGTCTTGGTCGAGGGGGAACCCAGCCGTTGTGAGGCCGTGGCTGAAGCCGTCGAGGTAGGTGTGGGCTTCGGCCTGGCGCGGATAGCGGTCGGCGATCTCATGGAAGCGGGCGGTGTGTCCGGCCTCGAGGAGATGCGCGAGCTCGTGGACGATCACCCCGTCGAGTACCCACTCAGGGACGGTCTGCAGTCGGGAGGCGATGCGGATCTCCCTCGAGTGGAGCGAACAAGACCCCCACCGGCGCTGCTGGCGCGTCGACCACCGAATCGAGGCTGGCCGCACGCCACCGAGGTATTGGTCCGCCAGGGTCGCGGCACGAGCTGAGAGCCGTGCGTCGGACGCGTGGCAGCGGCCCGTGCGACGGAGCAACTGAGCGACCAACTGGTCGGCGAAGTGTTCCTTCGCGTCACGCCCCATGCGCTCAGGCACCACCACGACCACATGGCCCGCCTCCCAAAACGCGACGCCGGTCTTGCGGCGCCGGGCGCTCGTGCGGATCTCGAATTCGGGCGTGACGTTCGGGTCCATCAGACTCCCCTTTTCCCATGCGGCTTGCCTCGAGCGTAACTAGGGGGTGTTCGCGCCCGAGGGATGCCGGCGACGACCGCGATGTCAGGCGCTCAGCCCGAAAGCGTGCTCTTCTGCTAAGTGCACCGGGTCAATGGTGGAAGGTCGTCCTCATCTCAGCGCGACCCCCGTGTGGCTCGGCAGACGCGGCCAGCCTGTTGACAACGGCTTCGAGGTGGCTTAGCAACAGCCGTGCCAGATCCCGGCTGAAGCCGTTGCGCACGACGACGCGCAGCACGGACACCTCGTCCAAGTCGGGAGGAAGTGTGTAGGCGGGGACCAGCCAACCGAACGAGCGCAGCGCCTCGGAAATGTCGTACACGCTGTAAGGCACGGTGTCGGTCAGGCGGAAGGCGAAAACGGGTATTCCTTCAGCTCGCGAGACGAGACTGAACGGCCCGAGCCGCCCCACCTCAGCTGCGAGCCACTGGGCCGTGTCGCGGCAGGCCGTCTGTACGTCCCGGTAACCGTCGAAACCGAGGCGGAGGAAGTTGTAGTACTGCGCGACCACCTGGGCGCCGGGCCGGGAGAAATTCAATGCGAACGTAGGCATCTCGCCGCCCAGGTAGTTCACCTTGAACACCAGGTCCTCGGGGAGAGCGTCCGCGTCACGCCAAAGGATCCAGCCGACGCCGGGATAGACGAGGCCGAACTTATGGCCGGACACATTTATCGACTGGACTCGAGGCAGCTGGAAATCCCACTTGAGATCAGCGTCGAGGAAGGGCGCCACGAGACCCCCGGACGCCCCGTCCACGTGCACTGGAACGTCCGGTCCGCCGGCGGCCGCGAGCGCGTCGAGCGCGGCCGCGATCTCGGCGACGGGCTCATAGGTGCCGTCGTACGTCGACCCGAGGACGGCCACGACACCGATCGTGTTCTCGTCGCAGGCCTTCGCTGCGCGCTCGGGCGTGAGATGCGCCACGTCGGGTCCGACCGGGACGAGGCGCGCTTCGACGTCGAAGTAGCGGCAGAACTTCTCCCAACAGACCTGAACGTTGGCGCCCATGACTAGGTTCGGCCGCTCGGCCGGGAGCCCGTTTGAGGTACGGCGTTGCCGCCATCGCCACTTGAGGGCAAGTCCACCGAGCATGCACGCCTCGCTCGACCCGGTTGTCGAGCATCCGGTGGCGCTGCCCTCGCCATCCGCGTGCCAGAGTCGGGCAAGAATGTTCACGCAGCGCCGCTCGATCTCGGCGGTCTGCGGATACTCGTCCTTGTCGATCATGTTCTTCGAGGCGCATTCGGCCATGAGCAGCTCCGCCTCGGGCTCCATCCACGTCGTCACGAACGTCGCCAGATTGAGCCGGGCGTTGCCGTCCAGCATCAACTCGTCGTGGATTATCTGGAACGCGATCCGAGGCGGCATGCCCTTGTTCGCGAGTCGCAGGCGCGGCACATCACCGACGCCGCCGTGTTGGGAGAACTGCGGCCGAAAAGAGAGGTCGTCTTCGTTCGCAGGACCTGGCGTGTGAGGGTGCAGTGGCACGTTGAACCTCCTCGTCGGCACCAACCCTAGGGGCCAACGACGCTCTTGGCGCAGGCTCGCGAGCGCGCTCGAGCGGTCCTGGCCCGCGTCGCCAGGCTGCCCCTAGCCGGTCGGCCCTCTCCGGCCACGCCACCTGAGGGCCGAAGCGCCCTTGTCCGATTTCCGCCAGACGCCAGGTCGCTCGGCTGTCAGACTCAAGGTGTGGGCACGGGCACGACCGACAGCGTTCCGGCAGGCTCGATGGAGAGCGCTCTGCTCGGTGACGAGGCCCGCTATTTCGCGGCGCGCAGCCGGGACGCCCGCTTCGACGGCTGGTTCTTCGTTGGCATCACTTCCACTGGGATCTACTGCCGCCCGAGCTGTCCGTCGCCTCCCGCCCGGCAACAGGTGATGCGTTTTTTCCCTACGGCCGCCGCGGCCCAACGAGCGGGCTTTAGGGCATGCAAGCGCTGTGTCCCGGACGCGACGCCCGGCTCACCTGAGTGGGATCGGCGCGCCGATGTCGTGGGGCGGGCGATGCGCTTGATAGCCGATGGCGTCGTCGACCGGGAAGGTGTGCCCGGCCTGGCCGCCAGACTCGGGTACAGCCCGCGTCATCTCAACAGATTGCTGACAACCGAGGTCGGGGCAGGCCCCTTGGCGCTCGCGCGGGCCCAGCGTGCGCAGACCGCGCGGATCCTGCTCGAGACGACCGGACTTCGCTCCGCGGAGATCGCGTTCGCGGCGGGGTTCTCGAGTGTTCGCCAGTTCAACGAAACGGTCTCGGAGGTCTTTGCCCTCTCACCAACAGCGCTTCGAGCACGATCAGCGGCACGCCCGATGATCGCCGACGGGACCTGGACCGCGCCGGGCACTGTCGTGCTCAGGCTCGCCTACCGCTTGCCGTCTCAGCCGGCGCGTCTTCTTGAATTCCTTGCTGCCCGGGCGGTTCCCGGCGTCGAGGACGGCGACGCAAACCGTTACCGCAGGACGCTTTCCTTGCCGCACGGGGCTGGGGTGGCCGAGGTGACCGCTGAACCTGGCGTGCAGGGCTATCTCAGGTGCTCGCTCGCGCTCGACGATCTCCGAGACCTGACCGCCGCCGTGCATCGCCTGCGTCGGCTCTGCGATCTCGACGCCGACCCGGTCGCGGTCCAAGATTCTCTCGGCAAGGACCCGATTCTCGGGCCCGCCGTCGCCGCCTTGCCGGGCCTCCGCACGCCGGGCCACGTCGACGGCGACGAGCTCGCGCTCCGCGCCGTCATCGGGCAGCAGGTGAGCGTGTCGGGCGCGCGGACCATTGCGGGGCGACTGGCCGCGGAGCACGGGCGGAGGCTGGGCCATGAGTCCGGATCGCTCAAGTACCTCTTCCCGAGCGCGGCCGCGATCGCGGCGGTGGACCCCGGGGAACTACCTATGCCGACGAGCCGGGCGAAAGCCTTGGTGCGGCTCGCTTCGGCTCTCGCGTCCGGAGAGGTGGTCATCGACTCGGGCGCGGACCGCGACGTCGTCGGGGCGAGCCTGCTCGCCATTCCCGGCATTGGGCCGTGGACCGTGTCGTACGTGCGCATGCGGGCGCTCGGCGATCCCGACGCGTTCATGCCGAGCGACCTCGGCGTGCGTCGGGCCCTCGAGGCGCGCGGCCTCGAGGGTGGCGAGAAGAGCGCCACAGCGGCCGCGGAAGCCTGGCGACCCTGGCGTTCCTATGCCCTGCAGTATCTCTGGTCCGGTCAGCCGAGTCCGGCCGGTGTGAAGGTGGACGGCGAAGTTTCCGAGAGTCAGGAGCACACGACATGACTTTTGCGGCCAGCGCGGCACCGGCGAGCAGCTGGATCACGCACCGGGTGCCGATAGGGGAGATCCTGCTGTCTGCCAACGACGACGGTCTGTGCGAGCTCCGCCTGCCGGGCGACTTCGAACATCGCGAGGGCTCTTCGGCGTCCTCGAAGGCCAGTGTGCACCTTGCCGGAGCCGTGGCACAGCTCGACGCCTACTTTGCGGGTGAGTTGAAGAACTTCGAGCTCGCCCTCGTCCCGAGAGGGACGCCATTCCAACTGCGCGTCTGGCAGGCGCTTGTCGACATTCCCTATGCGAAGACCGAAAGCTACGGGTCCGTTGCGGCGCGGACCGGCAACCCGAAGGCCTGTCGCGCGGTGGGGCTGGCGAACGGCCGCAACCCGATTTCGATAGTCGTTCCCTGTCACCGCGTCATAGGGTCCACCGGCGCCCTGGTCGGTTACGGCGGCGGGCTTGAGATGAAGCAATGGTTGTTGCAGCACGAGGCAGCGGTCGCCGAGCGCACGAAGTCGTGACCGGGTGGGGGAGCCTCGGCGAGGTCGCCGGCCTTTGCCCGGCCCGTAGATCGCCTCCCCGGCCCGGGTTGGCTGCTACTTGGAGGTGGGGCCGAAGCCCGCTCCATCAGCTCGCCTGGCGTCTTCCCTCGCCCGCTGGCGCTCCGAGAGCCGGGCGGCGTAGGCGGCGGCTTCGCTGCGACGGTCCATTCCGAGCTTTGACAACATGCTCGAGACGTAGTTCTTGACTGTCTTCTCCGCCAAATAAAGGCGCTCCGCGATTTGTCTGTTCGTCAGGCCCTCGGCCACGAGGTCGAGAACGCGCCGTTCCTGATCCGAGAGTCTGTCGAGCCGCTCGTCGTTGGCGGGACCCTCCCGCAAGCGGTCGAAGACCCGCTTTGTCATCGCGGGGTCGATGAGGGACTCGCCCTTGCCGACGCGCCGCACGGCGTCGAGAAGGTCGCTTCCCTTGATCTGTTTGAGAACGTAGCCAGAGGATCCGGCCATGATGGCGGCGAACAGAGCCTCGTCATCGGCGAAGGACGTCAGCATCAGGCACTGGATGCCGGGCAACCGCGAGCAGAGCTCACGGCACACCTCGATGCCGTCGCCGTCGGGAAGCCGGATGTCGAGCACGGCGACATCAGGACCGAGAGCGATCCCCCGAGTGATCGCGTCCTTGGCAGTGGCGGCCTCGCCGACAACCTGGATGTCGCCGTCGGCCTCCAACATGCTCCTCAAGCCGCGCCGAACGACCTCGTGGTCGTCCACCAAGAACACTCGCAAAGGCATCTGAGCCCTCCATCACTCTCCTTCGACGTTACCGGTACCGCCACCGGAGGCAAGTGGCGCGCCCTGGATGGCAGCTGGACACGGTGTTTGAGCGGGACCGAGACGCCCGGTGCGGGCCGGGCCAGTCACCCCGGAGCGGGCGGACAGACCACTGGTTGTCCTGTGCGCGTGGCGCTTTTCTCGGCCCTTGGGCACCTCGCGACCCCGACGTAGCGCGAAGTGCGCCCCAGGAAGGTGATTTCAGCCCCTCTGTAACATGCTGTGGTGCCCTGGGTATGCCTCGCTGTCGGCCTCGCGACGGTCGTGCTCTCGCTCGTATCGCTGGTGCCGCTTCGCGGGGCACTGGGGTCCGTCTTCTCGTTTGTGCCGGGCTGGATCGTCGGAGAGGCTCCGCTCCATCTTGCGGTGGTCGCTTCCGCGGCGACGATCGGGTGCGGGCTGGCCGGAGGCTGGGTGAGCTGGCCGGGGTTGGCGGGAGCGGCCCTGGTCGCGATGGCCTGGCCGGGACTGGTCGTTCAGTTTGTCTCCGGGCTCAAGTCCAAACGGCGCTTCGAAGCGGCGCTTGCCGAAATGGGCCGGCCGGCTCCGGTCTGGAACTGGGCACGAGGAGACTCGTGGCGGGTGCTTCTCGCCCTCCCGGTTCGGCCCCGAGGTGTCGAGCGGCTCCGCAACGTGCCTTATGCGGGCGACGAACGCCATGCCCACAGGCTCGACGTGTATCGCCGTGTGGGGGCAACGGGGCCGAGCGCCGCGCCAGTCGTGTTGTACTTCCACGGCGGGAACTGGGTGCTCGGGGACAAACGCGAACAGGCCATCCCCATGCTGCAGCGTCTCGCCTCGAGAGGGTACGTGTGCGTCACCGCCAATTACTCGCTCAGCCCGAAGGCGAAGTGGCCGAGCCACGTGATCGATTGCAAGCTGGCTCTCGCCTGGGTGAAGCACCACATCGCCGAGTACGGGGGCGACCCAGATCTCATCTTCATCTCTGGCGGCTCGGCTGGGGGGCATTTGGCAGCGCTCGTCGCGCTCACCGCCAACGACCCGGAATGGCAGCCCGGTCATGAGGACGATGACACGTCAGTCGCTGGTTGCGTTGCCCTTTACGGTGTCTACGACTTCGTTGACCCCGAGAAGCTCGGGAACGCCAACCTGAGCTCGCTTCTGGATCTGGGGGTGTTCAAGCGAGCCGGAGACGAGCTCGAGGCGAAGAGAGCGGCGTCGCCCATTTCGAGAGTGACCAAGTCAGCACCGCCCTTCTTCCTTGCGCACGGCCGCAATGACGTCATGGTCCCAGTCCGAAGTGCCCGCGCATTCGTCGAGGTCCTACGTACCCGTAGTGAACAGCCGGTCGGTTATGCGGAGCTGCCGCTCGCGCAACACGGTTTCGACACGTTCTGGTCCCCGCGGACCGTTCATCTGATACACGCGGTTGAGGCTTTCGCGGCCGGGGTCATCGCCGCGCGACGCGAGGACCGGGAAGTGGATCGGTAGGTTTCGCGGCGGTCGCGGCCTACCATGCAGCCGATGGCGGCTGCGGCAAGACCTGATCGACTCGAGCGGATGACGAACCTGGTCCTGGTTCTCTTAGAGGCCTCGCACCCAATCTCGCTCCGGGAGATTGCCTCGATCGTGGTGGGGTACCCGGTCGGACACGACGCGGCCCGGCAGGCCTTCGAGAGGGACAAGCGGGCCCTCAGAGACCTCGGGATCCCCGTCAGCGTCGAGCCTTTGCCGGGCGAAGACCAGCTTGGTTACCGCATTCACCCGGAGGATTACTACCTGCCCGACCTTCTGCTGAGCCGGGACGAGGAGCAGGCACTCAGCTTCGCGGTGACCGCCGTCCAGCTCGGGGGCGGGGCAGGCCGTGACGCCGTCGCCAAGCTAGGCGCCACCGGAGAGGTTCCCGAGCCCGGTCTGCCCCCTATAGCCGTGCTCCCCTCGTTGCCGGCGCTCGGGACGCTCTACCAAGCGGTGCGCGACCGAGCCCTCGTCTCCTTCGGCTACCGGGGACGTCGCCGAGAGGTCGAGCCGTATGGGCTCACCTTCAAGTTGGCGGCCTGGTATCTCGTCGGGAGAGACCGGACCGCCCCTGGCGCGGGTCTTCGCACATTCCGGGTCGACCGCTTTGGGGATGCTCCGGTGCTCGGCGAGCCAAGAGCCTTCGAGTTGCCGCCGGGCTTCGACCTCAGGGAAGCGGTGAGCTTCGCTCCTTGGAAGTTCTCGGGAGCGCCGGCGGGCGCGGCGTGCGACGAGGAAGGGCCCGAACCCGCAACAGTGGAAGCCACGATTTTGGTCGACACCCGAATGGCGCGGAGCGTGGTCGCGACCATCGGGGCGGGCGCGGCCTACGACTGGGCGGAGAACGGTGCTGTTCGCCTCCGGATACTTGTTCCCGAGACGAGGGTGTTCGTCGACTGGGTCGTAGGGCTCGGGGACACGGCCGAGGTGCTCAGCCCGCCGGAGCTGCGAGCGGCCGTGATGCAACGGCTCCAGCAGCTTGCCAAGGATCCTGGGATATCGGGACACGCCAGGCTGTCGCGCCGGGAGCCTGGCGCGCCTGGGGAGACACCCGGCGGGGAGGGCGACAGCTCGGGCGAGATCGGCGCGCGAATCTGCACTCTTCCCCCGCCGCAGGCGACCGCCGGCGAGAGGCTGAACAGGCTCCTCGCCATCCTCGTGTACCTCGCCAAAGTCGGCGAGGCCGAGCTCAAGGACCTGGCTGCTCGTTTCGGCGTGAGCGAGAAGGACCTTCTTCACGACCTGGAGCTGGCCGCGTGCTGCGGCGTGCCGCCGTACACGCCCGACCAGCTGCTCGATCTGCTGATCGACGAGGACCGCGTCGTGGCGGAGGGTCTTCGCGAGCTCGAGCACCCCCGCAGGCTCACGCCTGAGGAAGGATTCGCTCTCGCCGCTGCCGCCCGGGCGCTGCTCGCCGTGCCGGGTGCGGACAAAGACGGGGCCATGGTGACAGCCCTCGCCAAGCTGGAGGCCGTACTCGGTTCCTCGCGTCTCGCGGTCGAAGTCGACGCGCCGCCGGCGCTGCCGGCGTTGCAGGACGCCGTCGAGAGCCACATGCAAGTTGAGATCGACTACTTCGGCGGTTCAGCGACCGAGCCGACGACCCGGCTCGTCGACCCGTACCAGGTGGTGGTTCGAGAAGGCAGGTGGTACTTGGACGGGTGGTGCCACCGCGCCCTCGGCGTGCGGCGCTTCCAGGTCGATCGGGTCCAGGCCGTGCGGGCGAGCGGGCAGCCGGCAAGCGACATCGGCTCACTCCCGGCTGGCGAGCGGGAGGCGTTGGCGCGTCCGGAGGCATTTGTTGGCGGCTCCGAGGCGGTTCTGGCGAAGGTGCTCGTTCCCCGTGAGGCGCGCTTCGCCGTCGACGGGCTCGTCACGGCAGCACTCGAGGAGGGCGGGGACGGTCGGTTGCTGGCGTCGCTGCCTGTCAGCGACGCCGATGGGTGGTTCGGCCGGCTGCTCCTGCTGATCGGGCCCGGCGCCGAGGTGGTTGAGCCACCCGACTTCGCTGACGCCGGTGCCAGAGCTGCGCGACGCGCCCTCAAGCGGTACACGACCTAGTCGCCACGTCTTGACCCGGTAGGTGCGGTGGTTGGCCCCGCGCCTAGCCAGGGCCGGTGCTGAGCGTCGCGAAGCTGGCCCGAGGGAGGGAGGAGTACTACCTGGCGACGGTGGCTTCTGAACGAGACGGTGCCGGTGGCCTGATCGAGCCCGAGGGGTGCTGGTTGGGGCGCGGTGCGGCCGTCCTCGGACTTCAAGGTCCCGTCGAGGGCCTGCATCTTCGAGCACTGCTCGCCGGTGTCGATCCGGTCTCAGGTGAAGTGCTCTCCCCTCGCCACGCCCAAGTCCGAGTGGTCGCCTACGACTGCACTTACTCGACTCCGAAGTCGGTGAGCGTGCTGCACGCCCTTGGGCCGGCCGACGTCCGTGCTGAAGTCCGTGCCGGCCACGAGCAGGCGGCCGAGGCTGCCCTTGGGTATCTCGAGTGCCGAGGTGGTCGCGTCCGGCGCGTCCTGGAACGAGGCGAGGCCGCTTCCTCCCTTCCGGCCGGTGGTTTCGTCGCGGCCTCGTTCCTCCACCGGACGAGCCGCGCTCCGGACCCGCACCTCCACAGTCACGTCCTCGTGGCGAATCTGGCGCGGGGACCCGATGGTCGCTGGTCGGCGCTCGACGCCCGTGGGTTGTACCTCGAGCTGCGAACCGCTCGCGACCTCTACGAGACACAGCTGCGGTCCGAGCTCACCCGCCGTCTCGGTGTCTCGTGGCGTCGCCTCAACGGCGCGTGGGCCGATCTCAGGGGCATCGACCCGGTGGTGAACCGCGCCTTCTCGCGTCGCTCAGCGGAGATAGAGGAGGCCCTCGAGTCATCTGGGCGCTCAGGTCCGCAAGCGGCCCGCATCGCGTCGGCGAAGACGAGGCCGGCTAAGGACTTGGCGACTCCCTACGAGCAGCTCGTAGTTGCATGGCGCGAACGCGCCTACGCCCTTGGCCTTTCTGACTCAAGAGTCATTGCTGTCACGGGAAGGTCGCACGCCACCTCGGTCATCCCCGGGGCCGGGCTTGATGGCGAGCAGCGGGCACTCGAGTCCTGGATCGAGCGGGCCCTCGGGGACCACGGCGTGGTGGCTCGGGACGGCTTTTGTCGCAGAAGCGATCTCGTTAGGTCGCGATGCGCCTCTTTGCCGAGCGGCGGCGAGGTGGCACAAGTCGAGCGCGACGTGGACGAGCTTGTGGGCGGGGGTCGCGTCATCTGTGTCCCGGTGTCGCCACAACCCGTCCACCCGAGGCTGAAGCTCCACTCCGGTCGGTCGATTCCCGGCGGGGGTGACGAGCAGTTGTACACGACGCCCGCGGTTTTGGAGATCAATGAACGGCTGCGGCGGGTGGCGCACGCCAACCCCGAGGCGGTTCAAATCCTGTCCTACGCGGTCGGTGACCATCTCGGGGCACTCGACGCGCTGAGCGACGCCTCCTCCCGCTTCGGCGCTGCCGTCTCGGCGGTCGCACCCGGGCGCGGCATCGCGGCCCGTTTCGAGTCGGTCACCGGCGTGGACTCGGCCGCGCTCGCCGACGCCCGCGCGAGCGGCTTCGAGCCCGGCCTCGTCCTCGTGCCCGAGGCGCAGTGCTTGGGCCCATGGGATCTCTCCTCGGTTGTCGAGTCTTCGCTCGCCGTCGGTGCCCGGGTGTTGTTGGTGGCCCCGTCGCTGTCTCTAGAGACGCGGCACAGCGCTGCCGCCGCGCTCGCGCCTCACCTGGCGCGGTGGTCATACGAAGGGGCCGACGAGGCGCGGGACAAGCATCGTGGCGAAGCGAGGCCACGAGACCGGTATTGCTTCGCTGGGCGCGAAGTGCTCGTCGCCTCAAGTTGTCGCGAGGCGCGCGAGACGCTGGTCGAGCAGTGGCTCCAGGGCAGGGCGGAGGGGCGGTCTCCCGTCGTCGTCGCCGCTGAGGATGCGGTCGTGCGTGCACTGCGTGATGCCGTGCAAGACGCGGGTGGCTCGCCCGACGAGGTCATCGAGGCTGGCCGCCTGGCCGACCGGCGCTCTGTCCCGGGCGTGGAAGTCCCGCTACTCGTGCTCGGGGCGCTGCCGAAGGGATGTCGGGACGTCCCGCCTGAAGCGTGTGTTCACGTGACAGTCGTCTCTCCGCGGGACTCAGGTTCCCAGCGCCTCGGCCGGGCTGCCGAGATCGCCCGCCCGGGCTACCTCGTGTCAGAGCTCGGGCCGCTTCCGTCCCGCCTCCCTGATCGCAGAGCCTGGCGGGCCGGCGCGGCTGCGCTCGAGGATTTTCGCCTCAAGTGGTCCATAGGCGACAGTCTGCACGCCCTCGGTGACCGGGCGCTGCTGCGCTCGCTGGAACCGGCGGCTCTGAGCGACCTGGCCGAGACGAGACGCGAGATACGCACGACTCTCCGGGCGCACGCCCGGACGACCCCGGCGCTCGGGCGGCAGAACCTCGAGGTTCCGTCCCGTTCCCGTTGAAGTGTGGCGCTGCTGTACGGAGTTCTCGCGAACTCGCCCGGATGCACCACAGCTCAGGTCGTCGCCGCGTTATCGGGGTCCGACTGTCAGCCCACGAATGCTCGCGAGTGCCTTGGACCTCACTTCCACGGGGGTACTCACCTGCCTCGCCAAGGCGTGGGACCGCCCGGCGGACACGGCCTCGCGCCACGGTGAGCTCGAGTACCACGGTGTCATCCGCACGAAACCGGGCCTGGCACCCTCGATGCCGAGTATGCACTGCGGGTTACCTTGAGCGATGGCGTCGATGGGGAGGATGCGCTCCTTGCGCATCGACACAGTCTGGGTGATGCCGCGAGCCCTATGGATAACGCCGCGGCTGCGAGGGCCCCGACTGAAGGAAAGCGTGGGGACTTCGCGCTCTCCGGCCAAGAGGGACACGGCTTCCAGGGTGCGGATGTCGCCGATGCCCGGGAACACGAGTTTTGTGCCGAATAGCGACAGGAATCCGTCGGCCTCCCGGTCCCATCGCGCGCGGGCCTGGGAAAGGTCCTGGAGACACGCCAGCGTGACGACGCCCTGGCTCCCGCCCTCGGCGACGAGAGTCGGCAAGTCGTGCAAGGGAGCGATGTTGGCAAGCTCGTCCAAAACGAGAAGAAGCGGTGGCTGTAGGGGCCTTCTGTTCGCACCAGGCCCGCGCTCGCCAGCATTTGCGAGAGCCGCGCTGGAAGAGCGCAGATAGGCAGCCGACCGCATCTCACGCAGCAGCCCGGCGACGAGGGGGGCGGCACTTCGCTGTTGGTCGCTGCCGGCGCAGATGTACAGCGTCGCCCGGGCATCCAGAAGGTCGACCGCGTCGAGGGTTCGTCCGTGCGCAGAAGCGAGTGCGGCGTCGGATCGATAGCCGGCGAGCACGCCCGAGGTAGTCGACCAGATGCCGCTTTGTTCCCGGCTGTCAGTGGCGACGACGCCTTCGAGGAGATCGAGCGCCCGATCGGCTCCGCTTTGCGCAAGTGAGACTCGGGTCTCCTCGGCGTCGTGTCGGTTGATGTCGGACAGCACCTCGGCAAACGGTCGCTCCGCCAAGGCGCCGCCATGCAGCATGCAGGCCAACAACGCTCCGGCGCGCTCGCTCCAGTGACTTGCCTCTCCCCGCTCTGTTCCCGGGCGCGCCGCTCTGACCATGGATTCGGCGACGAGTACGGCCCCATCCCAGGTGCGGGCGAGAGCGAGCGGCGACCAGGAAACTCGCTCAACCCCGGGCGGATTCGGCACCATTCCGCTCGGATCGAACAGGTAGACCGGGCCGACTCGCATTCGGGCGCCGCAGGTGGAAGCGAGAAGATCAGCCTTGGTCGAGGCCGCGATCACAGGGCCGCAGGCGGCGAGGACATTGGGGATTGCCACCCCAGCGGTCTTTCCGGACCGCGGCGGTCCCAACAACAGCACACCGTCTTCAGGGCGAGCGAAGATCGGAACCCGCTCGGGTCCGAGAGCGGCTCCAAGATAGATGCCGTGCCCGTAGCGGGCCGAAGTTGCGAGCAGCACGGACTGCGGATCGGGGACGTCCTCTGACACTCCCGAGGCATACCGAAGGTATTTACCGGTCTACATCACTGCTGGCGAGCAGTATTCGGACCGGGATTCGAAATCGTCAACTTGGACGCTCAACGTGCTCGCAGCGGCGGTCCGGGATCCTGCGTCACGAGAAAGACCTTACGTTTCAAGAGATAATTCACACAGCATGCAGCGGCACCTGGAGCCGGACCGCGGTGAACAGGTTGCAGAATAAAGGAGTTACGCTGTCGTCTTGCGAGAATGCTTGATTTTCGCGGGAAAATCACCTTGCATTGTGATAGGTGAGAAAACATGCCAGGAGGCGAAATTGAACAGGACAGAACTTGTCGGCAAGGTGAACGAGCTTGCCGGGCTGAGCAAGCATGACGCGGAGAAGGCAGTGGATGCCTTCATCTACGCCATCACAGCAGCGGTGCGGGCCAACGAGCCAGTTCGGATCACTGGGTTTGCGACTTTGAAGGCCCGTGACCGTGCCGCTCGTCTTGGTCGAAATCCGCAGACAGGAGCACCCGTGCGGATCAAGGCGTCTAAGGGCATTGGCTTCGCTGCCGGTGCGCAGCTGAAGAAGGACCTGAACTCGCGCGGCCCGTTGGCTAAGCCGGACTCTCTTGTCGCCGCCAAGGCAAGCGCCCCGGCACGCAAGGCTGTGGCGAAGAAGGCCGTGGCCAAGAAGGCTGTAGCACGCAAGGCCGTGGCGAAGAAGGCCGTAGCGCGTAAGGCTGTAGCCAAGAAGGTAGTCGCCAAGAAGGCTGTGGCTCGCAAGGCCGTGGCGAAGAAGGCGCCAGCGAAGCGCACTGTGGCGAAGAAGGTCGTCGCCAAGAGGGCTCCGGTCAAGAAGGCCGCGGTTAAGAGGGCTCCGGCCAGGAAGGCTCCTGCAAAGAAGGCGCCTGCGAAGAGAGCTGGTCGCTAGAAACACGAAAGGCCGAAGATCGGCCAATTGTTGTTGACGAGAGGCCCCGTGTCACGGTTGTGATGCGGGGCCTTCTCGCGGTCCTGGACACGCTGGGACAGACGAGCGAGCCCGAGTCCGAAGGTTCGAAGCGGAGAGGAGGGACCACGCCGGAGTACGCGGGCTGGGCGGGCCGTCGCGCCAGAAGGTGGGAGGAGCTCGGACGCTCGCGGACCAGCCGGCAGGGACAGGAACAGTGAGTGCACGATGCCTTGCGGTCATGTTCTCTTGCGGTCGACTCGCCCGTTGAAGGCTCGCGGAACGGATCTGTGTTGCTTGGCCACGCCTCACGAAAGGACCCGAGCGCCGGGCGAGGAGGAGACTGACGCCACGTCAAGTTGCGGGAGGAGACCTCGCGCGCGTAGGAAGGGTACGCGCCGACACTTGACGCGTCGCACCCGAGGTCCAGTGAAGCTAAAGACGGAGGAAGAAAGAACATGAAAGTTCTCATCGTGGGAGCGGGCATGCAGGGTCAGGTCCTCACCTGGAACCTGGCGCGCAACCCGGCTGTCACCGAGATTGTCGTCTCCGACTACGACGAGGCGCGTGCCCGGTTCGTGGCCGACCAGGTCGGCAAGGGCAAGGCGAAGGCGATCTTCATCGACGCCTCCGACAGCGACGCCGTGGCGAAGGCGGCCGAGGGCGCCAAGCTGGTTGTGAACGCGGTCGTGCCGACGTTCAACATGGCGATACTTCACGGCTGCCTCAAGGCCGGCGCCGACTATCTCGACATGGCGTCGGGTCAAACGCCCACCCAGACGATCGACGAAGGTTGGCTCGAGCAGTCTGCTCTCGACCCCGAATTCAAGAAGGCCGGGCTGACCGCACTGCAGAGCTGCGGTATGGACCCAGGGGTCACGAACACCTTCGCCGCCAACGGCTACGAGGACCTCGACAAGTGCTTCGAGATCCACATCAAGGACTACGCGCTGTTCGATTCGCCCGTGCCGCTGCAGGTGTGGTCGCAGGAGACGTACTACACCGACTGCGCTCAGCCGCCACTGCTCTACGAGGACGGCGAGTACAAGCGCGTCGAGATCTTCGGCCGCAAGGAGTTCTACCAATTCCCCGAGCCTTTCGGCCGTGGTCCGTGTATTTGCCACGACCACGAAGAGGTCACCACGCTGCCGCGCTTGTTGCCAAAGAAGTTCGGTGACAAGGGCCTGCGCTACGTCGACTTCAAGATGGGCACCGAAGAGGCGGCCATCGACGGCGACGCTGCCTTCGTGGGCACGGGCATGACGAGCAAGAACCCCGTCACGCTGAAGGACGGCACCAAGGTGCGCCCGATCGACGTCTACGTCGCGACCCTCGCGCCGAACCCGCCGGCCGAGGAGCTCGCCAGGCTCGCACTGGCCGGGGAGATCCTCGACGTAGGCATCCAGCTCGTCGACTGCATCGGCGAGAAGGACGGCAAGCCGATGTCGATCAACTACTCGGTCGTCGGTCCCGACATCAAGCGCGCCAACGAGCTCATCCCCGGGTCGACCTGCGTGTCGTATGGCACCTCGACACCGGCGTCGATATACGCGGAGCTCATCGTCACGGGCAAGATCGACCAGCCAGGCGTGATCGCCCCCGAGCTGCTCGACCGCTCTGTGCGCGACGAGTTCATCGCCGAGATGGGCCGTCGCGAGATGGTGGTCACTCGCCGCGTCGAGACCCGAATCAACTAATCGGTTTGCTACGTCGCAGCGGTCGGAGAGGGTAGGCCGGCCGCTGCGACGAACAGCACATCAGCTGGACGGTTCTGCTCTGGCGCGCCGCCCATAGCGGGGTCGCCGCCTGCCGGCCTGACGCGGGCGACAATTGAGCGTGGGTTGTGAGAGTTGCCTGGCGGTTCCTCCGCCGCGCCCGGAGCACGGCGGCGGCTTTGTCAGATGTCGTCGATGCGTTTGAAGGCCTCTGCAGCGGCGAAGCCTGCCTCGCGGCCGTTGCCGGCCAGGCGGTCGGTGACTCGCGTCTTGAATTCGATGAGCTCGGGGTGGTCCTGAGCCTGAAGGGCGTTCGGGTCCGCGATGTGCATGGTCGAGCGCAGCTGGCTTCGGTGCTCCAAGAGGGCGTTGATCTTCGCTCCGACGAACCCGGTGACGTCCTCGAGGTGGTCAGGCTCGTCGGCTTCGAAGAGAAGCAGTGTCCGTGGCCTGTGCGGCCGGAAGTCGAGATCCGGGAAGAAGAGCGGGTCGCGCGCGGCGACGATGCCGTCGGTGACGAGGAAGCCGGCGTTGCGGTGATCCGGGTGCAAGCGGTAACGCTTCCAGGGGTCATGGCCAAGGATGACGTCCGGCCTTATCCGCCTGATTTGGGCCGCGACCTCGAGGCGCTGAGCAAGCCCGGCCTCGAGCTCCCCATCCGGCCAGTCGAGGAAGACCACCTCGCCCTTTCCCCCTAGCGCCCTTGACGCCGCGCGTTGCTCGTCCCGGCGTGTCGCCACGAGCTCGGCGGGCCTGCGCGCCGGGTCCCATGTGCCCTTAGACCCGTCGGTGCAGATCAAATGGAAGATCTCGCAACCCTGCGCAGCCCATTTCGCGAGTGTGCCGCCACATCCGAACTCGGCGTCGTCGGGATGGGCCGCGACGGCGAGAGCGCGGGCAGGGACAGGAAGGTTGGACTCCATAAGGTCACATTGCCATGTTCGCGAGCGCCAGGTCCTCCGGGATGTCGACGTCGAGGGCGAGCCGGCGATCGTAGACGATCTCGCAGGGAAGCTCGAGGCGAGCAGCCTCGGCGCGGTGGCGCTCGAAGCTCCCCGCTCCATAGGCGAACTGGAATCCCGCGCCGGTTGGGACAACGGCGACATTGGTGCCGTCACGGCGGCGATCCGGGACGAGAGTCACCGTGTTCGGCTCTCCGAGCGTCGCCAATCCAGCGGCGAGAGGGAGATCGGCATGCGCCACTATCGCGAGCTCTGTGCCTTCGGAGGCGAGCTGGGCGACACCCGCCATCACCGCGGCCGACAGGCCCAGGCCTGGCGTCCATGCCACGCGGGCGCCGTGCTCGGCGGCCCATGAGGCCACCTCGTCGTCATCGCACACGACGAGCACGGGGGCGGGAGCGGAAGCCGATATCACTCGGGCGGCCAGTTCGCGCGCGAGCATCTCGCGCCTAGGCGCGTCGAGGACCCCCGCCAGCCTCAACTTCGCGGCGCGAAACGACTTGACGGGCACCAGTACGGCACGCGTCGCCGCCGACGTCATGTTTCTTCTAGCCACGCGGTGGCGAAGCGATGGGGCCCGAGCTCGAATGACCCCTCGAAATCGGCGACATGACGGCCGCGCAGGTCGACGAGCTGTCCACGGCGGGGTGCCGGGCTGGTTCCCGGACCGGCGGGGCCCGCGGTGCCAGCGCCTATTTCGACAGTCGCCGGGCCACCGCGTGGATTGAACACCCTCACCTCGAGCGTGCCGCTGCCCACCCGTCGCACAGCGCTCACCTCAGCACCAGCGACGGAAAGCGACGAGGCTTCGGGAGGAAGATCACCACCGCCCGGACACGAGACGACGGCGAGGTCGGTGAATGCTTCGTCGGCAAGCGCGTAGCCATCCCGGTCCCCGAGGGCAACGGCATATCGCACCGCGCGGGGTCCCTGGAGCTGTGGGCCTTCCAAGTGGTCGACGGGCCCGGCTGGCAACGGGCGGTTCTGCATGGTCAAGCGGGACAACAGCCCGGTCGCGCGCAGCAACGTCAGCGACAGGCACTGCGCCCGGGCAATACCGTCCTCGCCCGGTTCAGCGATATCTACGAGCTCGTATTCGCACAGGCCCTCATGGCAGACCGTCAAATTCCCGGCTTGCACGAAACGGCGCGAGGGGTATGTCGGGAGCGCCCTTTCGCTCGGGCCGCCCTCGGCGACGAGTCCCCGCTCCACGACGTCAAAGGCGCATTCGGCCCGCGAGTGGTCCACAGGCTGCGAGAGCGGGAACAGTGCGCTCAGCCTGTGATCCCGGCAGGTGTTGTCGAAGCTCGTGGTGACGCGGACCAGTGCCTCGCCGGCGCGGACATCTATCCGGGAGCTGACCACGACCTCTCGCTCCCCAGTACGGCAGCGCCTCGCCTCGTCGATCCTCTCCGGCCAGAGGTACACGCGTTCCGTGACGGCAACGGCACGGACCGGTCCCGACTCGACTACCGACACCGTTACGCGCTCAGGCGTCTCGACGAAGATGTCGTGCTCGGGAGGCGAGTAGTTGTAGGTGTCACCGAAGTCCCCTGAGTCGACGAGGCGATCGAAGCCCGGCAGGCCGTCGAGGGAGAAACTGCCGTCGGTAGGCGAAACCCTTACCGTCACGAGGGAGTTACGGATCACGACGTGGCCGTCGGTTTCTTCAGTGGTGGTCACCGGATCGTCGAGCGGCGCGGCCTTGAGAGCCTTCCAGCCGAAGCCAGGGACGTCCGTTGCGCGGACGAGCACGCGCCGGGAGGACGCCTGGTCGAGGTTCACCTTGACCTTCGCCTCCGGACGGAGAGCCATGCGGGCGAGCAGGTCGGCCTTGATCTCCGCGATCTTCAAGTCGTCCGCGCGCTCTGGTCGGACTTTGACTGTGACGTTGATGCCAGTTTCGTCCTCTTCCACGTCGACCCCGGCGAGGAAGGTGTTCTCACCGGCTTGGTCCTGATCGCCCATCTGGGACAGCACGCCCCTCACCTCAGCCGTGGTCATGACCAGGCCAGCCGCTAGGCCCACGCGCTCGTCGAGTATCTGGGCACCCGCGATCGCCCCCTCGCCAGTCAGCACGAGCTCAACTACTCCCGAGCGGGTCCGGGCCAGCGGATTCACCGCCACATGGCAGTGTTCCGAGAGCGAGGACGTCAGCGCGTCGAGGGCGCGCTCAGCGATCCCTTCGGCGATCCTGGTTGCCTCGGCGTAGCGGTGGAGCACTGCTGAGCCGACTTCGTCGTGGGAACAGGCGCAGATCGAGTCGTGGGCGGAATTCCGAATCACTTGCCCCCAGGCGATGCGGAACATGGCCGTCGGGTACCTCTCAGGTGGCAGGAACAAAGCCGCGAGTGGCTCAGCCAGCTTCTCGAGGGACCGCTCGGCTCGAGCGGCGGCCTGTTTGACGTCCACCCGATTAGAGGCGACGCCCATCAAGATGTTCGACCTCGCGCCCGAGCGGAGCTCGCCGCGCCACGTTGGCAAACCGCTTCGGGGTGCCCCGGCCAAAGCCTCGGGGAGCGACGAGATCGAGACTTGGAAGTGATCCTGGGTTGCGTTGGCTTCCGCCACGACTCGACCGAGCCATGGCTGTGGCTCCTGATGGTCGCCCCCGTTCGGGAAGAGGATCGGCGCCTCGGCCTCGGCGAGGAAGGAGGCATGCGCCTCCTCGAAGGCGACAAGTCGGCGAACGAGGCCTTGCGCGTCTTCACTCACGGATGCGCCCGCCGAATAACCCTCGATCAGGTATTCGGCGCGGACCGCCGAACCGTCGGGCGCCACCCAGCAGAAGGCGGACTTGTCGACAGACGAGGGCACTCCGCGCCACACAACCGCGTCCGGGAATCCAGCTGCGCCCAGTATCTGCGGCATCTGGCCCACGTGGCCGAACATGTCGGGCAGGTAGCCGACCTCCATCGCCCCGCCGAACGCGTCTGCGCGCTCCAGGCCGAGCTGCAGGTTGCGGACGATCGTCTCCGCGGAGACGAGGAACTCGTCCATGAGCACATACCAAGGGCCGAACGTGATCCGTCCCGCGCCCGCCAGGCGCCGCAGCCTGTCCTCGTTCTCGGGACGAACCTCGAGGTAGTCATCGACAGCTGCCATCTGACCGTCGAACAGGAAGTGGGTGTAGGAAGGGTCGGCCTCCATGAGCGCGATCAGCTTGTCGACGAGCTCGACGAGGCGCAGCTGGAAGGTCCGGAAGGGCGAGTACCACTCACGGTCCCAGTGCGTGTGGGGGACGACGTTGACCTTGCGGCGTGGAGGGCCGCCGATCCCGCTGCCGGGGTCGCCCCCGCGATCCTCGTCTCGGGCGGCCATGTCGTGCAGGCTACGCCTCGGAAACCCGACCACAGGGATCGGTGTCGTAGCCGGCGATGGCGGCGAGTTGGGCCGGCAGCTCGTTCCCGGCCAGCACGTCCAACAGGGCTTGGACCTCCTGGCTCCCGAGCAGCGAGCTCCGGATGTGAAGCTCGCAGATCTCGGCCTGCCAGGGCACGAACCCAAGGCCGAACGCCAAGGCGGCGGGCTCGCTGGCGACTCCGACGTCCGCCAGCCCTGAAGCGACCGAAGACGCGACAAGCAGGTGCGCGCTGCAGGAAGTGTCGTAACCGGGCATCGAGGCTGGATCGACGCCGAGGTCATCGATCGCCTCATCGAGCAGCCGGCGGGCCTCTGAGCCGGGCTCGCGATTCACGAGCCTAAGGCCGAGCCGCACCGCGTCGGAAAGAGAATGGACTCTGTTGGCGTGGCGGGAGGAAACAACGAGACCCTCCCGCCAGGCGGCGAAGCCGACCACGGCCCGGGTCGAGTCGTAGCGACGATGGTCGCCAGCGCGCCGGTGAACCGCCGCCGCGTGCACCTTGCCGTCATCGAGCAATTGCGTCCCGACGGTGTTGTTGCAGGACCACCAGACAAGGCTTGTCGGAGGGCGGTGGCGCTCAAGAGGCCCTGCCAACAACGTGAGGGCAGGATCACAGCCGGCGACGGCCAGTGTCGGACCGAGGGCGGCAATCGGTTGCGTGGAAATGAGTGTCCCCGCGGGCTCGGCCTGCGTGCCGTTCGCTTGGGCCAGCGCGGGTCTGAAACCAGGCACGAACCCGAAGTCGCCGACGAGGGGAAAGGCGACTGGAGCGCCGTCGACTTGAGACAAGAGAAGTCGCGCCGAGCCGAGAGCCGGTGCGGCAAGTCGCGCTTCGACGATGGGAAGGTCCGGTGCCGCGCCAAACAGGGCCTCAATACTGGTTCCAAGTGCGGCGGCGAGTGCGAAGGCGACCTCGAGAGATGGCGACCACCTGCCGGACTCGATCCCAGAGATCGACTGGCGGGTGACGCCGGCCATATCGGCCAGCGCGCCCTGGGAGAGCCCCCGCGCAAGGCGCGCCAGTCTGAGCCTGTCGTCGGTCCTCTGATTGGCGGCGGTCATGAGGTCAATGTTGCCTCAGGCCACGACGACCGGTGGGTCGAGAGCCGTGAAAGTGAGCTCGATGCCGGTCGGCGGCGGCTCGTCGACGTGAACGAACAAGCGCCCCCTCGAACGCTCGGACACAGCACATTCGTATCGCGATCCGAACGGACGCGCCGAGAGCACGGTTCCGGTCAGCACCACGCCGCGGTCTGGCGTGGCGCCTAGGACAACCTGGTCGGGGTGGATGGCGAACCACTGGTCGGAGCTGAGCGGCACGGGCACGAAGCCCCCATAGCCGACGAGCTCCGCCACTCGCCGGGTGAGCGGTGCGCGGACAACTTCGTGGGCCCCGCCCACCTGCAGCAGCCGTCCCGCGTCGATGATGGCGAGCTGGTCGCTGAAGGCCTGCGCCTCTGTGAGGTCGTGGGTGACGACAATCGTGGCCGCGCCCAGCTCGTCGGCTGTCTCGAGAGCGAGGAGGCGGAGATCGCCTCGCGCGGCGACGTCGACCGCCGACATGGGCTCATCGAGGAGTAGTACGCGAAAGGGGCTGGCAAGCGCTCGGCCGAGAGCCACGCGCTGGCGTTGGCCTCCCGACAGCGCCGCGCCACGCGCCCGGGCAAGCGAGGTGAGGCCAAGACGCTCGAGCAGCTCCGTCGCCCGGCCGCGGTTCTTGCGGCTGCGGATGCCGTAGGTGACGTTCTGGGCCACGGTGAGGTGTGGGAACAAGGTGGTCGGTTGTCGAACGAGCGCAACCCTCCTGTCGCGGGCAGCTAGCGGCCTCTCACCCTTGGACTTGCCCGCTACGAGCCTGCCTTCGATCCGGACCGCGCCACGGCTGGGGTAGGTGAGGCCCGCTATGGACTCGAGGATCGTGGTCTTGCCTGCGCCTGAAGTGCCGAAGATCGCCAGACGCTGCCCGGACTCGAGGCCGAATCCGGCCTGCACCGTCATGTCCCTGCGCTTGACCTCGATGTCAACGTCCACCAGCGGACCGATTGGGGAGGTCATGTTTGCTCGATCCCGGCGATGCGCGCCCTCGTGCGAGCGCTCCACAGGTACGCCAGCATGGGCAGGGGGAGGGCGGCGACGACGAGCAGGAGCGCGTAGGGGAGCGCGCCGGACAGGCCGAACTCCTGGAAAGAGATGAAGATCTGGTTGGGCAGGCCGCGGGGGAAGTAGGCGACGATTATGACTGCCCCGAAGGCGCCCATCGCCCGCGCCCAGGCGGTCGCGAGGCCAGTGGCCAAACCGGGGGCCGAGAGCGGGATCGTGATGCGACGGAAGGCCTGCATCGAACGGTCACCCAGCAGGGCAGCGTCCTGTTCGATGCGAGGGTCCACAGAGGAGAAGGCGGCATGGGCGCCGAGCACGTAGAAGGGGGCCGATTCGTAGAACTCGGCCACGATGAGAGCGAAGAAGGTGTTGGTGCCGGTGAGGTGGATGTCCGCCAGCAGGTTGCCGAGAGTCCCTTGCGGCCCGATGAGAAAGATCAGCAGGAGCCCGATCACGAGCGGGGGCATCATGAGGGGCAGGATGATCCCGAGCTCCACCAGCCTTGCCAGCGGCAGGCGGCCCCGCGCGAGGAGATAGGCGAGAGGCGTCCCCAATAGCACCATGGCGCCAAGCGCGATTGCACTTGCCCCAAGGGAGATCCAGAGGGGACCAAGCGCGCCAGGCGGTCCAAGCGTCCCCCGGATGGAGGACACTGAGACGTGGTCGAGGAGCACTGCGAACGGGCCCAACAGCGCCAGCCAGATGACGAGCGCGCCGCCTATGGCCAGCACTGTTGAGCCCCGTGCGACGATGCGCGCGGCAGTGGGAAAACCCGGGACGACCCCGGTCGCGGCCAAGCCGCCTGCCGGGGCGGTAGTCCTCATCCGTTCAAAGTCTTACCACCCGCGGCCCGGAACGCCGTGAGGACGTTCCTAGGCAGCGTGTTGGCCGGCGTATAGGACGACTTGGCCCCGGTGAAGAAGACGGGCGTCATGAGGTAGCCGCCCCTCTTCAGGCAGATGAGCCCTTCCTTGGTCAGGAGCCACTTCGCAAAGACGAAGTCAGCCTCCTGATCGGACTTCGTGCGAGTCCACCCGGACCCGTTCGACACGATCGTGAAGTTGAGGGTGATGAGGTCTCCCGTGTCCACGGTCCCGTCCGTGAGCGTGATGCTCACCGTCGCGTAGTGCGCCAGTTCGGAGTTGACCGAGAAGTTCAGCGAGCCTGGCAGCCTGATGTAGTCCAGGTGGTACTGGATTGCCTGGGTGATATACGCACTCGTGGCGTCGAACTCGCCGGCCTGGAGGTCGGTGATGAGTGAGTCCTCATCGACCATCTGGGAGGTCTTCCCGAATGGTGTCGACTTGGTCACGCCGAGCGCCGTCACAGCCGGGCTGTATGAGAGGTGGAACGTCGACTTGGCGAGCTTCATCATCAAGATGAAGTACACGCCTTGCGGGTCGGCGTTTGGATCGGTGCGGCCGATGCGCATCCCCTTCGTGCTGAGCAGACTGAACAGGCGCGTGATTGGGCTTTTGTGGTCCGCGATCGCCTCAAAGTCCTTGGCCCACTTCCCCTTCGGGTTGTACGCCACCACGAGCGGGTCGGTCGCGAGCTGGATGACGAACCTCGAGCGGTCCGCTGGCCAGAGTTTCTTGATGTTCTTCTTGCCGACGGACATGAAGACCCCGGGGTCGATCTCGTTGTCGAGAATCTCCTCGGCGAGCGTCGTCGAACCAGCCGCTGTGCCCTCGAACCCGTCGCCGGTCTTGGCCGTGAACTTCGGGCCGAGAACTTTCGCGGCGAGGAGCTCCAAGGAGCCCGCATAGGCGACGTTGGCCGTCCCGTGCCTGGGAGAGGCGGCAACCGCGGTGGGAGCAGGCTTGGTGGTCGACGCCGAGGCGCTTGAGACTCCCACAACGGAGACGGCCATGGCGAGCACAGTCACCACAGCGACAGCTGCATTCCGATACCTGACTGATAGTTTCATGCCGCAAGCATAACTACCTTTTCGCAAGTGGCACTCACCTTCACGCCGATCCACTCCGGAGGTGCGCCGGGGGCTACCGTCGGCTACGTGGTTACCTCGACCAGCCCAGGCGGAGCGCCAGCGTGAGCGCGGGACGTCCTCCGACCCTAACGGCGGAGCGCGGCCTGATCACCGCTACCGAGATCCTTGTCGCGGGCTGTGACGAGGTCGGACGGGGAGCACTCGGAGGTCCGGTCTCGGTGGGCATGGTCGTCGTTGATGCCACCACTGGCCGCCCGCCGGCTGACCTGCGCGATAGCAAGTTGCTTGCTCCTGCGGTACGCGAATCGCTCGTGCCGGAGATCCAGGCCTGGGCCCACAGCTGGGCGGTGGGACACGCGAACGCGCGCGAAATCGACGACATGGGAATCCTGCGCGCGCTGCGCCTGGCGGGCGAGAGGGCTCTCGCCCTGCTGTCGGTCCGTCCCGGCAAGTTCCTGCTCGACGGCAACTACGACTGGCTAACTCGGCCGGCACGCGCAAAGGCGTCGCCGCTCGAGGTAGGGCCGGGGCAGGTCAGGCTGGAGGTCAGGGGCGACCAGACTTGTGCCTCGGTCGCAGCCGCGAGCGTCCTCGCCAAGGTGGAGCGCGATCGCATGATGGTGGAACTCGCCCGCAAGCACCCCGGGTACGGGTGGGAGGCGAACAAAGGCTACGGAGCACCAGCGCATCGCAAGGCACTCGCGATCTTGGGACCCTGCGAGCAGCACCGGAAGTCGTGGCATCTCGTCGACGACGATGAGACAGCGCCTCTCGACACCGGTTCAGGCGATTGACGCGGGCCGCGTCCAAGCGACCGCCATACTTAGGTGTTGAGTTGAGCGGCTCTATGCGAGCACTTGCCCGCAGGCCGCTCCGATGTCAGGAGTCTCATGCGTCGTTCGATATCTGCAGTCGCCAGCTTCTCGGCGATGACCGTCTTGCTGGCCCTTGCCGCCGCCGGTTGTTCGCATTCAGCGTCCTCGTCGACGACCACGTCCACATCGACGACGGTCGCTCCGACGACGTCTACGAGTACCTCGTCGACGACCACCTCGACCCAGCCACGCCCTCCCGGCAAGTGCGACGCGAGCCAGCTCAAGATCGTCGCTCTTCAGGGCACCGGTGCCGCCGGCTCGATATTCAGCCCGGTCGAGGTGGTGAACATTTCTTCTTCGAAGTGTTCACTCGACGGGCGGCCCGGCATCACGCTCATTGGAGCCCTGCCAGGAGCCGAGGCTGCGCCCCTGTCGACGACAGTGCGAACCGAGGGTCAGGGATCCGTGTTCGCGCTCGCTCCCACAACCCTGTGGCTCGCTCCGAAAGGAGTGGCGTCCGTCGGCTTCATGGTCGAGTCAAGTGACGTTCCCTCCGACGGCGAACAGACATGTCCAGTCGTCAGTTCGATGGAGGTGGCGCTGCCCAGCGTGTCGACACCCCTTAGCGCGAAGGAGAGTTTCACTGCCTGCGGCGGGCCGACGATCTCAGTGTCGGCGATCGTGCCGGTCTTCGAACTTCAGGCGGCCTGACGATTGATTGGTGGTCCGAAGCGTGGAACGCCCGTGGGGGCATGGCGCTTGATGGACGTATCCTCAGGCGCGGTCGGGGTCCCCTCGAGATAGAAGGGCGCTTAGCTCAGGTGGTTAGAGCAGCTCGCTTACAACGAGCAGGTCGGCGGTTCGAGTCCGTCAGCGCCCACCACGAGATTTTGGGAGAGAGAGGCAGGAAGCGGAACGAGGAACAAAACCGCCGCGCGAGGCCGACGGCGACGGCGCCGCCAAGGGCGGCGACCGGCGACCGGCGGGGGAGCCAGGGCGAACGAGGCCGGACCAAAGACCCTGGGCCAGGGGCCGGCGGCGGGAGGTTCAGCGTCGCTTGACCCTCTCCGGTACGCTCCCACTTGGTGGACAACAGCCGCATGACCTTCCTTGAGGCCGCCGAGCTCGTCCTACGAGAGCACTCGCCCGGTGCTCCACTGCACTTTAGGCGCATCACTGAACTTGCTCTCGCAGATGGTCTCCTGAGTTCTGCCGGCAAGACGCCCGATGCCACGATGGGTGCCCAGCTCTATACCCACGTCAAGCGGCGACAAGCTGCCGGCAAGCCCGCGAAGTTCCGAGCGGTTGGCCGCGGGCTCTTCGCCCTCGCGGCGCCAACGGACGCTCTCGGCGGCGCGATCGATCAGCACAACACTCAGATTCGATCGCGGCTCCGTTCGGCGCTAGCGGAGATGGACCCTCAGGCGTTCGAGCACCTCATCGCAAACCTCTTGAACACGCTCGGGTTCGAGGACGTGGAAGTTACCAGCTACTCAGGTGACGGCGGCATCGATGTCCGGGCACTCCTTACCGTCGGCGGGGTTACCGACGTTCGCACGGCAGTGCAGGTGAAGCGCTGGGCCAAGAACGTTCCCGGACGGACCGTCCGTGAGCTTCGGGGCGGCCTCGGACCCCATGAGCGCGGCTTGATCATTACGCTTTCCGACTTCACCCCTGATGCCAGGTCGGAGGCCCAAGCGCCCGATCGAACTCCCATCACCCTTCTAGGAGGAGATCAGCTTCTCTCGCTGCTGATTGAGAACGAGATTGGAGTAGCTGCGCGCGAGGTGCAGATCCTTGAACTCGACGAAGCAAGCCTTCTGGCAACGGAAAGCGAGAGCCCGGACGAGCTTCAGACCCATCCCGCGATTGAGGCCTCCGGCGGGCCACCTGGTTATCGCGGCACGAAGTCGCTATCGATGTGGCCGTTGCCCGGGGGACAGCACGCCTGGGTGCAGACTCTTCAAAGTCTTCTGCGCTTCATCGCCGAGACCGCTCCCACCACGCAGGCAGCGGCACAGTGGATTGTCGACCATTATGAGAGTGTTACAAGCGACAAGGTCGCGCGCGGCTATCTAGCGAGTGTCTTGCGACCCTTTGGCCTCATAGAAACCCAAGGCGAGCACCTCGTCCTCACCCCCGATGGGACTGAGTACCTAGCTAATCCCACGAATCAGGCGCTGCTCACATTGGCCTGCCATAACGTCGCGGGTTTCGACGAGATCCTGGAGGCTCTTCAGGCAGATCCGAAGTCGTCGGCGCAACTGCTCGAGATCCTTCGACGGGAGCTGGGAGTCACATGGCTGACTGACGCTCAGATCCGATGGCGTCTCCTGTGGCTCGCCAACCTGGACGCCGCCGAGGAAGACTCTGGCATCTGGCGCGTTCCGGGCTATTGAACTCTCGCCTCAAAGGGGACATTTAAGTAGCCGCTCGGCACTGTCCGGCCCGGCAAACGGAAGCGGCTTAAAGCTGCTGCGTAGCTGTCGTGCTCGCTGACAGGGGGATCGGGGAAGAGACCGCGCTGCCCAATCGCAGCCGGAGGCGGATTTTCTGGCGGAGCCAAGAGTTCGTCGACGACATGCCGACCGACCTCCGAAAGGAAGGTGTCTGGACGACGACAGAAGGTGGTTACTGGCATCGAGTGATGCCGAAGCTCCTTTTCAGTTGAACCGCTCGACTCGATCCACAACGGGAGTTCAAGGCGCGCTGGTGGTTTCCGGGCCGAAGCCGTCCCACTCCACCAAATACTCGCCCTGCGCACTGCGTGTAACGAACAAGACGACGTGAACGACCCGTCGACGCGCCGCTTCCGGCAGCCGAGCCACGAGGCCCCGATACTGAGGATTATCCGGTAGCGCCAACCCATATAGGGATACCGGATCGCGCATCCGCTGGACCAACTCTCCCATGGCGCCGACGAAGTAGTTGACTTGTTGGGGCTGCAGCGCAACCGCGCCCTTAGCTTCGAGGACAATGTGTTCGTCACCTCGGCTGGCCTCGATGTCGATACCTCGAGCGTGTCCCCACGCTACGGCTACGGCCCAGCCCTCGGCGGTTAGGTGTTCGGCGACCGCCTGCTTCACTTCGTCTTCGGTGAGCAGGGGACCGACGGCCGGCTTGTCGATCCTGCGAATTGCGGTGGGCGATAACGTCGCTGCCTGATTGCTATCGGCGAGCCAGTTGACGATCTTTGATCCGACACCTCCTGCCCGCCTTAGGCGTCCTTGCACGGCGAGAGTGCGGCATACCTGGTTAACCGCTTGGCGGCGTACGTTGAGCACAGAGGCGAGCTGGTCGTCATCAAGCGGCCGACTGGCCTTGGTCAACGTTGCGAGGATGTCCTCCGCAAGCGTCATCGCGGATGAAGAGGCACGGTTCGGAGCGGGTGGATCATCCAGGCTCCAAAGTTCCGGATGAGTGGGTCGAACTGCTCGTGGGTTCTCCACATCATCAACCCCCAGACCACATGGAAGCCCCAGGTGACGTGGAACGCACCGAAGACGAGGACCACCAGGATCACGGCTCCCAGGACTCGTCGCACGTTCCTTCCCATGTCGCCGTCCAAGCCTGAGAAGAACAAGTCCTGCGAATGCATGATCTGACGGTAGCTCGGGGGTGTGGCAGCCCAGCGGCTTCTTTGCCCACCGACCATCGCCTCAGGCCAACTGCTCGGTACGACTAAACAGAGCCGCATGCACTTCTCTACCTGCACTTTGTCCGCGAAAGCGACACGGTGGACGGTCACAGGTACCTGGCCCCACCACAATTGTCGAGAGAGTTCTCGCTGGTCAGCGGTGGAGGGTGGCGAATTACCCGTGGTGGACACGAACCGCGGTCGAAGGGATGACAGCTGGTGTCTGTCTGCTGTGTCCCCTTGTCACCGCTGACGGCGGTATTTGCTCGCGACGTACCCGTCGACCCAGGCTCGGGTGCTCCGCCATTGGCCATCTGCTCCCTTCTGCGCCTTCAGCCGTCCCCGCTCGATGGCCGCTCGAAGCGCGAACACGCTCTGGCTCTTCGTGGCCAGCGCCACGATTGGAACGAGTCGGTGAGGCCCAGCCACTGCAGGGACGACGAACCGGTAGAGGTTGTCGGTCACGGATCGGGCGACGAGTTCACCGAGAGGACCGGGATCACCGCTGTCGGCTCGTCGCAGGGCCCGGAGGTAGCGGTTTCGATCTCGGGTGTAGATGATGGCAGGCGGGTAGCCGAGGCGGATCAGAAGGAGATTGAGCAGCAACCGACCGGTTCGCCCGTTGCCGTCGAGGAACGGGTGGGTCCTTTCGAAGGCGGCGTGGGCAGCGGCGAGGGCCTGGACAGGGTTCGCGTCGGCCGTGATCGCCACGAGCGAGTCAACCCAGTCGGTCATGGTAGCGGACACCTCAACCCAGGACGGCGGGACCATCCCGCCGGGAAAGGGCTGGATATCATGGCGCCGGAAGCTGCCCGGCTTCTCTTCCGCAGTGGCGTTGGGGTGGGGAGCGACGCCCCACACGGGTCCGATGGCCAGCTCGTGGACGTATCGGACCTCGGTGATCGTCAGGGGCGCTCCCGAGG
>JBEKBI010000015.1:0-65610 GCA_050015475.1 Acidimicrobiales bacterium | reverse complement strand
GAATCCTGGATCGTGAGACCGGCTACATGAAGGTCTTCGAGGCTGTCCGTCACGCCGCTGCGCTGCTGAGAGGCGAGAAGCCGGCCCCGATGGAGCCGATCCCCGTCGAGTCGCTGTCTGGCGACGCGGACCTGGCGAAACAGCTCCCGCCGCTCGAGTTCGAGGAGTCGACGGCCGTGCCTCGCGTCGTGCTGTCCTGTGACGTCCCCGTCACCGACGTCGTCGGCAAGCCCGAGCACAAGGTGGAGGCCCTCCGCTTGGTCAAGGGCAACCCGGCCTTTGCCGACGACGTGGAGATGCGCGGCATGCTTCACGCGAAGATCCTGCGCAGTCCCTATGCGCACGCCCGCATTGTCGACATCGACGACTCCGAGGCGCGGGCGCTACCCGGCGTGCACGCCGTGCTGCACTACAAGAACACGCCGCGGGTGAAATACGCCTCTGGCGGCCAGAGCTGGCCCAACCCGTACCCCTACGACGAGGCGAGCTTCGACAACAAGGTCCGCTACGTCGGCGACCGGGTCGCAGCGGTCGCGGCCGAGACGCCCGCCCTGGCGGAGGAGGCGTGCCGCCTCATAAAGGTCACTTACGAGGTACTGCCGCCAGTGCTCGACGCCCACAGCGCCCTTTCGGAGGGCGCGCCGGTCATCCACGACGAGGAGGACTCGATCGGGGTCTACGACGCGGCGCACAACACAAGCCACCACATCGAGGGCCAGACGGTGAGCGACGAGGAGCTCGAGGTCGCCTTCGCTGCCGCGGACCATGTCTTCGAGAGCACCTTCGTCGTCCAGCAGATGCAGCACACGCCCATCGAGCCCCACGTCGCAGTGGGGTGGCTCGATGGGGACGAGCGACTGGTGCTACGGACTTCGACCCAGGTGCCCTTCCATGTCCGCCGCATGGTGGCGCCGCTGCTGGGGCTGGCTGTGAAGGACATCCGCGTCATCAAGCCAAGGCTCGGCGGCGGTTTCGGGGTGAAGCAGGAAATGGTCATCGAGGACACCCTCGGACATCTCGTGCTCGCCACGCGTCGCCCGGTGCGTCTTGTGTTCAACAGGGAGGAGGAATTCATCTCCTCGCGCACCCGCCACGGTCAGACCCTCACTTACCGCACCGGGATCATGAACGACGGGCGTCTCGTGGCCCAGGAGCTGCGTGTCGAAGCGAGCACGGGCGCTTACGGGACACACGGCTTCACCGTTAACTCTCTGACGGGCTGCCGGGGTCTGTCCCTCTACAACTGCCCCGCGAAGAAGTTCACCTGCGAGGTCGCCTACACGAACCGTCCCGTCGCGGGTGCCTTCCGGGGCTACGGGGCGCCGCAGGCGTTCTTCGGTCTCGAGTCGCAAATGGACGACATGGCTCGTGCCCTCAAACTCGACCCGGTCGCGATCAGGCGCGTGAACTGGGTGGGAACCGGGGACCCGCTCGACATAGCTCCCCGTCTCGGTGAGCGCGGGGGCGTGGCCGAGATCGCGCCCGAGGACTTGCCGCGTGTGTCGAGCTGCGGCCTGGAGGAGTGCGTGGCTCAGGGCTTGCGCGCCATCGGCTGGCAAAGGCGCGAGGATCCGGCCTGGACACAGCCACCGGATCGCCCCAACATCCGGCGCGGGATCGGGCTCGCTTTGTGCATGCAGGGCTCGGGCATCCCGTTCGTCGACATGGGGGCATGCTCGATAAAGATCAACGACGACGGGTCTTTCAACCTCACGGCGGGGGCCGCCGACCTCGGCACGGGAGCCGATACGATCTTCGCCCAGATCGCCGCGGACGTGCTCGGGGTCTCCACGCAGGACATGATCGTCTACACCGGCGACACGGACTTCACGCCCTTCGACGTCGGCGCGTATGCCTCGAGCACGACCTACATCTCCGGCAACGCGGTGAAGAAGGCCGCCGAGGCCGTGAGGGTCCGTGTGGTGGAGCGGGCCGCCCGCATGCTCAAGACCGGCACCGAGGGAATCGAGCTGCACGACCGCCGCGCCTGGGCGCCAGACGGGCGCTCCGTCTCGATGGCGGACATCGCCCTCAACTCGCTCCACACCGAGGACCAGGAGCAGATCATCGGCACGGCGTCGCACTGGTCGACCGAGTCGCCGGCGCCTTTCGCCGCTCAACTAGCCGAGATCGAAGTCGACATCGAGACAGGCCAGGTCACCGTCAAGAAGCTGGTGATGGCCGTCGACTGCGGCGTGCCGCTCAACCCGGTGACCGCGAGCGGCCAGGTGGAAGGAGGGATGCTGCAGTCGCTCGGCTACGCCATGTGCGAGGAGACCCTGCTCGACGATCTCGGCCGGCCGCTCAACGCCCAGTTCGGGCCTTATTGGATCTTCCGGTCCGATGACACCCCGGACATGGAGGTCTTCCTCGTCCAGACGATGGAGCCCTCCGGCCCCTTTGGTGCCAAGTCGATCGCGGAGATAGTGATCGACGCCGTCGCCCCGGCGGTGCGCAATGCTCTCCTCAACGCGACCGGCGTGACTGTCGACCAGATCCCGATGACTCCCGAGCGCGTCTGGCGCGCTCTCCAGTCACAGGCGAGTTAGAGCTCAAACCCCCGGGATCGGGGGCCATGGGCCGCGATCGGCGAGCGACGTCGCGGCTTGAAGTCGTGCCGCCCGGCTCCCGTCGGATGTTTGACGCTCTCCGAGGATCATGTCAGCCTGACGGGGATGCGCCTATGAACCTCTCACCTCAAGAGCGCGACCGACTACTGCTGTTCACGGCGGCCGAGCTCGCTCGCTCCCGGAGATCCCGGGGACTGTTGCTCAACGTCCCCGAGGCCACGGCCTTGGTGGCTGACGCCGTCTGCGAGGCGGCGCGGGCGGGTTTGAGGCACGCCGAAGCCGTTGAGGCCGGGCGCGCCGTGCTCGGGCCCCACGATGTCCTGCCCGGCGTGGCCGACATCGTCGCCGAGGTGCACGTGGAGGCGGTGTTCGACGACGGCACCAGACTTGTCACGGTCCCAGACCCGATAGGCGGATCCCACCTTGGGCCCGAGGCCCCAGGGGGCGTCACCCCGGGCCCGTACCGCGACGAAACAGGGCTTTGGCGGGATCCGGCGAGGCCCGATGCCCAAAGCACGCGTCTCGAAGTCGTGAACGAAGCGCACGTCCCGATCTCGGTGTCGAGCCATTTCCATTTTTTCGAGGTCAACCCGCGCCTGAGTTTCGACCGGTCCGCCGCCTACGGCCGCCATCTCGCTCTGCCCGCGGGATCCTTCGTCAGGTTCGAGCCGGGCATCTCGACCGAGGTCTTCGTCGTGCCCATCGGCGGGGCTCGGGTCGTCGTCGGGTTCGCCGGGCTCGTCGATGGCCCCCTCGACGCGCCCGGGGCCTTCGGGGAGGCATTGAGGCGCCTGCGTGATTGCGGCTTCGCCGACACCGGGGCGACGGCGGTGTCTGATCCCTCGCAGGCGGTCGCCGAGGTGATAGCGGCTCGCCGAGACGGAAAGTGGCAGGCATGACGAGCTCTTTCTGGGCCGACCTGGCGGCCAACGGCCCCCGACTGGGTGACCGGGTCCGGCTCGCCGACACCGGGCTCGTCGTGGAAGTCGAGCGCGACGACCGCCTGGCGGGCGACGAGATCTTGATCGGGTTCGCCAAGACTGCCCGAGACGGCATTGGGCTCCAGTCGGTCCGGTGCACCGAGTCGTGCGACGTGGTGATCACGAACCCGTTGGTGCTCGACCCCGTTCTCGGGGTGAGGGTGACGTCGATAGGCATCCGCGAGGGCCGGATCGTGGCCCTGGGGAGAGCCGGCAATCCCGACATCACCGATGGCGTTGACGTCGTCGTCGGCAGTGGGACGGTGATCATCCCCGGCGAGGGGTACATCGCCACCGCCGGTTGCGTGGACACCCACGTGCACGGCCTGTCGCCGCGGGTTTTCGAAGCCGCCATCTCCTCCGGGGTGACGACGCTCGTCTGCCAGGAGTTCGGTCCCTTCTGGGGCGTGGGGGTCGGTTCCGGTTGGGCACTGCGCCGTGCCTATGCGGCCTTCGACGCCTGGCCGCTCAACATTGGAGTGCTGGGCCGGGGCTCGAGCTCCAAAGAGGGCCCGCTCCTCGAGGCGCTCGAAGGCGGCGTGTGCGGTTTCAAGGTTCACGAGGACACGGGCGCCCACTTGCGCACCTTGGACATGGCCCTCAAGGTCGCCGAAGAGCACGACGTGCAGGTGGCCCTGCATTCCGACGGCCTCAACGAAGGACTCTGCGTAGACGACACCCTGGCTGTCCTGGACGGTCGCGTGGTGCACGCCTACCACGTCGAGGGCTGCGGCGGAGGGCACGTGCCCGACGTTCTCAGGCTGGCAGGGGTCCGCAACGTGCTCGCCTCCTCCACCAACCCGACGCTCCCGTTCGGGCGTGACGCCCTCGCCGAGACGGTGAGCATGATCATGACCTCGCACGGGTTGCACCCGGAGCTGACCGGTGACGTCGAGCTGGCCCGCCAACGGGCCCGGGCCTCGACCATGGGAGCCGAGAACCTGCTGCACGACATCGGGGTCATCCCCATCACGAGCTCGGACGCCCAGGGCATGGGCAGAGCCGGTGAGACGATTCGGCGCACGTTCGCCCTCGCCGCCGTGGCCAAAGGCCTCGGCGGCTCCGAGCCGGACGACGGCAGCGGCAACGACAATGCCCGCGTGCTGCGTTACCTGGCGAAATTGACGATCAACCCGGCCATCGCCCACGGCCTGTCGGCGGAGGTCGGCTCCTTGCAGCCGGACCGGTTGGCCGACGTCGTGTTGTGGAGAGCCGAGTCCTTCGGCGCCAAGCCCGAGCTCGTCGTCAAAGGCGGGCTCCCCGCCTGGGGATCAGTGGGCGACCCGAACGCGACCATCCCGAACTGTGAACCGATCGTGCTCGACAAGCAGTTCGGCGCCCACGGGGGCATGGCGGCCGAGCTCTCTGTGCTGTTCACCAACTCGGCGGCAGTTGACACCGACGCTGACACGTTCCCGACTCGCAGGCGACGCGTCGCCGTGCACGGATGCAGGAGCGTCGACGCCCTCGACATGGTGAGGCACGGCCGCTTGGGCGAGATCACCGTCGACCCGAAGTCCGCGCGGGTCGACCTCGACGGGACACCCCTTGAGATGGATCCGGTCGATACAGTCCCGCTCGCTCGCTTGTTCTTCCTGTGAGACTCATCCGCTGAGCCGCTCTCGGGGCGGACCGCGTATGGTTTGAGCGTGTCCGTCACCCCCAGCCCTGAACCCCGCCGGCCGGCGGGCCAACAGCACCTCCCCGGCGACGTGAGGCGCTCGGAGCTCGTGTCCGCCGCCATCCGCGTCATTCAACGTCAGGGGCTGCTTGAGACGACCACCCGCGACGTGGCGGCGGAGGCCGGCGTCAGCCCCGGTCTCGTCCACCACTACTTCAAGTCCCAGGACGACCTCGTCGCTGAGGCATTCGTGCAGGTGGCCGGCGACGACTTGAAGCGCGTCAGCGATGCCGTGCATGCCTGTGACGGGGCGGTGGCCCGCCTGACGACGCTCGTGGAGGCATTCGTCCCACCAGATGCCGAGTGGCCGTTCCTGCTCTGGATGGACGCCTGGTCCGCGTCAGCGCACCATGAGTCGATCCGGGCGAGCGCCCGGTCCATCAACTTGGGATGGGTGCGGCTGTTCGAGGAGACCTTCGAGGCGGGCATGAAAGACGGCACGTTCCACTGCACGCACCCGAGAGCAGCCGCCTGGCGGATGCTGGCCCTGCTCGACGGGCTGGAGATCCAGATGCTCGCTCGCCAGGCCGACATTTCCCGGGACGTGCTGGTCACCTGGGTGCACGAGGCCAGCCGCCGCGAGGCCGGGCTGGCCGAACATTGACCAGGAAGGGACCTTAGGCCCTAGGCCGTCCCGGTAAACGGCGTTAACCTGGACACATGTCCAAGTCAGTCGGCCCAGTCTTTCACTAGGGGGCTGGCGGCCGCCGGGGCTCTCGGTGCTGCCAAATCAGGCTTGCTTGGGCACGGTCCTCGGCCCATGTCTTGATCGGTCGCGCTCAAGCGCGGCTCGGATCGAAGGGGCGGGGGACTGCGACCGGCAGAGACGAGGAGATGCTGCATGACCACGATCGAGATGAGCACCGAGAGCTCGTTGGCCTCCACGAAGCGGGGAGGTCTCCGGCGTTTCGACATGATCCTGTTCAGCGTGACGGCGATTCTGCTCCTCTCGGAGGTGCCGGTCACCGCCCAGCTGGGGCAGTCCGTTGTCTTGTGGACCGCGGTCGTGATCTTCTTCTTCTTCCTCCCTTACGGGCTCATCACGGCTGAGCTCGGCTCCACCTACCCGGACGCGGGGGGTATCTACTCCTGGGTGTCCCGAGCCTTCGGTCGCTTCTGGGGCACGCAGGTGTCCTGGTGGTACTGGGTGAACGTCGGCATCTGGCTGCCGTCGGTCTATCTGATGTTCTCGACGCTCCTCGGCCAGATCTTCGGCTGGCACCTGGGTTACTGGCCGAGCGTGCTCATCGCGGTGGTCCTCATCTGGTTGAACTTCGCCATCAACGTCATCCGGCTCGACACGAGCAAGTGGGTGGCGAACGTCGCCGCCGTGATCACCGTCACGGTGATGGTCGTGCTGTTCGTGTCCGGTGTCGTCTTCGCTGTTCACCACGGCTCGGCCAACGCCTGGAACACCGGGACGCTCCTGCCGAGCTGGACGACAGTTGGATTCCTCGGCGTCGTCGTCTACAACTTCCTCGGCTTCGAGCTCATGAGCAGTGCCAGCCAGGAGATGCGCGACCCGAAGCGGGACGTGCCCCGCACGATCCTCACCGCCGGCCTGCTCATCGGCGTGCTCTACCTCGTGTCGACGGTCGGCATGCTGCTGCTTCGGCCGCTCGCCTCCATCCAGACCACAACCGGGCTCTACACGGCGCTCAAGGCAGGGCTCGGGTCGTCTGCCGTCGGTCACGCGTTTGCCTTCCTGCTCGGCCTTGGGGCGCTCTACTGCTTTTTCGCCCTCCTCATCCCGTGGACCATCGGAGCCAACCGGGCCGCGGCCGAGGCGGCACAGCGCGGGGACCTTCCCCGGGCCTTCGGAAGGTTGAACCCCAGGTTCAAGACTCCCGTCGGAGCGGCGGCGCTGATCTCGACAGTCGGCACGGTCTTCACGCTCGGATGGGGCATCATCGTCGCCGTGACAGGCCAGAACTCGGGCGTCGTGACGCTGTTCTGGAACCTGTTCGCGTTCAGCTCGGTGGTCTTCTTGTTCTGTTACCTGGTGATGGCGGCGGCTTTCTTGAAGCTGCGCATCAAGGACCCGGATGCGCCGCGGCCGTACAAAGTGCCGGGAGGCAAGCTCGGAGCCGGGATCGTAGGCGGTCTCGTGGTCGCCTTCGTCGCAGCCGGCATCGTGTTCTTCGTCTGGAATCCATCGGGCCCGGTTGACTGGTCGTTCATCGTCCAGATGCTTATCGGTCTCGTGGTCGTGGGGATCATGGGAATCGTGTTCGCGCGTTTCTCCTCGCCCCACGACGTCGAATCGGATATAAACCTCGCCGTGGAGTCGAAGAGCGCCGAGGCTCGAGGGCTTTTGCCCGATCAACAACTGCTCCTGGAGGGATCCGAATGAGTCCACTGCTTGACGGGACACCGCGCGCCGACGGCTTTCGCATGCCGGCCGAGTGGGAGCCACACGCGCAGACCTGGATGCTTTGGCCTTATCGTCCCGACAACTGGCGCCTCGGTGCCAAGCCCGCGCAGCGCGCCTGGGTCGAGGTGGCCACGGCCATCGCCCGCTTCGAGCCGGTGAGCGTGGGCGTCATCCACGACCAGTACGAGAACGCGCGCTCCATGCTGCCCGAGTCGGTGCGAGTCGTCGAGATCTCGAGCAACGACGCCTGGGTCCGCGACTGCGGACCGACCTTCGTCGTCGATGACAAGGGCTCCGTACGCCTCGTGGACTGGCAATTCAACGCCTGGGGCGGGCTCTACGACGGCTTGTACTTTCCGTGGGACAAGGACCAACTGGTGCCGCGCAAGATCGCCGAGATCGAGCGGGTCGACCGCTATCGGGCGCCGCTTGTCATGGAGGGCGGCTCGTTCCACGTAGACGGCGAGGGCACGCTGCTCACGACAGAGGAGTGCCTGCTCTCGCCGGGACGCAACCCTGAGCTGTCGCGCGAGGAGATCGAGCAGTTCCTCCGCGACTATCTGAGCGTCGAGCGGATCATCTGGCTGGCGCGCGGGATCGACCCGGAGGAGACGAACGGGCACGTCGACGATGTCGCCTGCTTTGCGGCTCCCGGCGTAGTGCTCGCGGGCGTGACGGAGGACAAGAGCGACTGGCGCTACGAGCTGTTGCAGGACAATCTTCGCGTTCTCGGACAGGCCACCGACGCCAAGGGCCGCCGTCTGCACGTCGAGACGGTACCGATGCCGGCTGTCACCGAGATCAGCGAGGAAGTCGCCTCCGGCATCGACACTGCGGAGGGGTCGGCCCCGCGTCTCGCCGGTGACAAGACGGCCGCGTCGTATCTCAACTTCCTGATCGTGAACGGCGGCGTCATCCTCCCGGTCTTCGACGATGAGAGCGACGCAGAGGCTGAGGCGAAGATCCAGGCCGCCTTCCCCAGCCGGCAGGTCGTGACCGTGCCCGGATTCGAGATCGTGCTTGGCGGCGGCAACGTGCACTGCATCACCCAACAGCAGCCCGCGCCAAAGTGAGGAGGAGGGCCTTGTCCGACCGTAAGGCCCTTACATCTCGGGCATAGCCTCTACCGTCACCCGGCCTTACGAGGGGACCGGCTGTCACCTGTTCGGGCGGTGGCGCTCAAACGGCCCCGGAAAGGACCCTCGGCTCGATCCTCTCCTCAACGGCGCGGTCGCCATCGCGCCGGACGAAGTAGGCGCCCTGTCCACGGACCTCGGTGACCGCCTCCACGAGAGTGGTGCCCCGGTACACAAGACCGACACCGTTGTCGGTCGAGTATCCCTCAGGGAGCGTCCCCTCGGCGATGAGGCGTTGGAGCAGCGGGCGGCGCTGAGGCTCGGCGTCGTAGTGGACGCCGTTGGAGTAGGGGAGGAAGCCGAGGCCGTCGGTCACCGGTCGCAGATCCGGGCCGAAGGAGTCGGTCGTCCCGCCCACGTGCCAGCACAGCGACCCGGCCGACACCCCGGTGAGGACGACCCCGGCCCGCCAGGCCTCCTCGAGCGTCTTGTCGAGCCCGTGCAGTCGCCACAAAGCGAGCAGGTTGGCCACACTGCCGCCCCCGACCCAGACGACGTCCTGGTCGAGGAGCAGTCCCGCGACGTCGGCGACGCTCGGCATCGGGAACAAGTTGAGGTGGACAAGGTCGACACCTGCCGCCTGTCCCGCCTCGGCCAGCATGGCGTTCCAGGCGCGATCATCACCTCCGGCCGTGCCGATGTGGCAAAGGCGGGGGCGACGGGAGCTGACACCGGCGAGCTCGATGGCGTACAGCACGAGGGGAGCGAATTCGACGGCGGAACGGGTTCCTTGTTTCACCCCGCCCGAGGTGGCGAGGATCGTGGGTTCGTCGGCAGCCATCTTGCGATCGTAGCGGGGCAGGACTTGCGGCCACCGACGAGGTCTTGCGGCGCGTCGAGACCGGAGCGGCGCCCGGGACATGACGGGCGAGGGTGAGTGACGCGATCTATGTCTCGGGTCGGGTCCGCCGGAAGAAGGCCGTCGGCAGGCCGTGGATGTCATAGGCGGTGTGCGTGTGCTCGAACCCGAGGCGCCCGAGGATCCGCACGCTGGCGGAGTTCCTGGGATCGGCCGTGGCTAGGAGCACCTCGAGGAAGGTGTCTGCGTAGTCCACGACGGCGCGGGCGGCCTCGAAGGCGAAGCCGTTTCCCCACACCGAGGGGGAGAGCGCGTAGTTGAGCTCGAGCTCGCCGGTGTCCTCGCCGATCTCGATGCCGCAATATCCGATGACCTCGTCGGTGGCGCTGAGCACGACCGCCAGTGCGCCCGTGCCGTTCGCCTCAAGCGACGCTCGTGACTCGCGCATCTTGTCCTCGGCCGCGCTGCGGTCATGCGGCTCGCCGTCACCGACGTAGCGCATGGCGGTCGCGTCACCAAGCAGGCTCGCGATCGCGTCGACATCGCCGGGCTCGAAGGCTCTGAGACGGAGTCGCTCTGTCGCGAGCACGAAGCGAGCCTACAGGCGGTCTATCGAATTTGTTCCTCTGAGTACTTCGTCGCGGAGGACTTCGACGCCGGGTTGAGCCTTCCGCAAGCGGTGACCGGCGCTGGGCCGCGCTGGCCCCTAGTTCGCCACGTCCTCGGCGGACTCGTCGGCCGCAGGCGGGCCGCCTCTGTTGGGCAAGGTGACGAGAACCGCGATGGAGGCGACCCCTACCACGATCGCCCCGACGGTCACGGCGAGGTCGAGCCCGCTCACGAACGCGCTTCGAGCAAGGGCGGCCAGCTCTGAGCCGAGCAGGCCGCCGATGTGCTTGCTGATGGCGAGAGCGCCGCCAAGCGACCCTGTGATCAGGTGCAGCACCGAGGCGGGCATGGGGTGCCGGGCGAGCACCGGGCTGAGGCGGTTCATGTACCTGGTGTTGAGCAGGCTGCCGAGCACGCCCACTCCGAGAGCGCCGCCTGTCTGCAGGCCGGCGCCGTTGGTGGCCGCCCCGACGCCGGCCTGGGAGATGGGCAGTGATCCCATGACCGACTCCGTGCTTGGGGCGAGAGCGAAGCCAGTGCCCATGCCCATCATCACGAGCGCGGGCAGCATGTCCAGATAGGAGCCGTGCACGGTGACGCGTGAGAGGAGGGCGAAGCCGACGGCGATGAAGGCGAGGCCGGTGAACACGACCGGCTTGGTCCCGATCCAACGATCGATCACGCTCGACAGCGGCGCCCCGATGAGCAGCACGAGAGCGATCGGCGCAATCCTGAGGCCCGTCTCAAGGGGCGTATAGCCGAGGGAGAACTGCAGATACTGGGTGATCATGAACAACGCGCCCATCAAGGCGAACATGACAAGCGCCATGGCAGCCATGGCGACCGAGAGCCGACGGGACTTGAAGAACGAGGTTTGCAGCATCGGGTGGCTCGAGTGGCGCTCGAAGTAGACGAAGCTCGCCAGGATGACCAAAGCCGCCGCGATGGCGCCGATCACGATAGGCGAGGTCCAGGACCGCTCGGGCGCTTCGATGATCCCCCACAACAACAGGCCCATGCCCGCTATGGAGAGCCCGGCGCCGATCAGGTCCGCCCGCTTGGCGTGCGGATTCTTCGAGTTGGGGACGATCCAAGCCGTGGCGGTCAAGCCGATGAGGGCGATGGGCACATTGACCAGGAAAACGGATCCCCACCAGAAGTGGGCGAGGAGCCAGCCGCCCGCGACGGGGCCGATCGCTACGCCGAGCCCGGTCGTGCCGGACCAGATCCCGATCGCGCGAGCTCGAGCGTGTGCCTCGGTGAAGGTGTTCGTGAGGATCGACAAGGTGCAGGGCATGATGGCCGCCCCGCCGACGCCCATGAAGGCGCGGGCGGCGATGAGGCGGTCGGCGCTGCCCGAAAAGGCGGACAAGGCGGAGCCGGCCGCGAATATGACGAGTCCACCCATGAAGACCCACTTGCGCCCGACGCGGTCTCCAAGGCTGCCGACGACAAGCAGCAATCCCGCGAAGACGATGGCGTAGGAGTCGACGATCCACTGCAACGAGCTCGACGAGGCGTGCAGAGTGCGCACGATCACCGGGAGCGCCACGTTCAGGATCGTGTTGTCGAGGCTCACGAGCAGCAAGCTCACGCAGAGCACGGCAAGGATCAAGCGGCGGTCGTGCTTCGGTCCCGCCGTCGCCACCTCGGGCATCTCGGGGGTCAGTCCTTAGGTTTCGGGCCTGTCGGGCGCCGCCGGCGCCCCCGCCGTTGATCGAAATCCCGGTCCCCGGGCCGTCTTTGAGCCATGACGTCACCGACTCTAGCCATGGAGACGCCGAGGCTTGGGGCAAGCTGTATGCCACAAGCGCCCGGTCCGCGGCGGTGGCGGGAGCTTCCCGGCGTCCGCACATGCCGGGCCCAGGAAACTCCCAGACAGATCTGGTCTACTGACGGGGCAGAGACACGTTTCAGCTACCGTCGCTGAGGAGGAGATGGCGATGGACGAGGACCACAAGAGCGACGCTCCCGCCCCGTGGACCGCTGGCGGTCCGGGGCCCGAGACCACGCCCGCGGCAGCAGAGCCCACTCCCTCGCCAATGCCAGGAGATCAGGGGCCGGTTGGCGACCCTTGGATGCCCCCGGGTGTTCCCGGCGGCCCCGGGGGACCGAGCCAGGGTGCCAGGTGGCCCTACCCGTACCCTCCCGCGCCGTACTGGGCAGTTCCTCCTCCGCCTCCGCCACCGCAAAAGGCGCGCCGGGTGTCGCCGGCCCTGTTTGCCGTAGCCCTGCTCGTCATCGGCATGGGGGCCGGCTTCGGCCTGGGCAGGTTCGTCTGGCCGACGCGCGGCTCGGGTTCGGCAAGAACTTCGACGACGCTGCCCACATTCGGCTTTCCCTTCGGCGGGAGCACTTTCCCCTTCGGCTCGGGATCCTCGGGAGCGACCTCCTCAGCGAAAGGCAGTCCATCTGATCCTGCGGCCATAGCGGCGAAGGTGGACCCGGCCCTCGTCGATGTCGACACGACTTTGGGCTACCAGAGCGAGATGGCGGCCGGCACCGGGATCGTCCTTTCCTCCAACGGTGAGATCCTCACCAACAACCACGTCATCGACGGGGCTACAAACGTCAGTGTGACTGACATCGGCAACGGCCAGGTCTATTCGGCGACAGTCGTCGGCTACGACAGGGCACGCGACGTCGCCGTGCTGCAGGTGAACGGCGCCTCGGGCCTCAAGGTCGCCTCGTTCGCGCCCTCGGCCAAAGTGCGCGTGGGCGAGCCCGTGGTCGGCATCGGCAATGCGGGCGGCGCAGGAGGCACACCGAGCGTCGCCGGCGGGTCGGTGACGGCCATCAATCAGTCGATCACCGCCACGGAACACGACGGCGGCAATCCCGAGAACCTGACCGGCCTCATCGAGGTCAATTCGGACATTCAGGCGGGTGACTCGGGTGGGCCCCTGGTCAATGCCGCGGGAAAGGTGATCGGTCTCGACACCGCGGCCTCGACGGGATTCTCGCTCGAGACTCCGGGCACGCAGGGCTATGCGATTCCGATCGGCCCGGCCCTGGCGGTGGCCAAGCAGATCGAGTCCGGCCGGTCTTCGGCCAACGTGCACGTGGGTCCGACAGCGTTCCTGGGCGTTGAGGTGCTTCCGGCACCGTCGGGCTCGAGCTCGCCTGGCGCACTGGTGCACGCCGTTGTGGCCGGCTCGCCGGCGGCCAAGGCAGGGTTGATGGCGGGCGACTCCATAACGGCTCTGGGCGGAGTGCCGGTTGGATCACCGTCGGAGCTCGTGTGGCTGATGCAGCTGTATCGCCCCGGCGTCCGAGTGCAGGTGAACTGGAGGAATGCCGCAGGCGGCCAGCAGAACGCGGTCGTGCAGCTGGTCACTGGTCCCGCGGCCTGAGAGGCCCGAACTCATGACGGGCGAACCGTCGCTGGAGGCGCGACCCGGCAGGTAGCCGTCTCCGGTGCTTTGGGGCCAAGCGGCACTGCAGCGCCACCTGGTGCAGGCAGGAGGCAGGCATTCGCGGGAGTGCGACAGGCATCCCCGCAAAGGTCGATCATCGCCCGCGTCCCGGTTTGCACCCGGGTCGCTTCGCAGCTTCCCGGCGGGATCGGGCGGCCTGTGGGTCCAGCTCCTGTCCCGCCTCGGCCGCCCGGGTTCGGGCGCCATGGATGTCGCAGCCGACGATCTGCGGATGTTTCGGGTCAAGTCCCACCGCGAGCGTGAGGCGTCGGTGAGGGAGCGACGTGCGACCTTCGCGCAAAAGGCGCCGGCAACATCCTGCGGAAGCCAGTCTCCCCGGACCGCTCCCGCAGGACGCGCACGGCGCCCGTTACGAACCGCAATACGTGTTAGTGAATCTGTTGGTTCTCCTTGCGGATGGAACCCACCGACAACACCAGGTACACGACCGCGGCGACGATCATTCCGAACAGCCAGCTGAAGTCAGCTCCGTTGGTGCCATTCGACAACGGCCCGGTGTAAGCCGGCACGTAGAAGGCGGCGTCGATCCACATCATCGCCCCGAACATGCCAGCAGCCAGCGCGAGAAGTGCCTTCCAGTTGAAGCCACCGCTGCGCCAGTACAGGCCCCCGTGCTTGGCGGCAAGGGACGTCACGTCGTACTTGCCGCGACGCAGCAGGTAGTCGACGAGCAGGATGCCGAACCAGGCACCGAGCCACACGACGATGTAGTCGAGGAACCCGGACAGGTCGGTGTAGAAGTTGCCCTTGAAGATCACCAGGGCGGTTATCCCACCCGAGATGATCGTGTCGATGAGCACGCAGCCCCACCTCTTGACCGGGATTCCGATCGCCTGCAGCGTCACTCCGGAGGAGTACATGTCGATCGAGTTGATCGCGA
Source organism: Acidimicrobiales bacterium (assembly GCA_050015475.1). GTDB lineage: Bacteria > Actinomycetota > Acidimicrobiia > Acidimicrobiales > Bog-793 > Fen-455. Next base: position 51,144 of record JBEKBI010000015.1, on the reverse strand, counting down.
ACAGCTGTGGGATCGAGAGGATCAAGAACGGCCAGAAGAACCAGCTCGCGAAGGTCGCGGGAAGGGCGTAGGCCTGAGTTGCCATTGGGCTGACCATGTAGGCGGCTGCGCCGAGGAGCTCGAGCAGGACCGCCGGGATGGCCCCTCCGAGAGTTGCGGACCAGAAGGTCTTGGCCTTTGGAGTGTCCCGTGGGAGGTACCTCGAGTAGTCAGCCGCGTTCTCCGTCCATCCCAACCCACCGGCGGAGACGATCAGCACCAACGCCGTCGTCCAGAGCCACCACGAGGTGTGCTGCCCGTGCAGGGCGCTGAAGTGGGCGTGCGGGATGACGAGGATCGCCATGACGGCGAAGACGACGATGAACACGAAGGACAGGTAGCGCAGCACCTTGGTGATCGTGGCGTGGCCGAGGAAAGGCGCCAAGAATTGGATTGCCACCGCAACGATGATCACGGCGACCTTCGCGGCTGCGTCGAGCGTGGTTCCTTCGTGGTGGAACATCGCCTCGACGATGAGCACGATGATGACGATGCCCTCGACCTCGAAGCCGACCTGAGTGATCCAGTTGAAGAGCGACGGGGCTCGGTTGCCGTTTCGACCGAATGGTGCCCGGCTGACCATGAACGCCGTTGTGCCCGTCTCCGGCCCGGGGAGGCTCGCGATTCCGAGCAGTGAGTAGAAGACGTTGCCGACGAGGATCGCCAGCACCGCCTGCCAGAACGAGAGCCCGAACGACACGATCAGGGCTCCGTAGACAAGGAACTCGACGTTCCAGGTCGCGCCTGCCCACATCCAGAACAGGTTCGACGGCTTCATGTGCCTGTCGTTCTCGGGGATGAGCTCGATGCCTCTTTGCTCGATCTTGCCGACTTGGTAGCTCTCCGTAGATGGGGGTGCGTCGAGGACGAGAGACCCGCCCGGATCCTGACCGCTGCTGCCTCCAGTTACGGCGCCCGCGCCTTCGGCCGGCGTCATATCATCCATAACCCCTCCCTCATCTCGGCGCTGTCGGAATGTCTCACAAGACTCCACCAACGTAGCGGTCCGGAGCTCGCGAAGCGGCGATTGTGGCTGCCGGTACAGGACGTAGCGATGCCGAGTTGTCGCGTCCCGAGCCAGAGCGGGCCCTGCCGTTGTCTGCTCCAGTGTCCGTGGCCCTACACGCTAGGTCCTGGAACAAGCTTCGGGAAGGGGAGATGGCGCGGCTCTCGCCCGCTTTGGGGGCCGGTCCGGGCGCCGCTCAGGAGGCGTCGACGGTGATCGCCTCGAGGCGGTTCGTGTGAGCGTCGAGCACATCATGGCGGACCTCTACACCGAGTCCAGGTGCTCGGGGCACGGCGATCGTCCCGTCCTGGAGCACGAAGGGGGCCGTTATGTCCTCGTCGAAGTACCTGTCCGTGGCGGAGATGTCGCCAGGGAGCGTGAAGCCGGGCAGCGAGGCGAGGGCGAGGTTGGCCGCCCGACCGAGCCCGGTCTCCAGCATCCCGCCGCACCACACGGGCACGTCCATGGACTGACAGAGGTCGTGGACGGCGCGGGCCTCGAGGTAGCCGCCGACGCGTCCTGGTTTGATGTTCACCACCGAACAGGCGCCGAGAGCGATCGCGTTCGCGGCGCTTTTCGCCGAGACGATCGATTCGTCCAAACAGACCGGCGTCGCGATACGCCGTGCCAGCTCTGCATGGCTGAGCAGGTCGTCGGACCCGAACGGCTGCTCTATGAGGGCGAGGGAGAACTCCTCGAGGCGGGCCAGTAGCTCCATGTCGGCTCTCTCGTAGGAGCAGTTCGCGTCCACCTGCAAGCGAAGGTCGGAGCCGAAGCGCTCTCTGACCGCGGCGACCGGCACCAAGTCCCAGCCCGGCTCTATCTTCAGCTTGACCCGCGCGTAGCCCTGGTGGACGTGCTCGGCGACCGTGTCCAGCAACTCTGCGAGCGAGCTCGTGATGCCGACGACGACCCCTGGAGCGACGGTGTCCCTCACGCCGCCGAGGAACTCGGCGAACGAGACGCCGAGCAGCTGCAGCTGGGCGTCGAGCACGCCCATCTCCAGGGCCGCCTTGGCCATCCGGTGACCCTTGACCTCGCCCAGGAGGCGGGGGACATCGGTGGCCGAGAGATCGGCTGTAGCGAGCAGCTTTGGTGCGAGGTAGCGCCGCATGGTCAGCCAGGCCGAGTCCACGTACTCCGAGCTGTAGAGGGGATCGGCGCCCGCGACACATTCGCCCCAGCCCTCGCCCCGGTCCGAGCCGACCCGGACGACGATCGCGTCACGAGCGGCCTCGGACCCGAGTGGTGAGCGGAAAGGAGCTCGAAGAGGGAGGTGGACGAGTCGCAGCTCGATGGCCTGAATGTTCAGTCTCATCTCCGCCAAAACGGAGTCGTGGACCTTACTAGCGTCGCGCATGCCCCGAGTTTGACCGTTACGGCGTTCGGCTGCCCGGCACCGCAGTCGAGCCGAGGGCTATTGAGGCGCTAGGGGTGCCTGGTCGGCGGCGCCGACAGCAGGGGACGCTGGGACCAGCGCGCCCGGGCTTTGCTTTGCGGATCGAAGTCCGTGGATAATCTCCATTTTAGTCCGCTTGTCGGACAGCGGGAGGAACGATAAAGCCGAGGGCGCTGCCCGGTGGCAGCGTCCCAAAGAGCGCCGGAGGAATGCTGTGGCTACCAAAGAGGCATCCAGACCGTCGCAGGACGAGGTGGAAGAGACCGCTTCGTCGAGCGCCGAACCCGTCAAAGCTGCCCCAAGCAGGCGCAGGACGGCGGCCGTGGCCTTGCAGCCGCTCTTGCACAAGCTGCTCAAGGGTCAGGTGCCGGTCCGGTTCGAACTGTGGGACGGGAGCGGCTTCGGCCCAACCGACGGCCCCGGGACGGTCGAGGTGCGTTCGATGGACGCTCTGCGGCGCATCCTCTGGGCGCCTGGGGAGCTCGGTTTCGGCCGCGCTTATGTGGCGGGAGACATCGAGCTCCACGGCGACCTGATCGCGATGATCGAATCGCTCCATGCCGTCGCCCCTCATGACCTGCGCGTGGGTCTGCACGCCCTGCCGGCCGCCTTCACCGCCGCATTGAGCACAGGCGCCGTCGGGTTCCCGCTGCCGGTGCCGCCCGAGGAGGTCCACGTCGGGGGGCTGCGGCACTCCCTCAGGCGAGACGCCAAGGCCGTCACCCACCACTACGACGCCGGCAACGGCTTCTACGAGCTCGTGATCGGACCGAGCATGACCTACTCGTGTGCCCGCTTCGCCGAGCCGGGGATGACCCTCGAACAGGCCCAGGAGTCCAAGCACGACCTCATCTGTCGCAAGTTGGGCCTTGCCGAGGGCGCCCCGCTTCGCCTTCTCGACGTCGGGTGCGGGTGGGGCACGATGGCTATGCATGCCGCCGCCAACTACGACGCGAGCGTGGTGGGAATAACCCTGAGCGAGCCCCAGGCGGCCTACGCCCGGCAGCGGGTTGCCGCGGCCGGGTTGGCCGATCGCGTCGAGATCCGCGTGCAGGACTACCGGGATCTGAAGGACGAGCGCTTCGACGCCATCTCCTCGGTCGGCATGTTCGAGCACGTCGGCAAGGTGCGCACCGCCCAGTACTTCGAGACCCTGCACGGTTTGCTCCGCCCGGGTGGGAGATTGCTCAACCACGCCATCTCCGAGGTCGGGGGATCCAAGCTCGGGCCGCGCAGCTTCTTCGGGCGGTACGTGTTCCCGGATGGGGAGCTGCTCGACGTGGGGGACTCGGTGCTCGCGATGGAACGGGCCGGCTTCGAGTGCCGTGACGTCGAGTCGCTTCGCGAGCACTACGCCCTCACATTGCGCGCCTGGGTGGCGAACCTGGAGGCGAACTGGGACGCGGCCGTGAAGGAGGCGGGACTGGTGCGCGCCAGGATCTGGCGCCTCTACATGGCGTCGTCGGTGATCGGCTTTGAGAACGGCGGCATCTCCGTGCACCAAGCACTGGGGGTCGTGTCCGAGGAAGAAAGAAGCGGTATGCCGCCCACGAGGGGTGCTTGGGGCTGAGCGCCGTAGGGCCCGGGGGCTACCTGACCAGGAAGAGCCGCGGGTAAACCCGCGCGAAGCCTTCGGCGACGCGGCAGGCTTGCGATCACGAGGAACCGGTATTCGCCCCGGCGGAAGATCGTGGTGGTGGGCGCACTTGTCGCGCTTGGCGCCAGCGGCTGGTTTGTGGCTGCGATTCCACCTTTCGGGGTCGAGTCGAGCGCCGTCACCCTCGCCGCGGGCGCGGTGGTGCTCCTCGCGGCTTCGACGATGGAGGGGAGACGGCGCGCCGGGCTCTTCGTCGTCGACGCGCCGACTCAGCTTGGTCGCGGGATGAGACGAGTGGACGCGACTGACCTCTCGCTGCGGGTTCCGGGGATCATCGCCTGGTCCGCCGGGGCCCTTCTCGCTCTCGGCGTCGAGTTGTGGGAGCTGTTCCACAGCCCGAGGAGCCTTTATCCGACGCTCAGTTCGATGGCAAACGAAGTAGTCGGTTACGGGCATCACATCGGGCGGGCAGTGGCGTTCGTCTGCTGGGGTGCATGTGGCCTCTTGCTCGCCTCCCGCCCCGGGTGGCGCAAATGAGCTTTGTCCCTTGGATTTGTGCGGCAGCTGTGCTGTGCGGTTGCGCGATCGCCGGCCGGGTGTTCGCGCGGGGCTGGCCGACGGCCGGATTGTTGCTCAACGAGGCGCGGGCCTCCCTGGCCGGCCGTGCGGGCCTCGTGATCGCCTGGCTTTGGGTGGGGTGGCACTTCTTCGCCCGGTGAGCCAGGGTTCTCTCGGCCCTCGATGTCGGTCGGTCGCCCGCAGCGCTCAGCGGGCGTTCGACCAAAGCTCCTCGAGCTCCTTGCCCCGTGTCTCGGGAAGGAGGAGGAACAGGGCGAGAGCGGGGATGGTCGCAGCGAAGACGATGACGGCGGCCAGTCCGAACCGGTTGCCGACATCCGCGACCGCCCCAAAGGCCAGCAGGCCAGCTGTGGCGCCGAACACGCCCGCAGCTATCAGCCACCCGGCGACAGATGCCCGGACCGAAGTGGGGAACAATTCGTTCGCCAGTGCGCCGGCCGCGGGAGCGAAGACGGAAGCGGCGAGCACGGCGAGCAGATAGCCGACGACAGCGCCCGGCCTCGACCCGCTGTAGGTGAGCATGCCCAACAGCGCCAGGGCGACCATCGCGCCACAGGCGGTGGGCCGACGCCCGAATTCGTCAGCGAGGAATCGTCCGAGGAGCAGACCGACAAGACCGGTGACTCCCGCACACGCCACGACCAAAGCGGTGACTAAGCCGGAGAGGCGGATGACGTTCTCGGCGTAAAGGAAGAAGAAGCTGTTGGCGGGGCCGGTCACGACGGACCCGGCGAACGTCAAAGCCGCCACTATCAGCAACCTGCGCCTGAAGCGGGGGCCGATGGCGCCCAGCACCGGGAGGGGGTGATCCTCGGAGGCGGCCGCGATCTTGAACCGGTCGGGTTCGACGATCCATCGCGAGATGAAAGGCAGGGCCACGAGAGGGATGACGGCCAGTACGACGACACCGCGGAAGCCGAGGGTTCCCGCGCCCAGGCTGTGCACGATCGCGATCAGCCCAGCCCCGATGCCGTAGCCGGCGGCGATGAGAGCGATCGCCTTGGCGCGCTCCGACGACCCCGTCTGCTCTGCGGCGGTGACCTGCGCGACGCCTGAAGTGGCGCTCAAGAACGGGCGGCCGAGGGCGAAGATGGCCACGAACCACCAGTAGCTGGGGGTGATGGCGGACATGGCGGTCATGGCGAGCCCGATCGCGCAAGTGATGAGCATTATCCGCCGGCGTCCGAACCGGTCCGCCAGGCCCGCCAGCGGCAAGCCGACCAGAGATGCGAGACGGAGCACGGCCAAGCCGATGCCGACCTTGGTCCCAGACAATCCCGCCTGGTCGGCGATCGTGGCCCCGTGAGTGATGTGGCCGAGCTGCTTGGCGACATCGCCAAGCGCGGCGACTGCCCCGAACTGGCCGAAACCGGCGGCGAGGGCGAGCAGGGCGGCGCCGATCACGACCGGCTCGCGCCAGCCGTGGAGGTGGAGAGGTGATCCGGTTGAGCCCGCGTCCGGCGACGAGGCAGTGCCGTGGCGCTCAGCCATGGCGACGGGCGAGGAAGAAGGGCAGGTTGAGCGCGGCAAATAGCACGATCGCAACCACGGCCGCGCTCGCGATGTACCAAGGCCAGGGCCCGAGGAGGTTGAGGAGAGTCCAGTTGCCGGGCGGGCGCCGGAGGAACATGTAGTTGGCGCCGCTCACGGCGTCGACGATTCCGACAAAGGCGGAATAGGCGAGGGTGATAGAGAAGGTCTTCAGCACTGATCCGGGACGAGGCGCGATCCGTAACCCTACGACGAGATAGAAGGCGGCCAGCACGATACCGAGATGCCCGGCCAGGTACTGGAAGAAGATCAGGTGCGGGAAGCCGGCGTTCAAGTCGGGCGTGATGACAGCCTGCAACGTCCCCGCCAAGCCCCAGAAGTAGGTGAGCTCCACGAGCACCGGCGTTCTCAACCACAAGGCTGCGGCCGCCACAAGAACCGCCGCATCACATAGGGCGAAGGGAAGGTCGGTGGCCGGCGACCAAGTCCTGGCGAGGATCTCGGTGGCGATGAAGCTAGATGCGTCGGAAATGAGCACGACCGCGATGGCCCGAGCTGCGACGGTGGTCCACGGACCCGGCCGGCGCCTCGCGCCCACGCAGAGCGCAACGCCCGTGCCGAGCGCGAGCACAACCGCCAGAAGATACGGCACCGGGGTGACCACCCCCAGCATCGGGCCTCCTCTCTCGGTGACCAGCTTTGCCCAGGCGACGGCGACATTGGTGTCAGAACCACGGATCACCGCGGCAGGCGCACCAGCGATCTACGCTCAGGCGACGAGGCGGCTCCTTGGCGTCGCACTCCGAAGCCAAGGGCTGCACCCGTGAAAGGTGGAGAGTCGTGCATATTCTCGGGTCCGCGGGTGGGGGTGCTGCGGCATTCCTGCTCATCTATCTGGTGTTCATAGTCCTCGGGATAGTGGCGGCGGTGAAGGTGCTCACGAAGACCGGTTACTCGGGCTGGTGGGTGCTCTTGATGCTCATCCCGTTTGTGGGCTTCGTGATGCTCTTGGTCTTCGCCTTTGCGGACTGGCCAATTCTCAAAGAGCTGAGGAGCTATCGGGAGGCGGGGCGCGGACCGGTGAGCGGTGGTTACCCGCCGCCGCCAATGTCCTCTCAGCCGTACTCGCCTTACGGCCCGAGCGGCGGCCAGTACCCGGCACCCGGGGCGCCTTCCTGGCCCGGCTCCATGCCGCCACCACCGCCGCCACCACCACCGGCGCCGCCGGTCAGCGGCTACTAGGCAGCTCGTCGACCAGCTGGTAGCCAACGCCCGGGTTCGTGCGCAAGAGCGGGCCGCATTCGCCGAGCTTGCGACGCAGGCGATTGGCGTAGACGCGTAGATACTGCGTCTCGCTTCCGTACGCAGGGCCCCAGACCGCCTGCAGGATCGTCCGGTGGGTGCACACCTTGCCTGCGTTGCGGGCCAGATAGGCAAGAAGGTCGAATTCCCTCGCCGTGAGCTCGACCGGCCTCCCGTTGACCTCGACGAGGCGCGAGCTCATCTCGACGCGAATTGGCCCCACGGAGAAGGCTGCTTGCTCCAAAGAGAGGTTGCGGGCGGCACTGTGTTTGAGAGCGACGCGGATGCGGGCCTCGAACTCCTGCATCCCGAAGGGCTTGGTCACGTAGTCGTCCGCGCCGCAGTCGAGGGCAAGCACCTTCCGGTCCTCGCTGTCGAGCGCGGAGAGCACGATTACGGGCACCTCAGTCCACTGCCGCAGGCGCCGGCAGACCTCGACCCCGTCAAGGTCCGGAAGACCGAGATCGAGCACGATCAAGTCAGGGGTCGCCTGCGCGGCGCGCGACAGGCCCTCGGCAGCGGTGTCGGCCACGGTGACATCGAAGCCTCTCGCCTCGAGCCCGATGCGCATGGCCCGCAGCAGGGCGGGGTCGTCGTCGATGACGAGGATGCGCGTCATGAGGGGAGCTCTTCCTCGGGCACCTTTCGCTCCTCCGTCGAGCTTGCGGCAGGCACCGTGAAGACAAAGCGGGCTCCACCTCCACGCGCCGCGCCGACGCCTATGTGGCCGTCGTTGGCCTCCACGAACGCTTTCGCGATCGCGAGTCCGAGACCCGCCCGCCCGCCGTCGCTCGAGCGATGAAACAGTTCGAAGACGGCGTCGCGTTGATCCGGGGGGACGCCGGGACCCGAATCCGAGACGGCTATCTCGATCTCCTCCGGCGATCCGCGGCGCCGCCCAGCCTCCACGACGATGTCGGACCCAGCCGGGCCGTGCCTGGCGGCGTTCTCCAAGACGTTCGCGAGCGCTTGAGCCATGAGGGTGGGGTCGGCTTCGAGTGGCGGAAGATCGTCCGCGATCGCTCGCCGCAGCCGCGAGGGGTCAACGGATCGCTCCACCAAGGCGGCGGCCTCGTCGAGGAGATCCTCGACGTCCACGCTCTCCCGTCTCGGTCTGAGCGCACCGGCCTCGAGTCGCCATAGCTCGAGCACGGTGCTTACAAGGCGCGTCAGCCGATCAGTCTGTTCCTCGATCGTTTCCAACAGGTCGCGGCGCGCTGAGTCGGAGAGGGAAAGCGTGGGCTCTCTCAAGTCGGAGACAGCGACCTTGATCGAGGCGAGCGGCGTGCGCAGATCGTGCGCGACCGTGCTCAGCAGGGCCGCCCGCCACTCGTCGACGCTCTGCAGCAGGTCTGCCTTCAACGCCTGGTCACGGAGCTGGGCGCGTTCGATGGCGAGAGCCGCGTGGTTGGCGTAGGTGAGAAGCAGTCCGCGATCGTGGACGTCGAGAGCCCGCCCGCGCAACACGAGAAGCCCGACGGGGCGCCCGGCCGCTGCGAGGGGAATCTGGCGCAGCATCGAGCCGGCGATGACGCTCCCGGTCAAAGACACCGGAGTGCCTGGGTTCGGGAGGATCCTCTCCAGCGACTCGCCTTCGAGCTCAGGCCCGTCGCAGGCAACGACCTCCAGCAAACCCGTCTCGGCTGAAGGCATCAAGAGAGCGACCGTCTCGAAGGCGAAGGCGCTGCGGACGGAGGCGGCGACGGCAGCGAGCATCTCCGGCAGCGGACGGTCGGTGACGAAAAGCTCGGAGAGATCGAGCAGCCGCCGCGAGTCGGCCTCGTGCCGGGCGGATTCGGTGCGCAATTGCTGCAGGCGCGCGACGACGCTCGCCAACAACAGGGCGACGGCGACATAGACGACGAGGGCGAGCCAGTTCTGGGCGCTGCCGACCGACAGGGTCCAATAGGGCGGGATGAACACGAAGTCGAGAACCAAAAAGCCGAGGGGCGCGGCCAACAGACCGATTCGCGACCCGCCGAACACCACGCCGGCGACGACCGGCACGACCAGGACGAGGGCAGCCGCAGCGACGCTCAAATGTGACCGCACGGGGAGCATCGCGGCGATCGCTAGTCCGAAGCTGACGGCGAGAACGCCGAGGCCGACCCAGTAACTGCGCCAGGCGGGAGGTTGTTGCATGGCAAAGCCAGCTTAGGTCCCCTCATGTTCCAGGGCCGCGGGCTTTCGGCGATCACTCGACCTGGCGGGCCTCGACGGGAAGGCCGAACTCGACCGCCTGCGACCTTTGAAGTGGCCAATCTGGTGCAGACCGAGGTGAGGGCCTTGCCCGGATACGGGTTTCACGGCAATTGGTGGGGTCCGTCTGCCGGGTGCCCGTAGGCGGCTATCACAGGCCCGGTACGATCTGATGAATGGCCTTTGTCTCGGGCACAGCACGGCGCTGGTGGGATCGATGCGTGGCTCTCCCCGTGCTCGTACAGGACGCCTTGCTCTATCTGCTCGCCGTCGTGTTCGCCCTGGGGACGATCCCCTTGGCTGTGAGCGTCGGATACCGCGAGTGGGCGGAGATGTCCATCGGTCCCTACCTCATCGCGGCGGGGATCTGCTGGTTCGTGGCGCGCCGGCGCGTGCGGAATAGGACTAAGGACTCCGCTTGGGGCCGCGACCGGCTGCGTTCCGCGGTCATGGTCGGGCTCCTCATCACGGTCGTGCTCATACCCCTTGCAGTCGAGGTGACGCTGACGGCTGACTCGAGGTCAGGCGCACACGTGCAGCCCGAGGTGCCCGTCATCGAGGCTTGCGGCGACCGTGTCGCGCACCACAAGAACTGTTACCTGTCTGATCCGAGGACGGTCGGCAATGGGCAACTGGCCCAGTCGGAGGACTCCTTCTTCCCTTATCTGCCGGGCATGATCCCCTTCGGATTGATCAACGCCACCTCCGGCCCACGGGAGCTCAAGGACGCGAGGGTCCCCCTCACGGGCTTCTCGCTGCTGGTGATAGCCGGAGCGCTCCTCATCGCCGACACGACCTCACGGCGCAAGTGGCGCATCTTCCAAGTGGTGGTGCTGCTGCCGAGCGGGGCCCTGCCGATGGTCACGGGCGGTGACGACCTGCCCGTGCTTGCCCTTTTGTTGCTCGGCCTTGCGCTCGCGACGCGAAGAAAGCCTGTCTGGTCCGGCGTGGCGATGGGTTTGGCCGGCAGCCTCAAGTTCACTGCTTGGCCGCTTTTGCTCCTTTTGGCACTCGGTGAGCGGGACAGCAAAGGACGTAGGGCGATCCTGCGTTACGCGTTCGCCGCCGCCGCCATCGTGATCCCTGTGATGGGCGTAGGGGTGGGGCTGTCGCCGCACGCCTTTTTCCTGAATGCGATCCGCTTCCCGCTTGGTCTGACAAAGGTGAAGTCGCCGGCCGCGAGCCCCCTTATCGGTCAGGAGCTGCTGACTCTGTTCCCATCCGCAAAGCCTGAACTTGTGGCGATGCTCGCTGTTATCGGGTTGGCGGCAGTGGGATATGGGCTGTGGAGGTGGACGCCGACGACGCTCCAGAGCGCGACGGCCTTCTGCGGAGCCGCCCTCTTGTTGGCCACGCTCATCGCGCCGGCAACCCGCTTCGGCTATCTCATCTACCCGGTCGACATGTTGACGTGGGCCGTGCTATTGCGGTCGCCCGCACCGAAGCTCGGGGAGGAATTGCCAGACGCGGTCCCTGTTTCCGTCACCCACCGCGGATAGTTCGCAGCCCTCGCGAGCCTCGTCGGCGAAGGCGGCGACTGGAGGCGGTGAAGGCGGCAGGTTCCATGGCCTGCGACCGAAGCTGGGCGCTGACGTCGCCGATCACGTCCGTGCTTCCGGCTACATTTGAGTTATGTCAGAGGTCGATCTCGTACCGGTTGGGTCGGCCGCCGAGCCGCCGGAGAATCCGCCCGAGAATCCGGCCCGTGACCTCATCCCGCCTCCAACCTGCGAGATCGACGGGGTGCTCGAAGTCCTCAGCGAACGCTGCGAGCCCGAGGAGCTCGAGCTTGTGCGTCGAGCGCATGCCTACGCGACCAAGGCCCATGAGGGTCAACGTAGGATCTCGGGGGAGCCCTACATCAGCCACCCCGTCGCGGTCGCGAAGATCGTCGCGGACCTCGGCCTCGACGCGGTGAGTGCGACGGCGGCGCTGCTTCACGACGCCGTCGAGGACACAGGGGTGACCCTCGCAGACATCGAGAGGGAATTCGGATCGACGGTGGCCGGCATAGTCGACGGGGTAACGAAACTCGAGAGGCTCCGTTTCGACTCGAGAGAGGCCCAGCAGGCCGCCACCATGCGCAAGATGCTCGTCGCCATGGCGAGCGACTGGCGTGTGCTCGTCATCAAGCTCGCCGACAGGCTGCACAACATGCGGACCCTCTCGGTGATGCCGGAGTGGAAGCAACGCCGGACGGCCGAGGAGACCCGCGACATCTACGCGCCGGTCGCGCACCGCCTCGGGATCCAGGAGATCAAGTGGCAGCTCGAGGATCTCGCCTTCGAGACGCTTCACCCGAAGCGCTTCGCGGAGATCGCGCAGATGGTCGCCACCCGTGCCCCTCGACGGGAGGGCGAGTTGGCCGAGGTGATCGAGTTCGTGAGGGCAGGCCTCGCCGAGGCCGGGATCGAGGCGGAGGTAACCGGGCGCCCGAAGCACTTCTGGAGCATCTACGAGAAGATGGTCGTGCGGGGCAAGGAATTCGACGAGATCCATGACCTGGTGGCCATCCGCGTGATCGTGAACACGGAGAAGGACTGCTGGGCGGCGCTCGGGGCGGTGCATTCCCTATGGCCGCCGGTGCAGGGCCGTTTCAAGGACTACATCAACTCCCCGAAGTTCAACCTCTATCAGTCGCTTCACACCTCGGTCGTCGGACCCGGAGTGAAGCCGCTCGAGATCCAGATCCGCACCCATGAGATGCACCGCCGCGCTGAGTACGGGATAGCCGCCCACTGGGGCTACAAAGAGGGAGGCGGGGCAAACCAGGGGGCCCACCACGGGGCGCGCTCGACCGCAGAGATCGCCTGGCTGCAGCGCATCGTCGACTGGGAGCGGGAGACGCCGGACCCCGTCGAGTTCCTGGAGACGCTCAAGGTCGATCTCGAGCACGACGAGGTGTACGTGTTCACCCCGAAGGGGGCGATCGTCACCTTGCCCGCAGGCGCGACCCCGGTCGACTTCGCGTATTCGATCCACACCGAGGTCGGGCACCACTGCGTGGGGGCACGAGTGAACGACCGCCTCGTGCCGCTCGACTCGAAGTTGCATTCGGGCGACACCGTCGAGGTCGTCACCTCGAAGTCGCCCGCGGCAGGTCCATCTCGCGACTGGCTCAAGATCGTCGCCTCGCCGCGGGCCAGAAACAAGATCCGGCAGTGGTTCTCCCGGGAGCGCCGTGAGGATGCCATCGAGAACGGCCGCGAGGAATTGGCGCGAGCGCTCCGGCGCGGCGGCCTGCCCGTGCAGAAGCTGCAGAACTCGCCCACTCTGCAGACCGTGGCGGCGTCGATGGGCTACGCGGACCTCGACTCCCTTCACGTCGCCCTCGGCGAGGGCCGTTTGTCGGGCCAGGCCCTCGTGCAAAGGATCGAACGTGAGCTGCGCGGCGGCGAGGGGGAGGAGCAGCTGCCTTCGACCGCCCTCCAGCCCAGGCGTCCCAGCCACCGTCGCGCCTCGACGGGCATTTACGTGGAGGGCCTCGACGACGTCATGGTGCGGCTGTCCCGCTGCTGCACTCCGGTGCCCGGCGACCGCGTGATCGGATTCGTCACCCGCGGCCGCGGTGTCTCGATCCACCGCGAGGACTGCGCGAACGCGATCGCGCTCGCCGGTGACGAGAAGGAGCGGCTCATCGAGGTCGAATGGGACGAGGACCGCACCGGGGTATTCGTGGCCGGCATCGAGGTGAAGGCGCTCGATCGCTCCCGACTTTTGGCCGATGTGGCCAAGGTGCTCTCGGAGCACCACGTCAGCATCATCTCCTCCTCGACGCATACAACGCCCGATAGGGTGAGCCGCATGCGCTTCGAATTCGAGCTCGCGGACCCTGAGCACCTCGACTCGCTCCTTGAGGACCTGAGGCTTCTTGACAGCGTCTACGACGCCTACCGCCTCGTTCCCGGAAAGAGCGGTGCCTCCGCGCCGACCGGCCGGTGACGGGCTTCCAGGCCCCGAAGGGGACCCAGGACATCCTCGCTCCGGAGAGCGCGCGCTGGGCCGAGCTCATCGGGCGTTTCGCGGGCCTTGCCCAACGCTACGGATTCGGTCTCGCGATGAGTCCCGGGTTCGAAGACGCGGAAGTCTTCCGCCGTAGCTCGGGTGAGTCCTCGGACGTCGTTCGCAAGGAGATGTACGAGTTCAAGGATCGGGGAGGCCGCGACATAGCGCTGCGCCCGGAGGGCACGGCCTCTGTGGTGCGGGCATACGTGCAGCACGCCCCGGTGCCTCCTTACAAGGCCTATTACGTGGCGCCGATGTTCCGCTACGAGCGCCCTCAGGCGGGGCGCTTTCGGCAGCACCACCAGCTCGGCGTCGAGACACTTGGGACCGCCGACGCCATGGCCGACGTGGAGGTCATCTCGCTTCTCGCCGAGCTGTATCGCGACCTCGGGCTGAAGTCGCTCCGGTTGAAGGTGAACTCCCTCGGGGACGAGGTGTGCGCCCCGGGTTACAGGGAGAAGCTGGCGGCCTATCTCGGCTCGCATGCCGGCGAATTGTGCGAGGAGCACCGGTACAAGTGGTCCGTGAACCCCTTGCGGATCCTGGACTGCAAGCGCCCGGAATGCCGGGGCGTGGGTGCGGGCGCGCCGCGGCTGAGCGACGCCTTGTGCGAGGGGTGCCGGCAACATTTCGCGGCCGTGCTCGACGGGCTCGAGCGGCTCGGCGTCGGCTACGAGCGGGACGATTTCCTCGTCCGGGGCCTCGACTACTACACCCGCACGACCTTCGAGTACGGCTCCGACACCCTGGAGGGCGTGGGTGGCGGAGGTCGTTACGACGGCTTGGTGGCGGCTCTCGGCGGGCCGGATGTCTCCGGCGTCGGCTTCGGCGCCGGCATCGAGAGGATCCTGCTCGCGTGTGACTCAGACGGCGTGCTCCTCCCCGGCGAGCTCAGGCTGAGCCCGCCGCTCAAGGTGTTCGTCGTGGACTCGAGCGACACCGGGATCGCGCTCGAGTTGTGCCAAGAGCTGAGAAAGGCCGGGCTATCGGTGGACCGGGCGTTCGACGGGCGGTCGATGAAGGCACAGTTGAAGGCGGCCGACCGCTCCGGGGCCAGAGTGGCCTGCATAGTCGGCGCGGAGGACCTCGCCTCAGGCCTCGTCACCTTGAGGGTGCTGAGGGGCCTGGAGGAACACCTGCAGGAGAAAGTGCCCCGCGACGGGCTCGTGGCCCGTCTCAACGAGATCACGAGGTCGCCATGAGCGCTGCCAGCCCGGAATTCCCTGCCCCCGCGGGCTTGCGAAGCGCCTACTGCGGCGCCTTGCGGGTCGCGGACGCGGGCAGGACCGTGAGCGTGTGCGGCTGGGTGGCGCGCCGCCGCGAGCACGGCGAGCACCTGGCTTTTGTTGACCTGAGGGACCACACCGGGCTCATCCAGTGCGTCGTCGACGGAGCGGGCGATCTCCGCTCGGAGTACGTGCTGCGCGTGACGGGGACCGTGCGGCTCCGTCCCGAGGGCACAACCAACGAGACCCTGCCCACAGGCGAGGTGGAGCTTGGCGACTGTGAAGTCGAGGTGCTCTCGGCCGCCGAGCCCCCGCCCTACTCGCTCGACGCCCGTCTCGACACCGACGAGTCGGTGCGGCTGCGCTATCGGTACCTCGACCTTCGAACCGAGCGCATGCAGCGCAACTTGAGGCTGCGGGCGCAGGTGAACAGCTCGCTCAGAGCCTCCATGGAGCGGCAGGGTTTCGTCGAGGTCGAGACGCCGATGCTGTGGACACCGACGCCGGAGGGCGCCCGGGAGTTCGCCATCCCGGCCCGATTGCAGCACGGCTCGTTCTACGTGCTTCCCCAAAGCCCGCAAATAGCCAAGCAATTGCTGATGGTCGGCGGCCTCGACCGCTACTACCAGATCGCGCGTTGCATGCGGGACGAGGACTTGAGGGCGGATCGCCAATTCGAATTCACGCAGCTCGACATCGAGGCTTCCTTCGTTTCGCAGGCCGACATCCTCGGCTTCGTGAGCGAGGCGGTGATCGAGGCCACCCGCGCCGTCACCGGCGAGACGCCGCCGGAGATCGTCACCATGACCTGGAACGACGCCCTCGACCGGTTCGGCACCGACAAGCCCGACCTCCGCTTCGGCATGGAGCTCGTCGATCTCGTCGAGGCGGTCGCCGGGACCGAGTTCAACGCCTTCAAGGCCCCCTGCGTGCGTGCGATCCGAGTGCCCGAGGCGGGGGACTGGCCCCGCAGCCGGCTCGACGCCCTCGTGGCGCGCGCCGTCGCGCTCGGCGCAAAGGGGCTCGTGTGGATGCGCGTGCGCCCCGAGGGATCCCTCGAGTCTCCCGTGGCGAAGTTCATCTCGACCGAGCACCAGGGACGGATCGTGGCCGCGACCGCGGCCGAGCCGGGTGACCTCGTGCTCGTCGTGGCGGGCGAGCGCGAGCTCACGTGCAAGGTGCTGGGCCAGTTGCGCCTCGAGATCGGCCAGCCGCCTCTCGCCGAGAGGCCCTTCCGCTTCGTCTGGATCATCGAGTTCCCGCTCTTTGAGGGCAGGGACGACGAGGGTCATCTCATTGCCGCCCACCACCCGTTCACCATGCCCCATCCCGACGACGTCGAGCTTCTGGAGACATCGCCTGTCGAGGTGCGCTCCCAGAGCTACGACCTGGTTTTGAACGGTTGGGAGCTCGGATCGGGGAGCATCCGAATCCACCGTGGGGACATTCAGCGGAAGGTGTTCAGGGCGCTCGGGATCTCGGACGAGGAGGCGGAGTCCCGCTTCGGTTTCTTGCTCGGGGCGTTCCGCTACGGGGCGCCGCCCCACGGCGGCTTCGCCGTGGGTCTGGACCGGTTTGTCGCCATGCTGGCGGGTGAGGACAACATCCGTGAGGTCATCGCCTACCCGAAGACCCAGTCGGGGGCCGACTTGATGTCGGGCGCGCCGAAGCCGCTCACGTCGCGACAGCTCACCGAGCTCGGGATCCGGGTCGTGACACCCGCCAAGACGGGAGCGCCCGGGACGCCGGCCCCGAGCGGGGCGTGAGGGCCGGACCAGCATCCGGCGCGGGCGGCGGCCGCCCGCCCGACCTGTTCGACGCCGCCGCCACCGACGAGCTGGCTGTGCGGGCGCCCTTGGCGGCTCGCCTGCGCCCGAGACGCCTCGATGAGGTCGTGGGCCAGGGCCACCTCCTCGGCCCGGGGGCGCCGCTGCGGGCTCTGATCGAGGACGACCGGCTCAGCTCGGCGATCTTCTTCGGGCCTCCCGGGACGGGCAAGACGACAGTGGCGCGATTGTTGGCCGAGCACACCTCGCGCCGGTTTCGGGTGCTCTCGGCCGTCGACGCCGGCGTGAAGGACGTGCGCAACGAGCTCGAGGACGCCCGTAGGGCACTTGGCGCCGAGGGCCGGGGCACGATCCTGTTCCTGGACGAGGTGCACCGGTTCAACAAGGCACAGCAGGACGCCCTGCTGCACGGTGTCGAGGAGGGAGTGATCGTGCTGGTGGGGGCGACGACGGAGAACCCGTTCTTCGCCCTGAATGCCCCGCTCCTCAGCCGTTCGACGCTTTGGCGCTTCGAGGCGCTCGGTGCGGCGGAGCTCAGAGAGCTCGCCCAGCGCGCTCTCGTCGCCGAGGGATTCAAAGCCGACCCGGAGGCGATCTCGCGTCTCGTCGACCTCGTCGAGGGGGATGCGAGGGCGGTGCTCACCACACTCGAAGTGGCGATGGCGCTCGCACGGGGCCGGGACCGCGCGAATCCGGCGGGCGCGGAGAGCAGGGGCTCGTCGACGATCTCGCTCGAGGACGTCGAGGGCGCCCGGGAGACGCGGGCGTTCCGCCACGGTCGCGAGGAGCACTACGACCTGATCTCGGCTCTCATCAAGTCCGTGCGCGGCTCTGATCCCGATGCGGGCCTCTACTGGATGGCGCGGCTGGTCGAGGAGGGCGAGGACCCACGTTTCATCGCCCGCCGGCTCGTGATCCTCGCCAGCGAGGACGTGGGTATGGCGGACCCGGGTGCGCTTGCCGTCGCCACCGCGGCGGCCCACGCCGTCGAATTCGTCGGGCTGCCCGAGGCAGGGCTCAACTTGGCGCAGGCGGTGGTGCATCTGGCACTCGCCCCGAAGTCCAACCGCGTGGCACTCGGATGGTGGGGGGCGCAGGCTGATGTGCGCGAACAGCCCCTCGGTCCTGTGCCGCCCGAGATCCGGGACGCGCACTACCGCGGGGCGGAGGCTCTCGGGCACGGGGTCGGCTACGAGTATCCTCACGATGACCCGCGGGGCTTCGTGGAAGCCGTGTATCTGCCTCGGAACCTCGAAGGGCGCCGCTACTACAAGCCTTCGGAACATGGCGCCGAGAAGGCAATTGCCGAGCAGTGGAAGGCTAGGCGGGGCGAGCGATCATCGCCTGAGGGGCCCGGCGACTCGCCCGGTGCGGGTGGCGAGGAACCGTCGAAGCACGCAGAAGCAAAGGACTCGAGGGAAAGGCAAGGCGAGAGGTGAACGCGGACCAGCTGCGCAACACCTTCACGAAGTACTTCGTCGACCGGGGGCATCTCTCCCTGCCAGCCGCGAGCCTGGTGCCGAACGACCCCTCGATGCTCTTCACGATCGCGGGAATGGTCCAGTTCAAGCCATATTTTCTGGCAGAGTCACCGCCACCGGCGCCTCGGGCGACGACAGTGCAACCATGTGTGCGCACGGTCGACATCGATGTGGTCGGCACGACATCGCGCCATCTGACGATGTTCGAGATGCTCGGGAATTTCAGCTTCGGTGACTATTTCAAAGAGGCGGCCATTTCCTACGCCTGGGAGCTGCTCACCGAGAAGCTGGGCATAGACCCTGCACATCTTTGGGTGACGGTGCACGTGTCCGACGACGAGGCGGAGGAGCTGTGGCACGCGGTTCCCGGTCTCGTCTCCGGCCGGGTGCAGCGCCTCGACGAGGACAATCTCTGGAGCATGGGGGACACCGGGCCTTGTGGGCCGGATTCCGAGATCTTCTTCGACCGGGGGCCGGAATACGGCCCAGGGGGCGGGCCCGCCCAAGGGGGCGACCGCTACCCGGAGGTCTGGAACCTCGTCTTCATGCAGTACGACCGCCACGCGGACGGGTCATTGACCGAACTCCCGCAAAAGAACATCGACACCGGGGCAGGGCTCGACCGCATCCTCACCCTCATCGAAGGCGTCGAGTCAGTCTTCGACACGGACTTGTTCGTCCCGATCATCGAGGCCGTGTCCTCTGTCACGGGCCGGGGGTACAAGATCACGGAGGAGAACGACGTCGGGCTGCGCATAGTGGCCGACCACGCCCGCACGCTCACGATGCTGATCTCCGACGGTGTCTTCCCCTCGAACGAGAGCCGGGGGTACGTGCTCCGGCGGCTGATCCGCCGGGCGGTGCTCGTGGCCCAGCGCCTCGGGGCCAAGGGTCTTGTCACCCCGGGTGTCGTCGACGTCGTGGCGGAGGTCATGGGGACCTCGTATCCCAAGCTTCAGCGGGACAAAGAGCTCATCAAGCGGATCGCGGTCCACGAGGAAGAGGCGTTCTTGCGCACGCTGCGCTCCGGCACGGCGCTGCTCGAGGCGGAGCTCGCCACGGGGGGCGGCGCCGTGGCAGGTGGCGTCGCCTTCCAGCTTCATGACACCTACGGCTTCCCGATCGATCTGACCGAGGAGATCGCCCGCGAGCGCGGGGTGAAGGTGGACCGGGACGGCTTCGACGTGGCGATGGAACAACAGCGCCAGCGCGCCCGTGAGGCCGGGCGGCTGGGCGCGGCGGCGGGTGAGGCGATCAGCGCCGAGTGGAGCGAGATAAGGGCGAACTTCGGACCGACCGAGTTCCTCGGCTACGAGGAGGCCGAAGCCGAGGCGCGAGTGCTCGCGATCCTCCCGAGCACGGTCGACGCGTCCTTTGCCAACGTGGACGGTGAGCACGCGCCCACCGAAGCGGCGCTCGTGGAGGTCTTCTTGGACAGGACGCCCTTTTACGCCGAGGGCGGCGGACAGGTGGGTGACACGGGCTCGATCACGACCACGAGCGGCAAGGTGCGAGTGCTCGACGCGACCTCGGTCGTCGAGGGCCTCACCAGGCATCTCGGCTATGTGGTGGAAGGATCGATCGACCCCGGGCAAGAGGCGGTGGCCGCCATCGACTTCGAGCGCCGGGAGTCGATCCGTCGCAACCACACGGGTACTCACCTATTGCACTGGGCCTTGAGACGGGTCCTCGGCGATCATGTGCGCCAGCAGGGCTCGCTTGTCGCGCCCGATCGCCTCCGGTTCGACTTCAGCCACTTCGGTCCTATGACCGAGGAGGAGATAGACGCCGTCGAGGACCTCGTCAACGCCGAGGTGCTCCGCAACGAGCCCGTCCGCATCCATGAGACGACGCGCCAGGAGGCGGAAGCCGCCGGCGCCATGGCTTTCTTCGGCGACAAGTACGGCGCGGTCGTGCGCGTCGTGGAGGCCGGCGCGTCTTCGATCGAGCTGTGCGGAGGCACCCATGTGAACGCGCTCGGCGCCATCGGCCCGTTGCGGATCGTCTCGGAGGCCTCCATCGGCTCCAACACGCGCCGAATCGAGGCAGTGACGGGCGCGGCCAGCATCGCGCGCTTCCGGCTGTTGGAGCGGACCGCCGAGAGGGCGGCCGAGCGTTTGCGGACCCAGCCCCTCGAACTCGAAGCGGCGATCGAGCGGCTGCTCGCGAGCGAACGGACCCTCGAGCAGGAGTTGGGTCAGCTGCGCTCCGGGCAACTCCGCCAGGAGGCCGAAGATCTCGCCGGCCAGGCTGCTGGCGGGAGCGGCGTCGTGGTCGCGCGACGCGATGGGCTCGAGGCGGGGAAGCTTCGGGACCTGGCGATCGCGGTCCGGAACCACGCCTCGGTCGCGGCCGTGGGCCTCGTGGGTGTGACCGGCCCGGAGCGGGTCGGGTTGGTGGTCGCCGCCAAGAAGGGGTCTGGGATCGACGCCCGCGCGGCGGCGGCCGTCGCCGCCGCGGCCGTCGGCGGCGGCGGGGGCGGGTCGCCGGAACTGGCGACAGCCGGGGGCAGGGATGTGGCGGGGATCCCCGAGGCCTTGGAGAAGCTTGCCGAGGTCCTGGGCAGGCAAGGCGCCCCGCCGGCGCCAGAGGGCGGGGCTCCGGCTTGACCGGGGTTGGCCAGGGCGAAGAGCCCTTAGGAGAGCTCGCTTGGAAGGCCGCCTCGCGCGTCGTCGGGATCGACCTCGGCGAGCGGCGCATAGGCGTGTCCGTGAGTGATTCGTCGCGGACGCTCGCCACTCCGCACTCGGTGATCACGAGAAGCGGTGACAGGGCTGCGGACCGCCGGGCCATCGCCGCCCTCGTCACCGAGGTCGGTGCCGGCCTGGTGGTGGTGGGGCTCCCGCTCACCCTCTCGGGAGCCCGGGGTCCGGCTGCCACCGAGGCCGAGCAGGAGGCCGCCCAGATCGCCGCCGAGCTGTCGGTCCCGGTCGTGTTGCACGACGAGCGCCTGACGACGGTCGAGGCTGCCCGTCGTCGGTCGCTCTCGGCCCCAACGAGGTCGACGGGCGGAGACAGGCCCCGGAGCCTGTCCCGCAGATCCGGGACCGGTGGAGGGCCGGCGCGCCGAACGGGGATTGACGCCGTGGCCGCGACCGTGCTCCTTCAGTCGTGGCTGGAGCAGAACAGGGGCGAGACATGACTGAGTTCGATTTGTCCACAGACGGTTCGCGTCCTCTCGCGGCCTGGCCCGGGTCGGGCACGGCGATCGTCGGCGTCGTGGGTTTCCCGGTTCGCCATTCGCTCTCGCCTGTATTGCACAACGCCGCCTTAGCCGCCCTCGGCATCGACTGGGGCTACGTCGCCTTCGAAGTGCCGGAAACCGCCTTCGAGGCCGCCGTTGCCGGCGCGGTGGCGCTCGGGCTCCGCGGGCTGTCGGTGACGATGCCCCACAAGGACTCGGCGGCGCGCCTCGCGACCCGGCGCTCCAGAACGGTGCGCCGCCTCGGGGCCGCCAACACCCTCACCTTCGAGCCGGGAGCCGTCCTCGCCGAGAGTTTCGACGGGCGTGGGCTGCTCGACGATCTCCGCTCCGGGGTGGGCTTCGATCCGGCCGGCCGGCGCTGTGGCGTCATCGGGTCCGGCGGCGCGGGTCGCTCGGCGGTGCTGGCGCTGGCGGAGGCCGGCGCGGCTGAGATCGTGATCGTCAACAGGACGGTGGCGTCGGCATGGCGCTCGGTGGCGCTGGCGCCGAACATCGTGCGGGTCGGGCGGCCCGACGAGCTTGCCGGGATGGATCTCGTGGTCCAGGCGACACCAGCCGCGATGGGAAGTCCCGCTCAGCTGGAACACGAGGACGGGCCTGAGCAGAGAGGGCACTCCGGCAAGCAAGACCGAGGAAGGGTGGCCCTCAAGGGCGAGCCGGCCGAGGGGCGTCCTGAGGTGGTGGCGGGCGTCGACCCCGCCTGGTTCGGCCCGGGTCAGGTCATCTTCGATGTCATCTACGACCCGCCTCTCACGCCGTTTTTGGCGGCTGCCGCGAAGCGGGGCGCGACGGTCCGCAACGGGCTCGGCATGCTCGTCAGCCAGGCCGCGCTCCAGATCAGGCTGTGGACGGGCCTCGAGGCTCCGCTGGGCGTGATGTGGGCCGCCGTCGGCGGCGACAAGGCCGGCGTGGTCGACGACGCGGCTTTGCGCGCGCCGGCTCCCGGACCGGGCGAAGGCGAGTCGACGGCTCAGAGCTACGGAGTCGATTGAGACCTCCATTGGGTCCGGGGCGGGCTTGTTGCTCCCGGGCCGCTTAGAGCCGGGACGCTGTCGCCGTTATCCTTGGGCTTCGTGGCCGTTCACTATCCAACCGTCCCGGCGCGTTGGGGTGAGCGCAGGGAGCAGCACCCCGCCTTGGAACTGGTGAGCCGCTGCGACTTCCTGCTCGTGGCCAGCGCCATCGTTCTCTCGCTCATCGGAGCGGTCATGGTCTACTCGGCGACGCGGGTCGAGCAGATGGACGCCGGTGGCGATCCGCGGTACTACCTGAAGCGACAGCTCGTCTGGCTCGCCGTAGGGCTGGTCGTGATGGTCGTCGTGGCGCTCGTGGACTATCACTGGCTCGAGCAGGGTGCCTACGTGATCTACGGGCTGGTCATGTTGTCGCTGGTTGCGGTGCTCACCCATTTCGGGCACACCTCGCTCGGAGCGCAGCGGTGGTTCTCCCTCGGCCCACTCGAGGTGCAGCCGTCGGAGTTCGCGGTCCTCGCCTTGATCATCGTCGTCGCGGTCTACTGCAGCCGGCAGGAGACGATGTTCCCGAGGAACCTCGCCGTGGTCTGCGCGCTCGCGCTCTTGCCGATAGTTCTCGTCTACAAGCAGCCGGACCTCGGCACCGCGCTCATCATGACGGTGGTGTTCATCGTCATGATCGTGACCTCGGGCGTGCGTATCAGGTACCTGGCGGTCCTGGGCGTGCTGGGAGTCTCGGGCCTCGTGGCGGGGATCCAGCTCAAGCTCATCCACGCCTACCAGCTCGGTCGGCTGCAATCTTTCCTCCACCAGAACACCGCCACGAGCGGGGCGAACTGGAACCTCGCCCAGTCGATAATGGCCATCGCCTCGGGGGGAGTGCTCGGCACGGGCGTGTTCCACGGTGCCGCCACCAACGGCGGCTTCGTCCCCGCCCAGCAGACCGACTTCATCTTCTCGGCGATCGGCGAGCAGCTCGGGTTCGCAGGGGGCCTGCTCGTCATAGCCCTGTTCGGGCTGATCGCCTTCCGGCTGCTACGCGCCGCCCAGATGGCGCGCGATCCCCTCGGGCGCCTTTTGTGCGCCGGGGCGCTCGCGTTGCTTGCCTTCTCGGTCTTCCAGAACGTCGGGATGACGATCGGGCTCATCCCGATCGCCGGCATCCCGCTCCCGTTCCTGAGTTACGGTGGCTCGGCCATGATCGTGTTCTTCGCTATGGTCGGCCTGGTGGTGAACGTCGAGATGCGGCGAACGGCCCGCAGATGAGCCTCGCGGGCCAGGCCGGCGAAGACACCGAGGCCGTCTCGGAGCAGGAGCCTGCGGGGCCGCTCGAAAGCGACGGGCCCGCCGAGGCGAGCGGCAAGAATCCCGAGCGCGAAGCCGTTCCCGACCCGTTGGCGACACCGCCCGGGATGAGGCTGCTCGTGTTTGTCGATGTCGTGCTTTTGTTGCCGGCCACGCATCCCGTCGTCGTCCTCCAGGAAGCCGAACCGCCCTTCAGGGAGCTCCGCATCCCCATCGGGGGCGCCGAGGGCATCGCCATCGGCTACGCCGCCAGGGGCCTCGAGACACCGCGGCCGCTCACACACGAGTTGTTCACGCGGGTGCTCGAGACGTTCCAGCTGACGCTTGACGCCGTGCGCATCACAGAGGTTCAAGGCACGGCCTTCAGCGCTGAGATGGTCCTCTCGGGCCCGGACGGTTCGCAGGCCATCGACTGCCGCCCCTCGGACGCGATCGCGTTGGCGCTGCGCCAGAAGGCTCCCGTGCCGATAATGGCGAGAGCGAGCGTGCTCGGAGACGCGGGCACCGACCCGCTCGGGGCGAACTAGAAGAGCGAGTCGCTCCGACCCTCGCCGTCGGGGGAAAGCTCGCCGCTCGCGGGTTCGGGAAACGCCGAGTCCGTCACTATTCGGCCGACTTCGGCCGTCTGGGGCGCGTCGAGAGGCGAGCGGGGCCGATGCGCGGCCGGGCCCGACGCCCGCGGGCGCCTCCTCCTCGGCCTGTCCCGCCAGTCGACCGCCACGCCCGGCGGTGTGGAGCCTTCGGCGGAGATGCGCATCAAAAGCGCGACGAGGATGTAGTTCGCGAGCAGAGAGGACCCGCCGTAGCCGACGAAGGGGAGCGACACGCCCGTAAGCGGCAGCAGGCGCACGACGCCGCCCATGATGAAAAAGGACTGGAACCCCAAAATGGCCGTGAACCCGACCGCGGCGAGCTGGGAGAACTCCGAGCGGGCGCGCAGCGCCGCGCGGATGCCGGACCCGACGAGGAGGAGGAAGGCCACGACGACGGCCGTCGTGCCGAGCAGGCCGAGTTCCTCGCCGATGGCGGCGAAGATGAAGTCGCTGTAGGCGACGGGTATCTCGAAAGGAGAGCCGAGGCCGAGGCCGGAGCCCGTGAGGCCCCCTCGACCGAGGGCGAACTCCGCTTGGATGTTCTGGTAGCCATACGAGCTGAAGTGAGGCCAGGGATTGATCCAGGCGCTCACGCGCTGGTCGATGAGCGAGCTCGCGAACGGCAGGTGGGCGGCGACGAACGTGCCTGCCACGAAGGCGATGAGCCCGCCTACGACATATGTCCACCGCCCTGTCGCGACCCACAGCATGGCGATGAACATCACGAACAGCAGCAGCGAGAAGCCGATGTCGTGCTCGAGGAGGATGACGAGGAGCGAGACGACCCAGGCGACCGCGATGGGCCCGAGAGGCCGCAGGTCCGGCAGCAATCGGTTGCCGACCCGTTGCGTCGACAGGGAAAGCATCTCCCGCTTCTCGACGAAGTAGGACGCGAAGAACACGACCAGCATGAGCTTCGCGAGCTCGACTGGTTGGAAGGTGATCGGGCCGAGGTGGATCCAGAGCTTGACTCCGTTCAGCTGGTCCTCTGGGGTCCTGCCGAGGATGGGCACCAAGGGCAGCACGAGCAGGACGAGGGCGCCGAACAAGAGCATGTAGCGGTAGCGCTCGAGATCGCGGGAGCGGCGGACGAAGAAAAGCGTGGCGACGTAGGCGGCCACGCCGAGCACGGTCCAGAGGGCTTGGTAGTGCCACGGCGCGTCGAGGGCGATCTGGGGCGAGGCGTCGAGGCGGTAGATCATCACGAAGCCGATGCCGTTGAGCATGAGCACGACGGGCATGATGACCGGGTCCGCCTCGGGAGCGAGGATCCGGTCGGCGAAATGGACGACGAGTGCCAACGCCGCGCTGACGCCCATGAATTCCAAGGCATTGGCGGGCAGCACGCCATAGGTGCCGAGCGAGGCCAACAAGAACGCGAAGGTGATCACGACAACGACGACCACGAGCAGGCCGAGCTCGCTTCGCCGCCGTCGCTTCACCCTCGGAACTATGGCGAGGGGCTGCACGACTTCACGGTAGCGTCTTGGTTGTGAAAGCCGAAGTCAAAGAGCCCGAGGACCTGCTCGAGCGGCCGGACCGCTTCTTCAATCGCGAGCTTTCCTGGCTGGAGTTCGCGGACCGCCTCGTCGATTTGTCCGCCGACGCGTCACTTCCCCTCTTAGAGCGCGTGAAGTTCACGGCCATCTTGTCCTCGGGGCTCGATGAGTTCTTCCAGGTTCGTGTCGGGGGCCTGAAGGACCACGTGGCGGCCGGGCTGCGGGCGCGCTCCGCGGACGGGCGCAGCGCCTCGCAGCAGTTGAAGGACATACGGCAAAGGTGCATCGAGTTGCAATCCCGCAGCGATGCCGTCTTCGAGGACTCACTGGTGCCGGCACTGGCCGCGGCGGGGGTCTACTTGACGAGCATCGACGAGCTCGACGAGGACGAGAAGGCAAGGGTGCTCGGGGTCTTCGAGGACGAGATCTTCCCGGTCTTGACGCCGCTCGCGGTGGACCCGGGGCACCCGTTCCCCTACATATCGAACCTGTCGCTCAACCTGGCCGTGTTGGTCGAGGACCCCTCCACTCGCGAGCAGCGCTTCGCGCGGGTGAAGGTGCCGTCCCTGCTCCCTCGCCTGGTTCCCCTGAACGGCGGGTCGAGGTTCGTGGCGCTCGAGCAACTCATCGCTGCCAACCTGCCCCGGCTCTTCCCCCACATGGAGATCGGCCGTCACCACGCCTTCAGGGTGACGAGGAACGCCGATCTCGACCTCGGCGAGAGCGAGGCGGACGACTTGTTGGCGGCGGTCGAGACCGAGCTTCGCCGGCGACGCTTCGGGCGCGCCGTCAGGCTCGAGGTCGATCGGGACATGCCGGCCGACGTGCGCGAGCTTCTTCTCGCCGAGCTCGAGCTCGGGCCCGACGACGTCTACGAGAGCTCGGCGCCTCTCGGTCTCTCGCAGCTGTGGGACCTGTACGCCACCGACCGCCCCGACCTCCACGAGCCGCCCTGGGTGCCGATGACCCAGCCACGGCTGGCGACGGCGGCCGACGGCCCGGTGGACCTGTTCTCGGTGCTGCGCGAGCGGAGCGTTCTCGTGCACCACCCCTACGACTCGTTCACTACCTCGGTGGAGGCCTTCTTGACCCAGGCGGCCGAGGACCCGAACGTGCTCGCCATCAAGCAGACCCTTTATCGGACCTCGGACGACACGGCGATCGTCGCCGCCCTCGTGCACGCAGCCGAACAGGGCAAGCAGGTGGCGGCCCTGGTGGAGGTGAAGGCCCGCTTCGACGAGCAGGCGAACATCGTCTGGGCGCGTCAATTGGAGCGTGCCGGGGTCCATGTCGTCTACGGGCTGGTCGGCCTCAAGACGCACTCGAAGATCATCCTCGTGGTGCGCCGAGAGGAGGACGGGCTGCGCCGCTACTGCCACATCGGCACGGGCAACTACAACTCCGAGACGGCGAAGGCCTATGAGGACCTCGGACTTTTCACGGCCGACTCCGCCATCGGCGAGGACCTCACGGACCTGTTCAACCACCTCACCGGCTACGGCCGCCCGGTCAACTACCGCCGCATCGTGGTGGCGCCCCAGGCCATGCGGCCGTGGGTTCTCGCCCAGATCGGCGACGAGACCGCGGCGGGTGAGGCGGGCCGGATAACGATAAAGGTGAACGGGCTCACCGACCCGGAGGTGATCGACGCCCTCTACGCGGCCTCGAGGGCGGGGGTGCGCGTCGATCTGATCGTGAGGGGCGTCTGCGGGCTGAGACCGGGAGTGCCTGGGCTTTCCGAAAAGATCACAGTGCGCTCGATCATGGGGCGCTTCCTCGAGCACTCGCGGATATTTCGTTTCGGCGACCCGGGCGGAACGCGGGAGGTGCGCTACACGATGGGCTCGGGCGACTTGATGGAGCGCAACTTGGACCGGAGGATCGAGGTCCTCGTGCCGGTGCTCGAGTCGGAGCTGCGGGGCCGCCTCGAAGAGACGCTCGAGCTCAACCTCGCCGACGACTCGAACGCCTGGGAGCTCGGCCCAGACGGCGTCTGGACGCGGGTGGAGCGTGTCGCCGGCCTGAGCGTGCAGCGACGGCTGCAGGAGCTTGCCCTCGAGCGGGCCAGACGGCGCCGCTCCGCCGAGACGCCGAGCTGATCTTTCGCTGTGCGGATTGCTGCGCTCGACCTCGGTAGCAACTCGTTCCATCTCCTCGTCGTCGAGACGCGCCGTGACGGCAGCTTCGTGCCCCTCGAGCGCGAGAAGGAGATGCTGCGCCTCGGCGACGTGGTTGCTAGAGAGGGCCGTCTCACCGAGGAGGCGATCGAAGCGGCGATCGCGACCATCCACCGCTTCGAGACGATCGCCGAGGTGCACCATTGCGACGAGGTCGTGGCGATGGCGACGGCGTCGCTTCGCCAGGCCGCGAACGGGCCCGAAGTGGCGGAGCGGATCGAGGCCGAGACGGGCGTCGCCATCGAGGTCGTCACCGGCATCCGCGAGGCGCAGCTCATCTACGAGGCCGTCCGGGCGAGCGTGCTCATCGATCCGAGCCCGGCACTGTGCGCGGACTTGGGCGGTGGAAGCCTCGAGTTGTCGGTAGGGGACCGGTTCGCCCTCAGCTACGCCACGAGCCTGCGCCTCGGCGTGGGCAGGCTTACGGCCGAGTGCGTGCACAGCGACCCGCCCACGAAGAAGGACCGCGGGCGGCTCAAGGAAAGGATCTCGAAGTCGCTCGACGGTGTGCTCGAGGACATCCTCGCCTGCGAGCCGAAGCTGCTCATCGGGACCTCGGGCACCTTCTGCGCCCTCGCCCGAGGTGCAGTGGCCAAGCGCGACGGGGCCGTGCCCACATACGTGAACCAGTTGACGGTGACCAAGCGCGAGCTCGAGGCGCTCGCCGAGGACATCTACGAGATGCCGAGCTCGGAGCGGGCCCGTTTCGCCGGCATCGACGCCCGTCGGGCGGAGTTGCTGCCGGCCGGCATGGCGGTGACCGAGATCCTCATGGACAGAACCGGCATGAGCGAGCTGACGGTGTCGGAATGGGGCCTAAGAGAGGGGATCGTCATCTCGACCATCGGCGCCCATGACCGAGTCGAGTTCAGCAACGACCCCCGCGCCATCCGGCGGGCGTCGGTGATGTCTCTTTGCGTCCGGTCGAGGTGGCCGGAGGCCCATTCCCGCCAGGTGGCCAAGCTCGCTCTCGAGTTGTTCGACTCGACCGTGGAGCTGCACGGGCTCGGGGCGGAGGACAGGGAGCTTCTCGAGCTGTCGGCGCTGTTGCACGACATAGGCGAGCACGTGAGCCGTGACGGCCACGCGCGCCATACCGCCTACCTGATCGAGAACGGGGAGCTGAGGGGCTTCTCGCCCACCGAGATCCAGATGCTCGTCTGCATCGGGCGGTACCACGTCCGGGGCCGACCGCGGGACTCCTTCCCCGCCTGGGAGGCCCTCGAGCGCAAGGACCGGGACCGGGTGCTCAAGATCGTCTCCCTGCTGCGGATCGCGGACGGCCTCGACGCGTCGCGCGACGCCGTCATCGGGCATGTCGGCGTGGAGCTGAGCAGCACGGACGTCGAGATCATCGTGAGCGCCCGCGGCGACGCAGAGCTCGAGGGATGGATGCTCCAGCGCAAGGTGCCGCTGTTCCAGGAGCTGTTCGACGTCCCGATCAGCTTCGAGGTGGTGCCGACTGGCCCAGAGGAGATGCAAGCCCTCGCCTCCGAGCAGGCCGGCCTGGCCTGATAGCAGGAGGCTACGGGGTCGTCGCCGGGGGTGGATCGCCCTGATGGGTCATTCCGCCCAGAGCGTCGCGGCGCTCCTTGAGGCCCGCACCGCGCCTCACACGAAGGGACAGATACGCCCCGGCGCCGACCGGGATGGGCAGCCAGAAGTTGAACAGTCGCCAGGAGATGACTCCCAACCAGGCCACGCCCGCCGGCACGCCGAAGCCCGTCAGCGACGTGGCCGCCACGGCCTCCACGATGCCGAGGCCGCCGGGAGTGAGCGGGACCGCGGCCAAGATGTTCGCCACCCCGTAGGCGACGAAGAGGTCTATGGGAGGGGTGTAATGCCCGTACGCGGCCAGGCACGCCCAGAGCGATCCGGCGTCGAACAACCAGTTCGCCACTGCCCAGGCCACGGCGTGCCTGAGAAGCGGGGGATCGGAGCCGAGCGCCCGCAATCTCGAGGCCAGGCGCTGCACGAGCCGCTCGATCTGCTCCTGGCGGATCCAGGGGATCCTCCGGGCGAGGAACTTGAGTGCCCGGATGGCGTGGGCCTCTCCTCGGGTGAAGGCCAGCACGAGCAGCCCGAAGGCGGCGAGCAGGACCGCTCCCACGACGGCGACGGTCACATAGGCGTGGTTGAACCCGTGCAGCGGGATCGAGATCACGAGCGCGATCCACAGCATCACGTTCAGTACGACGGCCGAGCCGATGCCCTGGGTGGCCAAGGCGAAGCCGGTGTCCGGCCCGCTCACCCCGTTCGAGGTGAACAACCGGAAGCCGAGGCCGGTCCCGCCGGCCGAGCCGCCCGGGATCACATGGCTTACGGCGAGCGTCGAGAGGTCTATGCGGAGCACCTTGGAGAGGCCGAGCGCTCCTTTGGGGAGCACGGACTGGGTGAGGAAGCCGTAGGCGAGGAGGGCGGCCGCCTCGATGCCGAGGCCGGCCAAGAGCCAAAGCAGGTTGACGCGTCCGAGCTGGTTGAGCGAAGAGCGCGCCTTTGAGTGCAGAAAGCTTGGGATCAGCACGTATTCGACGAAGAGCAGCAGGATGAACACCGTGATGCCGTGCCTGAGGGGCTTCGGTATCCAGTCGACGAGACTGCGACGAGCCCGCGGCCCGGACGCGTCCGGATCGCGGCGGTCAGTCTCGGGTGACTCGGCCATCACCACATGCTTGCAGGCGCGACGAGGCCGCAGGGGGAACTACGCCGGAGATCGTCCCAGCGGGTCGAGGCCCGATGCCCGGCGGGGCCCAGTCGCGGGAGCTTCGGCGTGCATCACCCGCCGAGAGCGGCTCATGGAGTTGACTTGTATCCATGGTCACCGAGACCGGGGAGCAAGGCCCCGATCCCTCGCGAGCCCAACGTCTCAAAGACCTCGCCCTGGCGCGCGACGCCCTCATCGTCACCGGCGTCGTCGTCTCGGTCGGCGTGGGCTTGGCCCTCGTCTGGCGGCTGCGCGTCATCTTCCTTCTCATCATCGTGTCCTTGTTCGTAGCCGCGCTGCTGCATCCCGTGGTGCGCTTCGTGGAACGCAGGGGAGTGCGCCGCTCCATCGCGACCGTGGCCGTGTTCTTCTTCGCGCTCGCGATAGCCATCACCCTCGGCTATGTGCTCGTTCACCCCATGTACACCTCGGCCACGAGCTTCGCGAGGGAGCTTCCGAGGATCGTGCGCCAGGCCCAGCACGGCAAGGGCCAGATAGGCCGTCTCGTCAAGCGGCTGTCGCTGGAGAGCTACGTCAAGAAGAACGTCCCCCGCCTCGAGAGCCTCATCAGCGGCCTCGGGCGTCCCGTGATCGCCATCGGCAAGACCGTCGTCGGCGGGATCGTGGGGGTGTTTTCCATCGCTGTGCTCACTTTCTTCATCCTCCTCGAAGCACCCCGCACGGTTCGGGCGGCACTAGGGGCGATGAAACCCGAGCGCGCCGTCAGGGTCCGCGGGATTCTCGGCGACGTCGTGGAGGCGGTGAACGGCTACATGCTCGGGAACTTCGCCACCTCGATCATCGCCGGAGTGGTGGTGTTCGGGGCGCTCAAAGTAATGGGCGTGCACTACGCCGGTGTGCTCGCCATCTGGGTGTGCATCGTCGATTTCCTCCCCTTGGTCGGGGGGCTTTTGGCGGGCGTGCCGACCGTGGCGGTGGCGGCGCTCCACTCGCTGCCGGCCGGGATCGTGACTTTGGTGGTGTTCCTCGTATACCAGCAGATCGAGAATCACATCCTCAATCCGATCGTCATGAGCAAGACCGTCCGATTGAATGCCCTTTGGGTGTTGTTGGCGATCCTGGCCGGCGTCGAGCTCGGTGGGATAGTCGGCTCCACCCTGGGCGGCCTCGTCGGGGCGTTGCTCGCGGTCCCGGCCGCGAGCGTGCTGCAAGTCGTGGCAAGGGACCTGTGGCGGGTGCGGCAGGCAGAGCGTGGCGCGCAAGGATCGGACGCCGAGGTATCCGAGACACTAGGGAAATTGCCGGAAGCGAGCCCTTAAGAGGTCGTCGGCCCCGCCGGAGCGGGCGGGCGCGATGTTGCCGCGTGGCGGTTTCCACCTAGGCTGCAAACGTGCGTGTTCTCGTCGTGCTGCCTACTTACAACGAAGCTGCCACAATCGGCGACGTCCTCGCTCGTGTGCGCAAAGCCTTGCCGGAGGCTTCAGTACTGGTAGTCGATGACAACAGCCCCGACCACACGGCGAAGATCGCGAGCGACGCCGGGGACGAGCTCGGCAATGTCGAAATCCTGTCGCGGCCGGGCAAGCTCGGCCTCGGCAGCGCCTATCGGGACGGGTTCACTTGGGGCCTCGAGCGGGACTACGAGGCCTTCGTCGAGATGGACTCGGACTTCTCTCATGATCCCGATGCCCTCCCGAGCCTCGTCGCGCCGCTTTGCGAGAGCTCGGAAGTGTGCATCGGGTCGCGTTATGTGCCCGGGGGCACCATCCCCAACTGGAGCCTGGTGCGGCGGTTGTTGTCGCGGGGCGGCAACATCTACGCGGATGTCCTCCTCGGCCTTGGGGTGCGGGACTCCACGGCGGGATTTAGGGCTTACACGGCCTCGGTGCTGCGGCGTATCGACTTGAGTACCGTAAAAGCGGAGAGCTACGGCTTCCAGATCGAGATGACCTACAGGGCCAAGCAGGCGGGGGCGACCGTGAGGGAGGTCCCCATCAGCTTCGTGGACCGCGAGCTCGGGACATCCAAGATGTCGGTCTTCACGGTCGTCGAGGCGCTGGTCTTGGTGACGCGGTGGGGTGTCGAGAGAGCCCTCGGGCTCGGGCAGAGGAAGAGGCCTGTCCCTGTTCCGGCCGAGCCTCCTGTCCCCAGGTGACTGTGAGCGCCGGCACCGACGCCGGCGACGAGTCAGGCCCTCCCGGCGCGCTCCCGGTCGTGCTGCTCGTGCACGGGCAGCCGGGCGCCGGGGCGGACTTCTCGGCGCTCGAAGGCCTGCTGAGCCCGTCCCACCGTGTGCTGGCACCGGACCGGCCGGGCTGGGGGTCGAACTCCCGCCAGGCTTGTGGCATGGCCGCCAACGCCGACGCGCTGGCGGAGATGCTGGCCGAGGCCGCCATCCAAGAGCCGGTGACAGTCGTCGGGCACTCCTTCGGGGGCGGCGTCGCCCTCGAGCTCGCACTCAATCACCCGGAGCGGGTGAGCGCCCTGGTGCTGCTCGGGTCCGTCGGGGTTGGCGAGGCGCTGTCCGGCTTCGACCGGTTGCTCGCCGTCCCGATGCTCGGCAGCGGGATCCTTCGCGCCGGCACGGCCACCGTCCGTCGCGCCTTTGTGCGCGCCAGGCGCTACTCCAAGAGCCACCCGGGCGGGCGAGTGGGCGAGATGCTGCCGGACCTCCCCTCGGTCCGAGCGGCCATCGGGGCCGATTTCGGCCCCATCGTCGGCCGGTCGAGGCAGAGCTTCCTCGTCGAGCAGCGGGCCATGTTCGCCGAGACGCCCGAGTTGGAGCGGTCACTGTTGCGCATCGGGGTTCCGACGGCGGTCGTCTCCGGCGAGGCCGACCACGTCGTGCCCGTCACGGCTGCGCGGTCGCTTGTCGCCCGCGTGCCGGGGGCCGAGCTTGTCATCATGCCCGGTGGCCACTTCCTCCCCTTCGACCACCCTGAGCAGGTGGCGGTGGTTGTGCGGCGCTACGCGGCCTTGCCGCCCCACCTCAAGGGCGAACGGCCGCAGCGAGGAACGCCTGGAGCTTGAGCTGAGTCTCGGCGAGCTCCGCGGCGGGGTCGGAGCCGGCGACGACGCCCACCCCGGCGTAAAGGCGGGCACTGCTCCCCTCCACGACTGCTGATCGGATGCCGAGGTGCCATTCGCCGTCCCCTCGGGCGTCGACCCATCCGAGCGGGCCCGCGTAGCGGTCGCGGTCGAGGTCCTCGAGTCTCGTGAGAGACGAAAGCGCCAGCTCCACCGGCACTCCTGCCACAGCCGGGGTGGGATGGAGGAGCCCGACGAGATCCAGAGCGCTCGGATAGCCGCCTTCTCGCGCAGCAAGTGTCCCGGTTATAGAGGTGGCGAGGTGACTCACGTTCCGCAGTTCCCGGATCGTCGGGCCCGCGGGAAACTCCAGGCTCGCGGTCACTGAGGCAAGGGCGATAGTGATGGCGTCGACGACA
The DNA here is from genome assembly GCA_050015475.1 of Acidimicrobiales bacterium. Classification (GTDB taxonomy): domain Bacteria; phylum Actinomycetota; class Acidimicrobiia; order Acidimicrobiales; family Bog-793; genus Fen-455. The sequence continues at coordinate 17,169 of JBEKBI010000015.1, read as the reverse complement.
CTTCGATGCTCCCTGCGCTCCTTGGCCGAGAGGAGGAGGATCTCGGCCGCCTTCGAGTCGGCCTCGGGGTCGCCGCTGCGGGCGGCGGTGCCGGCAAGGGGGCAGGAGGCGATCCTCGCCCCGAACCGGCTGATGAGGAGCTCGGGGGTGGCACCGAGGAAGCCGTCAAGGCCGAACACCGTGCAGGAGGGGTGGAGCGCTCGCAACCGTTCAAGCAGGTCGCTTTGGCGCAGCGGCCGGTTGGCGATCACTTGCACCTCCCGGGCGAGGACGATCTTCTCGAGCGGCCCGGTGGCGATCTCGGCGAGGGCGGCGTCGACGCGGGCGAGGAAGTCCTGGTGGGATCGCGACGACCTGAGCGTGAACTCGTCGGGCGGCGGCGTCGGGACCTCCGCCTCGCGCCTCGCCACGAGCTCGAGGGGACCGCGAACGAGCTCGGGTAACCGCTCGCGGCTGCCCACCACCACCGCCGTGGCCAAGGCGCCCGGCCGGGCGACCACGGTCATCTCTGGCACGGCGAGCCGCCCGGCCGCTTTGCGGTCGAAGGGGAGCGCCCCGAGGGCGATTGGCACCGAGGGGCACGCCGAGGCCACGGTGGCTGCCCCCGAGGAGACTTCGGCGATGGCGCCGAGCCGGGCGACGACGCGGGCGAGAGCCGAAGGGTCTTCGAGTCCGCTCGGGAGCTCTATGGAGGCTGCAGTCCCGAGCCCGAGAAGGGTGAGGCCGTCGTTTTCGAGCACGCGCCCGTGCTCATAGGCGCGTGCCCGAATCCACTCGAGGTCCCGGTCTTCGAGAGGCCGCGTCCCGTAGCAAAGGGGAGCCTGCGCGGCCGGGGTCACGGTGCCCGCGTCTCCTTGCGCGTCGCGGTGACGCATTGGGCGATGCCGCCGCTCAGAAGGTGGAGTCGGACGTCACCGAAGCCCGCGTCGACGAGCATGCGTTCGAGCTCGATCTGCGAAGGGAGATACGCGACCGAGCGCGGCAGGTACCGGTAGGCGGCGGGGTCCGACAGGGCCGCGCCGAGCTTGGGCACGACGCGCTTGAACCAGATCCCGTGACCGAGTCGGAGGAGGGGGTTGTGTGGTTGGCCGACCTCGAGCAAAGACAGCCTGGCACCGGGTCGCAGCACCCGGCCGAGCTCGTTGAGCACCGAGGAGAGCTCGGCGAAGTTGCGGAGAGCGAACCCGCTTATGGCCGCCTCGGCCGAGGCGGTCCGGATGGGCAGGGCGACGGCGTCGGCTTGGACCAAGGGAGCCTTGCCGGGGTGGGCGGCCCGGAGCATCCCGAGGGAGAGGTCGAGGCCGACCGAGCTGTGCCCGAGGCTTGCGAGGGCGCGGGTGAGGTCGCCGGTCCCGCAGCCGATATCGAGCACGGCCGAGGAAGGCGACAAGTCCAGCATCGCTATGGCCCGGCGTCGCCAGCGGGCGTCGAGGCCGAAAGTGAGGAGCCGGTTGATCAGGTCGTACCGGGGCGCGATCACGTCGAACATCGACCGCACGAGCTCCTGTTTGGCCCTGCCCTCGGGGAGCGGTGAGGCCCCGTCGAAGGAGAGTCGCTTCGCTTCCCGGGGCGCCCCGGAGTCGAAGGGAGCGGTCACGCGTCGATCACGGCTGCGAGCCTAAACAAGAACCACTACCAGGTGAGGCCCACGATCTGGCGCATGGCGGCCTCGAACTCGTCGTCGTTGAGGCTGCTCCGGGCCGCAAGGGTCAAGTTCGCGTCGGTGCCCACCCGCCGCCTGAGCGGCCCGCCCGGGCTGTCGATGGCGTCCGCGATCGCCTCGGCGACGATCTCAGGCCCGGGCCTCGGTCCGCCTTGGGTGGCCGAGGCGATCTTTTCCAGCTGAGCCTCGAGCTCGTCGTAGACGGGCAGGCCGCCGCTTGTCGAGTGCTCTTTCATGCCGGGGGCGATGAAGCCCGGCTCGATGATCACGACGCGAACCCCGAAGTGGGCGAGCTCGAAGTACAGCGCCTCGGAGATCGCTTCTATGGCGTGCTTGGTGGCGGCGTAATAGCCGCCGAGAGGTTGGGCGACATGCCCGGCTACGGAGGACACGTTGACCACCACGCCAGAGCCGCGCTCGCGCATCGCCGGCACGAAGGCCTGGATGAGCCGGACCGGGCCGAGCACGTTGGTGGCGAACATGAGCTCCACCTCGGCCACCGGGACGTTCTCGATCGGCCCGTCGAAGGCGATGGCGGCATTGTTGACCAGGCCGTCAACTGCTCCGAGCTCGGCGCGGACCGCGCTCACGGATTGAGCGTCGGTCACGTCGAGGCGCAGCCGGCCGCTCACGTCTAGGTCTTCGAGGGCGCCGAGGTCGCGGGCGGTCGCGATCACCTCATGACCGCGCACCGACAACAGGGCCGCAGTGGCCCTTCCCACACCCGATCCGGCTCCTGTGACGAGGATTCGCATTCGGGTCACTCTAGCGGTGGCCCTCAAACCCCCCGGATAGCAAGCGAGCTGACGAGGCAATCGAGAAGGCCCTGTAGCCCTCGGGAAAGGACCGTGGCCGCCGAGCGTCCCTCAAAGGCCAAGATCGGCGATGATGGCGTCATGGCACCCGACCCGCTCGAAGCCTCGGAACGCTCCGAGCTGTCCTCGATAGCGTCTTCACTGGAACAGATCAGCCGTCGTGTGACAGAGATGGCCGACGCCGCGTCGAAGGCCAAGCGCGGCGAGGCGGCGATGAACTTGATCGCCGTGGAGCGCGCCCTGCTGGGCGCGGTGCGACGACTCGAGAGGCTCATGGCGGGCGGGCGATGACGGGAGAGGACCAGTACGCGGGCGCGCCACCAGCGTCCTAAGGACGCCGGTGGGCAGCGGGTCGGGCGGCGGATCCCGAGTCCGCTGTTCGGAACCAGGTGGCGGAGACCGGTTCCTACGTTGCAAGCTAGCGGCGCTCTCGCGGCGCGTGACCTCGAAAGCGGAGATCTTCGCGAGATTGGCACGAACGCCGCCGGGTACGGCGGCAACTCGAGGGCTCTGTCATGGCACCGCCAGTTGTGTGGAGAACTAGGCCGGGGCGTCGCCGGGCATCAGAAGTTGCCCCGCGACGGGCAGAACTCGGCGAGCTCACAGCTGTCGCAGTGCGGATGTTGGGCGGTGCAGACCCTGCGCCCGTGCAGGATGAGGCGAAGGCTGAGCACGCCCCATTCGGCGGGCGGGTAAAGACCGCAAAGGTCGCGCTCGATCTCGACCGGGTCGTCTGAGGCCGTGAGCTCGAGGCGCCGGCTGAGCCGGGCGACGTGCGTGTCCACGGGTAGGCCCGGGAGTCCGTAGGCGACGGAGAGCACGACGTTGGCGGTCTTTCGGCCGACACCGGGCAGAGCCGTCATCTCCTCCATCGTCCGGGGCACCTCGCCCCCGTGGCGGAGCACGATCGCTTCCGAGGCGCCGAGGATGTGGGAGGCCTTCGAGTGGAAGAAGCCCGTCGAGCGGATGAGATCCTCGAGCTCATCACGGTCGGCGGCCGCCAGGGCCCGCGGCGTGGGGTAGCGCTTGAGCAAGGTCGGCATGACCATGTTGACGCGCTTGTCCGTGCACTGGGCTGAAAGGATGGTTGCCACCAACAGCTCATAAGGGCTGTGGTGATCGAGCTCGCATAGCTCCGAGGCCGTCCCCGGGTAGGAGGCCGCCAGGCGCTCGGCGATCTTGCGGGAGCGCTGCAGAGGCCGGCGCTTTGCCCCGTTGCGCACGGCCTTGGGTTTCGCTTTGTTGGCCACGTCCGGATGGTAGCCACGGAAGAGCCAGGTTCAGGCGGTATCTTCGCTATGTGCACGATGTCGAGATAATGCGCCGGATGGGGGAGGCCGACATCGCCGCCATTTCGCTGCTCGTCGAGGCCGCCAGCGTCGCGGACGGACACCGCGCCCTCGGTGAACACCAGTGGCTCGACCTCGTCCAAGGTGGCCGCGAGGGCTTTGCCGGCTTCGTCGCCCGGGAGTCCGGGCATGAGCACGTCATCGCCTACGCCCAGATCAGCAAGGGGAAGGACGCCAGCTGGGCAGTCGAGTACGTCGTGCACCCCCGCTGGCGCTCGAAGAGCGCCGGTCTCCAGGAGAAGCTCCTCAGCACCGCGCTCGGCGAGATCGCCTCCCAGGGCGGTGGTCACGTGCACCTGTGGGTGCCTAAGCCCGGGCCGACGAATGACGCCGTCGCCGAGGCCGTCGGCATGCGGCGGGGCCGGGACTTGGTCCAGATGCGGCGCCCGCTCCCCATAACTGCGGAGAGCGCCCAGATCACGGTGAGGACCTTCCGAGTGGGGGAGGACGAACCGGGATGGCTGGAGGTGAACAACAGGGCCTTCCGCGGCCACCCCGAGCAGGGTTCATGGGACCTGGCCACGCTCGCCGAGCGCGAACGTCAGCCTTGGTTCGACACTGCGGGCTTCTTGTTGCACGAGAGGGAAGGTCGCCTAGCGGGCTTTTGCTGGACGAAGATCCACGAGCCTGACGAGGACGAGGACGATGAGGGCGCCCACCCGCTCGGGGAGATCTATGTCGTCGCGGTGGACCCCGACTTCCAGGGAAGGAGCCTGGGGCGCCAGCTCGTGCTGGCCGGCCTGGCGTCGCTGTTCGACCGTGGGGTGCGCACGGGCATGCTCTATGTTGACCGGGACAACGGCACGGCAAGGAAGTTGTACATGTCGCTCGGTTTCGCGGACGACCACGTCGACCGGGCCTACGTGACCGATGTGGCGCCGGCGGAGCGCTCGTGAGCGTCGCCGAGTGAGCAGGTACGACCTCGGGCGCGCGGACTTGGCGACGCTCTTGGCAGGAGAACGGCCTTACCGGGTGGACCAGGTCTTTGACGCCCTTTATCAGCGCCTCGTCGAGCCGGCCGAGATCACCGAGCTCCCGAAGGCGCTTCGCTCACGGCTGCAGGAGGCGCCGGAGCTGGCAGCGGCCTTCACCTGCGTGGCCGAAAAGGTGGCGGATCGGGGCACGACGCTCAAGTGGTTGCTCGAGGCCGGCGACGGCAGGCGGATCGAGACAGTCCTCATGCGTTACCGCGACCGCACGACGGTTTGCGTTTCGAGCCAGGCGGGCTGCGCTCTCGGCTGCAGGTTCTGCGCGACCGGAGACGCGGGGTTCTATCGGCACTTGAACTCAGGCGAGATCTTGGAACAGGTGGTGATCGCCGCCAGAAGGTGCAAGTCGGAAGGCTGGGGGCAGCTCGGCAACGTCGTGCTCATGGGCATGGGGGAGCCACTCGCGAATTTCGAGAGAGTCTGGACCGCGGTGGAGGCGATGAACCGCGACCTGGGGCTCGGTGCTCGCCATGTCACGATTTCGACTGTTGGCGTGGTGCCGGGGATTCTGCGCCTGGCGAGCAAGCCGTTGCAGGTGAACCTGGCCGTATCGCTCCATGCGGCGAACGACGCCCTCAGGGATGAGCTGGTCCCGATCAACCGGAGATACCCTCTCGCCAAGCTCATGGAGGCCTGCGAGCTCTACCGGGCGACGACGAAGAGGAGGATCACCTTCGAGTGGGCCTGCATCGACGGCGTGAACGACCGTGCGGACGACGCCTACGAATTGGCGGCGCTTGCGAAGCGACTTCGCGCGCATGTGAACCTGATCCCGTTGAATCCCACGCCCGGCGGCTTGTCGAGAGGGCTCCGGGGCTCGCCCCGGCTGCGAGTGCTCTCCTTCCAAGCCTGGCTGAATGAAGCGGGTGTGAACGCCACCATCCGCCAGAACCGGGGCGGCGCCATCGCGGCGGCCTGCGGCCAGCTGGCGGCCGGCCCCACCTAGCCGGGCCGAGGGGTACCGCCCGACTTAGCGCGTGCAGCCGAAGTGCGACCGCCACGAGCCTCGGGTCCTTCGGTCTTCCGCCACGCCACGCCCACGAGCGCGGCGTCCACGGCGACCCGCTGGCCGCACTACCGTTTCGGTCGTGGAGTTACCCGATTCGACCCAGTTCAGGCCAGATTCCGACGAAGCAAAGCAACCCATCACGATGCTCAACGACCGCGTGCTCGTGCACGTGCCCGAATCGGAGGGCGAGCGCCGGTCGCGCTCAGGCATCCTCATCCCGGCGACGGCGACGGTGACACGGCGCTTGTCATGGGCCGAGGTCGCCGCTGTGGGGCCCAACGTCCGCTCGATCCGCGCTGGTGACCGGGTCCTGTTCAATCGGGAGGAGTGCTCTGAGGTGGAGGTCCAAGGCGAGGACTACGTGATCCTGCGCGAGCGCGACATACCGGCGGTCGCCTCGGAGCGGCTCGAGGACGGAACGGGGCTTTACCTGTGAGAAATGTCCAGGCGCGCGTCGCCAAGGGGACCTGTGCCGGACGGGGTGGTGACTCGGGTTTCAGAGCGCGCCCGAGACCGTGTTGACAGCGGGTCTTCGGGACTGCCCGCCTGCGCCGGAGAGGCCTCAGCTCTGAGTCGGGCGGCCATGTTCGTCCCGCTCGACGAGGGCCTACGAGGCGGGGCTGAGCAGTGTCGGACGTCCCGGGGCGCGCTGTGGTAGCGATCCCGCTCGCCATCTGCGCGGCGCTGTGCAACGCGCTCACCACCATCTTTCAGCGACTCGGCCTTCAGACCGCCCCGAAGGAGCGCGGGCACGGCCTCAAGCTCATGCACCACGCCATTCGGCGCCCGATCTGGCACGTCGGCCTGGGGCTCATGGTGGGGTCGTTCGTCTTCCAAGCGGTCGCGCTGGGCTTCGGGACCCTGAGCGTGGTGCAGCCGCTCATGGTCACCGAGCTCGTGTTTCTCGTGATCATCCTGCGCGGCTGGTTCGGGGCGCCCCTCGGATGGAGGGAAGCGGTCGGGACCCTGCTCACGGTGCTGGGGCTGGCAGGGTTCCTCGCCATCAGCAACGCCGGTGGGGGGACCACGATTCCTTCCACGGTCGGATGGACGATTCTCATTGTGGCCGTCTGCGCCGGTGTCGGCGTCTGCGTCGCCTGCGCGCAGTTCCGGTCTCGGGCGTGGCGATCGGCCTGGTTCGGGGCCGCGGCCGCGCTGTGCTTCGCTCTCAGTGCCGCGTTCACCAAGACCGCCACGATCCTCTTCTCGTATGGCTTCTGGCACATATTCAGCCACTGGGAGCCGTACGCGATCATCGTGGGGGGTCTCGCCGGCCTCGTGTTCACCCAGGATGCGTTTCATGCCGGGCCGATCACGGCTTCCCAGGCGACGCTCACGATCGTGGACCCGATCGTGAGCATCGTGATCGGGGTCGGGCTATTCGGGGACGATCTGCGCGGCGGCATAGGCGCCTTCTCACTCGACGGCGTGGCGCTCGCGATGATGTGCGTGGGGCTATTCGTGCTGTCGGAGTCCCCGTTGATCGCCGGGTCGATCGCCCAGGAACACCTGGGCCGAACCAGACGCGCCCGGCCGTCCGAGGAACCATGAGGCGCGCCGGGTAGGCCAGTAGGCTCGGGCGCGTGCCCGCACACCGCGATTGCGCCGGACGAAAGCCCTTGCGAGGCGCGAGGAGCGAGGAGCGGGATCCGAACGGGATCGAGGGGGAAGCGACTGCTTCGGCCCCGTCACTCAGCAGGCGGAGGTTGCCATGTGGGTGAAGATCTGCGGGATCACAAGCGAGGAGGACGCCCTGCTCGCGGTGGCGATGGGGGCCGACGCGGTCGGGTTCATCTTCGCTCCTTCGCCGCGCCAGATGAGCCCGAGTGCAGTGGCCGCCATCACGCGACGGCTTCCTCACGAGATCTTCACAGTGGGTGTGTTCCGCGACGAGGAGCCGCGCCGGGTGGTGGAGATCGTCAATCGCGCCGGGCTCGATGCCGCTCAACTGAACGGCAACGAGACATTCGAAGAGTGCGGCTATGTGTCAGTACGGGTGCCACTTGTCATCAAGTCCTTTGCGGCGGGGGATGCCCGCCTCGAGCGGGCGTCGGAGTACGGCGCGGACATAGTGCTGGTCGACAGCCCCTCGCCGGGCTCGGGCAAGGTGTTCGACTGGCGCCTGGCAGAAGGCGCCCCCCACGGGCGCCGTCTGGTGATCGGGGGCGGACTGGATCCGGACAACGTCGCCGACGCGATCCGAACGGTCCACCCCTGGGGTGTCGATGGCTCGACGGGAGTGGAGTCAAGCGTCGGCAAGAAGGACGCCCGCTTGGTGAGGGCCTTCGTGCAGGCGGCGAGGGCTGCCGAGCCGGAGCGCTACGACCCCGATGACGCTGGCCCCTATGACTGGCAGGACGACGATTGAGCCCCGCCGATGAGCTGAGGCGCAAGGCGGGCCAGAAGGGGTGATGACGTGAATCCGGTGGGAGGCTCCCACCGGGTGGAGCAGTCTCACCACGGCGCGGCCCCGACGCCGTCGGCCGAGACTAGGCGTGACTTACGACCCCTGCGTCCGGTGGCACGAAAACTGTGGTTTCATCGTGAGGTGAGCGCGGCTGCAGTCGCGGCCCGGCCCGCCGCGCGATTTACTGAGCGGAGGGTCGACAGCTGTGCTGTCGTCACCCATGGACTCACGAAACGCTTCGGCAAGCGCAAGGCCGTCGACGGGCTCGATCTGAGGATCCCGGCCGGTGCCATCTCCGGTTTCGTAGGACCCAATGGGGCGGGGAAGACGAGCACGATGCGGATGCTTCTTGGCCTGACTCGGCCCAGTGCCGGGTCGGGGACAGTGCTCGGCCAACCGCTCGGCAAGGCCCGCGCCTACCTGCCGCGTGTCGGCGCGCTGATCGAGGGACCCACGTTCTACCCAGCCTTGTCGGGACGGGAGAACTTGATGGTGCTCGCTCGAATCGGCGGCTTGCGCCCGGCGAGAGTGGACGAGGTACTCGAGCGAGTCGGCCTGGCGGAGCGGGGCCCGGACTTGTTCCGGACCTACTCGCTCGGCATGCGCCAGCGCCTGGGGATCGCGGCCGCTGTCCTTCCCGGTCCCGAATTGCTGGTGCTCGACGAGCCGACCAATGGCCTCGATCCACACGGCATCGCCGAGATCCGCGCCATGCTGCGCTCGTTCGCCGATGAGGGCATGACGGTGTTCGTGTCGTCTCACCTGCTTGCCGAGATCCAGCAAATCTGCGAGTACCTGGTGGTCATAGAGACCGGCCGGCTGTTGTTCCAGGGCCGGGTCGAGGAGCTGCTGGCGGCGCGGGGCCCAGAGCTGACGGTGCGGGCCGAGAACCACGAGCACGCGGAGCGCTTGAAGGAGCTGGTGGAGAAGACTGGCCGGAGGGTGCGCGTCGTGAGCGAGCAGGCAGGGACGAGCCTGATAATCGCCGCGGACTGCGACTGGGCAGGTGACCTCAACCGCCTAGCCATGACGAACGGGATCACGCTCGTCCATCTTTCCGAGAGGCGTGCAACCCTCGAGGAGGCCTTCTTCGAGATCACCCGCGCTCGCGCGAAGGCAGGAGAGGTGAAGGAAGAACTGCCGTACTTGATGGGTGGGCCCGATCGCCGGCGCGTACCTCGGGTGGGGCAGGGCCAATGATCATGGTCTGGAGGTCGTTCCACAGCGAGTGGGTGAAGATGCGACGCCGGCGCCTGTGGTACGGGTGCTATGGCGCCATCGCCGCTGTCGTCGTGCTGACGACGATCGTGACGATCGCCGGTGCGCACCTCCGCCCGGATCCGCAAGGGAACCTGACGCTCGCTCAGCTCGCCCAGTCGTCAGGACTCGGCCAGGGGCTGAGCCAGTCGGGGGTTCTCCTCGGCGCCGTCTCCTTCGCGATCGCCGCTTTCCAATTCGGCGCTGAGTTCTCGCATGGGACGCTCCGCAACCTGCTTGTGCGCCAGCCGCGCCGATGGGTGCTCATGACCGGGAAGTGCCTGGCGGTGCTTACCTTCCTCCTCGGTGCGGTGGCCGTGGCGACCAGTTTTGGTATCTGCGCCGCGTTCGTCATGGCGCATTTGCGGGGGATCCCGACTGAGGCGTGGACCTCTGGCGCCGGCATGGCGGGGCTGGGCACCACGTCGGGGGATACCGCCATTTCCGCCTGCGGCTTCGCCATCATCGGCATGATCGCCGGTGTGCTGCTGCGCTCGTCGGTGATCGCGATCGCGGCGGGGCTGGCCGTGCTGCTCCCGATCGAGACGATCATCACCGACGCGGTGGCCGGAGCGGCGCGCTGGTTGCCGGCTCAGCTGCTCGAGGCGATCTCGCAGGGGGGGACCGCCACGGCGCCCTTCGGCCCCGCCTTGGCGACGATGTCGGTGTACCTGGCGGCAGCGGTAGCGATCACGATGGTCGTTTTCGTGCGAAGAGACGTGACCGCCTAGCGCTCAAGGCGGCCAGTCGAAGGAGCCCCACTCGGCGCTCGACGACATCGGACAGCCGGCGCCCGCCGGTGACCCTGCGATCTGCAATCGGAGTCGCCACACCAACCGGCCAGCTACCAGCGGAATTCTGTGTGCGGCGTCGCACGCCGCCAAGGGAGCTTTCCTAAGCTCATTGCGGTAGCAGGAGGCGCGAGATGCATCTACTCACGAGCAACCGCGGAACCGCTTTCAGGCGTTGTTGGATCCCGGCTCCGAGCGGCAGGCTCCTCGTTGTTGCCGGCGCGGCCGGACTGGCGCTGGCTCTTACGGCGTGCTCGAACAGCTCCGCGCCCGCCGCGGCCACTTCGACGAGCCAACCGGAGGTCACGCACCCGGTGACGACTGTGTCGGTGGCCGTGGCATCCGGCTCGGCCGAGACCCTGGTGACCTATCACTACGGCAACGACCGCCAAGGCTTCGATGCGAAAGACCCGTCCTTCAGGCACGTCGTGGTTGCCTGGATCACCAACGGGTCGAGGATAAGTGGTGACATATATGCCGAGCCGCTCATCTATGGGGGGACGGTGCTGGTCGTCACCGAACAAGACGATCTCTACGCGCTCAAGGCCAGTACCGGGGCGGTGGACTGGAAGATAAACGTGGGCAAGCCAGCCCAGTCGGCCTCCGTGCAAGGCGGACCAGGACTGGCCGGCTGTGGCGACATATTCCCGCTCGGGATCACCGGCACGCCCGTGATAGACGCCAAGACCGGCGTCCTCTACCTCGCCGCAGAAGTACAGAAGGCCGGGACCTCGGCGTGGACCGGCGTTAGGCACCTCATGGTCGCGGTTCGCCTGAGCAACCACAAGGTCGTCTGGACGCGCTGGATCGATCCAGCACACGCGGGCAACGGGACGCACGGGACGTACATCGTCGCGGCTGAGCAGGAGCGGGCGGCGCTATCACTCGTGAACGGCCGGGTCTATGTCGAGTACGGGGGGCTCACGGGCGACTGCTCGATCTATCACGGCTACGTCGTCTCCCTGCCTGAGTCCGGCAAGGGCGCACTCGCGGTATACGAGACGCCCTCGAACCGCGAGGCCGGGATCTGGGCCACCTCAGGGGCAGCCGCAGACTCCAAGGGCGACTTGTTCGTGGCGACCGGGAACGGAGGTCACGGGCCCGGGCAGTCGTTCGACTACGGCGACGCCGTCGTCAAGCTGTCTCCCGCCTTAAAGGTGCTGAGCTACTTCGCGCCCGGGTCGTGGGCGTATCTGAGCGAGGCCGACCTCGACCTCGGTTCGGACGGGCCGACCCTGCTGCCGGGCGAAGGATTGTTGTTTCAGTCAGGCAAGGCGGGTTACGACACGGGCAACGGCGGGGCCGAGCAGAGTTGGGGATACCTTTTGAACCCGAAGGCGCTCGGTGGTATCGGCCACCCGCTCTTCAAAGGCGTTGTCTGCCCAGACGCGGGATTTGTCTTCGGGGCCAACGCGACCGCGATCGTAGAGGTGAGAGCCGCGGCGAGGATCGTTGTTTTCGTCCCCTGTCCGCGCGGCACGGTCGCACTTGAGGTCAAGACGGGCGCCCACCCATCGTTCAGCCGGATCTGGGAGGCCTCTAGGGGCAACCCGAACGGACCGCCGATCGTCGCCGGTGGCCTCGTTTGGGCCATCTCCACCGGAGCGGACGGGGGTGGTGGGGCCGCCAATGTCCTTTACGGGATGAACCCCGCGACGGGCAGGGTGCTCGTCACCGAAGGGCTCGCGCCCGTCGACCACTTCGTCACACCCGCTGCAGGCGAGGGCGAGATCGTCGTCGGGACGACCGACGGCGTGGAGGCCTTTCGACCCTGACGGGCGCGGCCCGGGCCTGCTGGCCGCAGTCCCGGTCTCGGTCGGGCAGGGAAGGCCGGCTCACGAGGCGGGTGCAGTCATTGCGGGTCAACTGGACAAGGGCCTATTCTCGCCCAAATTGCATAAATACTCGCGCCACTGTATTGTCATGCGATGAGAGCCAGCTTCGTAGGGGGCGTGGGATGCCCGGGAGCAGAAGTGCCTTCTGGCCCCGTGGGCCGCGCAGGTAGGCAGGCCGGTCGCGTTCGGGGCGAGGCCGGAACGGACCAGCGGGCCGACGAGGGGCGCTCCAAAGCCACGAGCCGGTTAGGTCACCGCGTGTTCTCTGCGATCGCGCCCGGGGGTCTGGCGCGTCCCGCCGTCGGCTCTGTCGATGCGAGGGGCGAATCGCCGGGTGAAGGGAAGCCCGCGACGATACTTCGTTTGGCACCTAAGGCGACTGCCGCGAAAGTGCCGAGAGGAGGCATGGAGTGACGACGCACACGAGGCCGACGAAACACTCGCGCCAGCACATCATCATTCAGATCTTGGCGGACAAGGAGGTGTCCAGCCAGGAGCAGCTCGTTGAGCTGCTGGGCAGCGTTGGTGTTGCCGCGACCCAGGCGACGGTGTCCCGGGACCTGGAGGAGATAGGTGCTCTGAAGGTGCGGGTGCCCGGGGCGGACCGGCATGTCTACGCGCTTCCCGAGCTGCCCAAGGATCAAGTTGCCCCGGTCGACCACCTGCGCAGAGTGCTGATCGAGTGGGTGGTGGAGATCGCTTCGTCAGGGAATCTCGCGGTATTGCGCACGCCACCTGGCTGTGCCCACGTCGTGGGGTCCGCCCTCGACCGCGCAGGCCTTGACGGCGCGATCGGCACGGTAGCCGGCGACGACACCGTGCTCGTGATAGCCGCGGAGCACCTGACGGGCGAGATGTTGTGTCAGCGCCTCGACGAGATCATGGGAGCCCGGCCCTAACCCGGTCGTAAGAAATGCCGCCGGTGGCTCCCCAAGAAGAACCGGCGCCAAACACGGAGAGGCAGGAACCAGGTGACAAAGCGGGTGGTGCTCGCATATTCGGGCGGCCTTGACACATCGGTCGCGGTCGGTTGGCTGGCCGTGGAGCTCGGCTACGACCTGATCGCGACAATCGTGAACGTCGGGCAGGAGGCCGATTTCGACGCGATACGTGAGCGAGCGATCGCGGCGGGCGCTGCTGAAGTGGTTGTTGTCGACGCACGCGAGGAGTTGCTGAACGACTTCGCGATGCCGGCGCTTGCAGCCAACGCTTTGTATGAGGGCCGTTACCCACTCGTCTCGGCTCTCTCAAGGCCGTGCATCGTGCGGCACCTCGTGTCGGTGGCGAGGCGCCACGGCGCCTCGGCGGTGGCCCACGGTTGCACGGGCAAGGGCAATGACCAGATCCGCTTTGAGCTCGGGACGCGCGCCCTGGCACCCGACCTCGAGGTCGTCGCTCCGGTTCGCGTGTGGGGTATGAACCGAGAGGAGTCGATCGACTACGCCGAGAAGCACGACATCGCCCTCACCGTGACGAAAGACCGGATCTACTCCATTGACGAGAACATCTGGGGAAGGTCAATCGAATGCGGCGTGCTGGAGGACCCCTGGGTTGCGCCGCCGGAGGATGTCTACGCTCTGACCGTGCCCGTTGCGACCGAGCCGATCGAAGTGACGGTGGGCTTCGAACAGGGAATCCCGGTCAGCATCGACGGCGCCAACCTCGGGCTCGTGGATCTGGTCACGGAGCTGGGACGTGTCGCGGGATCGGTCGGCTTCGGGCGGGTTGACATCGTCGAAGGGCGCCGAGTGGGCATCAAGAGCCGTGAGATTTATGAGTGCCCTGGCGCATTGGCGCTTGTCATGGCGCACGCGGACTTGGAAAGCCTCACGCTCGAACGCGACGTGGCCCACGAGAAAGCCCGCCTCGAGCCTCGCTTCGCGGAGCTCGTCTACGACGGGATGTGGTTCTCGCCGTTGCGCCAGGCGATGTCGGAGTTCATGGCCTCGACGCAGCGGTTCGTGACAGGCGAGGTCCGGCTCCGGTTCCAGCCCGGCGGCGGGGCCGAGGTCGTGGGACGGAGGAGTCCGGTGGGGCTCTATGTGAACGAGCTCGCGACCTATGACGCCGAGGACGCCTTCCGCCACGAGGACGCGGCTGGATTCCTGCGGCTCTTCGGTCTCGGGATCCAGACGTGGTCCGCTCTCCAGGGAGCCGCCGAGTGACGCTTTGGGCGAATCGAATGGGGACGGCGCCCGCCAAGGGGCTCATGGGCTTCACGGCCAGCTTGAGGTTCGACAAACGCCTGGCCAGCAGCGATTTGAGAGCGTCGGTGGCCCATGTGCACGGACTACTACGAGCGGGGATCTTGACTGTCGCGGAGGCGGCCTGTCTCACGGCCGCACTCGAGCAAGTGGGCGCGGAGCTCCTGACCGGGGCTTTCGAGTACCGGGATGGCGACGAGGACATTCATACGGCGATAGAGCGGCGCGTGAGCGAGCTGGCCCCAGATAGTGGGCCCAAGCTTCACACGGGTCGGAGCCGGAATGACCAGGTGGCGACGGCACTGCGGTTGTTCACCCGGACGGAGCTAGGGCGGGTGATTGGCCGCGTCCTCGCCTTGCAGGCGACCTTGGAGCGACGAGCGACCGAGGTTGGCGAGGCCCTCATGCCCGGGTACACGCACATGCAGCGCGCGCAGCCGGTACTGGTCGCTCACCACTTGCTTGCGCACGGTTGGGCCCTTGCCCGCGACACGGACCGGATGTTTGCGACCGTGCAGCGTCTCGACATCTCTCCTCTGGGAGCGGGCGCGTTGGCCGGGTCGTCATTAGGGGTTGACGCAGGCCTTGTGGCCGAGGAGCTGGGCTTCACAGGACAGTTCGAGAACTCGCTCGACGCCGTTGGCGATCGTGACTTTGTCGCGGAGGCCTTGTTCGACCTTGCGCTGCTCGCGGTACACCTGTCGCGAATCGGAGAGGAGGTCGTGCTGTTCTCGACCGAGGAGTTCGGTTTCCTCCATCTCGACGACGCCTGGGCCACCGGCAGCTCGATGCTTCCCCAGAAGAAGAACCCCGACGTTGCGGAGCTCGCGCGGGGCAAGGCGGGCAGGTTAGTGGGGCACCTGGCGGGGTTCCTCACGACTTTGAAGGGACTGCCTCTCTCCTACAACCGGGACCTCCAGGAGGACAAGGAGCCGCTCTTCGACGCTCTGGACCAGGTCGGGATGGCTCTCGTGGCTCTGGACGGCCTGCTCGGCACCCTGAAATTCGATTTGGACCGCATGGAGGCCGCGGCCGCCGGGCCCGGGCTGGCGGCTGTCGACCTCGCCGAGTGGCTCGTGGGTCGTGGCATGGCTTTTCGTCAGGCCCATGGAGTGGTAGCCGCCCTCGTGCGGCAGTCGAGCGAGGGAGGCGCAGCCCTGGCGGAACTCGTGACGTCTGATCCTGCCCTCGGTGAGGAGGCGCTCAAGGTGCTGGACGCGCGCTCGGCCCTGAAGCGGCGTTCGACGCCAGGTGGCACGGGCCCCTACGCGGTTCGGCTCCAACTGAGCCACTTCCGCGAACGCCTCGACAAGGACGCGGCCCGGCTCGTCGAGCGCGGGGAGTAACGGGTCGGCGTCGCAGAATGGTGGACTCGGACCCTCGGGCTGCCAAGGTGCTCCCGCGGTCGTTCTTCGACCGGGATCCTGTGCTCGTGGCGCCGGAGCTCCTGGGGAAAGTTCTCGAGCACGGTGGGCTCGCAGGCCGGATCGTCGAGGTGGAGGCGTATCGGGGGTCCTCTGACGCGGCATCGCACGCCTTCAGGGGGAAGACCGCGAGGAACGCGACCATGTTCGGACCACCAGGGAGTTTGTACGTCTATTTCACCTATGGGATGCACCACTGCGCGAACGTCGTGTGCTGGCCCGAAGGCGAGCCGGGGGCGGTCCTGATCCGCGCTCTCGCACCGCTGGCAGGACTTGAGGAGATGGCGGCCCGCCGCTTCGGGCCCGGAAGCAGGGCGATGCCAGTCCTCCCTGGGTTGAAGACCGGCGCCGGGGCAGACAGGCGGACGCAGCGTTGGCGCTCCGAGGACCTCTGTTCAGGCCCGGCGAAGCTCTGCCAGGCATTCGGCCTGGACCGCTCCGCTGATGGGTACGACCTGGTCAGCGGCTTGAACGGGGTGGTACTGGTTGACGACGGGACGCCGCCGCCGGCTCGACCAGAGATAGGCACTCGGATCGGGCTCGCGGCTAGGTGCACGGCAATGAAGGAGCCCTGGCGGTGGTGGATCCCCGGGGACGCCAACGTCTCGCGCCCGCGCTCGGCCAGGTAAGGTGATGCGAGAAGCGAGCACTGCTGCGCTTGGTGGCCAGGTTGCCGGCCCCCACCGTGAACCGTGGGGGTACAGAAGGTCTCGGAAGCTTGACACGCGTAGGTGTCAGTAGTGCTACGCTCAAGAGCCGCTCAGAACGGGGTTGACCTGATCTGGGCGTGCGCCAGGCGGACCTCAGGGTCCGTACCTGGGATGGTGACGTGCGCCGCCGCCCCAAGAGGGCAAACGCACAGCGCGGTGGCACCTCCTTCCGAGAGGAAGCGTGCTCCGTCGTCGCTCCTTGACAACGGAATAGGAACAGCCAAAAGCCAGTGCGGGTGGCTGTCGGGACCACAACGGTGCCGACGGTCACGAAGTCAATGCACTTGAACGGACAACAAGACTGTTCTTGTGCCAGTTGGTACCTCGTTCACCGTATCGAGGTACCAGCTCTCCAGATTGAAACGCCGGTCTCACCGGCGCAGATATCTCGATGGAGAGTTTGATCCTGGCTCAGGACGAACGCTGGCGGCGTGCTTAACACATGCAAGTCGAACGGAGTCCAACCGGTGGCAACACTGGTGAAGACTCAGTGGCGAACGGGTGAGGAACACGTGAGCAACCTGCCCCAAAGACCGGGATAACACCGGGAAACTGGTGCTAATACCGGATACCCCCACGAGCTCGCATGGGCTCGTGAGGAAAGGGTTTCCGCTTTGGGAGGGGCTCGCGGCCTATCAGCTTGTTGGTGAGGTAACGGCTCACCAAGGCGACGACGGGTAGCTGGTCTGAGAGGACGATCAGCCACACTGGGACTG
>JBEKBI010000014.1:0-68505 GCA_050015475.1 Acidimicrobiales bacterium | reverse complement strand
CGAAAGCTCCATCGCCTGGGCGTAACCGCCCCCGGTGGCGATCTCGCGGATGCCCGTAGGCGGACATTTCGAGATGAGTCAACGAATGTGGTTACGCGGACCTTTCAGATGAGTCAACGCGTTCCCCTTTGAGCTAAACGGAGCCACGGCTAGCATCTATCGGCCGAGTCTTGTCGGCACAAGGAGGCGGGGATGTCGTTGCGTCGAAGGTGCTACACGCTCGGCGGGGTGTTGGCGGTGCTCCTTTTCCTCCTTGCTCCGTTGTCTGTTCAAGCGGCGTCGGCATCGACTCTGACCGGGACCGTGACAGCGGCTGGTCTGCCGGTGGTGGGCGCTTTCGTCGCTGCCACGGGGCCGAACGGCCAAGCAGTCGCCGTCAGCGACTCCAACGGTGATTTCGACCTCACCATCCCCGACGGGACCTACACGATCGCCTCCAATGAGCCTGGCTATCTCGCGTCCGTGACCCCCGGGGTGACGGTCAGCGGGTCCAGCACGGAGAACGTGGACCTCACGCCCTCAGGGGCGACACTGGCGCCAGTGCCGGTCTACGGCGGCGGCGACCAAGTGGCAGCGGACGGCACCCCGGGCGTGTTCTACATTGCCGGCGACAACACGGGGAACCTCTATCGAAGCATTGATTATGGCGGGACATGGACAGCGGTGACCCTGGCGACTGACGACCCGACGAATGGACTCTCCGAGGCATCTAGTCCGGACTTGCTCACGACAAGCGGGTACCCGGGCGAAGTCGCGGTGCTCGACGACGCCGTAGGCGTTGCGCAACCAAGTGGAATCTTTTACTCGACGGACTACGGAGTGACGTGGCAGCTCGTCGGTGACTCGCCTCAGAACGGCATGCACGGCAACGGCATGCAGCTTCTCTGGGGACACGCCGGCTCGACAAGCGTGCTGATGGCCATCCAGGACTCCCCATTCGAGATCTATGTGGCTGACATGACCGTGGCAGACCCCACCTTCATCCAAATGACCACGCCCTACCCCGTGCTCATCAACTCCAGCGACGGGTCAGACTCCGCCGTCGTCGCCGTCGCCGACGGCGTCGACCAGCCGTGGCTAGCGACGGCTAACACTCTTGGCGTCGTATCCGTCTATCCGTTGGTCGCTCAGGCCACCGCGCCCGCTGCTGAGACCACCGTCTCCGGGTTCACGACGAGCCCGGCCACGGTCGGAATAGGTGGGGAGAGCGCCACCGGCGAACCACCCTCAGGACTGATCGTCCAAGACGCCAGCACCGGTGACGTTCAGATGTCGCTCTGGACCGCGGGCACCGGCTATCCCGCACCGGTCAGCCCGGCGGCCAACAGCTGCTTCGCACCCGGGATGGGTAGTCCCTATCGCGCCCAGTTCACTCCGAACACGGATTCCTCCTACGGAGCCGTCTGGATCAACAACTGCTGGGTCCAGGATGTCGCCGGCTCGCTCACAACCCAGACCGGCTACGGCAGCAGCGTCGCGATCGATGCGGATTACGACGCCACGAACGTCTCCTCGGGAAGTGACGCCGTCTTGATGATCACGGGATATTCGAGGGGCGTGGAAAAGCTCGCAGGCACCGACCAGGGCTTCCCTATCTCTCTGTCCGACCAGACAACGGTCGCGGGGCCCGGCACCGCGGCCGACAGCTCAGGTGTGGCGACAACCGGAATTACCGGCGACACGGTATTCCAGACGGCGTTCGGTCCGGAGGGAGCGGACCAGGTGGCGTCCGCCACAGGCGTTGGTGGCGTTGCGTCGGACGACAACGGCGCCAACTTCGAGCAGGCGACCTACGACGGCGCCTGGTCGGTCGCGTGGTGGCAGGGAGCTACCCACACCTGGCTGCTTTACGGATTGATCGGGGGCAGCGGCACAACTGAGACCCTCGTCGACGCCGTGCCGGACTGGACGAGCTCGACTACGGCGATCGGCACGGGTGACGGCAACGGGAACGTGTCGGGAAGCACTGCTGAGGACCTGGGTCTCGCGGCCCCGATCACGAGCCCGGTTGTCGACTCGTTGGCCGGGGTGCCGGGGCAGGACGCCGTGTTCATCGACACGGCCTCGGCCAACCCCATGACCTCTGATCGGACAGGAGCGGTGAGTTTCGCAACCATAACGACAGCGCCGGCGTTCTCGAACGTGACGCCGATCGGTTCTGGGGTGATCACGGCGCCCGGGCCGATCGCCTACTGCCCCAGCACAGGTTCGGCGACTTCGCTGCAGAACGTTCTCCTGGTTGTCGCCGACAACTCCTCAGGTGGAGGCGTATACCGCGTGACAGACCCCACGTCTGCCAGTCCAAGGGTGGCGAAAACGGTCAGCCTCTCCGCCCCCGGCATGCAAGCTCTGGCGTCCTTGGCCGTCGACTGTGGGTCGGGCACCGTGCTGGCGGCATCCGGCAACCCGGCCGATGGGCTGCTCAAGTCCACCGACGGGGGCCAGACGTTCTCGCCAGTCGCACTCCCGTCGAGTCCCTGGGGGATTCGGGCTCTCGCAATAGCGTCGGGCGACCCGTCTTCAATGCTGGTAGGCGACAGCAGCGGCGAAATCCTGAGCTCCGCCGACGGCGGCCAAACCTGGACGGAGGTGAACGACCCGAGCAACGGTGGTGTCAACCTCAGCTCCGGCGCAAACTTCTCCGGCGGGATGTTCAGTCTCGTGGAGCCGCCTGCCGCTTCATCCGGGCCAGGTGAAGCCCGCCCTGCCGTGTCACTTCGCCCGAGCACGCCCGCGACGACTCCCGACTTTGTTGCTGGTCCGGGTGAGTACGCCGGGAAACTCGCCACACAGCCGCCGCCAACGCCGAAGCTGGCCGATGTCAGCCTCCGGAATGCCAAATTCCTGGCCAAGAAGGGCACGACTCTGCGACTGACCCTGTCCGAAGCTGCCAAGGTCACCATCGTGGTCAACGAACCAATGTCAGGGCGCAAGGTCAAAGGCGAGTGCAAGCTCGGCGCCCAGACGGGTGAGCGCTGCGTGCTCATGGTCCGCAAAGCCAAGATCGCCTTCTACGGCGTGAAGGGGAAGAACGACTTCAAGTTCCTCTTAAAGGAACTGTCGCCGGGCCGCTACTTCGCCACTCTGACGGCCGAGAAAGGGACCGGGCCGACGTCGAAACCCGACACGATTGCCTTCACCATCTTGCGGCCGCGGAGCTGACTCAAACCCGGGGTGCCCGGGCTCTCGGACATGGGAAGGATGCTCACCTTCCCGTGTCCGGCTCACCCGGCACGGATGCGATTTGGGGCCTCGCTGGCCGCGACCACGGCCGAGCCGGCAGTACGAAGCCGCATGAGTCGGCGCCGGTGACGCCGAGAAATCGGAGCTCGCGCGAATCCGTCCGGCGGCGATGCGCTACTCAACATCCCGGCTGGCGGGTGCTCGCCTTGCTGCCTTCGCCTGCGACATCGCCCTGGGGGCTGCATCGGCCCGCGTTGGTCCCAAACTTCAAATAGGCCTCTGGCAGCCGCTGGTCACACGCTTTGCCGTTGGCCCGTCGCGCCTGTCGCAGCCGTGCCGGCAAGAAACGTCACACAGGAGTCGAAATCGCAAGGACGAGCAAGCAGGAACCCTTGTGCGTACTGGCAGCCGAGTCCGGCCGCAGCCGCCAGCTCCTCTGTGGTCTCGATACCCTCGGGCACCACGCGAAGACCGAGGGCTTCTCCGATCGCGACCACGGCGGAAACCAGAGTCGCGTCGAAGGGCTCGGAGTCCAGGTTCGTGATGAACGAGCGGTCGATCTTGAGCTCGTTGACGGGGAATCGCCGCAGGTAGGCGAGCGACGAGTATCCCGTGCCGAAGTCATCGATGGAAAGCCGCGTCCCGATGGCCTGCAATTCCCGGAGCACACTCGAGAAGTAGTCGACGTCTTCCATAAGCACCGACTCGGTGATCTCCAAGCAAATCAACCGCGGATCAATCCCGGCGGCGGCGATTATCGCTGCCACGGCGCGGGGAAATGACTCCGAGCGGAGCTGCACAGCCGAGACGTTCACCGACATGCTGAGCGCCGTCGGCAACCCGCCCATCGCGTTCCAACGCGCGACCGATTCGCAAGCGACCTTGAGCACCCATTCCCCAATCGGGACGATGAGACCGCACTCCTCGGCAACGGGAATGAAATCATCCGGGCTGACGGTTCCCCGCAGCGGATCGTGCCACCGCAACAATGCCTCGGCTCCGACGAAGCGTTCCTGCGCCATTGACCACACCGGCTGGAAGACGAGGCCGAATTCGTCGTTCTCGATTGCGCGGCGCAGTCCCGCCTCGGTCATGGCGCGCCTCTCGACCTCTGCCCGCAACGTGTCGTCGAACACCTCGTAACGCGCCCGGCCGCGATCCTTGGCCCGATACTTGGCCAGGTCCGCGTCCCTCAGGAGCTTCTCCGCGCCGGCCGACCCCTTTCCGGTGGCAATCCCGATCGACGCCGACACGTGCACCTTCTCGCCGCCGACATCGAACGGCGTCGCGAAGACGTCCAAGGCGTGGGCGGCAATCGTGATCGCATCAGTCGTGGCGGCGAGCCTCTCGCAGACGATGATGAACTCGTCGCCGCTGAAGCGGCCCAGGGTGTCGCCGCCGCGCGAATTCGCTGCCAACCTCGCGGCCACCGCTTGCAGCACACTGTCGCCCCAGGCGTGGCCGCGCGTGTCGTTGAAGACCTTGAACCGGTCCAGATCCACAAGCAGCACGGCAACCAGCCCGCCTTCACGAACCGCACGTGCCAAGCCGTGTTCCATTCGGTCCATGGTCAGCACTCGGTTCGGCAGCCCGGTGAGGGGATCGTGCAGGACTTCGTGCTCGAGCTGCCGCTCCGCCAACTTCCGGTCACTTATGTCGCGAAGGATGCCCTCGACCGCGACCAACTCACCGCCGGCGCCCTGCACGGCGTTGATGTGCAGGCTCACCCAGCTCCTGGACCCGTCCTTGCGGGTGATCTCGATGTCGAGAGGCGACTTGCCTTCCTCGGTGGAGGCCCTCGCCAGAGCGAGCGCGCTCGTCGAGGGATCGAAGACCTTGTCGACAAGATCCGGGTCAGCGTAGAACTCGTCCGGGGTGTAGCCCGTGATGGCGAGTAAGGCGGGGCTCACATACTCAAAAGCCGGATCGGGGATCAGCCGGTAGCGGAACACCAGGTCCTTCGAATTCTCGATCAGCACGCGGAGCTGGCTCTCGAGAGAGCGCTTCGTATCTCCGGCCTCGTGCCAGTCCGTGACGTCCTGCGTCACGCCGACAAGCTTGACCCGCGCTCCGTTCTCTTCCGTGATGACGTCTGCCACCTCGTGGACCCATCGTTCCGTGCCGTCCGGGCGCACGATCCTGTATTCGATCTCCAAACGGCGCCCTTGTTCGACGGTCGACCGCTTGGCTGCCTCCACGCGCTCAACATCGTCGGGGTGAACCCGCTCACGAAAGTCCGCCACCCGCAAGTCGGAACGCTCTTCGAGGCCGAAGATCCTGAAGGTCTCTCCGGTCCACGTCATGTGATCGCCTGGAGCCACCTCCGAGGTCCATCCCCCGATGTGCCCCACTTGCTGCGCCTGCACGAACAACCGCAGGCTCTCCGCGACCTCTCGTTCGCGCCGCCGGTCCTCGGTGACGTCGTGAGCGATGGACGAGAAACCGATGACTCGGCCGTCAAAGTCGCGGATCGGCGAGACCGTCATCGCGAGGTACATCTCAGATCCGTCCTTGCGGACTCGGGTCGTCTCGAAGTGGCCCAGGCGACCGCCTTGGGTCAGTCCGGCCACGAGCGTGGATACTTCCTCGCGCCGGGCCTCGGGCACGATCATCTCGATGCTGTGCCCGATCGCTTCGGCCTTCGTCCATCCGTACAAAGCCTCAGCGGCCGTGTTCCAGCTCTTGATCGTGCCGTGAAGGCTCGTCGCCACGATCGCGTCGTCACTCGACTCGACGACAGCGGAGAGCAGCTGCTCGGGCGGAAATTCTGCCGACGAGGCACCACTCGGCGTGGCCGCGCGAGTTCTCATCCTGCTGTCATCCGTTTTGCTTGGCCGCACCCGAACCGGCCGCGATACCCCGGAAAAGATGGAATATCAAAGCTTAGGCCACCATGCGACGGCGCCTGGGGGACCGTCCCGTGCAAACAACGCCTCCGACCGGCTCCCTCGCGGAAAGGGCCGGCTCCCCACCTACGCCCTGAGAGCCTCGACTGCCGCTTGGATGCGCGAGCCGTAGTCCGGATCGGCCGACCGGAAGTTCGCGATGGAACGTTCGATGATGTCGTCCTTGGAGACCTGAGCGAGCCCCGAGGCGATGTTGTCGATGAGACGAGCCTTGGCCTCTTCGTCCAAGAGGCGGTAGAGAGCGCCCGCCTGTGTGAAGTCGTCCGTCTCGCGCTTGTCCCACTCGTACGTGCCGGACGCTCCGTCGGTGCCGAGTGGTCCGTAGAGGGGCTGGCCGGTCTCGGCAGGGCCGCCGAAGGTGTTGGGCTCGTAGTTCTTCTCCCGACCGTAATGGGCGTCGAAGCGCATGGAGCCGTCGCGGCCGTAGTTGTCCGCCTCGGTGGCGCGCGGGCGGTTGATCGGGAGCTGGGTGTGGTTTATCCCAAGCCGGTAGCGATGCGCGTCCCCATAGGCGAACAGGCGCCCCTGAAGCATTTTGTCAGGCGACGGCCCAATACCCGGCACGAAATTCGCCGGGTCGAATGCGGCCTGTTCGACCTCGGCGAAGTAGTTGCCGGGGTTACGGTCGAGCACCATCTTGCCGATCTCGATCAACGGGTAGTCGCTGTGTGGCCACACCTTGGTGAGGTCGAACGGATTGATGTGGTATCCCGCCGCCTCGGCGGCCGGCATGACCTGGACCCTGAGCGTCCACGAGGGGAACTCGCCTTTGTCAATCGCCTCCATCAAGTCGGTCGTGTGGGACTCGGGGTTCTCGCCCGCCAGACGGGCTGCCTCCGCGGCGGTCAAGTTGGAGATTCCCTGATCGGTCTTGAAGTGATACTTGACGAAGGACTGCTCGCCCGTGGCGCTCACCCATTGGAAGGTGTGCGAGCCGTATCCGTTCATCCTCCGGTAGCTGGCCGGAATGCCCCGGTCGCCGAAGAGCCACGTGAACATGTGGGTGGCCTCCGGTGAGAGGGAGAAGAAATCCCAGACGTTGTCCGGCTCCTGCCGGTTCGTGTAGGGGTCCGGCTTCTGGGAGTGGATGAAGTCCGGGAACTTGAGCGGATCGCGGATGAAGAAGATCGGGGTGTTGTTCCCCGCCAGGTCGTAGTTGCCCTCCTCGGTGTAGAACTTGACCGCGAATCCCCGCGGGTCGCGCACCGCCTCGGGCGATCCCCTGCCGCCGGCAACCGTTGAGAACCGGACGAATACCTCCGTGCGCTTCCCGACTTCCGACAAGAATTTCGCCCGCGTCCACTTGGACACATCGGCTGTCAGCTCGAAGTAGCCGTGAGCGCCCGAGCCCCGCGCGTGCACAATCCGCTCGGGAATGCGTTCCCGGTTGAACCGGGCCAACTTCTCTATGAGGTGCTGGCCCTGCAGCAGCACCGGCCCGTCGGCCCCGGCAGTCTGCGAGTTCTGGTTGTCGGCAACAGGTGCGCCGGATTCCGTTGTGAGCACTCGGCGGTCGGGCATGGTCAATCTCCTTGGTGGGTGGTGCGGTTATTGAAAGCTCTTCGGCTCAAAGGCGAGTACTGCCAGGCGGGACAAAGGCCCCGCAAGGTGATCTCGCTCTCGTCGGTGCGAAAGCCGTCAGTCGAACACGAGCTCCGGCTCGGTCTTCCGCGTAGCGCCCGGCCGCCGTCCGATGCGTCGTCGCACGAGGGGCGGACGGCATCGCGGTGACTGTCGGCGCGGCGTCGCTCGTCGAGAGCGACCTTGCCGACGCCCTCGAACGAGCGGACCAGACCGGTCCCGGACTGGGGGGAGTACACGGCCTGTGGCGGCGCGGCCTCGGGGCGCGCCCGGGAGGCGCCAATGACCGGATCAGGCCGGAGGCAGCGTTGCTCCTCGCGCACGACAGCGAACACGGTCAACCGTTGCACCGTAACCCGACGCCCGGTTGCCTGCATCCCACACCGCGAGCTGGGCCGTCTATCACGCTGCCTATGGTGATTCCATTCCGAGAGCGATTCAACTTCCCCGAACCGCCGGACCCGCGACCGAGCCCGATGCGGCCATGCGCCGGCGTAGCTCCAGGTACACCTTCTCCCCGACGAGCGCTTCGATCTCGGCACGCAGGGACTCGACCACAGGCTTGTCGGACACGTAGGCCAACGACCCCTCGGTGCAGCACCACGCCATCGAGCCCCCTTCCTCGCCCCAGTCGCGGCGTGTCCAGCCCCGCACCGTGGCCATCTCGGTCCCGTCCCCGACCTCCACCCAGTCCACCTTGATAGGCAGCTGCCAGCAGACCGACGGCTTCCAGTCGATCGGTGACTCGCCAGTTGCGAGCGCGGCCAGGTGAAGCGCGCAGCCGGCGCCGCCGGAAAATCCGGGCCTGTTGAGAAAAATGCAGGCGCCGTCGACGACGCGGGTGCTGCTACGGCTCTCATCGCTGAAGACGCCCTTTTCGGCGGCCTCGCGGTGATATTGAAAGCGGACCGGCTCGAGAGTCGCCGCCAACGCGGCGGTGAGCCGCGCCTCGTCGACGTCGCCCAATTCGGCGCCCACCGAGCAACATCCGAGCCCGAGTTCCTCGGCCGGCTCCGCGCCAATGCCCAGGCAACCGTGTCCCCACAAGCACGCCCAATTCGACTCTAGAAAATCGAGGTCGAAGCGCCACAGGGTTCCACCGTCGCGGATGTCCTCGGTGCGCGGGTCCACGGCTTGACCTTAGGCGACGATCCCCTCCTGGGCCGGGGCGGCCGCCACGAAACGGCCTGGCTTGCTCAGTTACGCTCCGCACGCCAACAGCGGCATCTCATGGGTACTTCGATCGTCGCCCCGGGAGACGGACCCAGGTGTTTCATTGCCAGCTGCTCGACGCGGCCGAGAAACCACTTCCGCTCCCCGGGCGGACGCGTGATCACGGCGCTGTAGGTGCCGGCGAGACCGACGAGATCTTCCCGGGTCATGGACATGGCCCAACGGATCACTGTCGTCTCCGGGTCGGCGAAAGGCCCACCGGGCACAAGCTCGACGCGATGGCGACTCGATCGATGCCGAGTCTCATTGGCGAGCTCACCACCCCCGAGCAACTCAGCGACCCAGGTGACACTGCGGTCAGGTCCGCTCCAGAGCACGCCCAATCGGCCGCCGGGCCTAAGCACTCGGGCTATTTCGGGCACGGACAGGTCGAGGTCCATCCAGTGCCACGCAGACGCGACCGCGACGGCGTCAAACTTGGCACCGACGAACGGGAGCGCCTCCGCGCGGCCCCCGACGGCGATCACGCCTGGTGAGCGGCGAACGAGAACCTCTCGCATCCGGGCGTCGGGCTCCACTGCCGCCACGCGGCCGGGCACCCGGTCGCGAAGCAGGCGGGCGACAGCGCCCGTCCCGGCTCCGAGGTCAATGACGTCGACGGCGTCCAAGGGAAGTACCCAGTCGATTGCCTCCGCCGGCGGCGCGGGGCGGTATCGGTCGTAACCGTCGGCAACGGCGCCGAACGACATCGCCCGTTCGGCCCCAGTCACGTCGCTCACCCAAGGGACGATACCGAGAGCCGTCGCCCCAGGCGCGACCAGGGTCTGCCTCCGGCCGGCGAGCGGGGCGCGGCTAGGTGCAACATAATCAATCACATGCCTCGACGGTCTCCAGAACGCGGATCACGCCGAGGCGACGCCACCGGACGCTCGCGTTCCCCAAAGAGCAGGAATGACAATGGGGGGAACGCGATAACTGCTTGGGCAGGCACCAACGCCGGGACGTTCGTCGACGACGCGATGGCCGGCGGCGTCGCTCAGGTGCGGCACGTCCAGCCACACCAGGCCGACAAGACCTACATCTGCCCGGGTTGCAACCAGGAGATCCGGCCCGGGACCGGCCACGTGGTCGTCGTTCCGGTCTCGGACTCGGACAGTCGGCGCCACTGGCACACGCCTTGCTGGGAATATCGCGACAGGCGACGCCCGACCGGACGTTGACGACCCTTGGTCTCGCGACGGGCCAGCTCAGAGCATCTTCGACGATCCACGAAAGAGCTGCGACCCGAGCGTCGCTCGAGGCACATGTCCCAAGTACGGTGCCGAGCCGACAAGCGCCTTTGATGCGTCGGGCTCAGACCTCGTCTTCGGGTCGCGCCTCCACGTTCACGTCCTTGTAGGTGACCACCTTCACTGAGGACACGAAGCGCGCCTGGCGGTACATGTCCCAAACCCAGGCGTCGTTGAGCTCGACCTCGAAGTAGGTCGCTCCCGGTCCTGACTTCGGGGTGACCTTGACCTCGTTCGCGAGGTAGAACCGGCGCTCGGTCTCGACGACGTACTTGAACATCGGGAACACGGCGCGGTATTCGCGGTAGAGCTCGAGCTCCACCTCGGCCTCGAACTGGTCGAGGTCCTCCTCAGCACTCATGACAACCTGCCCTGCATGACTCCGGCTTCCCGAACTCGCCGGCTGAGAGGGCCGGCAACACGGATTGATGGAACGGTAGCGAAGCGCCGCTTCCTATCGGGCGTCGCGCTTCTCCTTGATCTTCGCGGCCTTCCCAGCACGTTCACGCAAGTAGTAGAGCTTGGCGCGACGCACGTCGCCTTCGGTGATCCGCTCGATCTTGGCGATCATCGGTGAATGGACCGGGAAGGTGCGCTCGACACCCACGCCGAAACTGACCTTGCGGACCGTGAAGGTCTCGTGCACACCCGAGCCCTGACGGCGGATGGCGGCGCCCTGGAAGACCTGGACGCGCTCGCGGTTCCCCTCGACGACCCGGACGTGCACCTTCAAGGTGTCGCCGGGGCGAAACTCAGGAATGTCGTCGCGAAGGCTCTCGCGGTCGATGAGATCAGTGGGGTTCATGACAGGTCACGCTCCTCAGGGCGATCGGACGGGTCGCCGACTGTTTGCCGCTTGCCGGATTCGAAGTCCGACATCACGGCTCGTCCCGTTCCGTAAGCATCTAGAGGATAGCCCTGCTCGAGCAGCAGGCGCACCTCGTCCTTCGAAAGCCCTCCTCTGGCGTCCAACAGGTCCGGACGGCGCTCGAGGGTGTGCCACAGGGCGGCAGCGCGGCGCCAGCGCTCGACTCGGCCGTGATCCCCTCCACGCAGGACGTCCGGGACCTCCCAGCCTCGGAACACAGCCGGTCTCGTGTACTGCGGGTACTCCAGGAGCCCGGTCGTGAAGCTCTCGTCCTCGGCCGAGGCGGCGTTCCCGAGCACACCTGGAACGAGCCTCACCGTGGCTTCGATCACGACGAGTGCCGCGAGCTCCCCACCTGCAAGCACGAAGTCCCCCACGGACAGCTCCCCGTCCGCCAAGTGGTCGGCGATCCGCTGGTCGACACCCTCATACCGCCCGCACAACAGTGAAAACGCCGGTCCGCGGGACCCCGGCTGTGATTCCCCGAGGCCCGCCAGCTCGGCGGCGACGGTCTGGTCGAAGCGCCTGCCTCCGGGCGCGAGCAGGTAAAGCGGCCGCGGCGGGTCGGCCAGCTCAACGGCGCCGAACACCGGACCGGGAGCGAGCACCATGCCCGCGCCCCCGCCGAAGGGCGAGTCGTCGACGGTGCGATGCGGGTCGGTCGCAGCCGAACGCAGGTCGTGAACACGCAGGTCCACGAGCCCATCTCGCCGTGCCCTGCCCACGATGCTCGTCGCGCAGTAGGCGTCGATCGACTCCGGGAAGATCGTGAAGACATCTATGCGCAGCGACGATGCCTCGCCAACCGCGCCGGCACCTTTGGTCGCGGCCGGCTCGGCTGCTGGCTGGCTCGCCTTCGACCGGGTCACTCGAAAAGCCCCGGCGGCACGTCCACCACGAGGCGATCTGCCTCCTTGCTAACTAAGAAGCGGAGCGGCACGAGGCTCCCGTCCTCCATCACGAGCAGGTCGCTGGCCGGGTTCGCCTGGACCGCGACCACGACCCCGTGCCGGGTTCCGTCCACCTCGACCACCTGCATGCCGACCAGGTCGTGAACGAAGAGAGAATCCCCGTCCTCGGTCGGGCGCGCCAGGATCAGCGCCCCCCGGAGTGCGTCAGCAGCCTCTCGCGTCTCGACTCCGACGAACTCCACGAGGTAGCGGTCCTTGAAGAATCGTGAGCTTCGCACCTCGAGAGCCCTGAGCGCCGCTGACTCGTCTCCCCTTGGGCGACACATGAGCTCGGATCCAGGCGCGAGCCGCTCGGTCCGGTTCGTGACGAGAGCCACTACGACCTCACCCGACAAGCCGTGAGCGCGGGCGATCGTGCCGATCTCCAGGAGTGGCCGCCCGTCCGCGTCGCCACCCGGCTGGTCAACCATCTCTCTCTCAGTCGACGATGTCGACCGACGCCTCCTGCCCGTCACGAGCTGCCGCGGCTCTCACGAGCGTGCGCAGCGCCTGAGCCGTGCGCCCCCGACGGCCGATTATGCGGCCCATGTCGCCCTGGGCGACCCGGAGGGAGAGGCGGACGCCGTTGCGTGTCTCGCCCACGTCGATCGCCACGGACTCGCGGTCGTCCACGATCGAGCACGCCACGTGCTCGAGGACTGAACGCGCCGTCCCGCCCGTCGTGCGGTTGCCCTCGTCGTCCGGCTGCTCGCTCGCTTCGGCCGCCACGTTGACGCCACCTCCGACGGCGTCCTCAAGCGCGTCAACCTCCTCGAAGTCCTCGGCGTCGATGTCGTCATCGACATCTTCGTCGAAGAAGGCGTCGTCCGGCTCGTCTTGGGTGCCCGAAGGGTTGAGGGCGCCGAAATCCGGCTCGGCGAACGGACTGCTTCCAGTGTTGGTCATCTCGATCCTCAGCTCTCGGACTCGGTTTCGGCCCCTGGCGCAGCCTCGGGTGCCTCGGCGACCGGAGTCGGCGCCACCTTGGTGCCAGCCGCCTTCTTGGCGGGGGCCTTCTTGGCCGGCGCCTTCTTGGCGGGCGCCTTCTTGGCGGGCGCCTTCTTGGCGGGGGTCGTGGAGCGACCCGGTCGTGCGTACCGCTCGGAAACCGGCTTGGGTGTCCGAGTCGCCTCGAACTGCTCCCAGGCTCCGGAGATCACGAGAAGCTTCCGCACGGTCTCAGTCGGCTGAGCACCTTTGGCGAGCCACTCCAGGGCTCGAGCATTGTCGATCTCGACTGTGGACGGTTCCAAACGGGGCGCATAGGTCCCGACGGCCTCGATGAACCGGCCGTCGCGAGGAGAGCGGCTGTCGGCCACGACGACGCGATAGGTCGGTTGCTTCTTCTTGCCCATGCGCATTAGGCGGAGCTTGACGGACACAGGGTTTCTTCCTTCTTTCGTGGTGGAGAGCTAACGGGTCGGGCCGGAGCCCTTTGAGGATGGGGTGACGCGGCCGCCCTTGACCTTCTTGCGGTTGCCCTTGTTCGACTTCAGCGGTTTACCGGGCCGATTGCCGCCGACAAGCTTTGCCATCGGTCCGACTCCCCGCATCATCTTCTGCATCTCCTTGAACTGCCGCAGGAGATTGTTGACCTCGGTCGTGGACGTGCCGCTCCCGTGGGCGATCCTGAGTCGGCGTGAACCGTCCAGCACCGTGGTGTCGGCACGCTCAAGGGGAGTCATGGAACAAATGATCGCCTCGATCTTGCCGACGTCGCGGTCGTCAACCTTAGCGTCACGGACCTCTTTGGGGACACCAGGCATCATCCCCAGCAGGCCTGTCAGCGGGCCCATCTTCTTCAGCTGGCGCAGCTGATCGAGAAAGTCGTCGAGAGTGAAGGTCCCCGCCTGGAGCCGTTCCAGGGCTTGCCCGGTGGCTTCCTCGTCGTACTCGTGCTGGGCCTTTTCGATGAGGCTGAGCACGTCGCCCATCCCGAGGATCCGGCTCGCCAGTCGATCGGGATGAAAAACCTCGAAGTCGGTGACCTTCTCGCCGGTCGACAGGAACGCTATCGGCCGCCCGACCACCTGCTTCACCGAGAGGGCGGCACCGCCTCGGGCATCGCCGTCGACCTTCGTGAGGATGATGCCGTCGAGCTGCAATGCCTGGTGGAACGCCTCGGCGGTCTGCACGGCGTCCTGGCCAGTCATGGCGTCGACAACGAAGAAGGTGTAGTCCGGCTCCACGACCGCCGAGACCCGGCGCACCTCGTCCATGAGTTCCCGGTCGATGGCGAGGCGCCCGGCTGTGTCGACGATGACGACGTCGCGCCCCAGGCGCTCGGCCTCGGAGAGACCGCGCCGGGCCACCTTCACCGGATCGGTCGGCTCGGAGAAGACGCCCACGCCGATCGCGGCTCCGAGCACCCGCAGCTGCTCGACTGCCGCCGGGCGTTGCAGGTCGGCGCCGATCAAGTACGGATGCCGGCCCTGTTGGACGAACCAACGGGCGAGCTTGGCGGAGGCCGTCGTCTTGCCAGAGCCCTGGAGTCCGGCGAGCAGCACGACCGTCGGTGGCTTGGAGGCGTAGGTGATCTTGAGCGCCTCGCCGCCGAGGGTGGCCGTGAGCTCCTCGTTGACCACTTTGATGACCTGTTGGGCGGGAGTGAGGTGCTTGGCCAGCTCCGCCCCGGTGCAGCGGACGCGTATCCGCTCGAGCAGGTCCCGGACGACGACGAGGTTGACGTCAGCCTCGAGGAGCGCCACGCGTATCTCACGGAGGACCTCGGCGACTTCGGCGTCGCCCAACCGGCCCCGGCCGCGAAGGCGCGTGAAGATGGCGTCGAAGCGATCGGTCAGGGTGTCGAACATGGGCTAGATCAGGTTAGTCGGGCCAGCGCTGGGCCACCGAGGGGGCGGCCGGCGGCGGGCCCGCGTCAGGCGAAGAGCGCCGAGACGAACTCGCCTGGATCGAACGGCACGAGGTCGGCCACCCCTTCGCCGACGCCGACGAGCTTGATCGGCAGCCCGAGCTCGGAGCGGATGGCGAGCACGACGCCCCCCTTGGCCGTGCCGTCCAGCTTGGTGAGGACGATGCCGGTCACCCCGACCGCTTCCGTGAATTGGCGCGCCTGGACGACGCCGTTCTGACCGGTCGTGGCGTCGAGCACGAGAAGCACCTCGGTCAGCTGGCCCGGCGGTCGCTCGGCCACCCGGCGCACCTTTCGCAGCTCCTCCATCAGGTTCACCTTGGTGTGCAGCCGTCCGGCGGTGTCGGCCATGACGATCTCGGAGCCCCGGGCGGCGGCATGCTGGACGGCGTCGAAAATGACCGAAGAGGGATCCGCCCCGTCCGACCCCCGGACGATGCGCGCGCCGGATCGTTCCGCCCACGACTCGAGCTGTTCGCCAGCCGCCGCCCGAAAGGTGTCGGCCGCCGCCATGACCACTCCCCGCCCGGCTTCCTTCTCCCTCAGGGCGAGCTTGCCGATAGTGGTGGTCTTGCCCACGCCGTTGACGCCGACGAAGAGCCACACCGTCGGCCCCTCCCCGTCGGCGTAGGCAAGTGACTCGACGTCGCCCTCGAACATCTGGACAAGGTCGTCCTGAAGCGCCTGCAACAAGGCCGCTGGGTCCGTGTCGGAAACTGCGCCCGTGCTCACCTTGGCGCGCAGGTCGGAAAGAACCCGGTTGGTCGTCGTGACACCGACATCGGCGAGGAGGAGCGCTTCCTCGAGCTCGTCGAAAGTCGACTCGTCGATGCCCTTGCGGCCGCGGACCTGGTCGAAGTAGCCCGCTAAGAGGCCTCGGGCTCTCCCGAGCCGGTCTTTGAGTGCCGGGGCTGGGGCCGGCCCCTCCGCCGCAGCGATCGTCTCCTGCTCGGCCGGGGCGCC
Source organism: Acidimicrobiales bacterium (assembly GCA_050015475.1). Lineage (GTDB taxonomy): Bacteria > Actinomycetota > Acidimicrobiia > Acidimicrobiales > Bog-793 > Fen-455. The sequence goes on along the minus strand of JBEKBI010000014.1, from coordinate 52,720 downwards.
GCCCGCGCCTGGGGAGGGTCGTTCCAACCGGGCAGGAACCGAAGTGACGGCGGCGGTATTCCGGCGACGGCGTACGCGGGTGCCGGCCACGAACCCGCCGGACAGGACAAGAACGACGGCGGCTGCGAGAACAACGATCAAGAGTGTCATGCCGTCCGCAGACTACCAATGCTGATTGTTGGAACCCTCGAAGGTCCGCCACCGGACGGTTGGTCCTCATCAGGTCCGGGAGCTCCGAACACACCGGCCTGACTGGACCACGGCCTTGACTCAAGCCGCCGAGTCGACGCGCCTGCCGATAGCGTGACCGCAAGGCTTTGCCCGATCGACGAGAGGCAATGGCGTGGTTGTCCTGAAACAGACGAAGGTCGGCTGAGCTTGGTGGAAGGGACTCGGTGATGGCCCGGGCAACAGGCCGCGAAAATCGCGCGGCGGCCAGTCGCAGCCTGTCAGATCGCCGCTGGCGGCTGCTCGGCGCGACGGCGATCGGCGCCTTCATGGCTCCCTTCGACGGCAGCGTCGTCGCCATCGCTCTTCCCAAGATCGGGCCAGCCCTCCACCTGAGCTTCGTCGGGGCGCTCTGGGTTCAACTGAGCTACCTGCTCGTCGTCACTGTCGCCCTCATCCCTGCCGGGCGGCTGGCCGACGCTTGGGGCGGCCTCCGCCTGTACCGGGTTGGACTCTTCGTCTTCGCCCTGGCCTCGGCTGCCGCAGGGGCTTCGACATCGGTGCCCTGGCTCATCGCCGCCCGCTGCGTCCAGGGTCTCGGCGCGGCCCTCTTGGCGTCAACCTCGACCGCGCTCGTCACCGAGGCCTTCCCCGGAGCCGAACGCGGCAAGGCTCTTGGACTCAACGTCACGGCCGTCTACCTCGGTCTCGCCATGGGGCCGGTGCTGGGAGGGCTCCTCACCGAGCAGTTTGGCTGGCGGTCGATCTTCTACGTCAACGTCCCGGTGGCGGTGGCGAGCCTTGCGCTGGGCTGGGGGCTCTCGAGTGAGCGCCACTCGGAGCGGCGTAGGGCGCGCGCTGGCTTCGACCTGACCGGCCTCGGGCTTCTCGTGGGCGCACTGGCGGCCGAGATGGTGGGGGTCAGCCTGGCTCCTCTCTGGGGTTGGACGGCCGCGTCGTCTCTCGCTCTCATGGTCGGCGGCGCCGCCGGCGTAGCCGGGCTGGTCGCATACGAGTCCAGACGCACCGACCCGTTCTTGGACGTGGGAATGTTCCGACGCAGTCGGCTTTATGCCACGGCCAACCTGGCCGCTCTGTCCAACTACATGGCGTTCTCGGCTGTCACGGTGCTCACCTCGGTGTTCTTGGAGGTGGTGAGCGGCCGAAGCCCTGAGCAGGCCGGACTCCTGCTCGTCGCGGCGCCGGCGGCAATGGTCGCCCTGTCGTGGCTGGCCGGAAGAGCCTCGGACGTCGTTGGCTCGCGCTGGCTCGCCAGCGGCGGCATGGCCGTCATCGGCGTCGGCCTGATCCTGCTCTCACGGCTTCCTGCCCAACCCAGCATGGCTCGGCTGATAGGCAACCTCCTCCTCATCGGCGTGGGCATGGCGGCTTTCAGCTCCCCCAACACCTCGGCGGTCATGGGCTCCGCGCCAAGGGCCCAGCTCGGGGTTGCGTCCGCCACCCTCGGGACCATGCGCTGTTTGGGCCAGACCCTTTCCATCGGTGTCCTCGGAGCCCTGGCCACCTCCCGCCTCGGCGCCGGCGGCCAAGCGGTGCTGTTGGCGGGACGAGCCCATGGCACGCGGGCGGCATCCGCCTATGTGTCTGGTTACCACCTGGCCATGGTGGCGGGCGCTGGCCTCGCATGCGTTGGGGCGATTGCGTCCCTCACGCGGCCGGGCCACGGGAGAACGGCGGGCTCCCGATCCGACCAAGGCTGACCGTGGGCACCAAGGCCCGGCGGCCACGACGCTCGAGTCCTTTCCTCCAGCGTCGGTCCAGCGCGCCGGGTTTCCGCCGCGGTGTGGTCCACATGAGCGTCTGGGCCACAGTCCTCGTCGCCCCGGAAGGTGCCTCCGCGACCTCACGGCATTCGGGCGGCAGCGGTCGACGGACATAGGACGACCCAGCCCCGACGCACAAGGTCCGTCGGCGAGTGCGCGCGAGGTGGCCCCTTACGGCCCGAACTCGGCCGCCCGGCAGGACACTCCGGAGGCCGCAACGCCACGCCGAGTGAGCATCGGCGGGCGCTTTCCGAGACCCGAGTGACGCCTGCCGCCTGGCCCTGTGCGTCGACGCCGGAACAGGTCAGTCGAGGGCGGCGCTCTTGGCGGACGGGTTGCCGATCCGCTCGCTTACGACCTTCGAGGCCCCGCCTGCCTGCATGGTGACTCCGTAAAGAACGTCGGCCGCCTCCATGGTCCTTTTCTGGTGGCTCACCACGATCAACTGGGCGTCCGCCCTAAACTCGTCGACGAGGTCCAGGAAACGGTGGAGGTTCACATCGTCGAGCGCCGCCTCGACCTCGTCCATGACATAGAACGGCGACGGGCGGCTGCGAAAGACCGCGAAGAGGAACGCGAGCGCCACGAGCGAGCGCTCGCCCCCGGACAAAAGCGAGAGGCGCCTCACGTTGCGGCCGGCCGGACGCGCCTCGATCTCGATCCCGGTGGAGAGAAGGTCCTCGGGGTCGACGAGGCTCAGCCGACCCGTGCCACCAGGGAAGAGCATCGCGAACAGCGTTTCGAAATGTCGGGCGACGTCAGCGAAGGCTTGCGCGAACACGCCCACGATCTCCTCGTCGACAGCCCGGATGACCCTGCCCAGCTCGCGGCGGGCGCCCCGGACGTCCTCGAGCTGTTCTGCCAGGAACCGGTCCCGCTCCTCCAGCGCTGCGAGTTCCTCGAGGGCGAGCGGGTTCACGGGACCCATCAGGCGGAGCTCGCGGTCGAGCTCGCGAACGCGGACATGCGCGGGGGTGCCGGGCGGAAGCTCCGGACACAGCGCGGCAATGGCCTCGTCCGGCTCGCAGTCGAGCTCGCGGCGCAATGTCTCCGTAGCGGTCTCCAGTCGAAGTCGCGCCTCGGCGCGCTCGAGCTCAGCCCTTTGCAGCAGCTCCCGCAGACCTTCGAGGCCGCGCTCGGCGACGGCTCTCTCGTCTCGCAGCCGGCGGAGATGTTCGGTCGTGGTCGCGACGGACCGCTCGTGGAAAGCCCGCTCAGCCCTCAGGCGGTCGCAGGCTGCCTCGAGCTGTTCCCCGAGCCGACTGAGCACGATGGCGAGGCGGCCGAGGGCGCGCTCGGTGGCCTCCAACGACTCTCGCCGTCCAGTGGCCTCGGCACGCGCCGCGTCGAGACCGGCGAGCCGCCGCTCCACCTCGTCACGCCGCTCGGTGAGAACACGCCGGCGCTCCTCAAGCCCAGCGGCACGCACACCAAGTTCCGCCCGCAGGGAGGCGAGCGACCGGGCACGGTCGTCGAGGGCCTTGCGATTCCGCGCGGCGGCTTGCGCCGCGGCGAGGGCCTCCGTCTCGGCGCCCTCGGCTCTGGCGAGCTCGGACTCGCGCAGGTCGAGCTCGGACTGAGCTGCCGCGAACAACCCAAGCGCTGCCTCGTGAGCGGAGGCGGCATCGTCACGCTCCGACGCCAGCTGCTCCAGGCGCTGGGCCAAAGTCGCTCGGGCGGCTTCCGCCTGATTACGAGTGGCGATCGCGCTGTCCAAGCGCCGTGTGGCCTCCGCCACTTCCAAGCGGGCTGCGTCGACCGCCTGTCGATCTCTCTCGGCCTCAGCCGCGGCCGTCTTCGCCAGGGCCCCGGCGGCCTCGGAGTCGCCCTGGACCGCCTCCAGGGCGGTCCGGGTCGCCCCAGAGCGGGCGGCGCCGATTCTCCATCCCCGCGCCGACAGGCGGTCGCCTTCGGCGGTCACGATCGTGCTCCCGGGCAGTTGTTCGGCCAGGCCGAGAGCTTCACTGAGACCGCCCCGGCAAAGAAGGACGCCGGCGAGAAGCCGGTCGAGCACAACGTCGACGCCGCTCACGCTCGAGCGGACCCGGCCGCGGAGCAGCTCGGCGCGCCCCGCCACCGACTCCGACAGCGGCGCCTGCGGGGACAAGGTCGCCTGTGGCCCGCCGGCGGGAAGAACGCCTCCGTGGAGCCCGGCCTCCTGCAAGTGGCGCAGCGCCTCGCGCGCCGCGCTCGCGCCGTCGACCACGACCGTGCCGAGCGTGTCCTCGACGGCCGCCTCGAAGGCGCGCTCACATCCGTCGTCTACGGCGACCAGGTCGGCCAGGGTCCCGAGCACGCCCTTCAACCCTTCCAGGCGTTTCACTCCGGCCCGTGCCCGCGTCTCGTCGAGCGCACTCTGCAGTGCCTCGGCTCGAGCCTCGAGCGCGTGCAGGCGGTCCGTCGCCTCACGCGCCCTGAGCTCGCTCTCCTGCTCGCGGGCCTCGGCGAGCTGTTGGGCCACGACGAGGCGCTCGTACTCGGACCTGAGCTTGTCGTCGCCGGCGCCGACGGCTTCGAGGGTCGCCGCCAACTCGGCCAGGCGCAGCTCGTGCTCCTCTCGCATGCGCTCGAAGCTGGCGAGCCGCTCGGCCAGGCGGGCCACCGCCTCGCCGGCCGCGGACAGCCGCGCCCTCGAGTCGTCGCGCTCCCGGCGGATGGAACGCGCCGACGACGGTCCGGTAGCGGTCGCGGTCGCCCGGCCTGTCGGGTCCGATTCATCGGCGGAACCGTCTGCTGTCTGGGCCGCGGCGAAGGCCGCCTCGTCACGACGCAGCTCGGCCTCGAGGCTTTGGAGCCTCTCGCGTTCGGGCGCGAGCTCCGTAGCGTCACTTCCTGCCGCGGCAAGCTCCGACGCCAAGCGAGAAGACTCGGCCTCGAGAGAGGCCACAACGTCTGACTCGAGCGAGGCCGCCAAGGCCCCGGCGACCGTGCGGCGCCGCTCGGCGACGACGTTCGTGACACCGCGCTGGCGCTCGAGCAGGCGCTCCGCTCTTCCCAGGCGCTCGGCACCCTCCCAGGCCTGAAGCTCAGTGACGGCGGACTCCGTCGAGGCGACCAGTTCGTCGCTTCGCGCCAATTCGGCGCGTTGCGCCGCTTCCTTCTCGGACAGCTCGGCGTGGGACCCCTCGGCGTTCTCGAGCCGGCGCCCGAGCGAGCTCAGCTCCTTGCCCGCCAGATGCAACCGGAGTGCCTTCAACTCGGAGGCGAGACCGTCGTGTCGCCGGGCCGCCTCGGCCTGGCGCTCGAGTGGGCGGAGCTGACGCCGGACCTCCCTTTGGAGGTCCTGCAGCCGGAGGAGGTTCTGCTCGCTCGACTCGAGACGACGCTCCGCCCGCTCGCGCCGGCGCCGGAACTTGAGCACCCCGGCCGCCTCCTCGATCACCATGCGCCGGTCCTCGGGGCGGGCCTGGAGCACCGAGTCAAGTTGTCCCTGGCTGACGATCACGTGCTGCTGGCGACCAACACCTGCGTCAGAGAGCAGCTCCTGGATGTCGAGCAACCGGCAGGCGGCCCCGTTGAGGGCGTACTCGCTCTCACCTGTGCGAAACAGCGTGCGTGTGATCGTGACCTCGGCCACGTCGAGCGGGAGACGCCTGGAGCCGTTGTCGATCGTGAGCGAAACCTCGGCGCGCCCGAGGGCGGGCCGGTTCGAAGTGCCGGCGAAGATGACGTCATCCATCTTGGTGGAGCGGACGACCTTCGGCCCTTGGGCGCCCAGCACCCAAGCGATCGCGTCCACCACGTTCGACTTGCCGGATCCGTTCGGGCCCACCACCACGGTGATGCCCGGTTCGAGCTCGATCGTGGTGGGGTCTGCGAAGGACTTGAACCCCTTGAGAGTCAGCGATTTCAGGAACACGTTGGGCTCACGTTATCCGTGACTCCGGGGTTCCTCGGGGATTGGCTGGTTCCCGCGCCGAGCGAGGTCCGCGCCGCTGTCACAGCTGGCACGCCTCGCAGCAGTAGGCCGACCGGGCGCCGATCTTGAGCCTCACGATCGGGGCCGCGCATCTCGGGCACGGCTGTCCCGCCCGGTCGTAGACGCAGTGGCGTTCCTGGTAGGCGCCGAGATCGCCGGCAAGGTCGCGATAGCCGAGGTCCCGCAAGGATGACCCCTTCAGCCGGACGGCGTCGTGGAGCACCGACCGCGCGGCCTTGGCGAGCGACGCGAGCTCGAGGGCATCGAGCGAACCACCGGGGCGGTCGGGTCGCAACCGGGCGCGAAAGCAGATCTCGTCCGCGTAGATGCTCCCGATCCCGGCAACGATCCGCTGATCGGTGAGAAGAGCCTTGAGCGGAGCGCGACGCGTGGCCAGGCGATCGGCCAGATACCTGGTCGGCAGTCCTTGCACGAGGGGGTCACGCCCGAGATGAGCGAGCTCGGCCGGGACGCCGTCGGCGCCGGCCGGAGCGGAGACGAACCATTCCCCGAATGTCCTCGGATCGACGAAGCGAAGCTGTGAGGTGTCCTCGAAGGTCACCACGACGTGTGTGTGGGCGGCCATCTCCGGTCGACGGGACCCGCCTGAGTGGAAGAGGAGCTGGCCCGTCATGCGGAGATGGACGACCAGAACCGAGCCGTCGTCCACCGAGAGCAGCAGGAACTTGCCCCTCCGCCCCGCTCCGGTGAAGGTCCGTCCTGCCAACCGAGCTCGCAGCTCGGCGGGCCGCTGGCGTCTCACGCTGCGGCGCCCTCGCACCTCGACTTCGGCGATGCGCCGCCCGAGGATCGAGGCCTCGAGCCCTCGCCGGACGGTCTCGACCTCAGGGAGCTCTGGCACCTAGGCGCCCGAGTCGGCGGAACTGCGCGCCGAGATGACCTCGAGCGCAGCGGCGGCGGCGGCCCTCTCGGCGACTTTCTTCGACGTGCCGACGCCGCGGCCCAGCACCTCGCCTCCGACGGTGACCTCGGCGAAGAACCTCTTCGCGTGGTCCGGGCCCTCATCGGCAACCTCGTAGGCAGGCAGATCGAGGCCGAGGCGCGCAGCCAGCTCCTGCAACCGATTCTTGGGGTCGCCGAGGCGTCCCTCGGCGACGATGCCCGCGATGGGGTCCTCGAGGAGCCCCACGACAAACCGGCTCGCCGCGCTCAGCCCGAGAGAGAGGTAGATCGCGGCGATCAGCGCCTCGAGGCAGTCGGCGAGAATCGAGTCCTTGGTTCTGCCGCCCGAGGCTTCCTCCCCTTTGCCGAGGAGCACGGCCTCCCCCACGCCAATCCCGGTGGCGATCGGCGCCAAGGCTTCTGTGCTCACGACCGAGGCGCGGATCCGCGCCAGGTCGCCCTCGGGAAGATCCGGGAACAACCGGTAGAGATGATCGGCGACGACGAGGCCCAAGACGGCGTCTCCGAGCAGCTCCAGCCGCTCGTTGGAGGGACGGCCGCCCTGCTCCGAACAGTAGGAGCGATGCGACAGCGCCTGGTGGAGCAGATCGCCGTCGACGGGGTACTCACCGAGCGCCTTTCGAAGCGCCCCTTTCTCGGGCACCAGCTCGCCTCTCGGGGTGCTCAGGCCGCCTCGACCTTCCCCGTCACGTAGTCCACGGCGTCACGCACCGTTCGGAGATCCTCCAGGTCCTCGTCCTCGATGTGAAACCCGGGCAGCCGGTCGGCCAGCTCCTCCTCGAGCGCCTCGACAAGCTCGATCAGAGCGAGGGAGTCCGCGTTCAAGTCGTCCGCGAAGGAAGAGGACTCGCTTATCGCCGAAATGTCGATCTCCAGAATCTCCGCGAGTTGGGACCGGACGAGCTGGAGCACCTCGTCGCGGGTCATGATCGCATCGGTCTTGTCGGCCACTTCGCTCCTTAGTCTTGCTTTCCCATCATCTTAAGTTCTTCCTGGCAATTCCGCCCGCTGCCCGGCAGGGCGCGCATCGGCGACCGAGCGCGACATTTGCCTGTGCGGACAGCACTCAGACCTGTGCGACAGCCTGTCGGAGAGACCCGACCATGTCGCCTGTCGCCGACTCGTGAGCGACTTTGACGGCGTTGACGATGGCCCTCGCCGTCGAACTCCCGTGGCTGATGACACAGACACCGTCCACGCCTAGAAGCATCGCTCCGCCTGTCTCTTCTGGGTCGAGCCGCTGGGCGTAGACGAGGAGCTCAGGCCCGAGAACCTCGCCCGCGGCCCTGGTTTCAGGGGACACCTTGAACACTGCACCGAGCACGCCGAACAGCGCGCCGAGGGCTCCCTCCAGCGCCTTCAAGGCGACATTGCCGGTGAAGCCGTCGGTCACGACCACGTCGACATCGCCGTCGAGCAGATCCCGGCCCTCGACGTTCCCGACGAAGTTGACGCCGGCCCCGGCACTCAGGAGAGCGTTGGTCTCCTTGACGAGCTGGTTACCCTTCGTCGACTCCTCCCCGATGGACAACAGGGCGACCTTCGGCACCTCGATGCCGAAACGTCGCGTCATGAATGCAGACCCCATCTGGGCGAACTGCACGAGCCACTCGGGATGACAGTCGACGTTCGCCCCCGCGTCGACGAGGGCGACGCGACGTCCCGTGATACCGGGGATGATCGCGGCGATCGCCGGGCGGGCCACACCGGGCAGCCTCCCCATGCGCAACAGAGCGCTCGCCATCGTGGCCCCTGTGTTCCCCGCGCTCACCATGGCCGAGGCGCGGCCGTCGCGCACCGCCTCGGCGGCGCGCACGAGCGTCGAGTCCTTCTTCGTCCGCACACTTTGGGCCGGGTCATCGTCCATGGTGATGACCTCCGACGCCGGCAGCACCTCGATCTCGCCGGTATCGCCGAGCGAGCCGTCCGTCGGGCCGACCAGCACGACAGGGATTCCAAGTTCCGTGACCGCGCGCTTGGCTCCGGCGACTATCTCGGCCGGGGCGCGATCCCCACCCATGGCGTCAACCGCCACCGGAAGGGAGACAGCAGAAGACTGTGCGGCACCCGCTTTTGTGGTCGGCGCCACGGCGGTCAGTTGACCTCCACCGCCTGGCGACCCTTGTACCACCCGCAATGCGGGCACACGACATGCGGCAGCTTGGCCCTGTTGCACTGTGGGCACAGGCTGCGCGCCGGCTCTTCCAGCGTCCAGGCCGACGCCCGGCGGCTCCGGCTCTTCGACTTCGAGGTCTTCTTCTTAGGGACTGCCATCGTCACTTTCTCCACTCGGGTAAGGCTTCGACACCGCCCAGGCTGTCAAGGGCGGCCCACCGCGGGTCCGTCCTTGCCGTGCAGGTGCAGGTCTCGTTGTTGCGGTTCACACCGCACTCGGGGCACAGCCCGAGACAATCGTTCCGACATAGCGGCGCGAGCGGCAGCTCGAGGATACAGGCATCGTGGGCAAGGGGTTCGAGATCGAGCCAGTCGGCGGACAGCGGGTACTCGAGCTCGGGGTCGGCCTGCTCGGAGTACACCTCGCGAACATCGACACAAAAGCGACCGGTCGCGGGCTCGAGGCATCGTCCGCACTCGCCTTCCCAGCAGGCAGAGACCGTTCCCGAGACGACCACGCCCCCGAACACCGACTCGAGTGCAACGTCGACCTCGACCAGCGAGCCCTCCGGGACGCGGGAGTTCGTCACCTCGAGATCGGCGATGGGGCCGGCCAGCTTCAGCTCCCGCCGGGTGCCCGGATGCTTGCGCAGCAGGGCTACGCCGACGACAAAGCGCCCGCCTCGCCCGTTCTTCGTCACTCCAGGTCCTGGTCGAATAGCCCTTCACCCGAGAGCCAAGTGTCGTCTCCGAGCTCACCGAGCGGCTCGTCGCCAGGCTGGGGCTGCGGTGCCGGCACCGCGGCAAGTCGCTCGCGCCCGGTTCGCACCGTCTTAAGCGTCCGATCGAGGACGATCTCGAACCCGGCCAGCTTCTGGTCGACGAAGTCCTCCGCCTCGTGGTGCATCTGACGCGCCTCGGCCTCCGCGTCCTCGACGATGCGCACAGCCCGGTGCTCGGCCTGGCGCACGATTTCGGTCCTCTGCACCATCCGTTCCGCTTGCACTCTCGCATCACTGACTATGTCGGCCGCCTCCCTCTTGGCGGCGGCGAGCAGCTCCTCGTGGTCCTTGAGCATCCGGCGGGCCCGGTGAAGCTCCTCGGGCAGCTCGTCGCGGATCGCCTCGAGAAGGTCGAGCACCTCGTCCCGCGTCACGATCGCCGACGACGACAGCGGCATCGACTTCGCGGTGGTGATGATCTCGATGAGCTCCTCGACGAGGTCCTCTGCCCCGCCTGGTTCGGCCAGTGGCTGAGCGTCGTCTTCGGGTTCTGTTTCTTCGGTGTCGTGGTCGTCGGTCACGGTCGCAGCTCCTTCAACCGGGCGGCGACAGCGGGCGGCACGAACTCGCTCACGTCGCCGCCGTAGCGGACAACTTCACGGATGAGTCTCGAGGCTACAAACGAATGCGACGAGCTCGTGGGCAAGAACAGGGTCTCGATACCAGAAAGGTGTTGGTTCATCTGCGCCATCTGCAGCTCGTTCTCGAAATCGGACACAGCCCGCAAGCCCTTGACGATGACGTTCGCCCCCACCTCCGAGGCCACCTCGACGACGAGGACCGACATCGAGACCACGCGGACCGAGTCGACGTGCGCCAGTGACTCGGCGATCATCGCTTCGCGGTCTTTTATGTCGAAGAGGGGTTGGCCCTTTTGCGGGTTGGCGAGCACGGCCACGACCAGACCGTCGAACAGCCGCGCGGCGCGCTCGGCCACCTCTAGATGGCCGTTGTGGAACGGGTCGAACGAGCCGGGGAACAAAGCGATGGTCACAGGGTGCCCTTCTCGGTGGTGCTGGGATCTTGTCGGCTGAATCCTCTGGCTTCGATCAGCGTGACGAGCGTACCGCCGTAGCGGTACTCCCGGCGTGTGACGAAGTTCTCGGGCACCTCGACCGCCGAGGACGTCTCGAGGACGGCGAGGTCGGCTTTGAGGAGGCCGAGCAGAGTGGGCCAGTCGCTGAAGGAGTACGGCGGGTCGACCAACGCCAGGTCGTAGTGTCCCGTGGACTTACGTCCCAGGAACTCGAGCACGTCCGCCCGCACGACCCTGGCGGCCACACAAGCGCCGAATCCGGTCGAGTCGAGATTGGCGCGGATGGCAGCAACGGCGCGCCGATCGGATTCCACGAGGCACACCGACTCGGCCCCGCGCGACAGCGCCTCGATCCCGAGCGCGCCGGACCCCGCGAAGGCGTCGATGACCGACGCCCCCTCCAGCACCCCGAGGCTCGCGAGGACGTCGAACATCGCCTCGCGAACCCGGTCGCTGGTCGGTCGCAGGCCTTCGAGGTTCGGGGCGTGCAGCTGCCGGCGCTTCGCCGTGCCACCGATCACGCGCATGGGACAACCGTAGATCCAGGCGCGCCCCTCTCGATCGAGGGCCGCCGCAAGGGGATGCCGCCTCAGCTCCTGAGCACGAACTCCTCGGCCTCGGCGTCAACGAAGAGGTGGATCTCATCGGCGAGCAACGAGTGCTCCTCGAGCGAAGAGTCCTCGTCGACGATCGCCTCGGCCACACGCCGCGCCTGTGTGACAAGCTCCTTGTCCCTGCGGAGCGAGGCGAGGCGGAGGTCGCTCCTCCCCCGCTGGCGGCTCCCGTACACGGTGCCCTCACCCCGTAGCTCGAGGTCGATCTCTGCCAGCTCGAAACCGTCTGTTGTCGCCTCGAGCGCGCCGAGCCGGCTCGCCGCCCCGCTCGTCACGGTGTCGGCGAGCAAGTAGCACCACGACTTGTCGGCTCCGCGCCCGACGCGCCCGCGGAGTTGGTGGAGCTGGGCGATGCCGAAGCGGTCAGCATCCTCGATCACCATCACGGTGGCATTCGCCACGTCGACACCGACCTCGATCACCGTCGTGGCCACGAGCACCTGGATCTCACCCCGGCGGAAGGACGCCATGGCGGCCTCCTTCTCCTTCGACGCAAGCTGGCCGTGCAGGAGCCCGACCCTCAAACCGGCGAGTTCGCCCGACGCGAGCCGCTCGCACTCTTCCACAGCCGACTTGGGCGGCTGTCTCGAAGCCGCCGAGGCCGGAATGCTGAAGCCCTCGAGGGGCAGAATCGTGATTCGCCCCCCCCACTCCTCGTCGTACGAGCCTTCCCGGACCGGTTCCGGCTCTTCGGCGAGCAGCTCCGGCTCCTCGTCGTCTGCTTGCCCGCCACCGACGAGGGGGCAGATCACGTACGCCTGGCGACCGGCCGAGACCTCCTCTCGCACCTTTGCCCAGGCAACTGCGTGCTCGTCGGCTTCCTTCAGCCAGACTGTCGACACCGGGGTTCGCCCGGCCGGCATCTCGTCGAGCACCGTGTAGTCGAGGTCGCCGTAGACGGTCATGGCGGCGGTGCGAGGGATAGGCGTCGCCGTCATGACGAGAACGTCGGGATGACGGGGACCGTCTTGCTCCGACCCGGGCTCGTTCAAGTTGGCTCTCTTTCCGCTGTTCTCCCCCCTGGTTGCTCCGGGACCCTTCTCGCTCAAGGCCGCCCGCTGTTCGACCCCGAAGCGATGCTGCTCGTCGATCACGGCAACGCCGAGGGAACGGAAGCGGATGTTGTCGGTCAGCAAGGCGTGCGTGCCCACGACAAGGTCGAGGGTGCCGTCCAGCAACTCGGCTTGGATCCTCGCACGGTCACTCGCCGTGGTCCGGCTCGTGAGCAGCGCGACGCCGAGTGGCCGGGTTCCCGAGATGCGCGTTCCGTCCGCCACCTCGAGATCACCGAGAAAAGCCCTGGCGGCGAGGTGGTGCTGTTCGGCGAGCACCTCGGTGGGGACCATGAGGGCGCCTTGGTGGCCGCCCTGCACCCCGTACAAAAGTGTCGCCAGCGCGACCACGGTCTTGCCCGCCCCGACGTCACCTTGCAGCAGCCGGTGCATCGGGTGGGTGCTCCCGAGGTCCGAGGCCACCTCCCCAATCGCCCGCTCCTGGGCGGAAGTGAGGCGGAACGGCAGGGAGGACACGAATTGCTCCACGAGGTTCGGCGTCCCAGGCGGAGGATCGACCAAATGGGCGATCCCGGGCGCCGTGAGGGCGGCGGCTCGCTTTTTCATCACCAGCACGAGTTGCAGCCGCAAGAGCTCGTCGAAGGCGAGGCGGCGCCTGGCAATCGCCCGGTCCTCGAAGGTCTCGGGAGCATGGATGGAACGGAATGCCTCCGTGCGACCGATGAGCCCCAGATCGTCGAGGAACTGCTCGGGCACGACCTCGGCCATCCGGCCGGTGCGCTCCAGCGCCTCGGCGACGTAGGTGCCGATCTCGTTCGAGCCGATCTTCGCCTTGCCGGACTGCGGGTAGACCGGCACGAGGCGTCCCGTCTGGTTCCCGATGAGGTCCACGACCGGGTTGGTCATCTGGCGAACCCCCCTGTAGATCTCGAGACGCCCGAAAACGACCACGATCGAGTCCACCGCCAGCCGGGCCTGCCAGGGCTGGTTGAAGAACACGATGCCGAGGCTCCCGGTCCCGTCCTCGACTACGACCTGGACCATCGTCTTGCCACGCCGCGTCCGGCGGGCCGAGACCCGCCGCACCGTCGCGGTGACCATCGCCTCCTCGTCCTCGACGAGGGCTCCGATCTCGGACTGGTGCCTGCGGTCGATGTAACGGCGTGGGTAATGCATCAACAGGTCGAGCACCGTCTCGATGCCCATCGACTGAAGGCCGGCTGCCTTGCGCGCCTTGACGCTGCGCAGCTCGATGACGTCCTTGTTCGCGAGAGACCGCAGCGTGCGGCCTCCCTGCGCCACGGTCACTCCACCGCGACGAGGAACGGGTACAACGGCTGGCCCCCGTGGTGCAGCTCGAGGGCGATCCCCGGCCGGTTCTCGTGCAGCCACTCGGTGACCCGCCTCGTGTCGGCGGAGGTCGCCTCCGCCCCCTCTATGAGGGTGACTATCTCGCCGCCGTCGCTCAGGAGAACCTCGATGAGCTTCCAGGTCGCCTCCGGGAGCGTCTCGGCGACCGATTCGACCCCGTTGCGGGACAGCCCGATCCAGTTTCCGGCCTCGATGTGGCCCACCGCCAAATCGCTCGCCCTGATGGCGCGGGTCACTTCCCCGGCGTGAACCCGGCTGACCGCCTCCCCCATGGCAGTTGCGTTCTCCTGCCCGCTCGCCTCAGGGTCGTATTCGAGCAAGGCTGCAAAGCCCTCTTGAATGCCTTGAGTGTCGACCACGAACGCCGGCCGCTTGGAGAGGGCGCACACCTGCTCGGCCACAGGGATGATGTTCTTGTTGTTGGGGAGGATCACGACCTCCGCACCAGGGACCGAGTCGACGACCTCCAGGATCTGGGCCGTAGAGGGGTTCATCGACTGCCCCCCGGCCACGACGTGGTGGACCCCGAGCGAGAACAGAATGCGACGGATTCCGTCGCCCGTCGCCACCGCGACGACAGAGGTCACCGGTGCCACCTCCTCGGCAGTCGGCACCTCGCTGGTCTCGAGCTCGGCAGCACGACGCACCCACGCCTCCTCCTCGACCTGGTCGAGCAGGTCGGTGACGCGGATGTCACGCGGTCGACCGACATCGAGCGCCGCTTCGATCGCGGCACCGATGTCATCGGTGTGGATGTGGCAGTTCCAAAGGCCGTCCCCACCCACGACCACGATCGAGTCGCCGATGCCCGCCCAGACGCTCTTGAACGCTCCGAGGGCTTCGTCAGGAGCCTCGAGGAAGTACATGACCTCGTACCGCAGGCCCCTCGTCGGGCCATCCTCGGCCATCTTGGCGGAGTAACTGCCGGCAAACCCGCTGGCGACGACCTCGGCCACGCTCGGTGGCAAGGGAAGGACGTCGGGCATCTCACGGCCGTCGAGGATGTTCAAGAAGGCGTCGTACATAAGCAGCAAACCGGCGCCACCCGCGTCCACGACGCCGGCCTGGGCGAGCACAGGCAGAAGATCCGGCGTGCGCCACAGCGAGGAGACAGCGGCTTCCCTCGCCGCCTCGAAAACCCCTACTAGCCCCGCATCCCCGGTCTCGTCGGCCCTCGTAGCGGCCGCGGCCGCCTCGGCGGCAACAGTCAGCATCGTGCCTTCCACCGGGCGCATGACGCCGGCTCTCGCGGCGGCGCTGCCTTCACACAGGGCGACGGCGGCCTCATGGGCACCTACGCTCGGATAGGGGGCGAAGGTCCCCGAGATGCCGCGGAGTATCTGGCACAAAATGACGCCGGAGTTGCCCCGCGCCCCCATGAGCGAGCCACTCGCGATCGCCCGGCAGACCGACCCCATGGCGTCGCCGTCGGCCGCCTCGAGGTCGAGGCCGTCGAGCGCCTTCACAACACTCTCGACCGTGAGCGCCATGTTCGTGCCGGTGTCGCCGTCGGGGACCGGGTAGACGTTGAGCCGGTTCACGACGGATCGATGGCGCTCCAACGCCCCCGAGAAGGCGCGCATCGCCATCACGAGGCGCTCAGGGGTCAGACCGACAGTTGGATCGGCTTCCGGGCGATTGCGCTTCACAGTCTCACAGCGCCATGTGGCGATGCGTGTCGTCGCAGATCGGTCTCGCACGGTGCCATTCCGATGGATGCTAACGTGGTCCTTCGTCCATCTGCAGAATCTCTCTCTTGAGGAACGCGTCATCGTGGCAGCCGTATGCGAAATCTGTGGGAAGTCCCCCGGCTTCGGGATGAGCGTGTCCCACTCCCATCGGCGCACGAAGCGCCGCTGGGATCCGAACATTCAGCGCGTGCGCGCGCTCGTGAACGGCACTCCCACCCACTTGAACGTCTGCACCTCGTGCATCAGCGCAGGTAGGGTCGTCAAGCCGCCGCGACGCATCATCGCCGACCACCCGGCCTGAGCGACAGGCTCCGCTCAACGGAGCCGGTGCTCCCACCCAGAGGCTGCTAGAGGCTGGCCGCCGATCAGCCTCGCCGTCCGATCCGCGACACACTCCCCGATCCGGATAGGCGGCCGCAGCCCGGCCTCGGCGAAGACCCGGGAGACCGCGGAGGAGTCCGCAGCCGTGAAGATGAGCTCGTAGTCCTCCCCACCGGCGAGGGCGTCTTCATACGTGGCACCGCAAGCCGCGGGGGCATCGTCGAGCACGATGCCGATCCCCGAAGCGGTCGCGAGACGGTCGAGATCGATCCCGAGCCCGTCCGAGATGTCGATCATCGCCGTCGCACCGCTTCCTGAGGCAGCCAGTCCCTCCGCGACCCGAGCCTGCGGACGCCGATACGCCGCCACGAGGTCCAGGTCCGCGGGCCCCACGTCGCCCGGATGAGCTCTTAGGGCGCGAAGCCCGGCCGACGAGCGGCCAAGAGGCCCCGTGACGAAGATCTGATCGCCCGCGTGGGCGCCGGTCCGGAGGACGGCTCTTCCGCCTCCGGTAGTGCCTGTGATTGCGACCGTCACGACGAGCAGCGGGCCCGAGGAGAGGTCGCCGCCGACGACAGCGCAGTCGTAGGTGGAACAGGCCTCCGCCAGACCCGAGACGAGCCCGTCGATCACCGAGTTGCTCGCCCCCACGATGGTCACGAGCGCATGAAGCGGCGTCCCGCCCATGGCGGCGATGTCGCTCACGTTGACGGCCAGCACCTTCCACCCGACGTCTGAGGCCTCGACCAGGTCCAGATCGAAGTGCACTCCCTCGACGACGGTGTCCGCCGCCAGCAAAAGCGACCCGGCACCCGGACCGGGCACAACGGCGGCGTCGTCCCCGATCCAGGTCTCATCATCGGGCGCCTGCGGCAGGGCGATACGGATCCTCTCTATGGCGGCACGCTCGCCGTCGGCACCTGGCACGAACCGGGACGTTACATCCGGGACCGGTCGTGTGAATTTCCGGCGAGGTGGTGCCCGATTCCTTGGGGGAGCAACGCCCTGGCGCGTACTATCGGCCAATGCCTGAGACCCGAAACCGCAAGCTCCTTGACTGGATCGACGAAGTAGCCGGGCTCACCCAACCTGATCGGGTCGAGTGGTGCGACGGATCGGCGGAGGAGTACGACCGGCTCTGCCAGCTGCTCGTGGACCAGGGTGCATTCACAAGGCTCTCCGAGGCAAAGCGCCCGAACAGCTACTGGGCCCACTCCGACCCCGCCGACGTAGCCCGAGTTGAGAGCCGGACTTTCGTCTGCCCGAAAGATCCCGTGGACGCGGGCCCGACCAACAACTGGGTCGACCCGGACGAAATGCGGGTGACGCTCACCGAGCTGTTCCGCGGAGCCATGCGGGGCCGGACTATGTACGTGGTGCCCTTCTCGATGGGACCGCTCGGCTCCCCGATCGCACATGTCGGCGTCGAGGTCACCGACTCGCCGTACGTCGTGGTGAACATGCGCATCATGACGAGGATGGGAACTGGAGCGCTCGAGGTCATCGGCGACGATGGCGACTTCGTGCCCTGTTTGCACTCCGTCGGCGCCCCTCTCGAACCCGGACAGCAAGACGTGGCCTGGCCGTGCAATCCGGAGCACATCTACATCACCCACTTCCCCGAGACGCGTGAGATCTGGTCGTACGGCTCCGGCTACGGCGGTAACGCCCTGCTGGGCAAGAAGTGCCTCGCCCTTCGGATCGCGTCGGTGATCGCCCGCGACGAGGGCTGGCTCGCAGAGCACATGCTCATCTTGAAGCTCACGTCGCCTGGCGGGGAGATCCGTTACGTGGCGGCCGCATTCCCATCGGCCTGCGGCAAGACGAATCTCGCCATGCTCGTGCCGACCGTACCGGGCTGGAAGGTGGAGACGATCGGCGACGACATCTGCTGGATGAAGCTCAGGCCGGACGGATCCCTGCGGGCGATCAACCCGGAGGCCGGATTCTTCGGGGTCGCGCCGGGCACCAACACCGAGACCAACCCCAACGCCATGCTGACGCTCACAGCCAACAGCATCTTCACCAACACCGCTCTCACCGAGGACGGGGACGTCTGGTGGGAGGGCATGAGCCCGAAGCCACCCGCCCGCTTGACCGACTGGCGCGGCAACGAGTGGACCCCGGAGACCTCGACCCCGGCGGCACACCCGAATTCGCGCTTCACCGCCCCCGCCAGCCAGGACCCGGCCATCGCCGCCGAATGGGAGGACCCGAACGGCGTGCCCATCTCGGCGGTGCTCTTCGGAGGCAGGCGGGCTTCGGTGGTGCCGCTCGTGCACGAGGCGTTCGACTGGGCCCACGGCGTCTTCCTGGGCTCGATCATGGCTTCGGAGACAACTGCCGCTGCCACCGGGGCCGTCGGAGAGCTGAGGCGCGATCCGTTCGCGATGCTGCCGTTCTGCGGTTACAACATGGCCGACTACTGGGGACACTGGCTGTCGTTCCGGGACCGGATGGAGGAGTCCAAGCTGCCCCGGATCTTCTACGTCAACTGGTTCCGGAAGGCTCCCGACGGTCGCTGGCTGTGGCCCGGCTACGGCGAGAACTCCCGCGTGCTCGAATGGATCTTCGAGCGCTGCGCGGGCCGCGCCGAGGCGGTCGAAACACCGATCGGCTACCTGCCTGCGCCCGGCGCTATCGACACCCGGGGGCTCAAGATCTCCCCAGAGGACATGGCGGAGTTGCTCCGGGTCGACCGGGGCGAGTGGCGGGCGGAGCTGCCCGCCATCGCCGATTACTTCGCCCGGTTCGCAGATCGGTTGCCTGGGCCCATCGCCGACCAACTCGAGGGGCTCAAGAAGCGCCTCGGCTGACTGCTGCACCGGGCGGCCTAGAGCCGCCTGCCCGGGAAGTCACCCGGGCCTGACAAGTCGGCGTTCGTCTGGGCGCCGGTCGGCGCCTTAGGTGATCAGCTCGCGGGCGTCGGCGGCGCCGCGCTTCCCCCCGTGCGGCCCCGGGGCGTACCGCTGTGGATCACGGCCCGACGCATCGAGACGTGGAATCCGGCGGCGACAGCGCAGGTGACGCCTATCAAGACGTCGCCCGCCTGAAGGGAGAAGCCGACGACGACCGCGAGCAGCGCGCACACAACCCACACGAGCTGCAGCTGTGTCTCGAACCTGGCAAAGGCGCGCCCCAGTTGGGCCGGATGGACGTTCCGCTGCACGATCGAGTCGAACGCCGGCTTCGCCGACGTCGTCGCGAAGCCGATCGCGAAGGTGAGCAGCGACTGAGCCCACAACGTGCCTAACACCGCCACGATGATGGCCAGCAGCGCGGAGAGCATCAGCGAATACAGGATCATCTGCTGCTCGGACAGGTACTTGCGCAGTGGGGGCACGACGAGCGACCCGCAGAGCGAGCCTATGGCGCTCGTCAGGAGTACGAAGCCGAACCACCATGTCGCGGCGTGCAAGTCCCTCAGCGCAAACGCCAGGAAAAAGGCCAGGAAACCGACCGCGCCTCTGATCACTGACATCGCCGCCAGCCCGAGCACGACCTCTGGGACGTATACAGGCAGGCCGAGCCGCTTCCGCTCCCGGGCGACGTTTATGCGCTCCCGACGCTCGTGGCTCGTCGGAGCCTCCCGCTCGTAGATGAGCGCGCCGGCTCGACCGGGACCCTTCTCCTCGCCAGGAACGGGAGAGCCGCCTTGAAGATGCTCGTCTTGGAGAGCCTGGGGGCCTCGAGAGCGCGCCGCGTCGACGCTCTTCGGCAAACGCAACGCCGCCCAGCACCCCGCCGCGAACACGAGGAATCCGAGCCGGAGCACCCAGGGCGCACCCAACTGCAAGGCGCCGACGGCGATGGGAGCCGCCACGAAGCCCCCCAGGGAAGCGAGGACCGCCAGCTTCGCGTTAGCACTCGCGAGGTCGTCATCGCTCTCGGTCATCGACGGGACTAAGGCCGCCTTGGCAACGAGATACAACTTGGAGAGGACGAGGATGCCGAAGGCCTCCGGAAACAGGAGCAGTCCCTTGATATCGCCGGCCATCATGAGCACGAGAGCCGCGCTGCCGGCCGAGGCGATCGCCATGGAGACGCGCCTCGCATAACTGGCGCGGTCGAGCAGCGGGCCGAGGATGGGCGCCACAACGGCGAACGGTGTGATCGTGAGCAGCAGATAGAGCACGACCCGGCTCTTGGCCGCCTCGGGCGAGATCGTGAAGAACAAGGTCCCCGCAAGGGAGATCGTCACAAAAGTCGAGCCCACCGAGAAGATCGTGTGTACGAGCGCGAGCCTGCCGAAGGACTGGGACTGGTCGAACAGATCGCGGACGGCATTGCGGACAAGCCGCGTGAGGCGAGCCCTGCGTGCTGAGCTGTCCACGCAGCCATCGTACGTGCCAGCCCCGTGCGGCCGGGATCCGGCGCGGTGGGAACCCGGCGGTCTCATAAATGGCAGGTATCAAGCCCGGGTCCGCGCCGTCGACTGTCAGCCAGACAAAACCACGGCCGTTCCCTAGCTGCTCGGCGGTCAGCCCCTGGTGGTGCTGCGGCCTCGCCCGGGATCGCCGATGGCGCCCACGCCAGGTCCCGTCGGCTCCGACGAGGCGGGGTCCTCCCGATAGGCGGCGTAACCGGTCCGCTCGAGTTCCTCGGCGAGTTCCGGTCCGCCGCTGGCGGCGATCCGGCCCTCCGAAAGGACGTGCACGTACTGGGCGGGCAACTCCTCGAGCAGGCGGCGGTAGTGGGTGATGGCGATCACTCCGAGCGGTGGATCCTCTTCCCGGGTGGCGCGCTCGATGCGCCTGGCCACTTGGCCGAGCGCGTCGACGTCGAGCCCGGAGTCGATCTCGTCCAGGATCGCGATCCGGGGTCTGAGCACCGCCAGCTGAAGCGTCTCGTTGCGCTTGGCCTCACCGCCGGACAGATCAACGTTCATGGGACGCGCAAGGATCTCCGGCAGGATCCCGAGTTCAGCCGCCTCCTCAGCAAGCCGGACTCTAAGAGCATCCGGCTCGGCCTCTTTTGAGCGTCCCGAGGCGAGGAGCGACTCCGCGAGGGCTGATGCTAGGGGGACCCCCGGCACTTCGATGGGGTATTGGAACGTGAGGAAGAGCCCCGCTTGTGCCCGCGCGACCGGGGCGAGGCCGAGAAGTTCCACGCCGTCGAGGGTCACGCTCCCGCTCAACACCTCGTAACCGGGACGCCCCATTAGGACGTGGGCGAGTGTGCTCTTGCCCGACCCGTTCGGGCCCATGACCGCGTGTATCTCCCCGCTGCGCACCTCAAGGTCGATCCCGCGCAGTATCTCCCGGGAGTCGACGCCGGCGTGAAGCCCCGAGATCTTGAGCACGCTCCCGGTCATGCGATCACCGCGAAGACTTCACCGGAGTCCACCTCGATCGGCACGACTCTGACGGGCCTGGTAGCAGGCAGGTTCTGCGGCGAGCCGTCGAGGAGCGAGAACGCGCTCCCGTGCCGCATGCACTCGATCTCGCAGGTTTCGGCGAAAGCCTCACCTTCCGAGAGCGGGTAATCCTCGTGGCTGCACACGTCAACGAGCGCCCGGAATCCCGAGTTGCAGCGAACGAGCACGATCGGCTCACCGTCGACTTCGAAGCGGCGGAGCTGACCAAGGTCGAGCTCGTCCGCGGAGCAAAGCCGCACCCTCACGCGATCAGTTCCCACCGGTGACACCCTCCAGCCTTGCCGAGACCGCGGCCTGAAGATGTGCCCGGATGCCTGGCGCCACGATGCGGGACCAGAGGTCTTCGAAGAATCCGAGCAGTATCAATCGCCCCGCGGTCGCGGACGGGATGCCTCGTGACTCGAGGTAGAAGAGCTGCTCCCGGTCGATCTGCCCGACAGCTGAAGCGTGCGAGCACCGGACGTCGTTCTCCTCGATATCGAGATTCGGGACGGAATCCGCGTGCGCTCCCTCGCTCAGCACGAGGTTCCGGTTCGTCTGGAAGGCGTCGGCCCCCTTGGCCCCGTGCCTCATCCTTATGAGCCCCGAGTAGACCGACCGCGCGCTTCCTCCGACTGCGCCTTTGAAGACGAGATCGCTTCGGGTGCGGGGCGCGGCGTGCTCCTGGAGGGTGCGGAAGTCATGGGTCTGGGTCCCGTCGCCGAAGTAGGCGGCCAGCAGCTCCGCGCTGCCTCCTTGCCCAGCGAGAACCGACTCGGTCCGAAAACGCGCGTACTCGGCGCCGAGCGATGCGGTGAAGGTGCGTATGGTCGAATCGCGGCCGGAGCGGATCCGCTGGTGCCCGATCTGCCAAGCCCCAGCTCCCAGCTGCTGGATGGCGCAGTACGAGAGGACGGCGGCGTCGCCGACCGCGATATCGACCGCGGGCGCTACGAACAGCTCACCGTCGCGCGAAACGAACAACTCGATCACCGTCGCCTCGGCTGCCTCGCCGAGTTCGATCACCGTCCGCGGAAAGCAGGCTTGTGCGAACTCGGCACCCTCGCGCGCTCCCAAGAAGTGCACGATGACGATCGGGTGCGCAACTCGTGCCCTGGCGGGCACGATGAGCACGCTCGCGTCACTAAGGAACGCATCGGCGAGATGATCGAACACGTCGGGCGCGTGCTCCTCCTTGCCAGTCAAGGCGTTGAGCCTCGCCACCTTGTCAAGCACACCCGCGTCACGGGAAAACTCAAGAACGCTCCCGAACGTGGTCCCGGCCGCCTTTGCGGGCTCAGACAGCTCGACCGAGGCAACCACGCCGTCGACGACCACGGCGAGCCCAGACCGCTCGCCCACATGCCCCAGAAGCTCTGTGGACTGGGGCCATTCCTCGGCGGCGGGCATGGGAGGCGACCCAGCGGCTGAGCCCGTCCCGCTCGGCTCATATCGTCCGAGCTCGAGCTCCGAAATCCGGCTGTAGCGCCAGAGATCCTCATCGACTCCCGGCGGCGGGCTGGCGAGCAGCCGCTCCAGGGCCTGCAAGCGCCGCGCGACCATCCACTCAGGACCACCGAGACTGCGCGCTCGGTCAACGGAGAAACAGGCGGGTAGCTGCATCGTGATCAAGTCAGGAGATTACCGGTCGCCCGTCACCTCGGGGGCGGGGGACTCTTGCGCTTGAACCAGGCGCGCGAACCGCCAAGGCCCTTGGCCCCCGATCGCCGCTCCTCTTTGCGCTCTCGCTTGCGCGCCTCGGCGACAGCCTCGGGCGCCACCGCGGACACGATCTCCTCGGCATTCTCGAGCAGATCGGCCGCGTCGGCAGCGGGCACGCCGGTCGGCTCGTTCTCGAGCGCCGGTTCGGTGAGCTTGCCGTGCGACCAGCCCGCGTCCGCGAGGCGACGCTCGTACACCGGGCAGTTCTCCGGGCAGCTCCAGGGAGCGTCCGGCGCCATGTCGAGCACGCAGAACCTCGCCACCTCCCCGCTCGCGTAGGTCCGGCTCTGGAAGTGGCGGCAGTCCTCCCGCATCGGCATGGGAGTGACGCTAGCTGCGGCGCGGCCGGGAAACCCGGCGAGCAAAGTGGGGCCCGCCCGGGATCTCGTCCCGGTAAGAACTCATCCGACGGAACCGTCCATCTGCAGCTCGATGAGGCGGCTCCATTCGACGGCGTACTCCATAGGCAAAGTGCGCGTGATCGGCTCGATGAAGCCGTTCACGATCATGCCCATCGCCTGGGTCTCGCTAAGGCCCCGGCTCATCAGGTAGAAGAGCTGGTCATCTCCGATCTTGGACACGGTCGCCTCGTGGCCGATCTCGGCGTCGCACTCGCAGACCTCCATATAGGGCTTCGTCTCCGAGATCGATTCCTCGTCGAGGATCAGCGCATCGCAGCGCACGAAAGACTTCGACCTCCGGGCGCCCTCGTCGACATGCACCTTGCCCCGGTAGGCCGCCAAGCCGCCGTCCTTCGAGATCGACTTCGACACGATCGTCGAGCTGGTCTCGGGCGCGCAGTGGAACATCTTCGCCCCTGTGTCGAGAATCTGACCCGCACCGGCATAGGCGACAGAAAGCACCTCGCCCGACGCCTTGGGCCCCATCAGGTACACGGACGGGTACTTCATCGTCAGCCTGGAGCCGATATTTCCGTCGATCCACTCGACATGGGCCTCGGCTTCGGCACGGGCACGCTTGGTGACGAGGTTGTAGACGTTCGTGGACCAGTTCTGGATCGTCGTGTAGGTGATCCGGCTGCCGGGCAGTGCCACCAGCTCGACGACAGCCGAGTGGAGCGAGTCCGAGGAGTACACGGGCGCCGAGCAGCCCTCGACGTAGTGAACCTGGGCGCCTTCGTCCGCGATGATCAGCGTCCGCTCGAATTGCCCCATGTTCTCGGCGTTGATCCTGAAGTACGCCTGGAGCGGCATGTCAACCGTCACGCCTGGTGGGACGTAGATGAACGAGCCGCCTGACCAAACCGCCGAGTTGAGGGCCGCGAATTTGTTGTCGCCCGGCGGGATGATCTTGCCGAACCACTTGCGAACGATGTCGGGGTATTCGCGGATGGCGGTGTCCATGTCGGTGAAGAGCACGCCCAGCCCGGCGAGGTCCTCCCGGTTGCGGTGGTATACGACCTCCGACTCGTATTGGGCTGTCACCCCGGCCAGGTACTTGCGCTCGGCCTGAGGGATGCCGAGCTTGTCCCAGGTGTTCTTCACGTTCTCGGGCAGCTTGTCCCAGTCGTTCACCTGGGTGTCGGTCGGCTTGATGTAGTAGTAGATGTCGTCGAAGTCGAGGTCAGGCATCTTCTCCGCGAACCAGCGCACCATGGGCTTGCGTTCGAAGCGATGGAGGGACGACAGCCGGAACTCGAGCATCCAGGCTGGCTCGCCTTTCATCGCCGACATCTCGCGGACGATCTCCTCCGATAGCCCCTTGCGGGGCTTGAAGACGTAGTCCTCGACGTCGCTCCAGCCGAGCTGGTACTTGCCGAAATCGAGTTCCGTGACAGTCATCGGGTGTTCCTCTCGGGGGAGTTTCTCCTATGTACATAGTAACAACTCCCCACTCCCGGGCACACCCCTCCCCTCCATGTCCGCCGGCTCCGGTGAGCTTGGCGAGGCGTCGCCCGTAAGGACTAGGACCCATCGGACGTGGCATGCTCCGGATCGTGCCCAATAAGCCCATCCCGCCCATCGCAGAACGCCGTCCCACAGTGCTGAGCGCCCACGGTGACGACCGTGTCGATGATTGGTACTGGCTCTCGGACCGCGACGACCCGGCCCTCGTCGAGGTGCTGGACGCTGAGGCCGGGTTCTTGAAGGCGGCGACAGCAGATCTTGGGCCGCTCGTCGAGGCCGTCTATGGCGAGGTCATCGGCCGCGTCCAGCTGACCGACGTCTCGCTCCCGGCCCCGAAAGGCCGGTGGGCCTACTACTCGCGGACCGTCGAGGGTCTCGAGTACCCGATCCAGTGTCGTCGTGCCGCCGATGCGCCGCCTCCGCCGAGGGACCCGCCGGCCGGCGTGAGCCCGACGGCGCCGGCCGACAGCTTCGAGCAGATCGTGCTCGACCTAAACGTGCTCGCCGTCGGACACGACCACCTCGAGATCGGTGACGCCGAACTCAGTCCGGACCAGAGGCTGCTCGCCTATTCGACGGACACGAGCGGCGCGGAGCGTTTCACGATTCGGATCCGGGATCTCACGACAAACGGCGACCTCGACGACATGATCGAGAACGCGTCGTATGGGCTGGCCTTCTCGGCCGACAACTCGAGGCTGTTCTTCACTCGCCCCGACGATTCGATGCGCCCCTACCAGATATGGCGCCACCAACTCGGGACGGAACCGGGCCAGGACGTCTGCATCCTAGAGGAGCCGGACGAGCACTACTTCCTCGGAGTCGAGAGCACGAAGGACGGCGCGCTAATAGTGCTCGTCGCCGAGAGCAACACGACTTCGGAGGTCCGCCTCCTCGACGCCACGGACCCGGACGGACTCCCCCGCCTGGTCGAGGCACGAAGGCAGGGCGTCGAGTATTCGGTCGAGCACCACGGTGACGAGATCCTCGTTCTCACCAACGACAGCGCCGAGAACTTCGCCCTTTATCGGTCGCCCGCCGTCACTCCCGACCGCAGCCACTGGCGTCCGCTCGTAGCGCAGCGCGACGACGTCCGCCTCGAGGCGATGGACGTCATCAAGGGATTCGTGCTGTTGCACGAGCGTGGTCATGCCTCGACCGCCGTCCGGCTCGTTGATCTCGCCGGTGGTGCCGAAATCGTCATCGCCCCGCCGGAGGACGCCGGCGCGGTCTTCCTGGCCGAGAATCTCGACTTCGACGCCCGTTGCGTGCGGTACGCGTCCACTTCGCTCGTGAGCCCCATCGCCATCCATAGCCACGACCTCGACCACGGGACCTCAGAAGTGATTTGGCAGCGGCACGTCCCCAATTACGATGCCGGCTTGTACCGCACCGAGCGGCGCTGGGCGACTTCGAAAGACGGGACTTCGGTGCCGATAAGCCTCGCCTATCGGGCCGACCGACCCGCTCGCCCAGGCCCTGTGCTCCTCTACGGTTACGGGTCGTACGGGATCAGCACCGACCCGGTGTTCACGGTCGACCACTCGATCCTGCCGTTGCTCGACCGCGGGGGCTGCTACGCGATCGCCCACGTGCGCGGGGGCGAGGAGATGTCCCGCAGCTGGTACCTCGACGGGAAGCTCGAGCACAAACAACACACCTTCGAGGACTTTGTCGCCTGCGCCCGCTTCCTCGTGAGTGAAGGCCTCACCTCGCCCGATCAGCTCGTCGCCATGGGCGCGAGCGCCGGTGGGCTCTTGGTGGGAGCGTCAGTGAACCTTGCCCCGGAGCTGTTCGCGGCGGCCGTCGCCGGAGTGCCGTTCGTCGACTGCCTGACGACGATGCTGGACGAAGACCTCCCCTTGACGGTGACCGAGAGGGAGGAGTGGGGCGACCCGGCCGGGGACGAGGACGCCTACTGGCGCATGAAGTCGTACTCCCCCTACGACAACGTCCGACCGGTTCGTTACCCGAAGATGCTCGTGACGAGCGGCATGAACGACCCGAGGGTTTCCTACGCCGAACCCGTCAAATGGGTGCAAAAGCTCCGATCGGCGCACGCGGACAACGCGAGCCGCATTCTTCTCAAAATGGAGCGTGACTCAGGCCACCACGGCCCCTCCGGCCGCTACCAGGCCTGGAAGGACTGGGCGTTCGAACTCGCCTTCGTGCTCGAAGCCGCCGGTGCTGAAGCTTTGCCTGGCCGTGAGGCGGAGGGATCATCTCAGCCCGCGGCGGGGCTCAAGTCGACGTCATAGGGCTGTGTCGCACCACTCGGGAGCTGGGCCACGATCCCGTTGACGCTCAGCCCGGCGTAGGCCGGGGCGCCGATCGCCACAACCAGCGCACCCGAACCCTTGTAGGTGGCTGACTGCCCGGGCGCCAAGGTCTGCATCCAGAGCCAGGGCCCCGCCGAGCTCTTCTCGACTCCGACCCAGCAGGATCCTGTGGTGGCGTTGAGCGTCAGGGTGTAACTGGCTGACGGCACCGTGAAGGCGACCTCGGTCGGGGATACGGAGGTCGGTTTGAGGACCGTCGGCAGTGTCGTGGTGGTGGTCGTCGTCGACGATCGCCCGCCGCCACCGCGGTGGACAGTCGTCGTCGTCGACGACGACGCCGCGTGACGGCCACCGTTGTTGCTGAGGGCGATGGCGGCGCCGGCGATGGCGAGGATGGCCACCCCCGCCACGACACCGGTCGCGGCTCGGCGCGTAAGCACTTGGCGACGACGGTCCGACGACGAGCGGTAGGTCCCGTAGCGCTTGCCGGCTCGGCCCGAGCCAGGCACCCGACCACGAGCACCCGGGAACCAGCCCATCGCCGCAGAATCGGGGGGCCTCGGAGCTACGTCATCCGCGAGGCCGTCGTCTGCCTGACCTCCTGCGCCTCCGGCTCTCGACGATGCGCTCGCAGCCGGACGAACTGGGCCCGATACCCTGAACGCGGGCTCGCCCGCCGGCGGCAACGGCGGGGCGGCCAAGGGACCCTGACCCTTCGGGCGGTATTCCCCCGGTCGAGCCGGTGCGTCGTCAACTGTCTCGTCGATGGGCGTAGCGACGTGAGGTCGCCCAGCCTCGTCGTGGGGAAGCATGCGGAATCCGGTGCTCTCGGTCCGCTTGGTGACATCTCCAAGGGCTCCGAGGCCGCGCTCGTAGGTCTCGACGGACTTGCTCGCAGATCTGGCCGCCCCGGCCCTGGCCCACACGACCGCGAGAGTGACGAGCACAGCGACGCCAACTATTGCGAGAGGGATCATTGCACCCAGCTCCGCAACTGGCTACGCACGCTCCCATTCAAGCCGAATGCCGCGACCATGGCACCGCGGGCCGGGAACCCGACCGCCGATCAGGTCCTCAGCCCGTAACGCGGGCGAAGGTGGTCGGGTATCTCCGCCCGACGAGGGTTGGCGCGGTCGCGCGCCGACACGACCGGGTCGGCCATACCCCAGTCCGCCCCGAGCTCAGGATCGTCCCAGGCGACCCCCAGCTCGTCGAGGGGATTGAAGTAGGAGTCCACGAGATACGTCAGGGTCAGGTCAGTGACAGCTGCAAATCCGTGCCCGACACCCGGGGGGATGAACACGCCGCGGTCGTCATGCTCGCCGATCTCGAGAACCTGCGTCGCGCCCTCGGTCGGCGACCCAATCCGGAGATCGTGCAGGACCACCCGGGCCCGGCCGCGCGTCACGTACCAGTAGTCCGCCTGGTGGAAGTGATAGTGGAGCCCTACGAGGGCTCCCTTCTGGCGATCTGAGCGGTTGCCCTGGACCATCTCACGCCCGAGCGGGAACCAGTTCCGCCTGTAGGTCTCGATGAAGCGCCCCCTGGCGTCACCGTGTACGTCCGGGCTCACGATCACGACGTCCGTGATCAGCTTGGATGACTCCACTTTCGTCAACGGTCGCTCTCCTTTCACCGATCCCGGAAGTGCTGTCCGGCGGACCTGGACGGCAGGTTAATGCGAGGAGGCTAGAGGACCAAGCGGCGCCGCGGCGTGCTCACTCGGTGGGCGGCTCCCGTGGCGGCCTGGTCGAAAAGGCGAGCTCCCAGTCGTTCTCGCTCTCGCCGTCGATGGTGAGGCGCCAGTTGAAGCGCGTGCTGTGCGCCAGCGGGAGCGGGCTGAAGTTGACGGCGACGGCGACATCAACCGGGCTGCCCTCAGGTATGCCCTCGGGTCGGGCTACCTCGAAGTCACCTCGAACCTCGATCGGCTGCGGCCCGTCGGGGCTTTCGACGACTACAGGACGACCGTCCTCGTCCACCAAGAACAGCTCCCAGTGGTGTGGACGTCCGGTTTCGTGCCATCCCACGTCGACTTTGATGGCAACCGCGGACGGCATGGGGTCCGGTCCGACGAGACTCCAGCCGCCCCCGAGAATGTAGAGCTTGCCGTCCGCCACTTGTGCCGCGTCACAAAGCATCATCGTCACTCGCACGAGGCCAACGGTAGCCCGGGTCGACCCCGTCCGATCAGAGAATTGCGGGCACGATCGTCAGGCAGCATCGGCAGTACCGGGCCACAAGCCCAGCGCGGCACCGCGACGCTCATTTGGCAAGCCGTGACCTTGGGCCGGCAGGCCTGCTCAAGTCCGGCTGCAGAAGGGAGCACCGAAGATGGCAGGCAACTGACGAGATACCGCTCCTGGTAGATCCGGGGCAACGGGTCAGAGAGCGGGACGGCGCCGGCCGCGGGAAGCGCACCACCGACCGCCAAGACCCGAACAGGGTCACAGGGCAACCGACGAGCAGGCCGTAAGCGACCATATTGCCGCCGTCCTCGCTCGTCTGCATGGTCCCGGAGGTGGTCGCCTGCAAGCGTGTGGCGGTCTCGTCGATCCTGACGTGCGCCTTGGCCAGTTCGATCAAGCCAAGAATCAGCAGGGCGACTGCCAAACCGACGACGCCGACGAAAGCGAGGCGGGGCCAAGCTCCGCGGGTCTCGTCAGCTGATCTGAGCTTCAGCGCTGTCGCCTCCAACTGCGCAAGGGCGATATCTCACTCGGAACGTGCCCTGCACCCGCGCTCTTGAGCGACGCGAGCGGTCCGACCGGTACGCGAATGGGAAGGAGAGTGGCGCTGCGCCTTGCCTGGCGGGCGGGAACGGTGTCCAGCATCGCCTCATGACCCGGCGGCGCCCACCGCCGCCCGGCCGTCAGCCTGTGCGCGAGCGGAGAAACTCGATGGTTCTTTGCCAGGCGAGCGCTGAGGCCCCGGGGTCGTGAACCTCCGGGCGGGTGTCGTTGAAGAAGGCGTGATCGGTCTCCGGATAGATGTGGACATCCACGTCGCCGTTGCCCGCCTCCTGCAGCCTGCGAACAAGGGTCTGCGCGTCCTCATAAGTCGCGGACTCGTCACGACCGGCGAAGTGCCCCAGCACCGCGCCGGTGAGCGCCTGGTAATCAACCTGCACACCCTCCCATGGAATGACTCCATAGAAGGGGACCGCCGCTCGCACTTTGTCCGGGCGCTCGGATGCGAGCATGAGCGCCAGGCCGCCACCCATGCAGAACCCGACCACGCCAATTCCGCGACCACTCGAGCGCTTCGCAACCTCGTCCACGGCGCCGCTCATGTCCTTTGCCGCCCCGTCCAGGTCAAGCGCCATCATGAGCTCACCGGCCTCATCGGGGTTGGTGGTCTTCAGACCGTGATAGAGATCAGGCGCGAGCGCCACAAAGCCCTCTTTGGCGAAGCGATCGCATACGTCGGTGACGTGGTCGACCAGCCCCCACCACTCCTGGATAACCACGACGCCTGGTCCGGTGCCTCGAGTGGGTGAGGCTAGGTATCCGACGCCCGTCGAACCGTTGCTGGCGAACTCGATCCTCGACCCCATGGCGGCGAAGTTACTCCCGTGTCACAGCTCTTGCCCGGGAGGCCGGAGGGCACCGGCCCAGACGTCACGCCTCGGCGACGCGGGCTGCAAAGCTCGAGGCCAAGGGGTATTCCGCCGGCCATGCTCAGCCGACGACTCCGCCTCTTGTCATAGCCAACACGTCCAGTGCCCGGTCGACCTCCTCCTCGCCGAGGAGCCCCATTTCGAGTACGACGGTTCGCAGGTCCTTCCCCTCGGCGAGCGCGGTCTTCACAACCTTGGCGGCCTGTTCGTAGCCGATGTACGGGTTGAGCGCGGTGGCTATCGACGGAGTGGACAGTGCGTAACTTCTGCAGCGTTCCTCGTCGGCGACGATCCCGCCCACGCACTTGTCCGCCAGGGCCCGACTCACCGTCGAAAGCAGGCGAATGGACTGCAGGAGGTTGCTGCCTATCACCGGCAACATGACGTTCAGTTCGAAATTGCCGGCGGCTGCACCAAAAGCGACGGCGGAGTCGTTGCCGACAACCTGGGTGACGACCTGGCAGACCGCCTCGGGCACGACCGGATTCACCTTTCCCGGCATGATCGAGGAGCCCGGCTGCAGATCCGGCAGATGGATCTCGCCGAGACCACACCGGGGGCCCGAGGACATCCATCGGAGATCGTTCGCGATCTTGTACAGCGAAATGGCGACCGTCCGGCAGGCTCCGGAAGCCTCCACCAGGGCGTCTCGAGCACCTTGAGCCTCGAAGTGGTCGCGGGCCTCGGTCAGGGGCAGTCCGGTCAACGACGCGACGCGCTCGATAACCCTTTGTGCGAAGCCCTTCTTCGCGTTCAGGCCCGTGCCCACCGCGGTCCCGCCGAGGGGCAGCTCGGCCACACGGGGAAGCACAGTTTCGAGGCGCTCCACCCCATGCTCGACGGCCGCTGCGTAGCCTCCGAACTCCTGGCCAAGGGTCACAGGTGTCGCGTCCATGAGGTGGGTGCGGCCCGACTTCACGACGAGGGCGAACTCCCCCTGCTTCGCCTGCAGCTCGGATGCCAAATGACGCAGGGCGGGGATCAGGTCCTCAACGATCCCGCGGGCCGCCGCCAAGTGGATCGCAGACGGGAACACGTCGTTCGACGACTGGGAGGCGTTGGGTTCGTCATTGGGACGGATCTCTCTCCCGAGCCTCTCGCCGGCAAGATTGGCGATGACTTCGTTCATGTTCATGTTCGTCGACGTGCCTGATCCGGTCTGGAACACGTCGACGGGGAACTCGTCGAAATGGAGCCCAGCCGCCACCTGATCGGCTGCGTCTTTGATTGCGCCCGCAACCACCGCGTCGATAGTCCCCATCTCGGCATTCACGACCGCGGCGGCGCTCTTGATCATCGCCATGGCGGTGAGGAGCGCTCGATCCACCCTGCGTCCCGAAATCGGGAAGTTCTCTACCGCACGCTGGGTTTGCGCGCCCCACCGCGCCTGCTTGGGCACGCGGACATCCCCCATCGAATCGTGCTCGAGGCGGAATTCGAAGGTGGAGGCACCTGCGTCATTTGAAGCTCCCACGTCTGCCATAAGCTGAACCTACCCTTCGCAGAAGCCTGTGTAACGGGCTCAAAGCGGGCCGAGATCTCGTAACGACACTGTCATGTCCTGATTTTGCTCGAAAAGCGCCTGCATCGCAGATGAGGCCCACCGTGCTTGCGATGGCGTGCCGAGCCGATTAGGTTGCCGCCACTGTGAGACTCGCTGTTGGAGGCCTCGAGACTGAGGCCACACAAAGCCCGGTCGCCGCACCAGATGAGCCGAAGAGGCGAAATCGGCGCTTAGTCGCGTCAGTGCTGCTCTCCGCTTCGCTGCTGGCAGGTGTCGGCACTCCTTTTGTGCTCGCGAATTCGCCCGCCGGCGCTGAGCCAATCGCGACTCTTCAGCAGCGCGCACAGTTCATCGCCGCCGAGATCCAGGCAGCTCAGATCAAGCTCACGATCCTCAATGAGACCTATCACCAGGCCCAACTTCGAGTCGCGTCCCTAAATCGCCAGCTCGTCGGCACAGACCACGCCATTGGGCACACCCAGGAGGCGCTGGCCCAGGATCGGGCGCACCTTCGCGAGGTCGCCATCGAGGACTACGTGACTGGAGGCGAGTCCCAGAGCTTGTCCGTCCTCTTCAGCGGCAGCCAGCAGACCGCCGGCATGCAGCAGGTTTACATTCAAGCCGCCTCGGGCAACCTGAACGAGTCCGAGACAACAGTGCTGATCAACCAGCGCTCCTTGTCCATAGAGCGAGCCAAGCTCGACCACACCGAACAACTTGCCAAAGCCAGCGAAAGAACTATCTCCAACGACCTCACTCAGGCCGTGGCCCTCACGAATCAACTGAACAACGAGGAAGCCAACGTGAAGGGCCAGCTCGCGGCAGCTGTAGAAGCAGCGCAGGAAGCCAGCGAGGCCGCCTACCAGGCCGCCCTGGCGAAGGCAGCGCAGCAGGCCGCCTCCCAGCAACCCCCGCCCTCATCGGGTCCCCCCGCGACAGGCGGAGGGAGCAACGCCGGCCAGATAGCCGTGAACGCGGCCCAGAGCCAGCTCGGAGTTCCCTATGTCTGGGGAGGGGCGACGCCTGGCGTCGGCTTCGACTGCTCGGGGCTCACGATGTGGGCATGGGCACAGGCGGGCGTGTCCCTGGCGCATGGGGCGACTGAGCAGTACTACGAGGTCCAGCATGTTTCGATGTCCGACCTCGAGCCCGGTGACCTCATCTTCTACGGGAACGCCTACCTCCTCTACCACGTGGTCATGTACATCGGTAACGGCATGGTCGTGCAAGCAGAGGAGACCGGGACCAACGTGATGGACACGCCAATCCCACCTGGCGCGTACGGCGCCGGGATGCCCTGACGCTCTGAGCTTTTGGGGCGCCGCGCGCCTCGTCCAAGCGTCGCTGTCACGATCTTGCGGCCGCCCTGCGTACGCTTGCGGATGTGCGCGCGGTCGTAGTCGAATCCGGGTCGGTCTTGGTACGGGAGCGGCCCGACCCGATCCCGGGAGACGGCGAGTTGCTGGTGAGCGTCCAAGCCGCCGGCTTGAACGGGGCCGACTTGTTGCAGCGCGCCGGACTGTACCCGGCCCCAGCGGGAGCCCCCGCTGACATCCCAGGGCTCGAGCTGGCGGGAGTCGTCACCTCGACCGGCCCAGGCGTGGAGCGCTTCGCGATCGGGGACAGAGTCATGGCGGTGGTCGGCGGCGGAGCACAGGCCGAGCTGGCGCTCGTACACGAACTTACGGCGCTCCGGGTGCCAGAGATGCTCCCGTCGCCGGAGGCAGGCGGCTTCCCCGAGGCCTTCACGGTCGCGCACGACGCCCTTTTCACCCAGTGCGCGCTCGAGCCCGGACAACGTGTCCTCGTAAACGGAGCGGCGGGTGGGGTGGGGGTCGCCGGAGTTCAGCTCGCCCTCGCAGCCGGCGCCGAGGTTGTCGCGAGCGTGCGTACATATCGACTGCAGGCGGCCCTCGAAACCTTCGGCGCGACTGCCGTCCAGCCTGCCGACGCAAACGCACACGGCCCGTACGACGTGATCCTCGAGACAATCGGTGCGCCGAACTTGGCCGATGACGTGAACTCGCTCGCAATTGGGGGCCGCGTCGTGATCATCGGAGTCGGAGCGGGCGCGCGGGCCGAGATTGACTTGCTGCAGCTGATGAACCGGCGTGCGCTCGTTCGCGGATCCACATTGCGGGCTCGCTCCCTCGAGGACAAGATCGCAGCCGCTCGCCTCGTCGAACGCGAAGTTCTGCCGCTGGTCGCCACCCAAACGGTTCGCGTCCCCGTCGAAGAGGTGTTCCCCATGGCCGATGTCGACGCCGCATACGCCCGATTCGCGGCAGGGGGCAAGCTCGGCAAGATCATTCTCGACCTAACGGGCTGACGCGTGTCATCGATACGGAATCGACCGCGCGCATGGTCGATCCGCCCCAAGCGGGTGAGGGCGCATGCCGCCCACCGGAGTCGACTCGAGACCGGTCTACCCGGGAGCAGCAGGCCAAGTTTGGATCGAAGAACGACTGCGGTGGGTAACATGATCCCATGCACTCGACATCACCAGGGTCACAGCGATGGTGAGCCGCGCGACGCGCTCGACAAAGGCGGCCGGCGCTCGTTCACGTGTCGCAGCGCGTTCAACCTCCGCTCGCCCATTCCAGCGCTCGGCGCCGCGGGTTTCGGTCCCGACGGCCCGGACGGCGAAATCGACAGCGAATAAGAAAAAGGCCGATGGCCGCCGCCTGCGCTCGGCCCGAAGCCACGAGGCTGTCGTCGATGCCGTGCTCGACATAGTCAGGGAATGCCCTCCCGATGTCACCTACGTGCCACGAGCCGCTGAGGTCGCGGCGCGGGCGGGAGTTTCCGAACGGACTGTGTTCCGGCACTTCGCCGACCTCGATGCACTGTTCGTGGCGGCAGCGTCGAGGATCCGGCCGACGCAGGAGATCTACGTGTCTCCAAGGCCCAACGCACCTGCCTTGGCGGACCGGATTGATGAGCTTGTGTACTTGAGATCCAAGCTTTACGAGGAGATCGCGCCCGTCAGGCGCGTCGCGATCTACCTGAGCCAGACTCACTCACTCGTGACCGAGCAAATCGCCGAGGCATACACCGCCGCCCGCGCCCAGGTGGCGGATGTCTTCGCCCCCGAGCTGTCGCGTCTTGATGCCAAGCGCCGCCTGCTCATGCTCGACGCCCTCGATCTCGCCGCGAGCTGGCCGTCGTGGGACGCGTTGCGCACCGCGCAAGGATGCTCCGTCTATCGTGCGCGCAAGGTCGTCACTGAGCTTCTGACCGACTTGCTGGCTACCGTGCCGAAAGCCAAGCGCCGCTAAGAACGGGTCAGGCGGGCCAGGCGGGCCGCCGTTTGCGTCAAGGCAATCTGCACTGGCTATCTTCTTAGTTGCGCGATCCGGGCTCTCGCCCGGACCCGATGAATTGGAGGAGACCAGCTATGGCAATGCCGTATCGTCGCCTCGGCCGATCCGGGCTCAAGGTGAGCCTGCTGTCCTTCGGCTCCTGGGTCACATTCGGAAGTCAGTTGGACGATGACCTCGCGATGCGTTGCCTCGAGGCCGCTCGCGAGGTGGGGATCAATTTCTTCGACAACGCGGAGGCTTACGCGAGCGGCCAATCGGAGGCGATCATGGGCCGGGCCTTCAAGTCGCTCGGCTGGGCACGCCACGAGTACGTCGTCTCGAGCAAGTACTTCTGGGGTATGTACGACGCTCCGAATATGAGCAACACCTTGAACCGTAAGTACCTCATGCAAGCCGTCGACGGGTCTCTCAAGCGGTTCGGCCTCGATTTCCTCGATCTCATCTTCTGTCACCGCGCTGACCCTGAGACTCCGATCGAGGAGACGGTCCAGGCGATGTCGGACATCGTCAGCTCGGGCAAGGCCCTCTACTGGGGCACCTCAGAGTGGGCTGCAGACGAGATCGTCGCCGCGATCGAGATCGCGGAGCGACACCACCTGCACAAGCCCGTTGTCGAGCAGCCCCAGTACAACCTCCTCGAGCGAAGGCGCGTGGAGCACGAGTACGCCCGAGTGATCGCCGACTACGGGATCGGCCTGACAACGTGGAGCCCACTCGCGTCAGGGTTGCTGACCGGCAAGTACCTGGGCGGGATTCCGAAAGGCTCCCGCGGCGACCTCCCCGGCTTCGAGTGGCTGCGACCGACGTTCGAGGACCCGCACAACAACGAGAAGGTGCGGGCCCTGCAGCACGTGGCGGACGACCTGGGGTGTCCCCTCTCACAGCTCGCCATTGCCTGGTGCGCGGCCAACCCGAACGTCTCGACCGTCATCACAGGCGCGAGCAGCGTCGCCCAGCTGCAGGAGAACCTTCGCTCCCTCGAGCTATTGGACCGACTCGATGACGACGTAATGGCGCAAATCGCCGAAATCCAGACTCAGGTCGAGCAGATCGGGTAGCTATCCGAAGCGCGACCTGAGGCCGCTCACCCCTTCTCGGCGAGGGCTTCCAGCTCAGCGATCGGTATGGAACTGACGGGGGCCGCCAAGTGCAGCACTGCTCCCCAGTCGCTGAAGACAGCGTTGACAGAGCGCGGCGTGCTTCCGGTCGCGGTCGTGGTTCCCTCGACGACAACCGGCAGCACCGCTCCAGTCGTCGCCACATACATTGTCAGGCGCAGAGTTCCGCTCTTGCTCTTCTGAAAAGCCGTCACCGCCACGACCGGACTTCCCTTCTCGGTCGATGTCTTGCCGCGCGTCAAAGTGCCGGGCAGTTTCACGAACTCGGTAGTAGCGGACTTGACCGTCAAGGAGTCAGCTATCTGTGAGAAGTCCGTGCTCGTAGAGGGAACCGATATCCACCTTTCCGCAAACTCGGCCGATAAAGTCGCGCTGAGTCCCGTGAAACCCTCCAGGCCGACTGTGTTGCCTTCGAAGTACGCCGTTCCGTGTGTCAACAGGAGTGTCAAATGCCCGACCTCGGCACCCTCGCGGAGCGTGATCCGCTGCTCACCACTCGAGGTTCCGACATCGCCGACGATGCTTACCCGGGCTGTCCCCTGGGCAGTCGTCTCGACGAAGTGGAGAGAGCTCTCGTGCTTGGCCGCCTTCACCGCCGCCGCCACGATCTGATCACCTGACTTGGCCTGCATGCCGTTCGGCGCGTTGCCACTCGAAGTGGAGCTACCGCAGCCGGCGGCGAACGCGATCGCGGCGGTCAATGAAACGAGCAGTATGGGCGCGCGCATGCTGCGACCTTACCAGTGGGCATCAGATACACGAAGTCGCGCACTCGGCCCCGTCCGGCATATCCGATGAGACGGAAGCTCTAGGCGAGCGGTCACGGCGAGACCATCCCGTGAGCGGGTGAGGTCACTCGCCTGCGCGAGACCCACCTCGGATCCCCAGGTCCCGCTCAGGCAATTTCCTCGACGCAGCGGTTCACGCAGCTTCCTATCCCCTCGACTGCAGTCCTGAGCACCTGACCGGGCGCTAGGAACACCTGTGGGCTGCGGCCCGATCCGACCCCTTCGGGCGTGCCGGTCGAGATGAGGTCCCCCGGAACAAGAGTGGCGAACTGGCTGATGTAGCTCACGATCGTGGGTGGATCGAAGAGGAGGTCCGACGTGCGGCCCCGCTGCATGACGGTGCCGTTGACCTCGCAACGTACTTCGAGGTCGGAGGCCTCCCCGATCTCGTCGCCCGTCACAAGAACCGGACCCACCGGCGTCGAGGAATCGAAGGCCTTCCCTTGCAGATATTGCGTCGTCCTGTTCTGCCAGTCGCGCATCGAGACGTCGTTGACAACGGTGTACCCGGCGATGGCTTTGCGGGCCTCAGCGGGAGTCGCGCGCCGGATCGTTCGGCCGATGACGACACCCAGCTCGACCTCCCAGTCGACGGCTTTGCTCACCGCCGGGAGGACAAGGTCGTCGTACGCGCCGAGCAGACCGGACGCGAACTTGGCGAACAGCGTCGGATGGCTCGGGAGCTCCCTTGACATCTCCAGGATGTGCGCCCGGTAGTTGAGGCCCACGCAGATGATCTTCTCCGGATGCGGCACAAGCGGCGCAAAGTGTGCCTCCGCCAGGGCAAGTTCCCCGGTGGGCTCGATGGTCAGAACATCCTCCAGGGCCGCTGCCGGCCTTCTCGATGCGAGCAGGGCACCAACGTCGCTGTCCGGCAGCAGCAGCAGACGGTCTCCTTCCTGTCTGGCAGCGTGCGTGCCGTCGGCGGTCCGGACGGTGGCGAGCCTCATGGCGCCGCGGTCATGTCAGGTCGCCTGAGTTGGAGAGGCCCGACGACGATAAGGGTCCACGGAACCGCCGGAACCAATCTGACCACCTCCTGAGACGGGTCACGAACCTGAGCGCAAACCGATTTCCGAGCCGAAACGCGGCCCAGCCTAGGACGCCTGGGCCGCCCGGAACCGCCCTGGCCTAGACTGAAGTTCCTGGTCGTTTGGAGGCACGGCAATGAAACACACCACTTCGGGTCCCCTCGCGGGCCTGTTCGCGGAGTGTGACCAGACGACGCGTGAAGGACGCAAGGATCGATGGGCTTGAACACGGACCGGTTGATGGATCTGGCCCGTGCGCGCGGTCTCGAGTCGGGCCCTGCCCCGACGGACCTCGTTGCCGCCTCGGTCACGATCGCCCGGCGCATCGCCGCGGGGGGAACGCTGTGGTGCACGTCGCCTTCTTGGCCCCGGCAGGCGGATCTGGCAGCCGCGAAACTCGCCCAGCTCGGCAGTGCATTCGAAGACACCTGCCGCGTCGCGGCGGTGAGCGACGAGGACCTCTGCTCGGCGATGAGGGCACTCGCCCACTCCGGCGACGCGATCCTCCTAGTCGCGAGCGCCGACGAAGGGTCCGCGGCGAGACTCGCACAACGAGCAAAGGCGTGGGGACTGGCAACGATTTGGATAGGCAACGGCCCAAGACCAGCGGCGGGCGCAGCCGACTACGTGCTCTGGACGGGTGGAGACGAGACGATGCCGGGCGACGGAGGGGACCTCACGCTCGCCTGCGCGTTGCTCGTCGATCTGACTTCGCGTTGTCTCGCGGACCGCAGCGCGCTCGAGCCGGAAGCTG
Organism: Acidimicrobiales bacterium; assembly: GCA_050015475.1. Taxonomy (GTDB): domain Bacteria; phylum Actinomycetota; class Acidimicrobiia; order Acidimicrobiales; family Bog-793; genus Fen-455. The sequence goes on along the minus strand of JBEKBI010000014.1, from coordinate 13,620 downwards.
TGGTCTGCACCGAAGAGGTCTGCATCACCTGCTCGGACGAGGGACGCCTAGGTGAGGTGGTTGCGCTCCGGCCCGGCGGGTGCGCCGAGGTCCGCACGCCCTCCGGCATCGAGGAGGTCGACACGACCCTGGTTGACAGCGCGCAGCCAGGCGATCTGGTGCTCATACACGCCGGCGCGATAGTGACGCTCGTCGAGGACTCGGCCCCGTGAGACCAAAAGACGAATACGGCATGAACGCCCAGGCATCATGAGCAGGCCAAGGCGCCAGCCGACCGCCGCGAGCCGCGAACTTCTAGAGCCCGAGGAGGCACGTTGAATAAGAACAATCCGGGCGAGGACGAGGCGAGAGCCACTACTGAGAAGCCGGGTGCACATCGGGTGCCCGATGAGTCCTCGGACGCGCGCGAAGCTGTCGTGCTCGAAAAGATCGAGACCTTCCGCCGCCATCGTCCTCGGTTCCAGGACGAGTTCGTGACCCTTGCCCACGGTGCGGGCGGCAAGGCGTCCGCCGCCCTCATCGACTCGGTGTTCCTGGACGCGTTCCGCGGTCTAGAGCGCCCGCCCCTCACCGACGCGGCTCTCATAACCATGCCCGAAGGTGAGACTCTTGCCTTCACCACCGACTCGTTCGTGGTCAAGCCTCTCCGCTTCCCAGGCGGGTCGATAGGCCACCTGGCGGTCCACGGCACAGTTAACGACCTGGCCGTGATGGGTGCCCGACCCCACTGGCTCTCAGCGGCATTCGTGATCGAAGAGGGCTTCGCCATCAGCGAGCTTCGCCGAGTGGTCACCGACATGACGGAGGCGGCCGCCATGTCGGACGTGGAGATCGTCACCGGTGACACCAAGGTCGTCGGCCGCGGCGCCGCCGACGGGCTGTACGTGACGACGGCCGGGATCGGCGTGGTCCCAGCGGCACGTCGTGTCGGAGCCGATCTCGTCCAGCCGGGTGACCGGCTCGTCATCTCAGGCACGATCGCCGATCACGGAATGGCGGTCATGGTCGCGAGAGGCGACCTCAACCTCGAGGCGGACATCAAGTCGGACACGGCACCGGTGACGGCTTTGGTCGAGGCCCTCTTCTCTGCGGCTCCTTCGACTCGTTGGCTGCGCGATCCGACGCGCGGCGGCGTCGGGACGGTGTGTAACGAACTCGCGCGTGACGCCGGGCTCGCCGTCATGCTCGAGGAGTCCGCCCTTCCCGTCGATCCTGCGGTCGCCGGGGCGTGTGACCTGCTCGGCATCGATCCGCTCTACGTGGCGAACGAGGGGAAGCTCTTGGCGGTCGTCGCCGCCGATGAGGCTGACGCCGCCCTGCGGGCGCTGCGGAGCCAGCCGGCCGGCGAGCGCGCCGAGCTCATCGGTGAGATCCGCTCTGAGCCGGAGGGAATAGTCGTGCTGCGCACCTCCTTCGGAGGCACGCGGATAGTCGACACGCTCGTGGGTGACCCACTCCCACGAATCTGCTGACGGCCGGTGATCTCCTCGGGACGGTCGAGCGAACGCCGACGCGTGCGCGTGACCGGGACGGTGCAAGGCGTGGGCTTCCGTCCCTTCGTGTTCCGCGAGGCGGTGGCCCTCGGGCTCACCGGCTTCGTGCGGAACGACTCCTCCGGAGTTCTCATTGAGGTCGAGGGCGATAACGCGAGCGTGGGAGAGCTGTGCCGTCTGCTGAGCGAGGCTCCCCCGCCACTCGCCCGAGTCACGTCGGTCGACTGGGACCTGATCCCGATGCGCGGGGACGACGAATTCCGGATAATCGAGAGCAGCGCCGAGCGGGTTCCCAACGTCGCCGTCAGCGTCGACAGCGCGACATGCGACGACTGTCTCGCCGAGATCGACGATCCCGACAACCGCCGGTACCGGTACCCGTTCACCAACTGCACGAACTGTGGGCCCCGCTACACGATCGTGCTCTCGGTGCCTTACGACCGGCCCGCGACAACCATGGCCGGATTCAAGATGTGCGACAAATGCCAAGCGGAGTACGACGACCCGACAGATCGGCGTTTCCACGCTCAGCCGAACGCGTGTGCCGTGTGCGGACCTCGCCTATCCTTCTGCGATCCCCAGGGCCGGCTCCTGGCTGAGGCGGATGAAGCGCTGGACGCCACGTGTGAGGCGCTATGTGACGGCAAGATCCTCGCGATAAAGGGCATAGGCGGCTTCCACTTGGTCGCGGACGCGACAAATCACGACGCCGTGGCTGAGCTGCGGCGGCGCAAAGCCCGTGACGACAAGCCTTTCGCCCTCATGGTGGGCGACCTCGCGATGTCGAAGACTCTCTGCGAGATCGACCCGGAGGTCGAGGTCGCGCTCAGCAGCCTCGCGCGGCCCATCGTGCTTGCAAGGCGTCGCCCCCACGCGCAAGTGGCTGATGGAGTGGCCCCAGGGATGCCCGACCTCGGACTGATGCTCCCTTACACGCCCTTGCACCACCTGATCATGGCGAAGGTCGCAAGGCCTCTCGTGATGACAAGCGGCAACCAGTCCGACGATCCGATCGCCCACAGCGATGTGGACGCCTTCGCGCGGCTGGGCCCCATGGTCGACAGCGTGCTCACCCACGATCGCCGGATCCATATCCGTTGCGACGACTCGGTTGTGCGGGCTTCAGGACGTCGCCTGCAAATGGTCCGGCGCTCTCGCGGCTACGCGCCAGCGTCCCTGGCTTTGCCTGGCGAGACCCACCGCCAGGTTCTCGCTGTCGGCGCTGAGCTCAAGAACACAGTTTCAGTGGTCAAACGATCAATGGTCGTTTGCAGCCACCACATCGGTGATCTCGAGCACCTCGCCACGTATCAGGCTTTCCTCCAGGCGACGATGCATCTATGTCAGCTGTTCGGCATCGAGCCCGAAGTCGTCGCGCACGACCTGCACCCCGAGTACCTGTCCACTAAGTACGCGCTCGAGCTCGACTTCGAGCCGCTCGGTGTCCAGCACCATCACGCCCACATCGCCTCCTGCTTGGCAGAGCACGGACATGTGGACACGGTGCTGGGAGTCGCGTTCGACGGTCTCGGCTACGGACCCGACGGAACCCTGTGGGGAGGGGAATTCCTCGTCGCCGACTTCAACCGCTTCGAACGAGCCGCGCACCTCAGGACCGCGCCGATGCCGGGCGGGACCATGGCCATTCGTGAGCCGTGGAGGATGGCCCTTGCCTGGGCCGCGCTCGCCGCGGGCACCGACGCAGCTGCACGGCTCGGCCCCACGCTCGACCCTCGCTGGGCGAAGGTCCTGCCGTTGGCGGTCGACACCGGCAAGGCGTCCCGGTCGACCCTTACGAGCAGTGCCGGCCGCCTGTTCGACGCTGTGGCAGCCATTCTGGGACTGCGGTCCCGCGTGACCTTCGAGGGCCAGGCCGCCATCGAGCTCGAGGTTCTCGCGCGCTCGGTCCCCCGGGAGCTCGCTCCCAGGTACCCGGTTGACATAGCCGAGGCGGCAGGTCCCGAGGGGGCAGTCACACTCGACCCGTCGCCTCTCGTCTCCACGGTGATGGCCGAGCTCGAACGGGGAACCGACCGCGCTGTCATCGCGGCCGGGTTCCACGAGGGACTAGGGCGAGCGACTGCCGCTCTCGGCGCGCGCCTTGCAGGCGAGCGCGGCCTCGACACCGTTGTGCTCACCGGGGGCGTGTTTCAGAACGTGCGCTTCAGCGACATCGTCGAGGACGCTCTCACCGCCGAGGGTCTCCGAGTGCTCGTGCACGAGACCGTGCCGCCGAACGACGGTGGGATAAGCGTCGGCCAGGCGGCCATAGCAGCCTTGGGGCGTCAGCCGACCTGAGAGGTCCCCGAAGGAGCTACCCAGGCTCGCCCATCGCGTTCGCCACTTCCCGGTGCAGGCGCCCGAAGTTGTAGTAGGCGGCACACGCGCCCTCCGAGGACACCATGCAAGTCCCGATAGGGGTCTCCGGCGTGCAGGCGGTGCCGAACACTTTGCACTCCCAAGGCTTGAGAGCACCCTTCAGGACCTCCCCGCACTGACATGCCTTCGGATCAGCGACACGAACCCCGGGCACCTCAAAGCGCAGCTCCGCGTCCCAGTTCGCGAACTCCGGCCTCGGTTTGAGCGCGCTCCAGGGAATGAAGCCCAGACCCCGCCACTCGAAGGTGGGTCGGAGCTCGAAGACCTCCTCCATAATCGCGATCGCCTTCGGATTGCCCGCTTCGCTCACACATCGCGTGTACTGGTTCTCGACGCAGCACCTACCGTCGCTGATCTGGGCCAAGAGCATGGATATCGCTTGGAGAATGTCGAGCGGCTCGAAGCCGGCTGTCACGAACGGCTTGCCGTAGTCCTCAGCGACGAACCGGTACGGGCGCTGACCTATCACCGTAGACACGTGCCCGGGCCCGATGAAACCGTCGAGCTGGAGGTCGGGCGAGTCGAGGATCGCCTTGATCGGGGGCACAACCGTCACATGGTTGGAGAAGATGCTGAAGTTCAAGACCCCGTCCTGTCGCGCCCGCAACACGGTTGCGGCCGTGGAGGGTGCCGTGGTCTCGAAACCGACTGCGAAGAAGACAACCTCGCGCTCCGGGTTGTCGACCGCAACCCGAAGAGCGTCGAGGGGTGAGTAGACGATGCGAACGTCCGCGCCCTGCGCCTTGGCACCGAGCAGGCTCCCCCTCGAGCCGGGGACACGCAACATGTCGCCGAAAGAGGTGAAGATGACTCCGGGCGTCTCGGCGACCGCGATGGCGTCGTCGATGCGACCCATCGGGATCACGCACACCGGGCAGCCCGGCCCGTGCACAAGTTCGACCGAGGTCGGCAGGAGATGCTCGATCCCGTGGCGGTAGATCGTGTGGGTGTGGCCCCCGCAGACCTCCATGAACTTGCGGTGCCCGTCACCGGCCAAATCGCCGATGCGGGCCAACAGGGCGCGAGCCGCCGCCGGGTCCCTGTACTCATCGACGAATCGCATGGTGTCCCTTCCTTTGCTGCAAGCCTGGCCGGGCTGACCGGGCCGCGCCGGATCGTCGTGGCCGGCGCCACGACCTCTCGGTCTGGTCGCCGCTAGGCAATCTGCGATTCGATGACCGCTTGCACCTCGTCGGCGAAGGGCTGTCCCATCAACTGCAGGTCCTCGAGGGTCCGCTCTGCCTCCACCTCGTCGATCTTGGCCATGGCGAAGCCGACATGGATCAGCACCCAGTCACCGGGCTCGACGTGGTCGTCCTCCACCAGAGCAATGTTGATGTTGCGGCGAACGCCTGCGACGTCAACTTTCGCGAGGTGCCGGCCCGCGTCAACGATCTCGACGACCTCACCGGGGATCCCGAGACACATGCTCACTTCCTCCTCTGGACCCGGCGCTCGCCTTGGGGGGGCGGTTGGCGCGGGTTCTGTTATCACCGAGGTTACCCGTGTACGATCCGGACACAATCCGGGCGTGATCCGGAAACGCAGCCACCTGGAGATACGTGAGGGCAGCGTGAGCGTCGACCGCAGTGTGCAAAGCAAGCGACTCGTGGGCGCGGGCCGCCCGCCGACAGGCCCGGTGGCGAGCACGGTGTTCGTCATCGGCGCGCTGTTGATCTTCACCTCCGCCGCCATTCACCTGCACCTTTGGGGAAGCAGCTTCAGATATACGCGGACGATCGGACCCTTGTTCTTCGTGCAGGGCGCCCTCGGCATTCTCGTCGGCATATTGGTCGCACTTATCAGGCGCATCTACGTCGCGTCACTCGGAGTCCTGTTCGCGTGCGGAACCATCGCAGCTCTTCTCGTCGCGGTCCACAGGGGTCTGTTCGGATATCACACCTATCTGGGCGCGCCCTGGGCGAGGACCTCGCTGATCATCGAGGCGGCCGCCGCCGCCGTGCTTCTCGTAGGCTCGATCATCGCCACGTACAGCGAACGAAAGCACACCGCGCGCTGGAGGAGCGAAACCCGATACTGAGCCCCTGGGCCGGCGCGACGGGCACGGCGCCGTTGTCGCCGGCGCGCAATGACGCCCTGGCCGGTCAGCTGTTCCCGCTGATCCTCTCGGGCGTCACGAACACGACGGTCCGTCCTTCCGCCTCCATGACGCGGTCGAACTCGTCCCAGTCCTGGTGCGTCCCGCCGGCCGCGACAAAGACGCGCCTGATCAGCATCGCGAGCTGCGCAGACCCGAAGTTCTCGAGACGGTCGTCTGGTCCGATGAGCCGCACCGGGCCTTCGACGCCCACCCAATCGGCTCCGTGCCGGAACACGGCGGTCGCCCTGCCGCTGTTGCGCAGGTGCCGGAGCTTCTGTGATGTCCCCCGAGCGACGAAGGCCACGCACGCCGTCCCCGTCACCACGTCCTCCGTCACGCCCGCACTGACGAGCGAGGCGTGGATCGTGCCGTCGGGCCGCGTCGTCGTGACTACGGTGAGCGGGTCCTTCCCGGCAACCTTCCGGACGTGGTCCAAGTCGTTCGGCATCTCTCCTCCTGAATTGCTGAGTGCATGATGCCTCGTCGGACCAGCCCGCGCTTGCACGCGGGAAGAGCGCGCTCGCGCCGACGCGACTTCGCGGGCACGATCGTCGCTAGCCTGCGGCAACATGACAGCCTCCTGGACAGCCCCTGCCGTCGACCGCGAGGAGCCGGCACTCACCGCTGGTGAGCGCGAGTCACTCGAGCAGTGGCTCGACTACCAACGCGAGACCCTGCAGATGAAGTGCACAGGCCTCACCGCCGCCCAGCTGAAGGCAAGGCCGGTCTCGCCGTCCGGATTGTCCTTGCTCGGCCTCGTCCGCCACATGACCGAAGTTGAGCGTTGGTGGTTCCGAATTCACGCCGCGGGCGAGCAGATCGGCTTCACGTACAGCGATGAAGTGGACAGCGCCGATTTCGACGACCTGGACTCGGCCGACGCCGAGTCCAATCTGGCCGCCTACAGGCGCGAGATCGAATCAGCACGCGCCGCGGTGAAGGGCAAGACTCTCGACGACATGGCCGCGGGCCGCAGCTCTGATCTCGCGCATAGGCGCAACCTCCGCTGGATCTACGTGCACATGATCGAGGAGTATGCGCGGCACAACGGTCACGCCGACCTGATCCGCGAGTGCATCGACGGCGTTGTCGGAGACTGACCGGCTGTGCCAACCTGACCCCGTAAGCAGGTGAGTCAGCCAGGAGTGGATATCCGATGTCCCTGAAAGGGTCGCTACGGCGTGTCGGCGTCGCGTTGCTCGTGACGGCGATGACTGTCGGCCTCGTCGCGTCAGCCGGAGCTTCGCCGGGAACTGCGCCATCGCGTACCGCGACGACGGCGGGCCTCACGAGCGTCATCGTCGAGCCATCGAGACTCGGCTCCGCAGCGGGGATGGCGCCGATCTACCGCTTTGTGCTCTCCGCCAAGAAATCGGTCGACATGACCATGTATGAGCTCGTCGATCCGACGATGGTGGCCGACCTCATCAAAGATCGACGCCGTGGAGTCAAAGTCCGGGTGATCCTCGACACAAACCGCGAGAGGAGCCACGACCTCGCGGCGTTCGACGCCCTCAAGGCCGGCGGGGTGAAGGTCGCCTGGGCGAACACGATCTACGAGGCGACACACCAAAAGACCATTACCGTCGACGGCGTCGAGTCGCTGATACTGACCGGCAATCTCACCGCCGAGTACTACACGACAACGCGCGATTTCGGCGTTTTTGACACAAACCCGAAGGACGTCAAGGCGATCGAGGCCGTATTTGGCGCCGACTTCGCCCACAAGGCCGTCAAGCCGTCCGACGGGGCGGATCTCGTGTGGAGCCCCGGGTCCCAAGCGCAGATCCTTGCCGTCATCAACGGGGCGCATCACACCTTGTCGATCGAGAACGAGGAGATGGCCGACTCGGCAATCACAAGGGCGCTAGTGGCAGCGGCCAAGCGCAAGGTGACAGTTGAAGTAACGATGACTGCGGACAGCGCCTACGACAGCGACTGGGCGGCGATCGTGAAAGCCGGCGGTCACGTGCACCTCTACGCGGACAGCTCGTCGGTGCTGTACATCCATGCCAAGGCAATCGTCGCTGACGCCGGCTCATCCCACAAGAAGGCCTACGTCGGGAGCATCAACTTCTCGAGCGCCTCGATGAACCGCAACCGCGAGCTGGGCGTGATCACCACGAACGCAAGGATTGTCGACGAGCTCAATGCCGTCTTGACGAAGGACTACTCCGACTGCACGCCGGCCACGGGGTGCAAGAACTACAGATGAGCCCTCAGCCCTTGGGCTCGCTGGCCGGCCCTTTGCGCTTGGCGCGATTCCAGTCCTCCGCGAGCAGCCCGAGAACCACTTCGTCAAGGAAATGACCACTGACCCAGGCCGCTTGGCGTAGAAGCCCCTCGCGCACGAAGCCAGAGCGCTCAGCTGCTCGCAACATGGGGGCGTTGTCGCTGAAGGTCTCGATAGCCAGTCGATTCAATCCACGAATCGCAAACCCGTACTCGCACATGACCTTGACGGCGTCCAACCCAAGCCCTCGGCCGCGGCACGACGGCAGAAGGGAGATCCCGACGTGAGCGCTGCGGTTGTGCCTGTCGAGCCCCCACAACACGGCTGAGCCTGCCAACGCTTCTCCCTCGGCAAGCTCAACGACCGCGAAGTCCTCGAACTCGTCGTTGGGCTCCGCTACGCGGAACGGGTCGGCGGACGAGCCGGCCGGAATCGGCCGCCACGGTCGGGTGTCCATCCTCAGCCATGTCGCCACGTCGTCGTAGAGCTCGGCGTGCAGTACAACCGAATCTGACTCGATACGAGCCCTCAGGCCAACCTTCTCGCCACGCAACATACGCCGTTGTTATCGGATCCACGACTGCCGATCAAGCCCCGAGGCGAGTCTCCCTCTTCCCACGGAGTACTTAGTCACGCGCCCGCGCCCAGCTTCCGGACACGCTCGAAACCGCTGTGAATCCCAGCGAGCTCGGCAGGGACAGCACGGGCCTCAACCCCGCCGTTGGCGATCGCCGCGCCAAGACTTACGACTTCCTTCACCCAGTCCGCGACCAGGCCCGACACCTCGGACCAGGGGGCGGGCCTCATGCCACCGCCAAAGGGGTGGATGTCGTGCTCACGGAAGCTCCCCGGCATCTCTTCCTCGGTGGCGATGGGTTGGGGAGCTACTTCCCACACCTTGGCCATCAGGACGCGGTGAACATTGCGGACCTCGGTGAGGCTCAGCAACTCACCGGTGGTCCACCCGCTCGGGTCGATCGCCTGGCCGTAGACCCACTGGGCTGCTTCCGCGTAGCCGACAACGTCCACATAGTCCTTGAGCGCCTTGGCACCCACTGCCCGTCCCTCTCCGAGGAGAACCTGGACTTCTCGCAGCACGAGAGTATTGCCCTCCAACGCCGTGGAGCTGTGGGCCTCGAGGTGCCAGATGTCGTCGCAGATCTGCTCGGCCTCGCTGGGGGTGGGCAGACCGCCGAATCGGTCGAGATCGTCGCGGGCCGCAGCAAACCGCTGGTAGACGGTCTCCCGGCTGGGTCGGCCCCTCATTGGCATCCTGTCCTCCTGCCTCAGGCCAGCGGAAGTTGATACATCCCGTGCTCACCCAAATCGGCAGGACGCATTCTCTCCGTTCGGAAGTCCCACCTGTGCGGGACGACCTCGGCCGTCCGAGACGGGGACCGGTTTCGGTACTGAAGGGCAGCGAAACGACAACCAACAAACGAAGTCTGACCTGCTCTGATGGGCAAGTCTCCCGACCAGCCCAAAGCACAATCAGTTGGAACCTGCTCTGTTCATGGCTCGAAGCCGCGAAAGAGCTGCGATGCAGGCTCAAATCTGCGCACGGTACGACACGATGCCCTGGTCAGGGAAGCGACCCCGCGCCCCCATCGCACTCGCTTAGTTGATTGGGAATGGGTGTGAGCCGTATTTCGCGCCCGCGAAGTCTGTGAGCGCTTGAGTGCTCACGCGAAACTCGTGGGAGGCGACACCGTGAGCGATGCCAATAGCGCTTGGACACGCACTCTGACCTCGTCTCGGATCGGACGAACGGACTCGATGTCGCGCCCGGCAGGATCGTCCAGCTCCCAATCCTCGTAGCGCTTGCCTGAATAAAGAGGGCAGGCGTCCCCGCACCCCATCGTGACCACGACATCGACAGCACGAAGAACTTCCTCGGTCCAAGGCTTCGGAAACTCTGCCCGGATATCGACGCCGACCTCGTCCATGGCCTCAACGACGGCCGCGTTGATCTCTGACACAGGCTCTGAACCCCCTGAGTAGACGACGACGCGGTCACCGGCCAGGTGGCGCATCCAGCCAGCCGCCATTTGTGAGCGCCCCGCGTTGTGCACACACAAGAACAAGACGGCAGGGACTGCGAATGGCAACGAACCCTTGACGCGTCCGAGCGCCTGGAGCCGTTCGCGTGCGAACCGCTCAGTCAATAGCGGGAGGAACGCGGTGGTCTTGGCTGTCGCCAGAAGTTGGTCCATCGAGTCGACAACGAACCGCTCGATGGTTTCGGGTCCGAACACCCCTGCGAAGCTTGGTGCCAGCCTTCCCGAAACCTCGTGGATGAGGTGCTGCCGGTCGTGCGGAAACTCTGTTAGCTGACGAGCGGTCATTTCCCTTCTCCTCTTGGCTGGCGTGAACTGAGGGAGTCATTGGGAACGTGCACTCTGAAGTTCCCGATCATGTCGTGGGTCGGACGTACCGCGCCGAGGCTCCGGGGACGGTGATCGAGAAGACCCGGTGACGAACCCGCGACTGCCATTGCGTGCGTCACGCAGCTCCTCCCAACCTTGCCTGAGTCACCGGGAAGTGGCGCCGCTTGGCCCACAAGGAGACGTATACCAGCGCGACGAGAACGGGAACCTCGATGAGAGGACCGACCACACCAGCAAGGGCCTCGCCGCTGGCAACGCCGAAGACTCCGATTGCCACGGCTATCGCCAGCTCGAAGTTGTTGCTCGCCGCGGTGAACGCGAGTGTTGCAGTCCGTTCGTACGACAGGCCGAGGGCCTTGCCAAGCGCAAACGACCCGAACCACATGACGCCGAAATATCCCAGCAGCGGCAGGGCGATGCGGACCACGTCGGTGGGGCGCGACGTGATGGTGTGGCCTTGGAGCGCGAACAAAATGACGATCGTATAGAGCAGTCCGTAGAGAGCGAACGGGGCGAGACGCGGCAGCAGTTTGGTCTCGTACCACTCCCTGCCGCGAGCGCGCTCGCCGAGAGTCCGGGTGACGAACCCGGCCACGAGAGGCACGCCGAGGAAGATCCCGACCGTCTCGGCGATCCGTCCTACTGACAGCCGCAGGCCCACCGTGCTAAGGCCAAGCCAACCAGGCAGCACCTTTAGGTAGAAGTAGCCGAGGAGGGCGAACGCGATCACCTGGAAAAGCGAGTTGACCGCTACGAGGATCGCCGCAGCCTCCCTGTCCCCGCCTGACAGGTCGTTCCAGATGAGAACCATGGCGATGCAGCGACCCAAGCCGACGATGATCAGTCCTGTCCGGTAGTCGGGAAGGTCAGGGAGAAGGAGCCAGGCCAGCGTGAACATGACCGCCGGGCCGACCAACCAATTGATCACCAGAGATGTCACGATCATCTTCCAGTCACGGGTAACAGCACGGAGCCGGTCGTAACGGACTCTCGCGAGCACTGGGTACATCATCACGAGGAGACCGACAAAGATCGGCAACGATGTACCGGAGGTCACTTGGACCGCGCTGAGGTGCTCGTTCAAGCTGGGAATCGCCCGACCGAGCCCGATGCCCGCGGCCATGGCAACAATGATCCATGCCGACAAGAAGCGGTCCAAGAACGGCAGCCGGGCAATGACCGGGGTGCCCGAGAGTGCGTCAGCTGCCGGGCGGCCTGGCAGCGCATCAACAGTCGGCTCACCTCGCGCCCTGTCGCGGTGCGCTTCTGGTGTTCCACGAGCACGAGCTGAGCCCCGTCGCGAAACAAGCAGGGACACTTCACGCCTCCCATCACATTGACGTCTATCGATGCATCCAGTATGATCAATGCATTGACATATGTCAATGGGAGGTGACATGACGGAACTGCTCGCAGTCGCGAAGGCGACGAACCAATGCTGCCCTTCAGTGCTGACTGCTCCCCTCGACGCCATCGCAGCCGCTGATCTGGCGAACGGCTTCACTGCCCTGGCAGATCCTGTTCGGCTACGGGTGATCAGCATCCTCGCGGCTTCGCCCGACGGAGAAGTTTGTGTATGTGAGTTCGTGGGGCCGCTTGCCAAGAGCCAGCCGACCATCTCCCACCACCTGAAGATCTTGGGCGAGGCGGGTCTCGTGACCGGGGACCGGCGCGGCAAGTGGGTTTGGTACTCGCTCAATCGCGATCGACTTGCCGAACTCCGGGCAGCTCTCCAGCCCGCCGTTTAGCCGCCGTACATACCGGATCTCGGAAACACAAGAAGGAGCCAAAATGGAGATGAGCGATTCCGAGGGGATCTACGCCGCAGTCCGCGAGCGGTATGCCCAGGCGGCCCGTGCCACGTCGAGCGCGTGCTGTGGGCCAAGCTGCGCAACAGCAGACGCCGTCACCGGCAGTCTCTACAACAAAGACGAGACTGACGCCCTCCCGCTCGACGCCGTGACGGCGTCTCTCGGGTGCGGCAACCCCACGATGCTCGCCGATCTGCAACCGGGCGACATCGTCCTGGACCTCGGGTCTGGCGGTGGGATCGATGTGTTGCTGTCGGCACGCCGGGTCGGGCCTTGCGGTAAGGCCTACGGGCTGGACATAACACCGGAAATGCTGGAGCTCGCCCGACAGAATCAGGCCGAATCGGGACTGACAAATGTCGAGTTCCTGCAGAGCACGATCGAAAACATTCCGCTTCCCGATGAATCAGTCGACGTCGTGATCTCGAACTGTGTCGTCAATCTCTCGCCAGACAAGGACGCGGTGCTCCGCGAGGCGTTCCGCGTGCTCAAGTCCCGCGGGCGGCTCGCCATCGCGGACATCGTGCTTCGTCAGGACCTTTCTGCGCAGACGAGGTCCTTGATCCGTCTGTGGACGGCTTGCGCAGCCGGTGCCCTCGTCGTCGATGACTACGAAGAGAGGCTTCGGTTGGTCGGGTTTGATTCCGTGACCATCGAACCCACCCGCGTCTTCGGGCCTGATGACGTCATCGGCCTCGCGGCCGAACTCTCAGTGGATGGGGAAGTCCTTGATGACGCTGATCGCAAGAGGGTAATGAGTGAGCTGTCCGACTCGATCATGAGCGCCTTCGTCCGGGCCCAAAAACCTGCGCAGAGAGGCCGCCGCCTTGCGGCGCACCACTCCGGCGGAAACGAACAGCGGTGGCCCGGACTGGGCCTGAACCGTGAGGATTCATCCCCCGGGACGCGAGCAGCCCCAACCGGATTCGAACCGGTGTCTCCACCTTGAGAGGGTGGTGTCCTAGGCCTCTAGACGATGGGGCCGTGCATGGACAAGTCCTCGAATGACGACTTGCATTGCAGGGCTCCGGCTGGTGACGCGACCGCCGAAGCCTGATCATGATAGTCGGCAAGTGCGGTTCCAACGAAGGAGCCGCGTTGACTCATCTGAAAGGTCCGCGTAACCACATTCGTTGACTCATCTCGAAATGTCCGCCTACGGGCATCCGCGAGATCGCCACCGGGGGCGGTTACGCCCAGGCGATGGAGCTTTCGA
>JBEKBI010000013.1:0-70808 GCA_050015475.1 Acidimicrobiales bacterium | reverse complement strand
CCTGCTCGACTGCGGCCAAGAGCTCGAGCCCGGTGGGCAGCTACTCGTCGTCCTGCTCCGGGGCGTCGGACCCCAACTACACCATCAGCTATGTCGCCGGCTCGGTGAGCGTCGGCCCGGCGACGCCGGCGGTCGCGGTAACCGCACAAAGTGGTCAGAGCACTGGACCGGTGACGATCAAGGTGGTCGTGAGCGGACCCCCGGGTGCTGCCGTTCCGACTGGTTCAGTCACCGTGTCGGACACAGCCCACACGGACACATGCTCAATCGCCGCAATCACCGCCAACGGAAGCGGCTCATGTTCGTTGATCGAAAACGCCTCCGAGGACGGCCAAGCTGTCACTGCGAGTTACTCGGGCGACGAGCACTACGCCGCGACCTCGGGAACGACACCGGAAGCGGTCACCCCTGCTACGCCGACCCTGACTGTGAGCGGCCCTTCAAGCGCGGTGACCGGGCTGATCACCTACAACGTGGCAGTCAGCGGACCAGGCGCGACTCCCACGGGCGAAGTAACGATCTCTGATGGCACCAGTAACTGCACGAACACGCTCAGCCCGAGCGGACTGGGCGACTGTTCGTTGCAAGAGGGCACGGGCACCTACCAGCTAACGGCTCACTACCACGGAGACGGCGACTACCTAGCAACGTCTTCCACCGTGACCGAGGTCGTGAACGCCACGGCAACGTCACTCGCGGTGTCGTCGGGCACGCTCGTCTACGGCCGCGAGCAGTTGGTTGTCCTGTCAGTCACCGTTACCTGGCCGCCTGGTGCGACGCCGCCTACGGGCAACACGGCCCAAGTCATGGCCGGGACGAGCACGCTCTGCACAACCTCCCCGCTGGTGCTCACCTACATCCCTGACCCCGTGACTGGCCTGCCAACTCCGGTCGACACCGGAAGCTGCAGCCCGGCTCCAGGTGCGGTTCCGGCCGGGCACTATTCGGTTGCCGCCTTCTTCCCGGGCGTGGCGGGCTCCCTTGTCGGTTCGACGTCGACGCCGGCGACGCTGACGATACAAACCGCAACCACGTCGACTGTCCTCTCACTGGCGGACAGCACAACCACCTACGGAGCCGAAAGCGGCGACACGTTGACGGCCCATGTCGACGTGTCCGCCAGCTCGGTGTACCCGACGGGAAGTGTCAGCTTCACCACGGGCTCGACGACGCTCTGCACGGTTGCGCTCAAGTCCGGAAGCGGAAGCTGCACTTTGACCAGGACGCAGCTGCCCATTGGCCAGCATGTGATCGTTGCCAACTACCAGGGGACGACGAGCCTCATCCCGTCGTCCTCGGCGAAGTTGCCCCTTGGCGTGGACAGGGCGATCACGTCGCTCAGGCTGCAGCTGGCAAGCGCCAGCGTGGTCGTCCACTCTGAGCAGCGGGCAAGGTTCACGGTCTCGGTGAACGTGCCTGCCGGAGTCCCCTATGCCACAGGCACCGTCGCAGTGACAACTGGATCAAGAAAGCTTTGCACGATCAAGCTCGTCCACGGTAAGGGCGCCTGCCTTCTCACGCCGAGCGAGCTGCCCCCGGGGAGCTATCTCGTCTCCGCTTCCTACGTAGGATCCGGGACCCTGCGCGGAGCAAGATCGGCGAGGCACCTCTTGGTCGTCAAGCGCGCGACCGTCTAACGCCAGGAGGTCCGTGGCGCGGCTTGAGGCCGATCCCGCCAATTGAGTAGTTGGTGCGCGGGCGCTGCGAGGAGGATGGGCCCGGTGGGAGTGTCCGCCTGGGTGGAGACCGCCGACCCCCGACGCGGCCGTCCCGTGTTTGGACCTGGCCCGCTTGTTGGGACAAGCCCAAAACGACCTGACCGGTGGATTAGTCCGAACTTACTGCGGTGAACATGAGAGAACCCCCTGACGAGCAGGGGGTTCGTCGTTGTCTTGGTGATGGCTCTGTCTACATCGGCCCGAGCTTGGTAGGGATCGGAGCACCGATGAGCTCGAAGGCACGACGCTGGAGCGGGGTCGGGAGCGTCAGCTTCTCGATACGAACCCCACCGGTGAACACGACGGTGTTGCGCGTCAATGTGGCCAGGTGGTCGAGCAAGCTCGACAGATCGTGGACGGTGTCACCCGTCGCGGTCAGTTTGCGGGCGTCTTTCTTCCTAGCTCCATGAGAGCGCACGGCCGGGGCGACAGGATCGTCGCGTCCCGGTGGCTCCTCGTCTGTAAAGCAAAGCGGCGCCCAGGCCTTGCGAAGGTGCCAGACCACATAGGCGGCCAGCATGCAGATGAACACATGGGCGCGGACCCGGTCCTTTGTGAAGTGGAAGATCGGGCGCAGGTCCAAGTCGATCGCCTTCAAGGAGCGGAAGTCCCGCTCGACTACCGACAGGCCCTTGTAAGCCGCGACAGCCCCTGGCGCGTCGAGGCGCTCGGCGGCCACGCTCGTGCGGATGACATAGACGCCGTCGAGCGAGGCCTCGGCGTCGATCTCAGCCTGGCGGCGAGAAAAGCTGAGGCTGTCGTCTCCGATCACGATCTCGAAGTGCTTGGCCATCTTGTAGCGGTTGATTCGGCGCCCGACGCGCATCCCGATCTTGTCGGCGCCTTTCAGGCGGCCTTTTTGGACCGATAAGGCGATCGTCGCGAGCTCGGCCTCGGTGGCATCCAACAGCTCTGTCCGTTTGCGGGCCCGCTCTTTGGCGAGGGCAGGGTTGCGGCAGGCGACGAGCCGTTCTCCGGGGTAGTCAGGATGCGTGATCTCGGCGAGGTTCGTCTCGTCGAACAATGTGAGCTGGAGCGCTCCTTGTTCTGCGAGCGCCCTGATCGCAGGGGCCCGAAGACACGTGATCCACGAGATGCCGCCGAGAAACCGGAGCGCCTCGATGCGGGCCGAGGTGATCATGCCCCGGTCGCCCACCATGACGACCTCTTTCAGGAAAAAGCGGGTGCGCACCGTCTCGAGTGCCGAGATGAAGGCGGTCGGGTCCGCGGTGTTGCCGGGGAACACCTCGACTGAGACCGGGCGTCCCTCGGTGTCGGTCATAAGGCCGTACTCGATCTGGGCCTTTCCTAACTTGTGGTCACGCGAGTAGCCCCGCAAGGCAAGTGGGCAGTGTGTCCCCTCCATCCACGAGCTCGATAGGTCATAGAGCACCATCGATCCCTCGCTGAGGTGCCGACGGGCGAGGGTTGCCTCGATGGTGCCCTGACGGGCGAAGAGCCAGTCCATGGCCGCGTACACCTCGTCGGTCGTGCTGCCAGCTGGCACGAGGTCGGTGCCAAGGGTCGTATCGGCCCACCACCTCGTAGTGGAAAGCTTGGAGCCCGGCTTCAAAGCCCGGGCGATGACGAGCGACAACACCAGGTCCCGTTCGGGACAACTTGGGCCTAACAACTTGGCGAGATCGAGCTTGTGAGCCATCGCGAACACAGCCGCGACATGGCCGTGGGGAAGGGCCCGTTCGGTGTCGAAGCCCTCGCCGGCTAGGACGTGGGTCTTGCCGGCCAACGACTCGCGGATCAGCTCGATCGTCTCCGAAGGCAGATACGACAAGTTGGCGAGCGTCTCGTTTTTGACCTTGCCGTCCTCGCGATAGGAATGGCGCAGGAGAACGGTCTCGTAAACCTTGTCCTTGTGCTGACGACGTGTAGTCGCAACATGCATCGCACCTATTTGCCTAGTCACAAGTACATTATCGCACATTAGAGCCGCAATATCAAGCATACTCGTGTCTACATAACCGACCCGCAATAAGGCACTTGTTCCTGCTCAAGGATCAAATCGGGGCTCAGATCAGCCGTAAGTTCGGATTAGTCGACCGGCGCCGTTAGGTGGCGTGCGCCTTGCGGACCGCTCAATGTCAACAAGTCACTCGACGACGGAGTGCAGGATCAATCATCCGGCCGCTAGTCGGTCTCCTGGGCGACGGCGTTGCGGAGAGCCTCCGCCAGGTGGAGCACGGGGCGTCCGGTGAAGTGCTCGATCTGATGCCGGCAGGAGAAGCCGGTGACAACGACCTGCGCCTCCGGGTGGGCGCGCACCATGGGAAACAGGTCGCGCTCCCCCGCCTCACGCGACTGCTCGTAATGCTCCTTCTCATAACCGAAAGCCCCGGCCATCCCACAACAGGCCGTGTTAACCATCTCGGCGTCGTAACCGGCAAGACGCAAAAGCGCGAGACCCGCGCCGGGCGTCCCGAAGGCCTTCTGCTGGCAGTGGGCGTGGAAGAGAACCGGACCGTTTGCCGCGAAAGGTATTTCGAGCTCCCCCCGGTCGGCGAACTGAATCAGGAACTCGTCGAACAGGAGCGAGTGCTGGGCGACGAACTGAGCCTTTTCCTCGAGATCTGTCCCGCGCAGCAGTTCCGGGTACTCGCTGCGAAACGTCAACAGGCAAGACGGCTCGCAGCCGACTATCGCGAGGCCTGCGGCCGCCTGGTCGCTCAGTCGCCCGACGTTCGTCCGCGCCTGTTCCCGAGCCTGGTCGGTGAACCCCTTCGAGATCATCGGGCGGCCGCAACAGACGGTGTCGGTGAGTTCGACGCGAAAGCCGGCTAGCTCGAACAACTCGGTCGCCGCTATCCCCGTGTTGGGGTGGTTGTAGTCCATGAACGTGTCGTGGAAGACCAGCACGGTGCCGCGGTGACCGTCTCCGATCGGCGACCGGGTGCGGAACCACTCCGGGAAGGAGTGGCGCGCGAACGACGGCAACGAGCGAGCGCGGTGAATGCCGACCGCGCACTGTGACGCCAGGCCAGCGCCGGGCGCGCCCACGAGCCAGTTGCTGACGGGGGCGAACTTGCTTCCGACGCCCGCGAGGCGGTGGTTGTTCGCGATCAGCCAGGAGCGTCGGCGTATCCCGTGCCCGTCCGGGGAAAGGCTGCGCAGCGCGCGCATGATCCGCGTCGGATCGACGCCTTTCGGACACTTGGCAGTGCAGGTGAAGCAGCCAGGGCATGACCAGACACTCTCGAGCGCAAGCGCCTTGTCCAACTGCCCGAGCTGGAGGTGCCGGATGACCTGCTGTGGCGAGAACGAAAACGGGCAGCCTGCCGTGCACTCGCCGCACTGGTAGCACGCATAGAGGTTCTGCTCGGACAGCTCGGCGACACGAGCGATGAGGTCGCCCTGTGGTACGGGAAGCGCCTTCATTGCTCCTCCGCGCCGACAACGGCACGCCCCTGCTCGTAGCCCTTGTCGACCGCAACCAGGTTCAGCTCCTCGGTTCCAGGCGGCACCGAGGCTGCGACCGCCTCGCGCAACGTCTCGATGCGGACGACGCCGGTCACCCCGACGAGAAAGCCGAGCATGACTATGTTCGCGACCACGCGTCGCCCGAGCTCTTCCGCCAGCCTCGTCGCCCGCGCCCGGAGTACGCCCACCGGCGGCTGGTCGCCCAGGTCGACAAGGTCATCATCGACGATCAGAATCGAATCATCGGGGCGGCTTGCCGCGTACTTGTCATAGGCCTGCTGGGACATGAACACGAGCACGTCGGGGCGGGTGACGCGCGGGTACGCGATCTCGCCGTCGGCGATCACCACCTCGGCCATGCAGGCGCCACCACGAGACTCGGGCCCGTAGCTCTGGGACAACACGGCGTTGCGACCACCGTGCACCGCCGCCGCCCGGCCGAGGATCGACCCGGCGAGAATGATCCCTTGACCGCCGAAGCCGCCGAGGCGTATCTCGACTTGGCCTGGCCGCGTCACCTCTGCTGTTGGCATTTCGGTCATCCCCCCACCAGAGCTTCCTGCGCCTTCTGAGCCAGCCGCCCGTAAAGGAGCTCCGCGAGCGTCGGCCGCTCCTTCTCGACGAATTTTCCGACCACGATCCGGTCGCCAAGCGCCATGTCGAGAGTCTCGAGCGGAGCAAAGTTCTCAACGACAGTGTTCTCTTGGTAGTAGCGGAGCAAGTCGATCGCCTCTCCAAGTCGGTTTCGCCGCCCGTAATAGACCGGGCACGGCGAGACGATCTCCACGAACGCGAAGCCTGAATGCCCCATCGCCTCGACCATGGAGCGCCGCAACCGGCCGAGATCGAGGACCGTCCAGCGTGCGACGTACGTCGCTCCCGCCGCCGCGGCCAACAACGGCAAGTTGAAGGGGTACTCGACGCTTCCATACGGGGTGGTCGAAGTGCGGGCTCCCTCCTGGGTGGTCGGTCCACCTTGGCCCCCCGTCATGCCGTAGGTGAAGTTGTTCACGCAGAAGACCGTCAAATCGGCGTTGCGGCGCGCGGCATGTATGAGGTGGTTGCCGCCGATCGCTGTCAGGTCGCCGTCGCCGCTGAACACGACAACCTTCAGTGCCGGGTTGCCAAGGTGCAGCCCGAGCGCGAACGGAATCGCCCGCCCGTGCGTCACGTGGAAGCTGTCGCAGTTCATGTATCCCGCGACGCGACCGGTGCAGCCGATACCTGACACGACCGCGAGCTGCTCCCGATCTTCGACCATCGCCTCGTCGAGTGCCCGGGCGAAAGCGGTGACGGCGGTGCCGATCCCGCAGCCGGGACACCAGATGTGCGGCAGCCGGTCGCGCCGCAACGACTGCTCGGCCGGGTGCAACAGCTCGGCCACATCCTCGGTGTCGATCGCCGCCGCCCGGTCGGCCTGCACCTTGAGCACCTCTTCGACAGTGTCGCCTTCCCAGTGCGACCCGTCGAGCGGCTCTTCGTAGTCTTCGCCCATCACGCTCCTCTCACAGGTCGGCTGGAAGGCGCCGCAACTCTGCCGCGGTGATCACCGGTCCGTCGCGGCAGACGAAGAAGGGACCGACGTTGCAGTGCCCACACTCTGCGAATCCACACTTCATCCGGTTCTCGAGCGTCGTCACGACGTTCTCGGGCGCATAGCCGAGCCGGTCCAGGGCAAGAAGCATGAAGTGGAGCATCACCGGCGGCCCGCAAACGACGACCATCCGACCGGCAGGCTCGAGCGAGAGGCTCTCGAAGACCTCGGGGATGAGGCCGACCTCACCATCCCAATCCAGGCTCTCCCCGCCGGGGTCGACGGCGCGAACGACACGGACACCGTCCACTAGGGCCCACTGCTCCATTTCTCGCTTGTAGACGAGGTCTGCGACCGACCGAGCGCCGTTTAGGACAAGCACCTCTCCGAACTCGGCCCGTCGGTCGAGGACTAGACGCAACGGCGAGGCCACAGCCGCCATCCCTATCCCGCCGCCGACGAAGGCGAGGTCGCGCCCCCGCCACTCCTCGACCGCAAAGCTGTTCCCGTACGGACCCCGGAAGCCCACGGTCTGCCCGACCGAGAGACGACGCAGCCCGGACGTCACCTTGCCCAGCTGCTTGAAGGCGCACTCGATGTGATCAGGGCGCGTCGGCGGATTGGCGATCGTGAACACTGTCTCGCCCGTACCGAAGGCGCTGAAGAAGGCGAACTGGCCCGCACGCCACTCAAGCTCGTCCTCGCCGTCGAGCGACTCTAGGCGCAAGGTGCGCACATCGGCGGTCTCGTCGCGCACGTCCGTGATCCGCATCAGCCGCGGCCGGAAGGAATTCATGGGTTGGCCACCTTCTTGACGGCCTCCCGGATATCCAGCCCGGCAGGACAGAGCTCGACACAGCGGCCGCAGCCGACACACATGAACTGGCCGTGCTCGAGCACGAACCAGGCGAACTTGTGCAGCACGCGCTGGCGGTATCGGGCGGGCTGTGTCGGCCGCGGGTTGTGGCCGGCGGCTTGTTTCGTGAACTGGGCGAATCCACAGCTGTCCCAGGAGCGACAGCGGGTGCCACACTGGGCATTGCCGGCGTCGTTGACGTCGAAGCAGCTGCAGGTGGGGCACACGTAAGCGCACAGCCCGCAGCGCAGGCAGCGATCGCCGACCGTCGTCCATAGCTCGGCGTCAAATTGCTCGGCCAGGTCTCCCGCCCACTCGGCGGGGATCTCATCAGCACCGATCGACTCTTCGACTGTGCGACGCTGGGCGTCGACCGCCGCCCAATCTTCCTCGCGGGCCGGAGCCCAGAGCGAGGCCGCTCTCCCGACGAGAGCGGTGCCGCGCTCAGAAAGCGAGCGCCCCACCCAGTCACCGTCGAGCGGCACGAACTGAAGGTCGCTCCCCTCGGTGCCCGCCGGGGAGCCGCCGACCGCAGTGCAAAAACACGCTGGGTCCGCCTCGGCGCAGGCGATCGACACGAGGGTGGTGCCCTCCCGCCGGCGCGCGTAGAGCTCGTCGGCCAGAAGGACCTCGTCGAGGCGCGCGATACCGGCGGCGTCGCAGGGGCGCAGGCCCACGATCACCTGCTCCGGCGCTTTTGGCGGCATCTCGACCGCAACGGAATCACCATCGAAGGTGAAGGAGAAGAGCGTCTCTGTGGCCGGGAAGAGGAACTCCTTGGCAGACCAACGCGTTCTTCCCCGCGGCTCGAGACGCATCTCAGCGGCGGAGGCGACCTCACGAAACAGCACGAGCCCGTCCTCCTCGACGGGCGCCACAACTTTGCGGCCAGCCTCGAGCAACGACGCGAGCCAATCCCGCAGCTGCTCGTCGCTCAGGCGCCAGCCATCCATCAGACGAACTCGTCCTGGTCGGAGGTGAGGAAGGTTGTCAACGGCGGAGCGAGCCCGGGGTCCTGCTCGGGCCGGTATCCAAAGCGGTCTTCGACCTCGTTTGCAATCCGTCGGTTCAGCAGGTCAAGCCTGATCCCGGCAGGGCAGGCGCGCCGGCACTCGTCGCACCCTACGCAGCGGCCGGCGAGGTGCATTGCGCGAATGACGTTCCAAGTCCTGTTGCCAGCCCCGTCGATCGAAACGGGGATCCACTGGGGTCGGGTCTTGTCGGCCACGCAGGTGCCGCAGTAACACAGGGGGCAGACCGCCCGACAGGCGTAGCAGCGGATACAGCGGCCGAACTGCCTCTGCCAATACTCCCAGCGCTCGGACGCGGACAGTGCCTCGAGGGAGGCGATCTCGGCGTCCCGCGGGTCGTCGGCCACTGCCCGCCCGCCGGAACTGGCGGGATCGATGAAGACGTCTGCGAACGGCGAGATCTCGTCCGCGCAGGCGTAGCACTTCGCTGCGAGGCGCCCGTTCTCCCACACGCCCGTGCAGGGGACGCCGATCAAGACGACGCGGTCGCGGTCGACCTGGTTCTCTCGCACAAGTCCGACTACCGCCTTGGCGTCACAGCTCTTGACGACGAGCCCGACCTTGCCTTCCCGTTTCAACAACTCGGGCAGGTAGACCGCAAGATTGGAGGCGCAGTGCTCGTTCCAGTCGAGCGCTTCGACCCCCGCCGGGTCCGTCGCGAACCGTGGCACCATCTGGTCGGGCAGCGAGCCCCTCTCGTAGCCGGCCACGATCGAGACCTCGCCGCCGGCGATCAGGGCCGCCGCCTCGGCCCGCAATGCGGCTGCGACACGGGCAACCTCATCCCCGACGGGCGCAGAGCGTGGCCCCGGCCCGCGCACTGGCAACGCGAACACGGCCGAGCCGTTGCGGTTCGGGCTCGAGTGATGGTCGAGCGGCCCCACCTCGCGCACTGCCGCGGTCGCCTCGTCGACGACGTGAGACCACTTCACTCCCTCCGAGGCCGAGACCCAGGCGAAGCGGAGCCGGCGGCGGTCAAGCCCGAGGAACTCCATCATCTCCCCGAAGACCGACAGCCGACGCCGTGCGAGCATGTTTCCCTGCACGTAGTGGCAGTCGCCGGGGTGGCAGCCCGAGACGATGACGCCGTCAGCACCCTGCTCGAAGGCCTTGAGGACAAAGACCGGATCGATGCGTCCCGTGCACGGGAGCCGCACGATGCGGATATTGGGAGCCTGCTGGCGCCTGGAGGTCCCGGCCATGTCTGCACCGGCGTAAGTGCACCAATTGCACACGAGTGCAACGAGCCTCGGTTCCCAACGGTCCCCCGTCACACCAGCACTCCCGTGATGGCACCTAGTTGCGCGAATACCTGTGAGTCGGAGAAGCCGAGCACGTCGAGAGCGCGGGCACGGCAGGCGGCGGCACAGGCGCCGCAACCCTCGCAAAGCGCCTCGTTCACCTCAGCCACGAGCCGGACGACGTTTCCGTGGCCGTCCCGGATCTCCCTGCGGCTGATAGCGCCGTATGGACAGACGCGCTCGCAGTCGAGGCAGCCGACGCAGGCCTCCGTGTCCACCCTGGCCACCGTCGACTCGCGCTCGAGCGACGGACGAGAGAGCATCGCGAGGACCTTGCTCGCGGCAGCCGATGCCTGCGCGACCGTGTCTGGGATGTCCTTCGGCGACTGCGCCGTGCCTGCGATGAACACGCCCGCCGAAAGCGTCTCCATCGGCCGCAACTTCGGGTGCGCCTCCTGGAAGAAGCCGTTGGTGTCTGTCGGCGCCCGCAGCTTCCGGGCGATCTCGGTGTTCGCCGGCGGGACGACGGCCGTGGCGAGCACGACGAGGTCGGCCTCAACCTGCACCGCTTGGCCCGAAAGCGTGTCGGCCCCGTAGACGCAGAGCCTTTCCCCGTGCTGGGTGACGCGGCTCACTTTGCCGCGGAGATAAAGCACGTGCTCCTCTTCTGTCACGCGCTGGACGAACTCCTCGTAACCCTTCCCGGCGGCACGGATATCGATGTAGAAGACCGTCGCCTTGCCCTCGGGCACCTTGTGCTTGTAGAGCAGCGCGTGCTTCGCGGTCACCATGCAGCAGATCCGCGAGCAGTAGGGGACGCCGTGGGCCGGGTCGCGCGAGCCCACGCACTGGATGAAGACCACGTCCTTCGGCACCTTGCCGTCCGAGGGACGGCGCACCTCGCCGAGAGTCGGCCCGGAGGCGGAGAGCAGCCGCTCGAACTCGAGACCGTCCACTACGTCGGGGTAGCGGCGGTAGCCGTAGTCGGCCGCCTTGTCGGCCTCCAGTAGCTCGTAGCCGGTGGCGACGACGACCGCACCCACTTCGCGCTCGATTATCTCGTCGCGCATGCTGTAGTCGATGGCCCTCGGGCCGCACGCCTCCGCGCACCGCTCGCAAGCCAGTACGCGGTACGAGCCGCTCTTGGACTCGAGACGCGCGTTCACGCAAGCGCCGGGGTCGAGCGTGTAGACCGCCGGCACGGCTTGAGGGAAGGGGATGTAGATCGCCTTGCGCCAAGAAAGAGACCTGTCGAATTCGTTCGGCACCGAGGCCGGACAGACGGCCGTGCAGTCGTTGCAGCCCGTGCAGAGGTCCTCGGAGACGAAACGCGCCTTTCTCCTGATCCTGACCTTGAAGTTGCCGACGTAACCGCCGACCTCCTCGACCTCCGAATACGTCAGGAGCTCGATCCTCGGGTGCCGCGAGACCTGCACCATAAGGGGGGTGAGGATGCACTGCGAGCAATCGAGCGTCGGGAAAGTCTCCGAGAGGCGCGCCATGTTCCCCCCGATGGACGGCTGCCGCTCGACGAGCGTGACGTCGTAACCTGCCTCGGCGATGTCAAGGGCGGCGCGGATACCAGCGATCCCCCCGCCGATCACGAGCGCCCGCTTCGTCACCGGCACCACGACCGGTCGCAGCGGGTCGTCCTGCTTCACCTTCTCGACCATCGAGGCGACGAGCGCGCACGCCTTTTCCGTCGCCGCCTCGCCGTCCTCGTGCACCCAGGCGCACTGCTCGCGAATGTTCGCCATCTCACACAGGAAGGGGTTGAGCCCGGCCTCCGACGAGGCGCCGCGGAAAGTCGGCTCGTGCAGCTGTGGCGAACAGGCGGCGACGACCACACCGGTCAGGTCGTAGGCCGCCACCGCCTCGCGGATCTTCTTCTGCCCGGGTGCTGAGCACATGTACGGGTAGTGCTCTGCAACGACGACGCCCGGTAGGCGGCGCGCGTAGGCGGCCACCCGCTCGACGTCGACCCGTCGGGCGATGTTCTCGCCGCAGTGGCAGACGAAGACCCCGACCCGGCTCATCTCTCGGCCGCGAGCGCCAGGCGCGTGGGCGCCTTGCCTTCGTGCACCCGGACGATCGCCTCCAGGATCTCCAGAGGGTCGTGGATCTCCCCGCCCTCGCGTGGAACGGACATGACTCCGCAGCCGTCGAGAGCGCAGCGTTCCACCTCGCGCGCCATCTGCCCGAGGTTGATCTCGGGGACGACGAAGCCGCGGATGCGCGTCGAAAGAGAACGCAGTCGCTCCTCGGGGAACGGCCACGCCGTGCGCAGGCGGAGCAGCCCGGCGTCGATCCCCCGCCCACGGGCACGTGAGACCGCCTCAGCCGCGATCCGCGCCGAGATGCCGTAAGAGACCACAACCACCTCCGCCCCCTCGACGTCACGCTCTACGCAGTCGTAGAGGTCGAAGCGAGCCTGGTGGATCTTCTCCACGAGCCGAGGGACGAGGCGCCGCTGCTGCTCGGCCGTGGTGTCCGGGTAACCGCGCTCGTCGTGGGTGAGACTCTCCATGAACACGTGGTAGCCCTCGCCCGCCATGGCCATGGGCGGCACAAGGTCGTCACCCGGCTCGTACCACGCCTCTCCCGGAGGCCTCACGGGGCGCTTGCGCTCCCAGAGCTCGAGCTCGTCCGGGGGCGGGATCACCAACCGCTCCGTCAGGTGCCCGACCTCGGCGTCGGCCATCAGCAGCACCGGCGTCCGGTACCGCTCCGCGAGGTTGAACGCTCGCACCGTTAGGTCGAAGCACTCCTGCACTGACCAGGGAACCAGTGCTATCACCTCGTGGTCGCCGTGGGTACCCCAGCGTGCCTGCATCATGTCGCCCTGCGCGACCATCGTCGGGAGACCGGTCGAGGGTCCCCCGCGCTGGACGTCGCAGACGACGACGGGCGTCTCGGTCATGACGGCAAGGCCGAAGTTCTCCATCATCAGGGAGAAACCGGGGCCGGAGGTCGCGGTCATCGCCTTGCGACCAGCCCAGGCCGCTCCGATGATCGCCGCCATCGAGGCGATCTCGTCCTCCATCTGGACGTAGATCCCGCCCGTCTGCGGCAGACGCTGCGCCAGCCGTTCGGCCACTTCTGTCGACGGGGTGATCGGGTAGCCGCCAAAGAAGGTGCAGCCGGCGGCGATGGCGCCCTCGGCGATGGCCACGTCACCAAGGAGGAAGTGCGTGCCGCTCAGGACATTCCCGTTGTCCATCAGCTTCCTTTCAGGTGTGAGACGGGAGGGCGAAGATCGCGAATTCAGGACACACTGCTGCACATGCCTGGCAGAGGATGCAGCCGTCAGAGATGACCACCGGGTAGTGGTAGCCCTTTGCGTTGAAGTCGGTAGATACGGCGAGCACGTCGACCGGGCAGTACTCGACGCAGAACGTGCAGCCCTTGCAGCGTTCGACGCGTATTTCGACGCGTCCGCGCGCGGGCGACGGCTGGGGCAGGATCGGCGTGCGGGCCGGCGAGACATCGCCAAGTTCACGAGGGGGCGGTCGGTCACATACTGCGACTGGACCCCGCCGCGGCGCGGCGTCCCCAGCGTGGGCCGGCCGTCGTCTTAGCTGGAAAAACGCTCTGGGCCTCGCGGCACCTGGCACAGGATCGTCGGAATCCGGGGAGGGTTCCGACACGGGCACTGTGCGATGTGCCAATTTGTCCCCTATCCGGATCCAACTGTCACGTCAGCTGATGGCAGGTTATCGCAGCCAAGTGACCGCAACAGGAATGACTCCTCGCACCGAGGTTGCGCGTCATGGTCGGAACACGGTCCACCAAGTGGGGTCAGAGCCAGATGGATCGGGCGACGGGATTCGAACCCGGCCCCTTGCCTTGGCGGGGTCGTGCTGGGCGACGGGATTCGCTCAAGTGGCCTAGCTGGGCCCGCCCAACCCCCAATCCGGGACGTCGTTTGGCGCCGTTGGACTGGTGTTCGACTCTCGGGTCACAAGGGACCGGCCTGGTTGCACCCGGCTCTCACTTCCAGACCCAGAAGATGACGTATCCGAGCGACATCGATGCCAGGCCACCAGCGAGAGCCAGATAAGGAAGCAGGCCTGCCTTGGTCGGCCCCAACTCAGTCTTCCCTTCGGGGATCAGGTCGGAGAACATGTCCCGCGGGAACTGCCCCTTATCGGTGACGCGGTGCCGGTACAAGAAGACGGGAATCGCGATGAGTGCTGACGCCCAGCCCGCGTACAAGGTGCCCTTCCCCCAAACGTCCGCTCCGGCTCCCAGCAGGAACACGTTCACGTACGCCATGCACACGCCCGCAATGAAAAGAGGCTTCGGGGCCTTATACGGCCTTGGAACATCGGCATTGTCGACGCGATGGATCCAGCCGGCGTTCAGGTTGAGGAAATTGAAGATCATGTAGTTACAGTTGGACACCGCCAGCACGAAGATGTAGTTGGACATGAGCAGCAGGACCAAGTTCACGACCAGGTTGGTCCACATCGCGTACGTCGGAACCTTGTGTTTGTTCAGGTGCGAGAGGTACTTGGGCAGCCAGCCGTCCTCGCCCCCCTGGAACAGAGTGCGGGAGGAACCCGACATCGCCGTCATGATGGCGAGGATGAGGGTGAAAAACAGCAAGACTACGAAAAGCTTCGTCACGAAGACGCCGCCGTGGAGCATGCCCGCCAGGGCAGCGCCGACTCCGGCTCCCGAATTAATGCCGGGCTCAAGCATCGTCCTCGTGCCCAACACTCCCTGAAAGACGAAGGGCACGAGAAAGTACGCCAAGATGCAGAATCCACCCGACCACAGGATCGCCCGCACCATGTCTCGGCCCGGATTCTTGAACTCGCTCATGTAGCAGACGGTCGTCTCGAACGCGTAGGCCGACCAGCCGGCAATGAACAGCGCTCCTAGGAATAGGGTCCAGCCACTCACGTCCCAGTGGCCGTTGATGGGCACAAAGGGTGTGAAGTTCTTCGCTACTACATCTCCGGTGATGAGCGGGATCACCGTCACAATCAGCAACGGCGCCAGTGCCGCCACGGTGAGAATGGTCTGAATCCGCGCCGTCTCGAGGATCCCGCGACGCTGGACGGTCCATACCGCCAAGACGATGGCGGCACCGATGATGAACGTCGCGTTTATTCGCAGGGAAAGGCCAGTTTTGAGAAAGCCGAGTTTGACCAATGTCACCTGCCACGTATTGATTCGTGCCTTCGGCCCGTAGAAGATCGAGAGCAGGTAGCCCGCTCCGAGGCCGCCGCCGATGGCCAACACCGGCGCCCAGGCCAGCCAGTTGCACCACAGCGAGATAGGGGCCGCGATCTTCGAGTACCTGATCCAGGCGGTCGCCCCGTGCACTGCCACACCGCCCGACTTCTTCGGGTGCAGACCTGCAATTTCGGCGTAGACGAAGGCGTCAACAAAGCCAATGAGTACCGAGATCGTCCATACCAGCACGGCGACTGGACCAGTGAGCGCTGAGATGCCCCCCATCGAAAACAGGACCAGCGCCGGAACACCTGCGGCCACAAAAAAGGCGCCTATCCAACTCAGGTCTCGGCGCATGTTCGTCCCGCGGCGGGCTTCCAGGTAAGCCTCGCCTGTTTTGGCTTCCTGGTCCGGCAAAACACCTCCCGGGGTGATGATCTTCGATTGTCCGCTCTGTCCGTCCAGGGATTCCGGCGAGCCGCGAGCCGGCCGGACTCGCTGACGCAATCTGGGCGTTGCCCGTCGTTTTCGCAATCCGACAAGCCCTAAGACCGCGACCCGCCAAGCCGGATCCGGGCCAGCAGGGTGGTCCGACCAGAACCGTACATGCCTCCCTCCCTGAACGCGTGACTGACACTCACTTCGCCCTGGCGACGCGCAAGAGCGCGAGCACATCGAATCGGCGACCGTCGGTCCCCATCGGTTGCCCCTGGTGACATGCCCCGGGGGCACGATTCCGGAGAGGCCGGAGCAGTGGAATCGTCTTGACAGTTATTACATCGCGATATATCGTTATGCAACGTGAGCGATCGGCCGATCGCGACACGAGTTTTCGGGGCCGGCCTTCGGACCGGTCCGGAACGGGATTCAAGGAGAAGATCCTGATGTACGGACACAAGAGATTCGATGACACAAGCGGTAGCGCTGAAGGAGGACCGGGTTTCCCTGGCCGACGTGATCGGTACGACCGCGCCGGTGGTGCCCCTCGAGGACGGGTAGGCGGCCGCGGCAGAGGTTGGGAGGATGCCTTCGCCTTCGGAGGCGGACGCCACGGGGCCTTCGGCCTCGGATTCGGGCCCCCGATGTTCGGGCGAGGGCCGAGGCGGGAACGGGGAGACGTGCGTGCGGCCATTCTCGCCCTGCTGACCGAGAGTCCGATGCACGGCTACCAGATCATCACCGAGCTCACCGAGCGAAGTGGCGGCGTCTGGACGCCCAGCCCCGGCTCGGTCTACCCCACCCTTCAAGTCCTGGAAGACCAGGGACTGGTCACGGCGGATGAGAGCGAGGGTCGCCGAGTGTTCAGCCTGACCGCCGAGGGACGCACTTCAGCTGAGGAGGCCGCCGACGGTCCGGCGCCGTGGGAGCGAGCGGCCCGGGGCGCCGACCGCTCACTCGTCGACTTGGGTGGCCTCATGTTCGAGGTCGCTGCGGCCGCCACGCAGGCGGGCCGCTCCGGCAGCGAGAGCCAGGTAAAGGCGGTCGGTGAGATCCTCGCGGACACCCGCCGGCGCATCTACCTGCTACTGGCGGACGGTGCCTCAGCCCCGCAGACGCCTGAGACCGAACCCGGTTCGTGAGTACGGACGCCTATCGGCTCCCCAATCACCTGGTCGCTGACGCCTGCCCGGCTCGTCGGGTGAACGGCGCTCGGATGCACCACGGCCGCCCCGTTCTTCATTCCGCTCTCAGTCCGCTGGTACGCCAAGCGGGTCTGACCGCAGCGGAGCTGCTCACGGGCCGGCGCTACAGCCCCCGCTGCTGGCCCATAGGAAAATAATTCGGAGCGATCCACTCGCCTCAAGCCCAGGCCGTCTTGCCGTGGCGCTCATTCCGCCCAATGAGGTCAACCGCTTTCAGAGCGGACGACGGGATTCGAACCCGCGACCCTCACCTTGGCAAGGTGCTGAGAATCGTGCTGGTAGGTGGCTCAGGTCCCCCCTCATGCGCTCGCGTCCACGAGACCGTGCATCGCGTTCGCCGCCTGCAGCCCTTCGCCGACGCGAACCCCTTGCGGGTCACGGTCGCGAACGGGTCTCGCACCAGCGATCGTCGAGCAAGCCACTCCTTGGTGACGAGCCCCATTACAATCTTGCCTTGGTCAACCGCACGTGCTGACACGGTGAAGTGTGACGGTTACTTGAGTACTGTCCATCGAGGTTTCCGACCGTAGGAGATATCGTGCCGCGATTCGCTGTCGTTCGTCCCTGTGCTGCGGTTGTCCTGCGGACTGCAGCGGCCTCGGTGATCATCGCCGCCGCGCTTTCAGCTCCAGCGGCAGCGTCCTCGATGACTACGACCACCGGGAACTGGTCACCGGGCACGCTGATCGATGGAGAAGCCGGCAATCCGACTTCAATCTCCTGCACGACTGCCTCAACCACGTTCTGCGCCCTCGTGGACGCGGTCGGCAACGTGTTCACCTACAACGGACATTCGTGGTCCGCGACTGACGACATCGACGGAACTACCTGGTTGAACTCCGTCTCGTGCCCCACCTCCAAATTCTGCGTCGCTGTCGACGGGGAAGGCGATGTCCTTTACTTCGACGGCAGCTCGTGGTCGGCCCCCGAGAGCATCGACGCGATCGCGCGCACCATCATCTCCGTTTCATGTCCGACACCCAAGTTCTGTGCGGCGGTGGACACGAGTGGTAACGCTCTCACGTACGCCAGCGGTTCGTGGTCAGCGCCCATGCCCGTCGACTCGTCCGGAGGTGGCTTCAACTCGGTGTCGTGTCCCGCTTCCACGTTCTGTGTCGCCGTCGACGCAGACGGCAACGTGGTCGCCTACAACGGCAGCTCATGGTCGTCACCCGACAGCATCGATCCGACCGGGCGTGACCTTTACGCCGTCTCGTGTCCGACAGTTGAGTTCTGCGCAGCGGTGGACTGGGACGGCGACGTCTGGACCTATGACGGCAAGTCCTGGACTTCCAAGGACATCGACTCGGGCGGAGGCCTGCTCGCATCGATCTCGTGCGTCACGGCGAGCTTCTGCGCCGCGCTCGACACCAACGGGAACGCCCTCACATATGACGGCGGCTCATGGACATCCGCCACCGAGATTCCGGGCTTCTACCCGGGTGCTGTCGCCTGTGCGACAAAGAGCTTCTGTGTCGCAGTGGATGGATTCGGCAACGTGGCCGCCTACAACGGCAGATCGTGGTCGTCGCTTGCAAGCGTCGACCCGAGTCGGGGCAGTCTGAACTCAGTGTCATGCCCGACAACGCACTTCTGCGCGGCGATAGACGGGAACGGCAATGTGCTCACGTACAACGGCGTCACGTGGTCGAAGCCAGTGGGCAGCGACGCGGAAAACGAAGGGACGTCCGTTTCGTGTGCAACAGCGAGCTTCTGCGCCGCGGCGGACGCGACCGGTGATGTGCTCTTTTACGACAACGGCTCGTGGTCCTCACCCGAACTCGTCGACCCGAGCGGGGGCGGCCTGTACTCCATCTCGTGCCCGACCTCCACGTTCTGCGCGGCGGGGGATGGGGATGGTTACGTGCTCACCTACGACGGCACTTCCTGGTCGTCGCCTAAGAATCTTGGCTTCGAGAGTGGCGGCGAGCAATTCCAGCCCTTCGTCTCGTGCCATACATCGAGCTTCTGTGTCGCGGCTGGGGGCGATGACGTGTCTATCTATACCGGTAGCTCGTGGTCCTCAGCCGAGGACATCGACCCCGAGGGTATCGGCGGGCCACACTCATTGAGGACCGTCTCATGCGCGACATCGAGCTTTTGCGCGGCAGTGGACACGGACGGGAATTTCTTCACCTATAACGGCCTCTCCTGGTCCTCGGCCACCGAGATCGACAGTGGACACTACGTGACCTCCATCTCGTGTCCGATACCGGGCTTCTGCGCGGCGGTCGACAACGACGGAAATGCACTCACCTACGACGGCAGCGCGTGGTCAGCGGCTGACGACATCGACGGAACCAGTGGGCTGAACGCCGTTTCGTGTCCGGAATCGACCTTCTGCCTCGCCGTAGACACCGACAGCGCCTACCGCTGTGCACCGACGACGACGATTACCTCGGTCACTTCGCAAACAGTCGTCGGCCAGCCCATCGTGGTTGGCGTGCAGGTCGCGTGGCCGTCGGCGGTTTCGGGATCTCCCACTCCGAGTGGCCAGGTCGCCGTCACCGACGGAGTCGGGAGCTGTGAGGCAACACTCACCGGTCTGGCTGGGACAGCGACAGGCCAGTGTTCCATCAGGAACTCTGATGCGGGCAGCCACCAGGTCGTTGCAACCTATCTGGGCGACTCCAACTTCGGTTCCAGCACGACGCTCGTGCCAGCGACGGTCAATGTCCTCAAATCGCATTCGAAGGTCATCCTCCTGCGATCCGTCGGGAGGGCGACCTACGGCGACGAGCAGATCGAACGACTGTTGGTCAAGGTCTTGCCCGAGCATGGAGCCTGGAAGATGGATGGCAAGGTGACCATTTCGGAGTCTGGGAAGGTCCTTTGCATCGCCACGGTCACCTCGAGCCTTGGCTCGTGCAGACCCTCAGCGCGGTCGCTTTCGGCTGGTAACTATCGGCTGCTTGCCACCTACCAGGGAAACGCCAACTTCTACGGCTCGAGGTCGGTGAATAGGGCTTTGACGATCACCAGGGCGAGCGCGAGCACCGTGGTAAGGCTGTCGCACGCCGAGATCGCCTACGGCACCGAAAAGGCCGAGCGCGTGTCGGTCTCAGTCTCGCCTGAGTTCGCCGGTGCGCTGATAAGTGGGACGGTGGTCGTTGTGGAATCGGGAAACGCGCTGTGCGCCATCTCGTTGTTGTCGGGCACGGGCACGTGCCAGCTCTCGGACGACGAACTCCCAGTGGGCAGATTCGGCATCGTCGCCATCTTCGCCGGCAACGCCAATTTCCGGGGCTCAACCTCGCTGAAGAATACCCTCACAGTTCGAAGCCCAGTCCCGGTGGTGATATCCGGGTCGTGACCGAAGCGCCGTCAGCGGGCTTCGCAGGATCCGAAGGCCCGCGTGTCAGGGGCTCAATCGTCGTCCGATGAGCGCGCTCTACCCCCGTCAGAATCCAAGGAGCCACAATCTCTTGGAGCGGACGACGGGATTCGAACCCGCGACCCTCACCTTGGCAAGGTGATGCTCTACCACTGAGCCACGTCCGCGTACGGGCAAATCCTACCAACAGAGCCGCGGTGTCTCATCTCCTT
Source organism: Acidimicrobiales bacterium (assembly GCA_050015475.1). GTDB lineage: Bacteria > Actinomycetota > Acidimicrobiia > Acidimicrobiales > Bog-793 > Fen-455. The sequence goes on along the minus strand of JBEKBI010000013.1, from coordinate 50,623 downwards.
CCCATACGAAGGCTCGCCGCGCCGTGGAGTTGTCTCTCCGGCTCGTCCGAATCAGTGGGCATCCTGGCGGAGCCAACCCCTCCCTCAGACGGTGCGGCTCAGGTCGCGATGGCTCAACGACCGCTGTGGCCGAATCCCCCATCGCCGCGCTCGCTTTGCTCGAGACCGTCGACCACGAGGAAGCGAACCTGCTCCACACGGCAAATCACGAGCTGGGCGATCCGGTCCCCGCGGTGCACCTCGTAAGCCCTGGTGGGGTCGGTGTTCACGAGTATCACCCCGACTTCGCCGCGGTACCCGGGATCGATCAGGCCGGGCGCGTTCAGGCACGTGACGCCATGTCGGGCAGCGAGGCCGCTCCGCGGCAACACGAGGCCCGCGTAGCCCTCCGGTAGAGCGAGCGCGATCCCGGTCGCCACCGTGGCACGCCCTCCGGCGGGAGCGAGATCGGCTCCGGCCCGGGCAACAAGGTCGCAGCCAGCATCACCTTCACGCGCGTAGCTCGGCACCGCGAGGTCCTCGTCCAGCTGGATGATAGGGATATCGAGCACTACAGCGCACCGTAGTGGAGCGAACCAGGTACCAGCTACGATGCAGCACCATGCTCGCCTGGATGGATCTCGAGATGACGGGTCTCGACCCGGCGCACAACGTGATCGTCGAGATCGCGACGATCGTCACCGACGACGAGCTGAAGATCGTTGCAGAGGGGCCGGACCTGGTCATCAACGCCACTGCCGAGCAGCTCGCGGACATGGACGAAGTCGTGGTCAAGATGCACACCACGAGCGGACTGCTCACCGCGATCACTGAATCGACTGTGACAGTCGACCAAGCGGCGGAGGCCACACTCGAGTTCCTGAAAGCACAGATCCCCGCTGCAGGCACAGTCCCTCTTTGTGGGAACTCCATCGCCATGGACCGACGCTTCCTCAGGCACTACATGCCTTCGGTCGAGGAGTACTTTCACTACCGCACGGTCGACGTCTCCACGGTCAAGGAGCTCTGCAAGCGCTGGTACCGCGACCTGTACGTGGTGCGGCCCCAAAAGCTGACTGCGCACCGGGCCCTCGATGACATCCGGGAGAGCGTCGCCGAGCTGAGCTACTACCGCGAGCTCATCTTCAGGACCCCCGCGGAAGCACATGCGGTCGCTGCCACGAAGCCTTCCAGCACTGGAAGCCCAACCCCCACCGAGACTGAAGCGCCTTAACCGGGAGCGGACTGCGGTTTTCCGGCAGCCCCATGAGTCACGGTTTCCGCGCGCTTCGGGACTTCCGCTTTGCCACGCGCTGATGCGCGGCGGGCCGCGACCACCATCTCGCACCGAGATGCTTCCCACGGTGCATCTGTATTTGCGACTCGGCCCGTTCAAGGACAGTCCGCGCATCGAGGTAACCCCTCTCGAGCAGCTCCTCTGTATGCGAGAAGTCCTGCCAAAGCACGTCCGTGACGCCGGACTGCTCGAACACGACGACGTCCGCCTCCGCAGGCACGGCGGCAAGGTCACGACCGAGCCTGGCGTGGATCGACTGCCCGAAGGCCGCAAGCAGGGCCTCATAGGGCCGGTCGAAATCGAACGGTCGGTAGTCCACACCGCTGCACATCAGGACGTAAACCCGTCTCGCCCCTGCTGCTAGCGCGACCGACAGGGGGACGTTGTCCACTACCCCGCCGTCGATGTAGCGAGTCCCTCCCCGCTCCACCGGGGGGAAGACGGCCGGGAGCGCGGCTGAGGCGAGCACGGCGTCGAGCGCAGGGCCCTCGCTCATCCATTCCTCGACACCGTCGTCGAGGCGCGTGGCCACGACCGTTAAGGGCACAGGTGAATCCTCCAGCCGTTCGAAGCGAAGGAAGCCGCCTACGAGCTCTCGGAGCCCGTCGATCGGGTACGCGGCCTCGCGTCGCGCTAGAAAGCGCCACGAGCCGTGCAACAGGCTCTTCGGGAAGACATCCTCTGCCCCGATCTTGCGCCACATCTCGGCGGCGAGGTAAGTGCCCTCGAGCGTGGGCTGGCCGGCGAAGCAGGCGGCGTTCACCGCACCGATGGAAGTTCCCACGACGAGATCGGGGACTATCCCCCGCTCAGATAAAGCGCGAAGCATTCCCACCTGGCACGCGCCTCGATTGCCTCCTCCGGAGAGGACGAACGCCGTATGGACCCGGCGCCGGGCATGTGACGACACGACGAAGGATCCCGCTGTTGGCACTGGCCGAGTGGCGGCGCCCTCCACGACCGGATTCGGGGCGACGCCGTAGACGGGCATGAGATCCTCTCCCTCACCTCTGGGACAGGTCGATCACGACCCGTCCCCGGGTGCGTCCGGCGATGATGTCCTCCGCCAGATCCGGTACGCGTCCCAGTGGCTCCACCGAGCGCATCTCGCCCAGCAACTCTGCCGGCAGTTCATCGGCCAGACGCGCCCACGCCTGAGTGCGGAGCTCGAGAGGTGTCCGCACCGAGTCGACGCCGACCAGCGTCACGCCACGAAGGATGAAAGGGTGGACTGTCGTCGGGAGGTCCGCGCCGCCGGCAAGTCCACATGCCGCCACGCAACCTCCGTACCGGGTCATGCGTAGCACCGAGGCCAGGGTCGAGCTGCCGACGGAGTCCACTCCGGCGAAGAACCGCTCCTTGTCCAGCGCCCGCGCGGGCGCATCGGCGAGCTCGGCGCGCGGCAGCACCTCTGTCGCGCCCAGGCTTCGCAGATAGGCGGCCTGCTCAGGCCGCCCGCTCACGGCCGCGACGTTGTAGCCGAGCTTGGCCAGGAGTGCGACGGCAACGCTCCCGACGCCACCCGCCGCGCCGGTGACAACTACAGGGTCGTCACCGGCCGCGCGTGGGCTCGCGCCGTGCCGCTCCAGCTCCAGCACGCACAGCATCGCCGTGAGTCCCGCCGTGCCGAGCGTCATCGCCCACAACGCGTCCCGGCCGTCCGGGACACGCACGAGCCATTCCGGCCGCAAGCGCGCGAGTTCGGCGAAACCTCCCCAGTGCTCCTCCCCGAGCCCGTAGCCGGTGGCGATCACCTGGTCGCCGGGACGCCACTTCGAATCAGCTGACGTCTCGACCTCACCGGCGAGGTCAATGCCGCAAACCAGAGGGAAGCGCCGCACCACCTTGCCCTTGCCCGTGACTGCCAGGCCGTCTTTGTAGTTGAGGCTCGAATACGCCACGCGGACGGTGACTGGCTCGGCGGGCAGCTCTTCGCGACGCAGCGTCACGAGGCGGCCGGAGGGCCCGTCGGGCTCCGCGGCAAAGACGGCCCGAAAAGAACCGGCTAGCTCCTTGCCTGAGTTATGCACGCTCACGCCCGAACGCTACCGGACACGCGAGGCCGGCTCAGCTCCCGCCCGAAGGTGTCGGCACTGTCTCGGCGAGTGCGGGGGACAAACCGGCCCAGTCCGACGCATGTCCAACTGACCGATGGCGATCGAGCCCTACGTTTATGAATTATTGATGCCTCCGGCAGGAATATTTACGTCCTGTTGACACAATCGGCCTGAAGCTGACCGCATGGGTGATTTGCTAGTCGTGCTCGGCACATTGCTTTTTGTGCTCCTCTCCCTGGGTTTGATCTGGGCCCTGGAGCGCGTGTGAACGCCGTCGATGTCGCCTTGCTGGTCGTCTCGGTGCTGATGTTCATCTACATCGGCGTGGCTTTGTTCAAGCCCGAGAAGTTCTGATGCAGTACTTCTGGACAATCGTCGCCCTCGTGGTGGTGCTGGGACTGTGTTGGCGATTCCTCGGCTCGTACATGGCGGCAGTATTCGAGGGCCATGTGCATTTTCTGGGCTTTCTCGAGCGCCCGGTCTACTGGGCGCTTGGCACGAGCCCGGAGCAGGAGCAGAGCTGGAAGCGTTACGCGGGGTCCCTCGTCATCTTCTCCGGCGTGTGCATCCTCATCACCTACCTGATACTCCGGATCCAGGGTTCCCTGCCCCTCAACCCGCAACACCTCGGCGCCGTGTCGCCCGCCCTCGCGTTCAACACCGGCGTCTCCTTCACAACCAACACCAACTGGCAGAACTATGCCGGCGAGTCGACGATGTCGTACTTCTCGCAGATGGCCGCCCTCACCGTCCAACAGTTCGTGAGCATGGCCGTCGGAGTGGCGGTGTCAATCGCCCTCGTACGAGGCTTCGTTCGGCGCAAGTCCCAGACGATAGGCAACTTCTGGGTCGACATCACGCGTTGCATGCTCTACATAGAGCTCCCCATCGCCTTCGCCTTCGGGCTCATCTTCGTCGGCCAGGGTGCCGTCCAGACTCTCAGCGGCCCGGTCCACATCCACGACATCTTGAACAACATGACCCAGGTGATCGCCGTCGGACCCGTCGGTTTCATGGAGGCCATCAAAGAACTCGGGACCAACGGGGGTGGCTTCTTCAACGCGAACGGCGCCCACCCGTTCGAGAACCCGACCGGTCTCACGAACTTCCTGTCGATCGTCCTTCTCTTGTGCGTCGGCTTCTCGCTCACCTACACCTTCGGCAAGATGGTGGGGAGCATCCGACAGGGCGTCGCTCTCTTGGCGGCCATGGTGATCCTTTTCGGGGCCTGGGTCGGTTTCACCTCGTATTCGGAGCACGTCGGAAACCCCGCCGTGGCCGCGGCCGGTATCAAGGCACAGCCCTCGGGGAACATGGAAGGCAAGGAAGTCCGCTTCGGCGTCAGCCAGTCGGTCCTCTACGACGTGGCGTCAACCCAGACCTCGACAGGCTCGGTGGACGGCTCCAACGACTCGTATACCGCCATGGGCGGCTTCGGCCTGCTGACAGGAATGATGCTCGGCGAGATCTCGCCTGGAGGCACTGGCAGCGGCCTCTACACGATCCTCATTTACGCCATCCTCGCGGTGTTCATCGGCGGGCTCATGATCGGGCGGACGCCCGAGTACATACGAAAGAAGATCCAGGCCAAGGAAGTGAAATTGGCGGGCCTGGGCTCGTTGGTGATGCCGATGGCCGTGCTCATCCTTGCCGGCATCGCCGTGTCGGTCGCCGAGGGCAGAGCAGGCCCACTCAACCACGGCCCCCACGGTTTCACCGAGATCCTCTATGCCCTCGTCTCCCAAGCCAACAACAACGGCTCGGCCTTCGCGGGCCTGAACGGCAACACTCAGTTCTACAACGTCGTCGGAGCCATCGACATGCTCGTCGGTCGGTTCGGAATCATGATTCCCGTCCTAGCTCTGGCCGGGTCGCTGGCTGAGAAGAGCACCGTGGCCGAGTCGATCGGCACGTTCAGGACCGACAACGGCATGTTCGTAGGCCTGTTGATAGGCGTCATTCTCATAATCGGCGGCCTCACGTTCTTCCCCGCCGTCTCGCTCGGCCCCATCGTCGAGCAGCTGATCCATGCGAGGTTCTTCTGATGGAGCCCATTTCCACTAACGATCCCGCCGGGTCAGAGGAAACGGCAGGCGCTGTGACGACGGCCGTGGTGGGGAACGCTCCCATGAACTCCCCCCATGGGGTGGCCCAGGCGCGGAGCCTGTTCGACCCGGAGATACTCCGGCAGGCGATCATCGGCTCGTTCAAGAAGCTCGACCCGAGAGTGGAAGTCCGCAACCCGGTCATGTTCGTGGTCCTCGTCGGCACGGTGATCACCTTTATCGAATCGGTCGCACATCCCGGCTTGTTCGACTGGTCCATCACGGTCTGGCTCTTCCTGACGCTTCTGTTCGCCAACTTCGCCGAGGCGATGGCCGAGGGCCGTGGCAAGGCACAGGCCGACACGTTGCGTCGCATGCGTTCGGAGACCGAAGCGCGGCGGCTCCTGCCAGACGGGACCGAGCAATCGGTGGCCGCCGGTTCCCTCGTCAAGGGCGATCGCGTCGTCTGCGAGGCCGGCGACCTTATCCCCTCGGACGGCGAAATCGTGGAAGGTATCGCCTCCGTCGACGAGTCGGCCATCACGGGAGAGTCGGCACCTGTCATAAGGGAGTCGGGCGGCGACCGATCAGCGGTCACCGGCGGCACCAAGGTGCTGTCCGACAGGATCGTCGTGAGGGTCACCGCGGAACCCGGCCAGACCTTCCTCGACCGCATGATCACCTTGGTCGAAGGCGCAAATCGTCAGAAGACCCCCAACGAGCTCGCGTTGACGATCCTGCTCGCGGTGTTGACGATCATCTTCCTGCCCGTCGTGGTGGTGCTGCAGCCGTTCGGGCATTACGCGGGGGCCAACGTGTCGGTCGTGGTCCTGATCTCCCTTCTGGTCTGCCTGATACCTACGACCATTGGCGCGCTTCTGTCTGCCATCGGCATCGCCGGGATGGACCGCCTCGTTCAGCGCAATGTGCTCGCGATGAGCGGGCGCGCCGTCGAGGCCGCAGGAGACACTCAAACGCTTCTGCTCGACAAGACGGGCACCATCACACTCGGTAACCGAATGGCGTCTTCCTTCTACCCCGTCGGCGGCCACAGCGAGCAGGACGTGGCCGACGCCGCACAGCTGGCGTCACTGGCCGACGAAACCCCGGAGGGCCGATCGATCGTCGTGCTCGCCAAGGAGCGCTTCGACATAAGGGCACGAGACCTTGGAGCGGAGCACACCTTCGTCCCCTTCACGGCCACCACCCGGATGTCCGGCCTCAACCTCGGCGCACGGCAGATCCGCAAGGGCGCGGCCGAGTCGGTCAAGCGCTGGGTCACCGAACAGGGCGGTTCTATCCCTGACGATCTCGACGCTGTCGTCGAGCGCGTCTCCCGGGCCGGTTCGACGCCCCTTGTAGTCGCCGACGGCAAGGACATCGTCGGCGCCATCGAGTTGAAGGACGTCGTCAAGCAAGGTATCCGGGAGCGGTTCGACGAGATGCGAGCCATGGGCATACGCACGGTGATGGTCACAGGTGACAACCCGCTCACTGCCGCGGCGATCGCCCAGGAAGCCGGCGTCGACGATTACCTGGCCGAGGCGACACCGGAAACGAAACTGGCCCTCATCAAGTCCGAACAAGAGGGCGGCAAGCTCATCGCGATGACCGGCGACGGCACCAACGACGCCCCTGCCCTCGCGCAGGCCGACGTCGGCGTGGCCATGAACTCGGGCACGACCGCCGCCAAGGAAGCCGGCAATATGGTCGACCTCGACTCCAATCCGACCAAGCTCCTGGAGATCGTCGAGATCGGCAAGCAGATGTTGATCACCCGCGGTGCCCTCACGACGTTCTCAATCGCGAACGACGTCTCCAAGTACTTCGCCATCATCCCGGCGCTGTTCGTGGCTACCTATCCACAGTTGAGGGCGCTCAACATCATGCGGCTCCACAGTCCGCAAAGCGCTGTGCTCTCGGCTGTCATCTTCAACGCGCTGGTAATCATCGCCCTCATCCCGCTGGCGCTTCGAGGCGTGAAGTTCCGGGCGGCGAGCGCGGCGTCGATACTTCGGCGCAACGTCTACATCTACGCCGTCGGCGGCATCATCTGCCCCTTCATCTTCATCAAGCTCATCGACCTCGTCCTTACCGCACTGAAGGCTTACTGATGACCACTCAGATACGGCGATCGGTTGTAATGGCGCTGTTGTGCCTCGTGTTCTTCGGCCTGGCCTATCCCCTGGCCGGGACAGGCATCTCACAGGTCCTCTTCAAACACCAGGCGGACGGCTCCATCACGTCGGACGGCTCGACGCTCATCGGCCAGAACTGGACGAGCCCGAAATTCTTCCACGGCCGGCCGGACGACTTCGGCCCCTACGCGGGCGTCGGCGACAATCCGCTCGAGGCGAACGGCAAGGCGGGTGTCTCAGGCCCGACGAACCTAGGCCCCCGCTCGGCGCTCCTCGTTAACTACACCAGGGAGCTGATCACCTACTGGCACAAAATGGGCGTTAACCCGACACCGGACCTCGTGACCACTTCGGGAAGCGGGCTCGACCCCGACATCTCGCCCGCCGACGCCTACGCCGAGATACCCATGGTTTCCAAGGCGACAGGCCTTTCCCGCAAGACGCTGGAAACGCTCATCGCGCGGGAGACCCATCCCGCCGAATTAGGGTTCCTCGGCTCGCCATACATCGTCGTCCTCCAGTTGAACGAGGCCCTGGCGAAGATGGAGTAGGAGGCCTCGATTGACCTGGCGGAGCCGCTTGCGGCAGATGACGCCTTTTCGAAGGTGTGCCCGCGGTAGCTTCGGCTGGCGGAGGGCTGCGACGGGAAGAGGTCGAGTGGGGATCAAGACGTGAGCATGGGCGCCGAGTACGGCGACACCGCGGAGGCGATCGACGATTCCGTCGAGTCGGCGGGGAAGTTCCGCGTCTACCTCGGAGCGGTCGCGGGCGTCGGCAAGACCTGGGCCATGCTCGACGAGGGTTGGCGCCGCTACAAGCGGGGCTCCGACGTCGTCGTCGGCTTCGTGGAGACCCACGGGCGGGCACACACGGCGGAACAGATACGCGATCTGCCCGTCGTGCCTCGCAAGGCAGTGGAGTACCGAGGCTCCACCTTCGAGGAGATGGACATCGAGGCCGTCCTCGCCCGCAAGCCCGAAGTGGCGCTCATCGACGAACTCGCCCACACCAACGTGCCGGGTTCGGGGCCGCATCCGAAACGCTGGCAGGACGTCCTTCAACTCCTCGACGCGGGTGTCGGGGTCGTGAGCACCGTCAACATCCAGCACCTCGAGAGCGTGGCCGATGCCGTGCAGGAGATCACCGGCGCAGCCGTTCGGGAACGGGTCCCGGACTGGGTCGTCCGTAAGGCCGACCAGATCGAGCTGATCGACTCGTCCCCAGAACAGCTTCGCCGCAGAATGCTCCATGGCAACGTCTATCCCCCCGAGAAGATCCCGGGCGCGCTCACGAGCTTCTTCCGCTACCAGAACCTGGTGGCGCTGCGCGAGCTCGCCCTCAGGTTCGTCGCCGATGAGACCGAGGAGGAGCTGCTCGAGTTTCTCGTCGCCCGGCGCCCCGACATCGTCTGGGACACCGCCGAGCGCATCATGGTGGCCGTCACCGCGACCGAGGGAACCGCCGCGGTGCTGCGCCGGGCGGCTCGGATCGCACTGCGTGCGCACGCGGACCTCCAGGTCGTCCACGTCATCGGTGACACTTCCGGTCCGGTGTCAAGCGAGGCACTCGCCGCCATCAAGCACCTCGCGGAGGATCTCGGCGCCAGCTGGCACGAGATCATGTCGGACGACCCAGCCCCAGCGCTGGTCGACTTCGCGGAAAAGAACCAGATCACCCAGATCGTGCTCGGCGCATCTCGGAGGTCCCGCTGGAGCCAGCTCACAGGCAGGGCGTCCGTAGTCGACAGAGTGCTCCGCTACGCCCGGGAGTTCGGCGTCGACGTCCACATAATCGCCCGGTACACAGAAGGCGCCCTGCTTGGCTCATCTGCCCTCAAGACGGGCGCGGCCTTCCTCGCCGGGGACGAAGGCGCCGACGAGAGTTGAGCTCTTAGCGCCGCTCAAAAGCCCGGGCAGGCGTTGGGAGCAGCGTTGCCGGCAGCGGGAGCGTCAACGCAGGCGCTCAGGTGAAGCAACCGTCGAAAACCCTGGCCGCCTCTTCGACGAGCGCCGGCCCGAGCACCTCGATGTGGCGTTGACCGCTCGCGAACACGTCCCGGCAGGGAAGGTCCATAGTCGGGTTGTCCGGGTGGTTGCCCGTAAGGGCCTTCAAGTCGCGTTCGGACAACCCGTAGACGACGCGCCCGATCCCCGCCCAGTAGATCGTGCCCGCACACATCGCGCACGGCTCGGCGTTCGCGTAAAGCGTGAAGTCCGCACTTGCTCCCGGCTCGTACTCTCTGGCCACTCGTATGGCGGCGACCGCCTCCGCGTGCGCAGTCGCATCCTTGACGGGGACAAGGGCCAAATTTCCCTGGGCGATCAACACAGTGCCGGACCCGTCGACGACAACGCACCCGAAGGGCAGGTTGCCCTCCGCCCGCGCCTGGACGGCGACTTGGAAGGCGGCTCGCAGGTGACCTTCGTCCGCCTCATTGAGTGCTGCCATGGCGGCCTCCTTTCATGAGGCCGGGACCGGCCCCACCGGCGCGGCCCACGTCCTCAGTCACACGCTTCGAGCTCGGAGCGGAGCTCACCGAGCAACGCCTCCTCAGCAACGATGCGGGCCTGCTGAGAGTCGCGCCGCTTCAACTCGATACCACCCGCGGCGAGCGAGCGCTCGCTCACCGTCAGGCGCACCGGGAGCCCGATGAGGTCGGCGTCGGCAAACTGGACTCCCGGTCGCTCGCCCCGGTCGTCGAAGAGAACCCCGATCCCGGCCGCCTCGAGGGAGTCGTACACACGCTCGGCTGCCGCGCCCGCGGACGAGTCCGAGGCGCGCAGCACTGTCAGATGCACCGGGTACGGGGCGATCGCCACGGGGAGCCTCAGTCCTCGCTCGTCGTGGTGTGCTTCGGCCACACAAGCCAGCAAGCGCCCCACGCCAATGCCGTAGGAGCCCATCACGATCGGCTTGGCGTTCCCGTCCGGATCCAGGTAGGTGGCGCCGAAGGCGTCCGAGAACCTGGTGCCGAGCTTGAAGATGTTGCCGACCTCCACGCCCCGCTCGGTGCGCAGCGGCTTGCCGCATTGAGAGCAGCTGTCCCCGTCGTCAGCGGCGACGATGTCACTTACGACGTCGGGCTCCCAGTCGCGCCCTGCGTTCGTGTTGAGGAGGTGCCATCCTTCCTCGTTGGCCCCGGCGACAAGGTTTGGCGAGCTCATCACGAGCTCGTCGGCGATGACTTGGCCTCCGCTGAGCCCGATGGGCGACGCGAAACCGGGCACGGCGCCGATGGAGGCGATCTCCTCGACTGTCATGGGGCGTAGCTCGGCTCCGCCGAGAAGGTTGGCCACCTTGGCCTCGTTCAAGTCAGTGTCGCCGCGCACGACCGCGACGACGAGCCTGACGACGGTCTGACCGTCGGCACCCCGGTGCTCGGCGGCAACGAACACGACCTTGGCCGTTCTCGCCTTCTCCACGGTCAGCATCGCCGCCAGCTCGTCGATGGTCGATGCGCCTGGAGTGGAGACCCGCTCCACTTCCCGAAGAGCCTCAGGCGCCGCGACGGACTTCCGCGAGGTCGCCACCTGGCGGTTCTGCGAGTACCCGCAGCCGTCGCAGAGCACGAGGGTGTCCTCACCGAGGGGCGTCAAATACATGAACTCGTGGGCGCCTGTCCCACCCATGATCCCGACGTCGGCCCCGACGGCGATCACCGGCAGGCCGCAGCGGCTGAAGATCTTGAAGTAGGCGTCGTAGTGCGCCCTGTACTGGGTGTCGAGGCCGGCGTCGTCGAGGTCGAGACTGTAGGAGTCCTTCATCGTGAACTCCCGCGCCCGGATAAGGCCGGCTCGGGGCCGGGGATCGTCGCGCCATTTGGTTTGAATCTGGAAGACGAGCTTCGGCAGCTGGCGGTATGAGCTGATCTCGCTCGTGGCGAGGGTGGCGACGATCTCCTCGTGGGTCATGGCGAGCACCATTTCCCTGTCGCGACGGTCCTTGAAGCGCGTGAGCTCGGCGCCGATCGCCTGGTACCTGCCACTTTGTTGCCAAAGTTCTGCCGGGTGCACCACGGGGAGCGAGAGCTCGACCCCGCCGATAGCTGCGAGCTCCTCGCGCAGAATCTGCTCAATGTGCGATATCGCGAGCTGGCCGAGCGGGAGGGAGGAGAAGATACCTTGCGCCAGTTGGCGAACATATCCCGCACGCAGGAGGAACTGGTGACCCGGGGACTCGATCCCGGCGGGCGCCTCACGCAACGTCTCTCCGAACAGCCTCGACATCCGCACGGCTACGGCCTCCTAACGATCTTGTTGCCAGAAGTTACCCCGAGACGGAGCACCAGCACGTAGGACCTCGCCTACCGCCCAGTCGCAGCACCTGCAAGGCCAACAGCTGGCTCCCGCTAACCTAACCCTGGTCAGATCTAGTGGCGATTCGGCCTTAATCCGGCCGGGAGTCGCTCGCTGAAGAGTCATTGACGGACGACACGCAGGCAGACGGCCCGGTCGGGCCAGAAGGAGAGGGGAACGAGCGAACTTGCGATGACCACGACGCTCGAGCCCATGCAAGCAGTACCGGTCGCGATCTCTGCGCGACACCCGATTGCGTCCGCCATGCCGACCACCGGCCCCCTCCTCGACACGTTCGGCCGCGTCCATACGGACCTGCGCATATCTGTCACAGACCGCTGCAACCTCCGTTGCGTGTATTGCATGCCAGAGGAGGGGGTCCCCTGGGTGCCGCGGTCGGAGATCTTGACCTTCGAGGAGATCGAGCGGGTCGCCTCGATCGCCTACGGCCTGGGGGTTGAATCCGTGCGCCTCACCGGCGGGGAACCGCTCGTGAGGGCGAACGTCACCACCCTCGTCGGCTTGCTGGGCGGCATCGGGTTCTCGGATCTGTCCATGACGACAAACGGGACCCTTCTCACCAGGCTTGCACCCGCGCTCGCGGCGGCTGGACTGAAGCGGGTCAACATAAGTTGCGACTCACTCAAGCCGGAGCGCTTCGCCGCCATACGACGGCGGGGTGTGCTCTCGACGGTGCTCGAGGCCATGGACGCCGCCGAACAGGCCGGGCTCGCACCGGTGAAGATCAACGTCGTCGTGATCGCCGGTGTGAACGACGACGAAGTCATCGACCTCGCCGCCTTCGGGCGTGACACAGGCCGCACAGTGCGCTTCATCGAGTTCATGCCGCTCGACGCGGATGAGGCGTGGAACCGCTCGAAGGTCGTTCCCGGGGAGCAGATCCTCGCCCGCATCAACGAGGTCTGGCCCCTTGAGCCCTCGAGCGAGCGGAACGCGGACCCCGCCCCGGCGGACCGCTTCCGCTTCCTCGACGGCAATGGCGAGATCGGCGTGATCACAAGCGTGAGCCGGGCTTTCTGCGGCACTTGCAACCGTCTCCGCTTGACCGCGGATGGGGCGATACGCAACTGCCTGTTCGCCAATGCCGAGCACCCCGTGAGGGACCTGCTCAGATCAGGCGGGAGCGACGCCGAGCTTGAGACGCTCTTTCGACAGGCTGTGTGGGCGAAGCGGGCCGGGCACGGAATCAACGACCCGGCCTTCCTGCGCCCGGCGCGGTCGATGTCGATGATCGGCGGGTAGTAGAGCTCTCGAGCAAACGACGTAAATGTGCCTTTTTGTCGGCGGGCGACCGGTCGCCGGACAGTTTGCGCTCTTGCTCACATACGAAAGCCGGGGTCCCTGTACTCTGCGTGGACGTAGACGTCGTGGCGTTGGCGGGCGAGCGACGAGCGCACCAGCTTGTTCAAGCTGGCGGCAAGCGCCTGCGCCTGGCGAGGACCGGAGAATACGGCGCCCCGCACCTCGACGGGCGGGTCGGACATCCCGAGATGCCGCACGAGGGTCCCTCTGAACTCCGCCCGGACGAGGCGCGCCGCGCCCTGGTTCTCCGGAGAATCGACCTCACCGGACAGGGTGTCGGTCACAAGGAGTTCGACCGCCTCTGGTTCCTGGTTGGTCCATGACCACACGCCGGACGCCTTGATCGTCGGCGTCCGCGAGGAGCGCGCCGTCCGGTTGATGACTGCGCCGAGATGGGCGGCGAGAGTCGACGCCTCACCAAGCCTGAGGACCGCGAAGTCCCGCCGCTTTTCCTCTCGCGCCTCCGGTCCGACGCCGAGGTGCCCGAGCCCTGTCATGACGATCCGCGCGAATGGCGTCATCTCTCCGGCGATTTCGGCTTCCCCGCCCTGGACGCTCACTTCCTTGACGACCAGGTCGCCCGACCACGGCTGATCACGGTCGTAGTCACCTGAACCAGAGTCGCCTACCGCCATACACCCTCACCATACGCGGCTCACCGGCCCCTGCATAGGACCAGCTCCATGGCCGGGCGCTCGTGGAAGGGGCCCGGTCAACCGCTCGGCCCGAACCGCTCGACACGGATGCGCTCGTTCCGGACGCCGAGGCGGTCGAGAAGCCCTGTCACGTGGTCGGCGAAATCGGAGGTCCCGCACACGTACGCCACGGCCCCCGGCAGCACCATTGCTTCGAGATCGTCCTGTCTCAGCCGTCCTGGAGGCCGGTTGCAGTCGGCCGGCGCCGCCCGAGTGAAGACGACTTTCGTCTCTGGGCCTGGCAACTCCTGTGCATAGAAGAGGTCCTCCGGCCTGCCGACCGATACCACCAGCCGCACAAGTCCTGTGGTTCCCTGCCTCCGCGCCAGCCTCAGCATTGCCATGAGCGGAACGACGCCCGACCCTCCACCCACGAACAGGGCCGGAGTGTCGCCGCGCCACACGAAGAAGCCGCCGATGGGACCGCGCACCTCGAGCTCGTCGCCGACGACCACTTCCTCGTGCAAGTAGGACGAGACTTCACCGTCCTCGAGCCTTTCGACGGTGATCTCGATTTCGCCCGAGTCATCCGGAGGTGACGCCACCGAATACGAGCGCGTGGCCCTGTAGCCGTCCGGCGCCGTGAGCCGGACCAGGTAGTGCTGGCCCGCGAGATGGCGCGTCGGCTGCGAGAGTACGAGGCGGAACGTCTTCGCCCGTCGTGTCTCAGTGGTGACACTCTTGACGGTGGCTGTCTGCCATCGACTGGGCGGCGGAGCCTCCAAATCAGTCTCCCTGGTAGCGCTGCTCGAGCCAGGGATCACCGCGATCGTGATATCCGTTTGTCTCCCAGAACCCCTGCTCTTCGTGGTCGAGCAGTCGCAACCCCGCCACCCATTTCACGCTCTTCCAGAGATACAGGTGAGGAACCAGAAGCCGGGCGGGGCCGCCGTGAGCCACTTCCAGTGGCTTCCCGTCGTATTCCCAGGCCACGTACGCCTTGCCTCCGGTCACGTCCTCGAGAGGAAGACTCGCCGTGTAACCAGTGTGGGCGAAGGCGACGACGTGGGTGGCGCCCGGGAGCGGCCGGGCGTACTCAAGGAGAGTGTCGACCGAGACGCCGCCGAAACTGACACCGAACTTCGACCACGTCGTCACACAGTGGATGTCACCCTCGTAACTGGCATGGGGCAGAGAGTGGATCTCTTCCCACGTCCATGTCACCGGCGCCTGAACAAGGCCCTGCACGGAGAATGACCACGAGGACGTGTCGAGACGCGGCGTGGCCTCCTCGTGCAGAACCGGCCAGCTCGAGCCGATGTCGTGCTGTCCGGGCGGGAGCTTTTGTTCGAGCGCTGGCTCGCCGCGACCCTTGAACCCCCGATTGAACTTCACAAGACCGTCCCGGACCAGTTAGGAATCACGCCCCTTCGTCTTGGGCGCACCAAGCAAGCGACTATCACTCGACTATAAGACTCCAGCTCGCAACGGCCTGCAGGCACAGGCACCACTCTCCCTCCGCCGCTATGCAGCCGGCCTTGGACCGAGGTAGACGAATTCCTCGACCTCGGGTCCCTGGCCGAAGCGCGAGGTGACCTGCCCGGCTCGCACCCATCCGCAACTCTCGTAGAGCCGGATGGCCGCGTGCTGAAAAGTCACGACGTCGAGAACCGGCCAACGCCCCCTCGCCCAAGCCTCGTCGCAGGCAAGTTCCAGCAACGACCGCCCGATCCCCATCCGCCGGTGTTCCGGCGACACGAGGAGCCGTGACACGACGCCCAGGTGATCGGGGTCCAGCCCGAGGGCCTCGCTCGCGAGCGCGGTCGCGCTTGGACCGGCTCTCGGGCGAAGGGCAACGTGACCGACGATCTCGCCATCCTCGACCGCGACCCATGCCGCGAGCGCGTCAGGCGTGACGATGAACAGGCGGAGATCGTCCGGTATGTGCATGGGATACCGGTCGGTCTCATGGGTTCGGCGTGCCAAGGCCACGCAACCGTCGACGTCGGCCGCCACCCTCTCCCTCAAGACCATGCCGACACGATGGCACAAACCGGGCAGACACCGGTGCCGTAGAGGAAGCTTTCGGCAAGGCTTTAGCATCGGGGAAATGTTGTCGGGAAGCTGGCTGGGTGCTCTCCACGAGCGCAATTTCCGCCTTTACTTCATCGGACAGCTGACTTCCGCGATCGGCACGGGCATGACGTCGGTGGCCTTGTCGTTCGCCGTGCTCGCACTCCGCCACGGGTCCGCCTCCGAAGTCGGCGCGGTGCTCATGGCCCAGGTGATCCCGCTCGTGGTCTTCCTCCTCGTCGGCGGGGTCGCCGCCGACAGGCTGGGGCGCCGGCGCGTCATGCTCAGCGCGAACGTGCTGCGCGCCACCGCCCAGGCGACGCTCGGAGCCTGGATTCTCTTCGGAAGCGCGCCTTTGTGGGCCTTCCTCGCGCTGTCCGCGCTCGTCGGGACGGGCCAGGCCTTCTTCATGCCCGCCCTCACCGGGCTGGTGCCGCAGATCGTCCCTGACGCGCTCTTGAATCAGGCGAACGCGCTTAACGGCCTCACCTTCTCGATCGGCTCGATCATCGGGCCGGCGCTGGCGGGTGTCATCGTCGCGACCTCCAGCCCCGGCTGGGCGATTCTCGCGGACGCGCTCGGATACACCTTGAGCGTTCTTTCCCTTGCGGCGCTCCGCGTCGGGCCTCCCGCAAAGGCTGGCGCCGAGTCCTTTTACGCCCAGCTCAAGCAAGGGTGGCACGAGTTCTGGTCCCGCGCCTGGCTCTGGGCGACGGTGACGGTGGCCTCTGTCGGGAACATGACGATGATGGCCCCGTACCTGGTGCTCGGAGCCGTGATCTCCAAGCAGTCGCTCGGGGGCGCGACAGCCTGGGGAACGATCCTCGCCGCCGAGGGCGCGGGCGCGGTGGTTGGGGGTGTGGCGATGCTGCGGGTTCGCTTCCGCAGGCCACTCGTCGTCGCCGGTCTGTCTCTGCTCGTATGGCCCTGGCCGATGCTGACACTCGCGTACCTGGCGCCCGTGCCTGTCATCGCGGCCGGTTCCTTCCTCGGGGGAGTCGCCTTCGCCGTGTTCGACACGCAATGGATGACGACGATGCAACGCGAGATCCCCTCCAAGATGCTCTCGCGCGTGAGCTCTTACGACTGGTTCGGCTCACTCATCTTCCTGCCCATCGGCTACGCGATCGTCGGTCCCGTCTCCTCGGTCGTCGGCACGCACGCCGTGTTCATCTTCGGCAGCGCCTGCCTGGTGCTGTCGGTGGCCGCCATCATGATGATCCCGGGAGTGCGGCACATGAGTGCGGGTTCGAACAAAACCCAGCAATGATCAGCCAGGGCGGAGGAGCGTGGCGGGCGAATCCGCCCGTCGCCTCCGGCATCGGACGACTAGGAGAACTCGAGCGTTGTCAGCTCGCCTTGCCCCCAGTCGCCGACCTTGCGGGAGAGCATGGACTCGACGTCGTCGGCGGGCACGGCGGGTGAAAACAGGAAACCCTGGCCCAGCTCACAACCGAGCTCTCGGAGGTGCCAGAGCTGCTCCTTGGTCTCGATCCCCTCGCCGAGCACGGTCATGTCGAGCCTGTGCCCGAGCGAGATGATGGTCTCGATCAAGGTGTCGTTGTAGGCGCTTTCCTGATCCGGGCTGACGAAGGACCGGTCGATCTTGATCGTGCTCGGCTTGAGCAAGGTGAGGTACGCGAGCGACGAGTAGCCGGTTCCGAAGTCGTCGAGTGCGACCGCAACGCCGAGCCTGCCGAGGTGCTCGATGACAGTCTTGGTCTCGGCTACGTCGAACAGAGCGGCGCTCTCGGTGATCTCGAGCACGAGCCGGGCCGGTTCGAGCCCACTGGACTTGAGAGCTCCCTCGATCATCGTTATCAGGTCAGGGTCGTGGAACTGGCGGGCGGAAAGGTTGACGGTCACATAGGGCCGGGTTTCCCGGTCGCCCACCGGCTCCCAGCACATCGCCTCGTCGACGGCTTCCCGAAGGGCGAACGACCCGAGATCGAAGATGAGGTCGCTTTGCTCCGCGAGGGGGATGAACACGTCCGGTGACACGGGGCCGCGCTTGGGATGCTGCCAGCGCATCAAGGCCTCGAAACCGACGACTTCAGTCGTGGCGAGATCGACAATCGGCTGGTAGTGCATCGACAGCTCACCGGCCTGGAGCGAATGGCCGAGCTCCTGGGTGAGCTCGAAGCGGTTCCCGGCCTCCTCGTACATGGGAGGTGCAAACAGCACATGGCGACCCTTGCCCTTGCGCTTGGCCTCGTACAAGGCGATGTCCGCGTCCTGGATGAGCTCCGAGGAGTCCTTGCCAGTGCGGTCGAACACGGCGACTCCGATACTGGCGCGCTGGTCGCGGAACGAGCCGTCCAGAGGCACGGGATTGGCGAACACGCCAAGGAGGCGCTCGGCCACCTCTTCCGCCTGGGCCGGGGACGCGAGCCCCTCTGCCAGGTACAGGAACTCATCGCCCCCCAAACGGCAGAGAGTGTCCGATGAGCGCGTGACCTCCTCGAGGCGCCGCGCTACCGCCACGAGCAGGTCGTCGCCCACGTGGTGGCCCAGAGTGTCGTTGACAGCCTTGAAGTCATCCAGGTCCAGCAGCATCACCGCGTTCCACTCGCCTTGCCGGGCTGCTCTCGCGTTCGCCTGCGAAAACCGGTCCTCGAACAGGGCCCTGTTGGCAAGCCCGGTGAGCTGGTCGTGGAGGGCCTGGTGGGAGAGCTGGGCGATCAATGCCCGCTCACGGGTCACGTCCCGGACGCACACCACAAAGCAGAGCACCGCCCCCGTCTCATCGCGAACGGGCGACTTGGAAACCTCGACGTCGATGACGCGCCCGTCCCTTTTCAGGTAGCGCTTCATATAGGTCACCTGGTCCGATTCGCCTGCAACGAGACGGCGGCGCGCCTCTTCGGTGATCCCTTGGTCGTCCGGGTGGGTGATCAGCTCCATGTCAGTGCCGATCAGCTCCTCCCGTGTACGCCCCACCATGTCGCAAAAGGCGTCGTTGACCTCGAGAGCCCCGCCCTCGAGGTCGTCGAAGAGCATGCCGGTCATGCTGTTCTCGAACGCGAGGCGGAACCGGTGTTCGCTCTTGGCAAGAACCTCTTCAGCCGAGACCCGGCGCACGGCACCTTGTGGGCGCGACGCGGCGGCTGCGGGGGGCTTGACGTCTCTGGCACCGGCGGGCCTATCCATCGTCAGGTCCTGCTCCTTGTGGCCGAACCACGAGGGCGCTCCGGCAGGGCCGACGGCGACCAGCTGTCTGGTACCAGCACCGGTCACCGCCTCCCGTCTTCAACTCGCACGAGCGCCCCGAACGGAGACTCGTCACGGTTGATTATCGACCTGTCGAGATCGTCTCTTAAGGCCAAGCTGAGACCCTTCAACCTGTTCTGCGCGCCGGCGGTGGGCTCGGCGGCGACGAGTTCACGACTGCGAGAGCCTTATCGACGCGACCTTCGAGCTCCACCGAAGATCACTACGATCCGTGGAAACGGCAAACGGGAGCTACTGCTGGTGCGTAAGACGACCCCTGGCCGGCACGGATGCCGACGAGCGTACACAGATGACATTGGATCGGCAATAGTTTCAGCTCGCCGGCGCGTGTGCCGAGGCATTGTCGTGGGTGTGCTGGCGCTCAGCCTGACTGCCTGCTCCTCGACCACAACCACAGTGAACACGGGCCATCACCACAAGGCGGGAAGGAGCCGGCACCCGTCCCTGTCAGCCACTTTCCCGGGTCCGTACGGCCTCGAGGCCCGCTGGGTCGTGGCCGAGAACCGGCGAGCCGGGACCACATCGTGGGAGATCCCTCCCGGGACGGGCGGCGGCATCGCGGGGTTCGCCTCGACGACGTACGCCGCCGTCGGCGACAAGGTGACGCTGTACGTCTCCACCTCGGCAACCCAGTTCCGCGTCGCCGCCTACAGGATGGGCTACTACCAGGGAGACGGCGCCCGCCTGGTCTGGACCTCGCACGAAGTCGCCGGGCGCGATCAGCCGACCTGCCCGCTCACGCCGGGGATCAACATGGTCGCGTGCGACAACTGGACGCCCACGCTCAGCTTTCGCGTTACGTCTTCCTTCGTCCAGGGCGACTATCTGCTCAAGCTCGTCGGCACGGGCGGGCAGGCGAGCTACGTCCCGATCACGATCTGGGACCCGGCTTCAAAAGCCGCCTACCTGGTGAAGAACGACGTCTTTACATGGCAGGCCTGGAACCCTTATGGGGGATATGACTTCTACGCAGGCGAGGGCAGCTGTCCCGCCGACGTCTATCCGCTCTGCTCGAGGGCTCGGGTCGTGTCCTACGACCGCCCCTACGGATACGGCAAAGGGGCCGGCGACTTCCTCGGAAGCGAGTACGCCTTCGTGCGCTTCGCGGAGGAGCACGGGTTGGACGTCACCTACGTCACGGACGTGACAGTCGAAGAACACCCGCAGATCGTGCTCGACCACAAGGTGCTTCTCTCTCTCGGGCACGACGAGTGCTGGGCCCTCGAGGAGCGGCGCGCCGCCATTGCCGCAGAGCAAGCCGGGGTGAACATGATTTTCTTCGGAGCGAGCGCCATCCTGCGCCACGTCCGGCTTCAGGCGTCTCCTCTCGGCCCCGATCGCGAGCTCGTCGACTACCGAGACGCGTCCGAGGATCCCTTGAATGGCGTTGGGAACCCCCTTCAGGTCACCGGCAACACCTGGGGCAGCCCGCCGGCGGACTGGCCGGCCATCGGCTTTGTCGGGGAGAACTACATCGGCTTCGTCGAGCCCGGTGAACCAGTGCTCCCCTTCGTGGTCGCGGACGCGAGCGCCTGGATCTTCAAGGGGACCGGTCTCCACAACGGTTCCAAGGTCCCGGGGGTCATCGCAACGGACCTCGACGAGTTCGATCCGTTCGACTACCCCACCGACCTGCAAGTCCTCGGGCACTCACCCGTGCCCCTCAGCGAGGCGGTCAGCGACGAAGGCGACTCGCAGGGCTTCTTGTACGCGGACACGACCTACTGGACCGACCCGAGGAGCGGCGCCGGCATCTTCGACAGCGGCACCACGAATTGGATCCCGTCCATGTCACCGTGTGCGAGCTCTGGATCCTCTTGCCCAGCAGCGGTGGTCGGCAAGATCACGGGCAACCTGCTGGCCCTGTTCGGAAAAGGCCCCGCAGGGCGGACCGAGCCCTCGCAGCCGAACTGGGAGCAGTACTACAAGTCGGCTTCCTGACCAACCGAGCGCTACGCCCGCAGCTCCGCGATGGCGATCGTGCCTTTACCGACGTGCGCGCCGATCACCGGCCCGAGCCAGCCGACGCTGATGATTTCGCGCGGGAACGAGTCCGAGAGCAGCGCGACAAAGGCGTCGATGTCGTCGGCCGATGCGTGCACCACAGCGAGCTGTTGGACGTCCCGCCGCTCACGAGCTTTCGCCACGAGGTGCTCGAGCGAGCGCGAGCGGGTCCTGAGCCGCGACTCGAGCACGAGGGCGCCGTCGTCCATCTCGAGAATCGGCTTGATGTCCAACAGGCCGCCCAACAACGCCTGGGCCGGCCCGAGGCGGCCGCCCTTGCGCAGGCTGTCCAGCGAGTCGAGCGCTCCGTATAGGCGCAGGCGGTCCCGGGTTGCGACAGCCGCTGCCGCGACAGCGTCGACGTCCAAACCTGCTTCGGCTGCAGATGCTGCCGCCAGCGCCACGAGCCCTTGGCCGATCGTCGCCGACATCGAGTCGATCACCCGGACTCTGATCCGGTCGGCCACGCTCTCAGCACCGATGACGGCGATCTGATAGGTCCCGGACAGTTTCGACGACAACGTCACACACACGACTGCCTCGGCGCCCTCGTCCGCCAGAACGGAGAACATCTCACTGAATGCGCCCGGCGATGGCGATGAGGTCTCCGCCAGGTCCTCGACCTTGGTGGTCATCTGCCAGAACTCCTCCGGCGACCACGCCGAAGTCACCTCCGGTCCGTAATCGCCGAGCCGAAGGTCGAGCTGCACGATCCCGATCCCGTGTTCTGCGATCGCTTCCTCGTCGAGGTCAGAGGCACTGTCGGTAACGACGCGGACGCGTGGCCTCACGTTGGCGCTCAGTGGCGCGGCACTCCCTCGGGTAAGGCCCTGAACCCGGTCGACGGTTGGCACTTCTCCCGACATTGCTCAGGCTCCAGTCTGCGCATCCGCCGCCACAGCCGACTCGGCAGGGATAATGGTTCGGTCGCAACGCCAGTGTAACACGAAGCGGAGGCTATCCTCCGTTTACGGCTATTCTGAGATGGTGGTCAACTTGCCGAACCGTGGCATTGCGCAGATGGGAGCTGTCCCCACGATCGAGGTGGACGGTGAGGGCACCCCGGCTCTGAGAGCCGACGCGGCGCGCAACCGGGAACGTATCGTGGCCGCCGCCCAGGAGGTCTTCGCTGAATGGGGGCTGAACGCGGCTCTCGAAAAGATCGCCCGGCGCGCCGGCGTCGGCATCGCCACCCTCTACCGGCGCTTCCCCACCAGGGCGAACCTCATCGCGGCCAGCTTCGAGCGAAAGATGGCCGATTACGTGGCTGCCACCGAGCACGCCCTCGACGATCCTGATCCTTGGGCCGGCTTCTCCTGGCTCGTCCACAAGCTCTGCTCGATGCAGGCATCGGACGCGGGATTGAAGGACCTGTTCACGATGAGGCTCCCGAGCGGCTCGGCCGTGGTGGAAATGCGGGACAGGGCTCTGTCGAATCAGGAGAAGCTCATCGAACGCGCCAAGCAACAAGGCAGCCTGCGGCCCGAGTTCATGCCTGCAGACGTTCCGATGATCCTTTTCGCCAACGCGGGCATCGTCACTGCTACTCGCGACAGTGCGCCCGACACATGGCGGAGGTTCACCGAGTACATGATCATTGCCTTCCGTGCCGACTCGTTCCCATCGGCGCCGTCCAGCAGCTAAGCCGCGAGTCGCCAGCACGGCGAGTGCTTCCCACGAGAGGTTCGGTTGGCTGCGTGAAGCGGGCGATGTCCACGGCTGAGACTCGCTACCGTGGGCAGGTGCTCTTAACTGAGAGGCTTGTTCGATGACGGCCAGCCGACGGCGCGACTGGACGATCGCGATCCTGAGTGGGGCCCTGGTTGTGGCTGCCCTCGTGGTCGACTCGCAATTCGGCAACATCCACAGCCAGAGGATCGGACCGGTACTCATCACCTGGGCGAGCGCAGTCGTGGTCGCCGTCTGCGGTGTCGTGGTGACCCGCAAGGCCTCAGCCGGGCTCGGCCGCCTCGTGACTCGGCAGTCGGCTGCCTCGGCCGGAGCCGTGGTGCGGCTTCTCGCGACCGGGGGCGGTTACGTCGTCTTCGCCTTCACCGTGCTCGCCATGCTGGTCGGGCACCTCGACCATCTCCTTGTCGGGGCAGGTGTGGCCGGAGTCGTGCTCGGGATCGCCGCCCAACAGAGTCTGGGGAACGTCTTCGCGGCACTCGTCCTTCTCTTCGCGAGGCCCTTCAAGGTCGGAGACCACGTTCGGATCCGCTCCGGGGCCCTCGGAGGAGTCTTCGACGCCTGGGTGCGCGAGATCAGCCTCACCTACGTCACGGTGCGAACGGAGGATGGAGACATCAAGGTGCCCAATTCGGCCATGCTCAACGCGGGCGTAGGCCAGCTCCCCCACGATTCAAAGGACGCTTCGACCCGCGGGGAGCAACACCGAAGCGACGAGGAGACCCCGCAAGACTGACCCGCGACGGGCTGCGGGCTACTTCCGCGGGTGCTGACGAGTCTTCGCCGGCCGCCGCATGGGCGTCCCCTTCGCCGCCGACTCCGGTGGGACAAACAGCGTGACGCCGTCACTCTGGGCACGCTTGGACGCGTACATGGCACTGTCCGCCTGGGCCAAGAAGGCGTCGGCGTCTATCGGCCCCGCGGTCCAAGCCACCCCTACGCTCGTCCGCAACTCGGCCTCCCCCACCCCGACGTCGATCGTGGCTTTGGTTGCGGACGCTATGCGCTCGGCGATCTTCACGGCTTGGTTCGGGCTCGCGACTCCCGGGCAGATCACCACGAACTCATCGCCCCCGACCCGGCCGACCGCGTCTCCCCTCCGGGCTGTGCCCCGAAGACGGTCGGAGGCCGCCACCAAGAACCGATCCCCCGCCGCGTGCCCGAACCTGTCGTTGACAGACTTGAACTGGTCGAGGTCGACATAGATGAGGGCGTTCCCCTCTCCTGGCATCTTGGGGGCCGACGCGATCCGTTCCACGAGCTCGAGCGCCGCTTGGCGGTTCAAACACGAGGTGAGCTTGTCGACCATCGCCCGGACTTCCAGCTCGCGATGGAACTGCACATGCTCGGTCACGTCGCTCAGGCAGCCGACTACGCCGGTCACAGCCCCGGTCGCGTCGGTGAGGGCCCGCATGGAAAGGGCGCAGACTCTCTCATTCCCGGCCACCGCCGCCACATCCGGGTCCGTGACGTGCAGCCGTATTTCGACATCGTCGACGGGTTTGTCGGCAAGCGCACTGGCGAGAGACGACTCATAGAGCTGCCGGTCCTCCGCGAACACGGTCGACATGAGCGCGGTGAGCGTCGGCGCGGGTGGGGTTCCCGTCATGGCGTGCATGATGTCGTTCGTGAACACGATGTGGTCGGCCGCGTCGATCTCGAACAAGCCGACCGGGAGCGCCTCGGACAACCTGCTCAACAGCTGCTCGCGGGACAACAGCCTGAGAATTTCCTCCTCGGCGTCCTTGCGCGCGGTGATGTCGCGAACCAGAAGGCAGATCCTTCTCGTAGAGCCCGCCGCGCCGATTATCGGAGCGACCCTGCCCTGGAACCACCGCCTGCCCGCCGGGACCTCGAGGCAGTACTCCCAGATGTCCGGACGCCCGGTCTCGAGAACCTTGTCGATGATCTGCTGTATCTGGAGGCCCATCTCCTCGCCCAAGGCCTCGGCGTGGGTGCGACCTATGAGCTCGCTCCGGGGCGCTATCAGCAGTGCGTCATTCGAAGTCCAGATGTCCAGGTAAGTGCCATGCTCGTCCAATTCGAAGACGAGATCGTCAAGAGACGAGAGAATCGCCTGGAACCGGGCCTCGGCTTCCCACAGGGCCTCGACGCCCCGCTGAGAGTCGCTCATGTAGCTCACCACTTTCCGTCAGAACCGAAAAGCGCTCGCGCACACGCGTGCGAACACCGCCTGCCTTGTCAGGACCACAATAACGGCCGCCGAAGGTGCCTGTTTGGCATTCGCGACTCGTTGCCGTGAACTGTGACACGGCACCAAAGGGGCCACAACCGGGCTAGGCGCCCCGCTCACAGACGCCCTCCCGGAAAGACACCTCACCACGGCGAAAGCGTCGGGGCCGGCGCGGCTGGTGGCGGTCGGCCGGCAACGATGGGAAACGGATCGCGCGACACCTGCCTTGGCGACAAGGCTCAGGCCCCACGACGAGCGCCCGCAACGGCGAGAGGCCTGGCGCCGCTTGGCGCCAGGCCTCTCAGTCGCCTTGATGTCCGCTCTATACGGCTACGGCTTGGGCGAAGCGCTCGAAGTTGCCCAGGAAGCGGTCGACGTCAGAGTCGTCGTGCTGGACAGAGATGAGCCACTGCTCGGTCTTGCCCCACGGCGGCAGGAACACCCCGCCGTTGTGCTGGAAGAGCCAGTGGGCGTGGTTGTACCGGTCGTCGATCTCGAGGAAGTCGCGATAGTCCCTGACGATCTTCTCCGAGAACGTGGTGCAGCCCTTGCCACCCATCGAGACGACATGGGCCATGAGTCCGGCCTCCTCGATGATCGAGGTGAGCGTCTCGTCGATGCGCGCGTGGAGGGTGTCGATCCTCGCGTACGCCTCCGGGGTGCACACCTGCTCCAGCATGGCCCGGCCGGCGGCAACAGAAAGCGGGTTCCCGTTGAAGGTACCGACCATGTTGTAGATGCCGTTGGCCACGTAGCTCATGACTTCCGGCGTGCCTCCGACAGCACCGAGCACCAGGCCGCCACCGATCGCCTTGGCGAGGCACACGATGTCCGGAGTGACCCCGAACGCCCCTGTGGCGCCGCCGGGGCCAACCGTGAGGCCTGTCTTCACCTCGTCGAAAGTGAGCAGGGCCCCGTGGTCGTGGAGCACGTCCTTCAATCCCGCCAGGTAGCCCTCCTCGGGCATGATGATGCCGGCGTTCATCATGATCGGCTCGATGATCATCCCGGCTATCTGTCCGGGGTACTCCTCGAGCAGGCGTCGGACGCTGTCGATGCTGTTGAAGGCAGCGATCTTCGTCAACGACAACATCGCCTCCGGTATGCCGGTGCTCGCGGCTGCCCCAACGGGCCTGTCCGCCGGTCCGATGGCGCTGGCCTCGGGTGTGACGGAAACCTGCACCGAGTCGTGGTGACCGTGGTAACACCCCTCGACCTTGATGATCAGGTCACGACCGGTGATCGCCCGCATGAGATGCACAGCGTCCATGGTCGATTCCGTGCCGGAGTTGGTGAAACGCCACAGCGGCAGGTTGAAACGGCTCGCCAGGTCCTCGGCCACGATGATGGCGTCCTCGGTCGGCTGGGCGAAGTGAGTCCCTTGCGCGACCCGCTTGCACACCGCCTCGACGATCGCCGGATGGGCATGGCCTGCCAGACCAGCCCCGTAGCCGCCGTGCATGTCCACGTACTCGGTGCCGTCGACGTCCCAGATCTTCGATCCGACGCCGTGGCTGATCCATACCGACTGGGGCCGAGTTATCTGCCAGCTCGAGGTGACACCTCCCGCGAGGGACCGTACGGCCCGGCCGGAAAGCCACCGGGAGCGTGGCTGACGCTCACGGAAGACCTTCTCCTGCTCCTCGACAACGGCCTCAAGCCGCTCGTCGACTTCCTTGCTGCTAGTTCGCGTGGACTTAGGCAATTGGACTGCCATTGTTATCTCTCCGTTCGGGCGGCTCCGGTGTCCACCCGGTGCCGTCGCCTCTCTGCTCTGTTGGCCTTGCGATCAGTCAAAGAGCTTTGATTGTTTTGTAATACATCATTTCAACGCATTCTGCGTAAGGGTATTGCACCTCCTCAATTTCGAGGGGCGCGCTAAGGGGCGCCTACGCGACCAAGGGCCTGAGGCCGGGAAACTCAGCAGACTGCCTGCGGCGGACCGGCCGTTTGACCGTGGCGCGCTGGCAGCTGCCCCCAACCGCGTGGGAACCCCCTTGGGCCCCGGAGCGGTCACTTGGGGCTGGGAGCTAAGAGGGTGCGCGCCTCCGCGACCCGCTCAGGGCGACGACGAAAGCGACGACGACGAGCACAACCCCGACGCCAAGACCCGCATAGCCGCGCTTGGGATGCTTCCCGATGGCGTGCGCCGAGTAACCCGGGAAGAACGCAGGCAGCGAGTGCGCGGCCTGCGTCAGGTAGAGCACGCCCGCCGCGGCGGCGGCGATCCCGACGACGAGCAGGGCAATCGCCAGTGCGCGTCGCATGGGTGCAGCGTACTAGGCGGCGGCTGATTCTCCAAGCACTCGGGCCGTAAAAGGCCACTTCACGCGGCCAGAGTGGCAAAAGATCCGCCTGCAAGCGATGGGTTTTCCGCGGACCATCGCTGCCTTTCAACGCACCCTCTTGACAAGAGCGCGAAAGCCCCGCGACCGAAGCCGCCGCCTCGTCTCACCACCGCCTCCTCGGTGTGCTTGCGGCGGGTCGGCGACGTATAATGCTTGCTGTCCGGCACGCAATTGATCGGCGGCGTGCCGATGACGGATCAGGAGGTGCGTCGGGCATGCATAGAGAAGGCGACCCGGGCTCGCTCCCGCCGGAACTCGAGACGGCAGCAGCCGAGGCCGACGTATCGGTCCGCCTGAGGATGGTCATCGCCCGCCTGTCGCGTCGGCTCGAGCGGACACGCGCCGGCGCGGCGCTCACGTCCGTGGAGACGACCGTGCTGGCCACGACCATCCGGCGCGGCCCGCTCGGCCTTTCGGAGCTTGCCCGAGCCGAAGGAATGAATCCCAGCATGCTCTCCAGAGTCGTCCGCCGACTCGAGAGTTCTGGCCTCATCGTGCGACAGAGCGACCCAGAGGACCGCCGAGCCGCGGTCGTCACCGCTACGGCGTCCGGCCGGAGGCTGCACGAGCGGATCCGCGCCGAGCGCAGCGACTCTTTGAGCGCCATCCTGACGGAGCTCTCCCCCGCCGAGCGCACAGCCCTGTACTCAGGCTTGCCGGTTCTGGAGAAGGTTGCCGAGCACGTCAAGAAGAGGCGCGCTTGAGACTCCGCCTCCGCAGGATCGGCCACAAGACCTTCTCGTCCCTCAAGGTCCCCAACTACCGCCTCTACTTCGGCGGCCAGTCGATCTCCCTCATAGGCACCTGGATGCAGACGACCGCCCAGGCGTGGCTTGTGCTCACGCTCACCCACTCTGCGGCCGATCTCGGCTACATCGTCGCCCTGCAAACCCTCCCCGTCCTTCTCTTCGCCTCGTACGGCGGCGTCATCGCGGACCGGGTGGACAAGCGCCGCTTGATGATCGTCTGCCAAAGCCTCATGGGCCTGCAGGCATTGACGCTCGGGATGCTCACCGTGCTCGGGGTAGTGCACCTCTGGGAGGTCTGCGTCCTCGCCGTCGTGCTCGGGCTCAACAACACCTTCGAGAACCCGTCCCGGCAGGCCTTCGTCCGCGAGATGGTGGGCCGGGACGAGCTCCGCAACGCCGTCACTCTCAACTCGGTCACGAACAACGCCGCCCGGGCGATCGGGCCTGCCGTCGCCGGCATCCTGATCGCCACCGTGGGCGACGGGATCTGTTTCCTCGCCAACGCGGCCAGCTTCGTGGCGGTCGTCACGTCACTGCTCGTGATGGACCGCTCCAGCCTGCGTCCGTCCCAACCAGAGCCGCGCTCCAAGGGCCAACTGCGCGAGGGCTTCGCCTACGCCGCTCACACCACGACCATCCTGGTGCCGCTCGTGATGATGGGACTCGTCGGCATGCTCGCCTACGAGTTCCAGGTTTCACTCCCCGTGCTCGCGAAGGTCACCTTTCACGGCGGGTCGGAGGCCTACGGATTCATGACAGCCTCGATGGGCGTCGGCGCCGTCGCAGGCGGGCTCGTGACGGCCGCCCGGGGCAGGACCGGGATCAGACCCATGATGATCTCGGCGCTGGGCTTCGGCACCGGCATCGCGTTCACCGCCCTGGCCCCGTTTCTCTGGCTGTCGTATCTCGGTCTGCTCTTTGTCGGTTGGGCCAGCGTGTCGTTCATCTCCATCGGCAACTCGACCATTCAGCTCTCCTCGGCACCCAACATGCGCGGCCGCGTGCTGTCGCTGTGGCAGCTCGGCTTCCAGGGCACGACGCCCGTCGGAGGGCCGACGATCGGC
This sequence comes from Acidimicrobiales bacterium, assembly GCA_050015475.1. GTDB lineage: Bacteria > Actinomycetota > Acidimicrobiia > Acidimicrobiales > Bog-793 > Fen-455. The sequence continues at coordinate 21,502 of JBEKBI010000013.1, read as the reverse complement.
TGGGTGATCGAGGAGACCGACCCTCGCATAGGCATGCTCGTAGGGTCCCTGTCGTGCTTCGTGGCCGCCGGCGCCGGGGCCCTCATATCCCGCCGCCGCCTCGCCCCGACTCCAGCCCCGCCAGCCGCTGCCTGAGTCGTCTTCACATCGGGGCCTTTTCTCAGCTGAGGCAAAGCCCATGCGGCGCGACAAGCAGGCAAGGCCGCTTATCTCCAAGGGGAGATGCCTCTATCCCGAGGGCGTCACCCTTTGGCAATTAGCGCCGGTCACTGCGGGACCAGATGGCTGACCTGGTCGGACTGGGCCAGGTAGTGGTCCAGTTCTCCGGAAGGGAGCGGATGGGCGATCACGTAGCCCTGTCCGATGTCGGTGCCTATCCCCCTCAGCGAGTCGAGGACCTCTTGGGTCTCGATGCCCTCTGCCACGACGGTGAGGTTGAGAGCCCGGGCCACCTCGATAGCGGAGCGCACTATCGCTTGTGCACGGGCGTCCGCGGGGAGCCTCAGCACGAAGGACTTGTCGACCTTGAGCTCGTCGACGGCCAGGGCGAGCAGCTGCGACATCGACGAGTAACCCACGCCATAGTCGTCTATCGAGATGCGGAACCCTCGCTCGCGCAAACTGAGGACACTCTGCGTTGCGCGCTCGGGATCGCCCCCAAGGGCGGACTCGGTGATCTCGAGCGTGAGACGCTCGTGAGGGAACTCGTGCCGGGCCAGCACCCGATCTATGTAATCGCCCAAGTCCTCGTCGACGAGGTCGCACCGCGAGATGTTCACGCTCATCTGCAGTCGCCAGCCCTGCCGGTCGAGCCGGGCGGCCTCGGCCACGGCCATTTCGATCACGGCGCGCGTGAGCTGTGGCATGAGCCCGTGGCGTTCGGCGAGAGGTATGAAGCTATCGGGGTAGATCATTCCGAGCGTGGGGTGCTGCCAACGAACCAGCGCCTCCACGCCGTGGACAGCGCCGGTCCGCATATCCAAGGTGGGCTGGTAGTACATGACGAGCGCCCTGTTCTCAATGGCGTCGCGTAAGGCGTTCAGCAGCGCGAGCCCGTCTCGGCTGTTCGGGTCCGTCTCCGCCCGGTAGGCCGAGATTGTGCACTGTTGACTTTTCGCCTCGTACATCGCCACGTCGGCGCATCGCAACAGCTCTTCCGCCGTCGCGTCCCCGGGTTCCCCCACTGCCACTCCGATGCTGGCGCCGACACGAATGCTGGTGCCGTCGATGACACTCGGATCCAAGAACACATTGGTGAATTTGTGGGCGATCTCGACAAGCTCATCTTCACCGGCTACGGAGCAGGCGAAGGCGTATTCGTCGCCACCGATGCGAGCTAGGAAACCGCGGCTACCCATCAAATGCTCGAATCGCCTGGCCATTATGCACAGCAGCTGGTCGCCGGCCGAATGGCCCAGCGTGTCATTGACCTCCTTGAAACCGTCGAGATCAATGAGCAAAACCCCGACCTTGGCGTCAGGCTTGCTGCGAGAACAGAACGTCGCCTGCAGCCGTTCGAGGAAAGCCCGCCGGTTCGGAAGACCGGTTAGATAGTCCGTCCGGGCGTCTTGGTAGTTGGCTGACGACTGGTGTGCCTCTCTCAGCGTCAGCCAGAAGCGGGCCATGACGAGGATGCTGGCTCCGATCGCCATCGCCAGCACGACCTGCGAGGTGCTCCGGACCAAGGACGCGGCCAGCACGCCGAGGGACATGAGCCCGCAGGCCACAGGCACGACGGTGATGCCTAATTGGGTGCTGCAATCTCGAGGGCCCCGCGAGCGACGGCGATCGCGCACCGACGACGCCAGCCCTACGAGGAACAGACCGACCAGCCACGTCGTGTCCAGCGGCTTGCCCGGCACGTAGCTGTTCTCGGCGGACAGCTTCATGTATGCGACGTCGCCGAAGACGAACCACCCGACGCCGAGCATCAAGAGGGTCGTCGTCCAATTGGGCCGGTAGCGGTGCGGCGCCAAGCCTGCGATCAACACGACAATGAGTGACAGGTCAAGGGCCGGATAGGCCATGCTCACTGCGACCGCGAGCGGATGACCGCTCGCGTGCAACAACGGTTCGAACCAGAGCAGCCCGCAAACCGCGCCGACCGCAAGTCCAGCAATGACGCCGTCAAGGCGAACGCTGGCACGGACGCGTCCGAACGATGACTGGGTCAGGACGACAACAGTGACGAGGAGGGGCACGTAGGCCGCCAGGTAAAGGACGTCACTTGCGGACGGGTCCGGAATGGGGTTGAGGTTCTGGACGTAGTACTTGCCGACGAGATCTCCCGCCGCGTTCAACAGGATCGCAATCGCCATCAGCGCCCATGCGGAGCGCAGTTCATGGGACCGCCGGATGCGGTACCAGATGGCGAGGGCGGGCAAAGTCTCCGCGACCGTGTAGACCCACCCGTCCCAGAACGTGTTGTACCCGCTAGCAGGCCGGTGCACCACGAGGGTGGACACGCCGTATGCGATCACAAGGGCGGCAATCGTGCCTTGCAACCACCAGTCCTGGGGGCTCCACCTCGGCCCCCGCGCCTTGGCCGGCGCCGACTCGGCTGGGTCGATGTCCGCCGGCACGTCGACATCCGGGACGGCGGCTGGCCGCTTCATGGTCAATTCATCGGCCCGAAATGGGCCCGGCTGAAGAGATCCCTGCTCGTCAGCCGAAATCCGGCTTAGCCCCCCGGTCCACTCCTCGAATCGACGCGGGTGTACCCGCGACCTGACCACGAGACGACTTCGGGCGCCAGCCCGCGTCGGCGTCCGGCCACAAGCCTCCCCGCGCCCCCGTCAGCGCTCGCGTCCAGAGGTGCCTGAGCTGGGCGAATGCAACCTCTCACCGCGCTGTGAGCGAGATCCGATGGTGCGGCTACGCACGTGGCCGCGGTCCGGCAAGCCCATGGTGAAGCTCACGCACGAGTCTCGGTCCGTAGTTGTGACGCAGCCAGGATTGCCAACGGATCCGGTAATAACTCGGAAGTCGCTCGACCGAGCCAAGCGGCCACTGTCACCTCTCGGTCGCCTGCCTATCAGGGTGACAGCAACTCTTCCCTCGGCCCCGGCTTCTCGACTCAACCTCGCCGCTGGCCGCGAGAACCTTAGGGACCCGTCGGTATCGTGACGCCCTGAGAGACTGTCCTAATAGCCGCCGCTCGCAGCCGTAGTGCTGGTAGTGGAGCCGCTGGCCATCGCCTTAACGGGAGTCCCAGGGTTGGTCGTGGCCGCAGCACCCGCCAAGTACCAAGTGCCGCCAAAACTGGATAGCTTCTCGCCGTTCGACTGTCCGGGACCTGAGTCGCCGTTGAAGGAGTAGACCGGCCAGCCGTTGTAGGTGACCTGCCACTTGGATCCTCTCGTGACGTGAGAGATCTTGCCGCTGACACCGGACCCGGCTGTGATCATGGAGTTCTTGGCGACCAGCAGCGGGGGCCAGGAGGCCAGGCACGCGCCGCTTGTGCAGCGCAACATGCCCGCCGACTCCGTGCTCAGCACATACAGCGAGTAACCGGCCGAGTTTGCCAACACCTCGCCGTAGCCCGCCACCGCATGAGTTTGGAGCGTGGGCGCGGGGCCCGCCGCCTTGGCTGCCTGTGAGCACGCCGACAAGGACAACGCGACGATCGCGCTCACAGTCCCGCCTATGACCACACGAGCAATCCGATGACGCCGCTTCGTCGTCGTCAGGTGCTTTGCGCTTGTATTCATGCGAAGTTGCCCCCCAAACATTTGGTTCCTCACCTAAATGCGAACCTCACGCGCGACGCTAGCGAGGTCAGGCGGTCCATCTGGCCGGGCGATCCGAATGAAACCGATATATTGGCACTAGCCGGGCGTCACTTGATTGTTCGCGCCGCCAGTGATCCTTGGGGCCCTCTTGCTCGGCGCTCGATCCGACACTGCCGCCTCCCAAGACGCCTTACGGACAATGGTTTTCGCGTAGCACTCGAGATCTCTCGCCCGACCACCGATGGGTGCTCTCGTTCTGTCAGAGGGCCCGGTCAGGACCCTCCGGGGGATGCCGTCACCTCGTGCCACAGTCCACCGTTCAAGTTGAGCCCATTGCCGTGTGCCTGACCCGGGGCTGAGTCACCGATATACGTGTATAGAGGATGACCGTCGTATGTGGCCTGTATCGAGCCGGAAGCCCGTCGGAAGTGGCCGAGCCTGCCGTTCACGCCGCGGCCTGCCGTCAGCACTCCGATAACCGGCGGCCAGTACAGGGCACAGCTGCCATAGCAACGCGAGTCGGACGGGCCATCGGGAGCGAACCAGTACAGGGTGAACCCCTTCGCGTTGGTCAACACTAGGCGGCCACCTACGAGTCTCACCATGACCTCGGTCCGGCCGAGCGTCGATGTCGCTGCTTCCCGACCGGTGGCGACTGCGACACCGAGGAGAGCGGCAGCGAGGACGGACGCCACCGCGACCGCCGCGTAGAGGCGCTTAGAGGCAATGCTCAGCGACTCACCATGTTGTCGAGGCTGGGATCCTCGGGTCGCGTCGAGCTTGTTCCGCGTGCTCACCACGACGAGCGCGAGGACGGCGAAGGCGGCCACCTCAATCGCGCCGGCCACGACTCCGGCCGGTGTGCGCACCTCCTTGAAGGCGAAGAGGCCGACCCGCATGGACAGCAAGTAGCCACCAAGAGTCGAGATGGCGAACACGGCACCCGCGCCCGATGCCAACCGGCTGCTCGTCGCGGCGATCAGCGCGGCGAGCCCGAAGGCTGCAGTGAATTGAAGCAGGAAGAGCCACCCGATCGTCGGGATCGACCGGTATCCGGTCAGGTACAAGTCCAGATGGATCGCCCCAGAAGCCAGGAGGAGTCCGGAACCGGCAAGTCGGCCGAGGAGCTTCGAACGCCCTGCGCCCTGCCGCCAGGTGGTCATCTTGGTCGCCGCACTCGAAAACTCCACACGGACCACTTCGATGCCGCTCTCGTGCGAAGTCCCGCTTCGTCACGGGCAACGCCGGGCGGTTCGCTGTCTAGACGCCGGCGAAGTCTTGTGGTCTCGCGTGCGACCATGTCGCAGCATATCGACCACACCGCCACCGGCTGACCCGTACAGCCGCCGTCGGCCAGGCACCCGTCTGCAAGCCGCCCGGTCTGCGCGCGGCCTTCGAATTAGCGGCGTTTGGACCGACGGGACGCGCCCCACTCCCCCAGCTCATGGAACGAGCGGTGACTACTGCGACCCCTCAACGCGGACCGGATGTCCGCAAGCCTTCACGCCCCGACGCCCACAAGGGTCGCCAGCAAAACTCCCAACAGCACGATGCCGGCCGCGAGGAGCATCTTCGGCGCCGGGCGGTCCTTTAAGAAGAGCATCGCACCGGCGATCGACCACACAGGCGCCGAAGCCAGGATGAGGACCATAAGCACGGAGCCGATGTGGTCGATGACACCGTATAGCAGTGCGTCATAGGCGGCCTCGAGAGCGCCGGAAGCGAGAACGATTGCCGCGACCCGCCGGCGCTGTGAAGGCGTGACCTTTGCGACAAGGACTGGGCGCCGCCTGAAAACGAGCAACGGCGTCAACAACACTGCCGCAATAGCCTGGCTGAGAATGAACATCGTCGCAGCCAGTGAGCCATTGGCCCGGATTGCCAGCTGAATGAGCACCGGCGAAAGCCCCCACAAGGCGGCTGTCACCACCGAGAGCGCCACAATTTCCTTCCCGCGCAGGCTCCGAAGTCCCACCGCTGCGGTCTGGTCGCCCACAAGCGGTGGCGTCACCTCGCCCAGCGGCTCGGGATCACCCTCCATATAACGCGCGAGCAGGACGACGCCGACCGTGGTGACCATGAGCCCTGCCACCATCCCATAGCTGAGCGAAACACCCGCGAGCAGCACCGCGAAGAGCGCGGTCCAGAGAGGATCCGTGGAGGTGATCGGCGCCACGACCGCCACCTTTCCGACGCGCAGCGCGAAGTAGTAGGCCTGGAGCGAGACCGCATACTCGAGACCTCCGAGCGCTATGTATCCGAGCGCGGGCGCGTTGACTCTTAGCCCGAGGCTCCACAGGTGAAACAGGGACATGGGCACGCCCACGGCCGTCAACACCACTGCCCCGATCACGCGCATGAAAAGATTCATGGCCGTCGGATCGACGTAGGCAAGCGCCTTCTTGTTGACGACTACGAGCGCGCCCCAGCACGCTGCGGCCATAAATGCAACAAAGATCCAGGGGACTGAAACGGAATGAATGCGGCACCTGCCCGGAGGTCGTCGTGCGATCCTACAAGGCGACCCTGTGCTAGGTCGACGGCGGCAGATGCCGGGAGTAGCGCCAGCCCGGACGAGGACACTGACGAGTTGTCGCACCGCGCCAGGCGACGGCTTCGCAACTCCCTCCTGGCCGGGGCGGCCATGCCACTCGCTCGCCGGCAGTCAGCGGGTTCACAGCTTCCTCAGAGCTTCGAGGCGCAATATCTGGGCGTGAAGAGTCGCCCGATCTCCGCCATCACCCAACGCGACGGAGTTGCGAATCAGGGCGCCGACGTACGACGAGCTCGAGGATCAGCAGGAGACTTCGACGTGAACGGAACTGACCGGCGATGCGGTTCGAGGGCGCCCGCGCCTGTGTCGCGACGGGGATGGAGGAGGCTGACCCCTTTCTTGGGCGCAGTGATGGCGTGTGCGACCGCCTTGAGCGCCTGCGGAGGATCGTCCAACGCGACCCCCTCGCAAAACGTGGCGGCTAACCGCACCATCAACTCTGGAGCCTCGCGCGCGGCATATTCGACGTGTTTGCGAAAGCACGGTCTGAAATTCGGCTCCTTCGGCGGCGCGCCGTCGGGTGGGGGCTTTCCGACGAACGGGAGCCTTCCCACGGGCGGGAACTTCCCTCCCGGTGGCGGGTTCGGGTCAGGGGGCGGGTTCGGTTCGAATTCGTTCCACAAAGCCATGGCCGCGTGCGCGAGTCTCCGCCCCAAGGGACAATTCGGCCTCGGTGGAGGCGGGAACGGTTCCTCGAGTGGGTCCCTCACGGCGTACCGGAGCTGCCTCAAGAGCCACGGAGTGACCTTGCCTGAGCGATCTTCCTCCGCGAGCGTCACGCCCACGACTCTCAACACAAAGAGCGCCTCCGTGAAGGCGGCCTTGGCGGCCTGCGCAAGCCTCAAACCGAGCTTCGGTCCGTAGCCCAGCAGGCCTGCGGTCCAGAGGGTGGGTTGGCTATAGGTCCACTTCTACATGAACAGTGGGCGGGCGTGGAGACCTGCCCGCGACCGGCGCAAGCCCACGACACGACTCGACCAGGATGTCCCTACGCACTCGCTGAACCTGCAAGGGTACGCACTGACGCGACCGTACGAGCAGTGGGTGTCAAATGCGCAGCGTGCCGTGTATGAGTTCGTACAGCAAATCGAACACCGGAGTGGGATCCACCTTCGCCGGATCGAGGGCGATCTGGAAGGAAAGGCCGTCCAGCGTCGCGAGGATCAGTGTCGCGAGAGCATGCTGCCGTTCCTCATCGAGGGATGAGCCGGTCAGCCCACATGTGGACGCCGTGAGTTCTCGGTACCAGGCGTACATCTGAGCGAGCCTCTCGTGCAGGGCCGGGTCCCGTAGCGCGTGGGGCGAGATCTCAAACGAAGCCCGGGAAGCATCGACGTCGCTTGCGATCCCACAGAGCCCGCGCAGATAGGTGCGCACACGCTCGTCTCCCGGAGGCAAACGTTCGGCTTCCGACTTCATCGCCAGATAGTCGTCGTGCATCAACGAGTCGAAAAGAGCCTCGATCAGGCCCGTCTTGCTCCCGAAGTAACGCTGAATCGACGCCTTGGTCTCCTGAGACTCGAGCGCGACGTTCTCGAGTGTTAGGGCTCCGAAGCCGCGCTCGATCAACACTCGGCGCGCACACTGAAGGACCCAACGAGCCACCGGTGGAAGCGCCTGTAGAGGGTCTTGGATAGGCAACCCAGGGTGCGATTTGGCCTTGACGTCTCTTGCCGGCGGACGCCCCCGCGGGCTCGTGGCACCTGCCTCGTCAGTCACGTCTTCATCCTTCCCGACTGGCACGGACATCCCGGACAGCCCCGCCCCAACTGCGCCGCCTTTTTTGGTACTTGACACCCGGAATTCCACTCTTACCCTTCAAGCAGCGTCACCACGAACATCTTGTCTGTGACGAGTTTGTACGAGTCACTCTAGTGACCCGAAGACAAGGAGGATCTATGGACGAGCGCGTCCAGCCCCGGACCGGGAGCGAGCCGGGCGAGAAGGGCCTGAAGTCGGGATCACTCAACCTGTTCTCTTCGGTGATGATCGGCGTCGCCTCAACTGCGCCTGCTTACACAATGGCGGCGACGCTTGGCTTTATCGCCGCGGTGATTGGCCTGAAGACACCGGCGATCCTCATTGCCGTGTTCATCCCAATGATGATGGTCGCCGCAGCCTTCGCGTACATGAACCGCGCCGACCCAGACTGCGGCCAGTCGTTCACGTGGGTTGCCCACGGCATGGGTCCGCAGGTCGGCTGGGTCGCAGGTTTTGCTGAAGTGGCTGCCGAAATCATTGGCATGGGCATGCTCGTCGATGTCGCCACTCGCTATATGTATCTGCTTGTTGGCTGGCAAACGGGAGCCAACTCGAACTTCTGGGTCGCGGTCGGGGCTGTCGCATGGCTAGCCGCCATGACTGCCGTCTGTGCGTTGGGCATCGAACTCTCGGTTCGCGTCCAGTACGTCCTCATGGGCTCGCAGTTGGGCGCGCTTCTGCTCTTCGCGATTGTCGCCCTCATACGCGTCATCGTCTGGCACCCAGCGGGGTCCGTCGTTCCGACTTGGTCCTGGTTCTCACCCTTCACCGGCATGTCAACGAATTCCTTCGCGAGCGCGAGCCTCGTCGCGATTTTCGTCTATTGGGGCTGGGACACGGTGCTCAGTGTGAACGAGGAGTCGAAGGACAGCCGGCACCTGCCGGGTGTGTCTGCCATCGTCAGCACGCTGGCTCTCGTCGCCACCTTCGTCCTTGTGGCTGTCGCGACCGAGGCCTATCACGGTGCTCCTTTCCTCTCCAATCATTCCTCCGACGTCCTGTCGCCCCTGGCCCGAAGTGTGCTCGGCTCCCCGCTTGACCGCCTTGTGCTTCTCGCCGTGTTCACCTCCGGCATCGCCTCTACGCTCACCACCTTGTTGCCCACATCCCGCTCGACGCTCGCAATGGCGGTACACGGGGCGTTTCCCAAAGTCTTCGGCCGCACCCACCCCAAGTACCAGACGCCGTTCTGGGGCACGATCATCATCGGCCTGGCCTCTATGACATGGTTTGTCTGCCTCAGCATCGTGAGCACGAACACTCTTTACAATTCGGTCGACGGCCTCGGGTTCCTCGTTGCCTTTTATTACGGACTAACCGGCTTTGCCTGCCCCCTCTTCTACCGGCACCAGTTGCTTAAGAGCCCAAAGAACTTCCTGCTCATGGGCCTCGTGCCGTTCGCAGGCGCTGGCGCGCTGACGTGGGCCTTCTTTGACTCAGCCGTCGTCAACTCCAACCCCGCCAACGCTTATGGGAGCGCGTGGTTCGGCCTCGGCCCACCCTTCGTGATCGGCCTCGGTGTAATCGTGCTCGGCACCATCCTCATGTTTGTGCAATGGATCTTCAAACCCGAGTTCTTCCGTCGGAAGCCGCAAACTGCAGAGAGTCTCGCCGCCAGGGAACGCGCGGAGATGTTGTTACCTGTGACCACCGGTGGCGCTGCAGTCGAAACGGAGGGACAGCCGTGAACACGTCCGGCGCCGCGCGCCATCTCCCGCCGTCACGCCTCGACGCTGAGCTGCGCTGGCGCTTCCACCGTGCTAGCCAAGTCTTGAAAGGACGTTTTCGCACTCCGCGCTACGAGTTGCCGACCGACTTGCCGAGGCTCTACACGGACGTTGCGATCCGTAGGGACCTTTCCGTTCCCATGCGAGACGGCATTGTCCTTCACGCCGACCTCTACCTTCCGCAACCTACGAACGGCGCAACTGCTCGGCACGCGTGGCCCGTTGTCCTGATCCGGATGCCTTACGGCAAACAGGAGGCATATTGCTATATGCCAGCGCATGGCAAGTACTGGGCGCGTCGCGGCTTCGCCTGCGTGATCCAGGACGTGCGCGGACGCTGGTCCTCGGAGGGTTGCTTCGAGCCCTTCGTGCACGAGAGCGATGACGGCTGGGACACCCTCCAGTGGGTTTCTGACCAGCCCTGGTGTGATGGCGCCATCGGCATGACAGGCGAGTCGTACTACGGCTACACACAGTGGGCGGTCGCCCATCTTGGTCACCCGAACCTCCGGTGCATCGCGCCCGGCGACACGTCTGCTGACATCTACGCGTCCTGGGTATATGTGCATAATGCCTTCTGCCAGCAGACCATGGGCCTCTGGGCCTATGAGATCAACGGACCGCGCGACGTCAACGAGTACCGCTTCGATCCTTGGCACCTGCCGCTTGAATCGTCGGCCGATGCGGCGGGCACCACGAGCCTCACGTACAGCGAGTGGATAGCCCACCCACAGCGAGAGCCCTACTGGGACAAGATCAACCATTGCCAGCACTACGGCGAGGTCACGCTGCCCACACTGCACTGGGGCGGTTGGCATGATGTGTTCCTGACCGGCACGATCGCTGGCTGGCAAGGAGTGCGTGATTCGGCGCGGGATGAGCCAGCGCGACGCAACCAATACCTCATGATCTCGCCAACCGACCATGAGCTGACGCCGGACTTCAGGGCGCGTATCGGCCGTCTTGAACTACGAAACAACGGTTACACACATGATCGAGTGTGTCGCTTCATGGACCATTGGCTCCGTGACGCGGAAAACGGCATCGATACTGATCCTCGTGTGCGCATATTCGTGATGGGAGCGAACCGCTGGCGCGAGGCGGATGAGTGGCCGCTGCCCGGGGTCGAGTTCACCGACTACTTCCTCCACAGCGACGGCCAGGCTGGGGTGAACAACTGCGGCGTGCTCAACGAGATGATGCCAGTCGCCGAGGAGCCCACCGATGTCTACACCTACGACCCGGAAAACCCGGTCACGTTCTGGTTAGGCAAGAACCTCTGGGAGGCCGCCGCCGAGCTCGAGGATCGCGGGCCGGTGGAGGTGAGGTCGGACGTGCTCGTCTACTCCACGCCGCCGCTGACCAGCGACCTCGAGGTCACCGGGCCTCTCACCGCGACGCTTTATGCGGCATCGTCCGCGCGCGACACGGACTTCACGGTCGCGCTCGTCGACGTTCATCCCGATGGTTACGTCCACCTCGTCCAGGAGGGCATAGTTCGCGCCCGGTACCGCAGCAGCGACAGGCGCGAGTCCTTGCTTGAACCTGGGCGCGTCTACGAACTTGAAGTCGACGTGTGGGCTACCAGCTACCTGTTCCCCAGAGGTCACTGCCTTCGAATCGAGGTGTCAAGCAGCAACTTCGATCGGTACGACCGCAACCTCAATACCGGTGGCCCGTTCGGTGCGGAGTCCAAGGGGGTCACGGCGACACAGACGATTCACCACTCTGTTCGCTACCCATCACACATAACGTTGCCGATCATGCGCTAATGGAGCGCGACGATCATTCCCCACCAACCCGCCGACGCGCCTGCACTATTGAACTGGAAGGGCCGGATGGACAGCTCTCAGGGTCGTGACGAAGGGGATGCGGGTGCCTTCGCTCATATCGCCACGCTCAGCGACGCGAGGAATGATGCTCCCGGACTCCGACAGCAGGCCGGGTCGTAGGCGAGCGCGGGCCATTCTCTGGACCGAGGAGCGGCCAAGCCCCAGTCTCCGTGCGTGTCCACGGCCCTCGCCCTGCCCCAGATCTCGGGCGTGCCGGTTGATGAGTCGAAGCAGCCTCTCTCCACCTAGTGCCATTCGGTCTCGTGGAGAAGGCGGGGAACCGCGCTCCGGCGGACCGGAACCCGCACGCAGAGCCGCCCAGTGGCGCCAGCAGCGACGACGGAGCAGCGAACGCAGAAACGACGCCTTAGCTGCAAACTTTGCACGCACTAGGGGACAGAGCCGCCTGGGCCAGCCGATAGCGGGACGGCCGGCGAGGACGGGTCGAGGGCCAAAGCCGAGGCCGAGGGAGCTCAACCCACGAGTGGCTTCATCCGACAATTGGAATGTGACAAAGACACCCCATTCGCTGGAGCGACTCGTCACGGCTCTAGCTCGCCGTATCTCAGGGCCTACCGCACTTGCCCTGGCAGCTGTGTTCTACACCCTTGGCGTCGCCATTCCCCTCGCGTTAGGCCTGCCGAAGTTTGACCTCGTCCTCTGCAGTTTCGCTTGTGCGCTGTTCGCCGCCTCAGTCCCCATGGCCTGGCTTCTTGTCCAACTCGAGAACTCTCATCGCCGCAAGCTTGTCGACTGGACAACCAGCCTCCGCCTGTTAAGTGCAGAAGAGTTCGAGTGGCTCGTCGGGGAGATCTTCCGTCGGGAGGGATTCGAGGTCGAGGAGACTGGTAATCAGGAAAACCCAGACGGAAACATCGACCTCAGGCTCTTGAAAGACGGTCAGCGCAAGATTGTCCAATGCAAACGTTGGGCTTCGTGGTTGGTCGGCGTCGACGAGGTCCGAAAGCTTGCAGGCACCTTGATGCGCGAACGCTTGTGTGGCAGGGACGGCATCTTCGTTACCCTCTCGAGTTTCACTGTGCAGGCCGAAGATGAGGCCAAAGCTATTGGATTGACGCTGATCGACGGGCGCAAGTTGGACGATATGCGACAGCGAGTACGCAGAAGCGAGCCATGCCCGCGGTGCGGGCAACCAATGGCGTTTGGTAATTCGCGGCGTGGATGGTGGTTCTATTGCCTCGCTGGTGACTGCGACGGCAAGCGCGATCTGGGGTCCGACGAGGGGCGCGCCATCGAATTCCTGATTCAGGGCCCCCAACGGGGACTTCCAGCTTCCAAAGTGAGCCCGCCACCGCTGATCTGCGAGGTGGAGGATCACCTCGCAGATCAATTGCGGCGGGGTCGCTGAGTCTCATGTCGGGCCACGAGCCGCCCTGGCGGCGCCAGCAGCCGACACCGGGGCGGCGACCGACGACCGCTATGACCCGATGACGAGGGCGAGGCGATCGGGCTTTGCCGGTGGGTGGTCTGACGGGCCTTGAGGTTGGTCTTGGGCTTCTCGTGGGTTTCTCGATGCCCGGTCCTGCCGTCCGGGCCTCCTCGTGAAGGCGTCAGCTGCCGCTGGAGGGGGCAGACGGTGCCATGGCCGTAGTACTCACCCGGAAGCCGGTTGGCAGAAGCGCCCCAGCTTCGGATGCCTCGGCAGTTGGACAGCCAGCTTGTCCACTGGCCGCCAACGCAGCCACCTGGACGAACGTGGGCACCTCTATGCCTACGGCCGGCACGAAGCGGCCGCAAGAAAATCCCCATCCCCCACTCACAGCTGGCGGCGCCCTCCCGTGCCTGTGCCTACCGAAGCCTCGGGCGTCCGGCTTTGGGCGTCGACGAGCCCTTTCTCCACCTAGCGCCATTCGGTCTCGTGGGGAGAGAAGGGCAAAAGGGAAAGCGCCGCGCACGGGGCCCCCACCAGGGAGAACGCGGGGGCGAGGAGCCGCCAGGGACCCCCGAGGGCGCAGGGGGCTCCCACCACGCCGGCACCACCCCCACCACCACGGGCGAGCCGGCCCGGACGGACGGCGGCCACACAGCCGGACGGACGGCCGGGACGGCGGGCAGGGAGAGCGACGACGGCGAGAGGACAGGCCCGCCGGCGAGGGCAGGAAGACGGGGGCGGAGAGGGGTTTGGGGAGAGGCGGATTGTGACGGGAGGGGGCTGCGGAGCAGGGCGGGGCGGAACCAGGAGGCGGGCGGGGGGCGAGAACACGTGCCGAAACCGGGACGGGGCAGCACCCAGAGCTATTGCCGAAGCCCGAGGTAGGGTGCGAAAGACATGAGCAACTCGGTCGCGCCAAAGGGGGCTGCTGTTGGTCTAGTTGACATCTCAAGCGAATCGATAGAAGTCCCGAGCAGTCGTTCTGCGCGGCCTATACGACGGAGGCGGTCTGAGAGAGATTGGCCGTGTACGGCACATTCGCGCTGGTTGTGACGTCCACCCGCGTCGTCAACGTGGGTGAACGTCACTACTAATTGAAGTCGAGTCCCACTAGGCTGTGCGCCGCGACGCAACCAGTTATCGCAGCTCCCCCGACCTTCGTAGTTTTCGGACCAAACTTGATGTCGGTTCCGCCGACTTCAAAGGCGATCTCCGCCGTCACGAGAGGGAACCGCAAAACGTCTTCTAGGGCGGGCGAGGCAGGATACTCGGCGCCGAGGACCTTCGCCGAGACCCACTCACGGAAGCGAACCGACAAGTCGTCGCCATTGTCGTAGTGCACGCGGAGCCGGCTGCCGTTAGGCGGGCTGTTCACGTCACTTGGGTCACCACGGATGAACCAGTCATTGTTCTCGAGTCGGGTGCGCGGCATCCTCGATGCGGTCAGCACTCGAAGGTTCAGCAGCAGACGATTCTGATCGTCGCGCTCGAACCAGATCATGGGCTCACTTCGGTAGGCGACGATCGTTGGCGTCTCGTAGTAGAAGTTTCCCCCTACGACGGCGAGAACGTCCTCGCGCATCCAGTCGAACCGGCCGCGAATCTCCGCCCGATCAGGAGGCGCCGCCTTCAGACCTCGAAGGTCCGCAAGGGTCCAGGCGGCCACCTTCGCGTGATGGGTTGCGCATAGTGCGATCATGCGGTCCGGGTCGTGGTGATGCTCCACTTCCCAGGGCGGATCGAAGTGATGGTATTCAAGATACGGATTGCCACACCCGGCAACAGGGCAGCCGAACCCCACTTCCTTCCGAAGTTGACGCCGGACCGCCCCCGGCGGAGTTCGCGAGAGTTCGCCTGGTGAATCGGACATGGAGTCAGTCTCGCGCTGGCGTCCGACTTACGCCTCCGAAAGCGGCTCTCTAGGCTCGTTGACCTACCGCATCGCGAGGATGGCGTCGTCAACAACCTTTCCAACACTGGTGCGCCAGCCTGTGCCGGACACGTATTGACGTACATTCGCCACGACTGGAACATCGTGAAATACAGGAAAGGCTTCCTCGAAGGTCTTGAAGGCTGCGGCTGCCGTCCAGTCCCGGTCGCTCCAGCCGAAGAACCACCCCGTCCCGACGCGGTCTATTGGAGGCATCAGGTCGGGCAACAAATGATGCAAGACCTTTGACGCTCCGACCCATGGCGGAGCACCGGGGTTGAGCAGATCCGTCAGCTGAGAGATAAGGCTCCAGAGCGCGGGCGACACCCGGGAGAGCTTCAGATTCGGATCGTCGAGCGAGCTGGAGGCGAGCGCAGACAGAGCTGGCGCGACCTGACTGACCGCCGAGCCCAAGACCTCAGGCGTCGGGTGCTTGAATCCTCGCGGGCGTCCGAAGGCGTGCCAGCCCTTCAGCGTCGCGGCTAGGTGCGTCAAGTAGGCGGTATCGGAGGCGACTGTTGCGACGCGAGCTGGACCACCAAGCTTTCCGAGACGGGTGATCGCAGCGATGTGATTGGGATCGTGCTCCCACGAGTCGCTGAGTTTCAAGTAGATCTCGAAATCAGCGGTCACGAGGCAGATTCGCCTGATAAGTGCGTCACTCACGCTTGCTCCCTTCGGCTGGGGTCCAGTCGTCTCACAGCGGACCGAGACGTACGTCCGTGCTCAGTATGAGGACCGACACGAGGAATCCCAAGGGCGTAGATTGGCGATTACAAACACGAGTGTCCCCGGCGCCGCGGGAACGGCCCGGGGACTGGCACCAGGGAGGTATTCCCCGATGCATTCCGCAGGCTACCTGTGGGCACTGGCCGGCACCACGGCCTGTACTCTCACTCCCGAGGATTTTACCGATTCCACGGCTGCGCTCACCGAGACCTACCGCCGTCCCGACACGGCTGGCGTCTGTGTCGCCGACGGATTCGGTGTGCGGGTGATGGTCGAGCGCGGCGCCCTCGAAGTTCACGACGGTGTCGGTTCGCACCGTCGCTCCCGTCGCTACGACCGGGCCACCCACGGCCTTCGCCGCCTCGTGGTCCTGAACGCCACTGGCATGGTCAGCCTTGATTCCCTCCGCTGGTGCCATGCGCTCGGCGTCGGAGTCCTGATGCTCGGGTCAGACGGCATGGCCCAGCTCGCCTCGACCCCTCGCATGAGCGACGACGCCCGGCTTCGTCGCACGCAGGCACTAGCGCCTTTCGAGCCCTATGGCCTCGACGTCGCCCGATGGCTCATGTCCCGCAGGATCACGGGCCAAGGAAAGCTCGTGCTGCGCCGATTCGGTGACTCTGAGACGGCGGAGACGATCGGCGACCTCGCCCTTGCCACCGAAGGGGTCGAGACCATCGACGACCTTCGCGAGCTCGAAGCAAGCGCAGCTGCCCTCTGCTTCGGGTCCTGGTCGGGCAGGCAAGAGTGCGCCGCGACCTTTGCGACCAAGGACCGGCGCCGCATCCCGCCCCACTGGTCACGCTACGAAGGGCGCCGCTCGGCGCTCGCCTCGGCCGCCTCGAACCGTAAGACCGAGCGACCGGTGAACGCGATGCTGAACCACCTCTGCTCGCTCGTCGAGGCGGAAGCGATCCTCGCGTGCCAGGCGGTCGGGCTCGACCCCGGTCTCGGGATCGTGCACGCGGACGCCAAGGGACGCCAGTCGCTCGCGCTCGACCTCATGGAGCCGGTACGGCCCGAGGTCGACGCGTTCGTGCTCGACATGGTCGAGCGCCGCACCTTCCGCTAGGCCGAGTTCACCGAGACCACCGATGGCCACGTCCGCCTGCTCGCGCTGCTCACCGACGAGCTGGCCGAGACCATGCCGACATGGGCCAAGGCACTCGGCCCGATCGCCGAGCACGTCGCTCACGTCTTCGGCAAGGCGATGGACGGCACGTACTCGGCGGCTACCCCGCTCACCTCTCGCCGCCATCGCGATGCGCAGGCGGTCGTGAAGGCGCGCAAGCTCGAGGCATGTCGCCGTGCCGCTGCCGGCAGGGTCCTCCAACGCCCAGCAGCTCAGCCGGTCGCTCTCCCGCTGTGGACTTGTCCGGATTGCGGTGGTGCGGTCACCAACCCGCGCCACATCCGCTGCGAGGCGTGCATCGACGCCGACCCTGCATCGACTCCCGAGATTCGTGGTCGCCGCGGTGCTGCCATCGCGGCCCGGGAGCGAGCGCTCACGGAGTGGGACAAGGCCAATCCTGGTGCGGTCTACGATCCCCAGCTGTTCCGACGGGAGATCATGCCGAAGCTCCGGACCGTGCCGCTTGCCGAGATCATGGCGGCGGCCGGTTGTTGCAAGGCATCCGCGTGCGACTACCGGCGTGGAAGGCGAACGCCGCATATCTCGACGTGGGCGGCGCTCGCGCTGCTCGCTAGAGCGTCGGATGGCGTCACGCCATGACCTGTTCGGATGTCCATGACCAAGTAGGTTCGGCGATAATGACGGCATCGAGTGTTGGGTTCTGCAGACGGGCTCAGCTGGCAAGTCGGTCCTCGTGGTGTCGAATGCCGGCACAGTTACACCCCCTACGTAAGGTCCACGGTGCGTTCTCGGATGGCCAGGAATGCGTTCGGTTTCCCTTGTTCACAGAAGCAACTCAGTCCCTCGATCCGGGGCACTCCACTGGAGGCCAAAATGACCGCTGACATGTCGACCCCACTGTTTTCCTTAGCCCCGGTCGTGCCTGGTAGGACGCATCGTCGTCCAGCGCGCCGCCTCGGAGTTTTCGACGACAACCGCTCGCGCCCAATCCATCGCTGGTACCCGTTCGTCGAGGGATACAGCGACCAACTCGTCGGTGACACGCTCGCTGAGGTCGGGCGTGGCTCTGTTGTCGGCCTCCTGGATCCATTCGGCGGGTGCGGTACGACAGCCCTCGCGGCAGCTCTGCGTGGCTACGACACAATGTTCTGCGAGGTCAACCCGTACCTGGCGTGGGTGGCAGACGTGAAGATCAACGTGGCGCGCGCCTCGATCGCGGATGACCGACTGGGAGACCTGCTCCTGCTGGCAGATCTGATATCCGGAGGCCTGCGTCCGGGATCACCCAAACACGCACTGATCCGCGCCGACGAGCAGAGAGGATTCTTTCCGCCGGGCGTTAGTCGCCTTGTCGTCGGCCTTCTCGAGCGAATCGACGCGGAGCTACATGGACCGGTCCGTGAGTTGGCTCGCCTAGCCGTCTCGACATCTCTGATTCCGGCAAGCAATATGGTTCGACGAACTGACCTGCGAAAGAGACACTCAGGCGATCCGACCCCACTTCCATTTGCTGCTTACACCGCTCAGCAACTGCGGCTCATCCACGAAGACGTCGTGAGAGCAGCGCCCGGTCTATCGGGAATTGCGATCCAGGTGGCCGGGGATGCTCGCGAACTAGTGGCCACTCCACATCCGGTCAGCCTGATCATCACATCGCCTCCATACCTCAACGGGACCAATTACTTCCGAAACACCAAGCTCGAACTGCTCGCCCTTGGGATGATCGGCGACGAGCAAGAGCTGGCCGAACTCCGGGCAGAGTCGATCACGGCCGGCATCAATAACGTGTCGCGCCGACGGAGTGAGCCCGTAGTTCTCCCGAATGTCGAGAAAGTCGCCTCGAAACTTGATTCGGCCGCCTACGATAGGCGGATACCCAGACTGGTCCGTCTCTACTTTTCGGACATGAAGGCGGTGTTTGCTGCTGTCCATACAGTGGCAGCGAATCGAGCACGCTTTCATATGGATATCGGGGATAGCTGCTTCGCTGGTATACACGTGCCCACCCCAGATCTGCTCGCCGATGTCGCCGCCACTGAAGGATGGAGACTCGAGTCCTCCCAATTGATCCGGAGGCGCCGCTCCTACAACGGGACCGCCTTAGAGCAGGTATTGCTCACCTTCGAAGCGGAACCCGCGCCGTGAGCCAGCTTCGCCTGCTCCATGAACCCGTCGCGCGGTCCGCTTGCGATGACCTTGGGACGCGCGCTCGCGAGTTCTGCCAAATAGCCCCTCATCGACAAGACCCGTTCGGCAGGAGAAACTGGGGTGGTCAGCTTCATTCGCTCTGCTCCTACCAGGGGAAACTCAAGCCGTCTATCGCGTATTTCTTGATCAAGTGGTTCACGGACCCCGGCTGGCGAGTTCTCGACCCAATGGCCGGCGTCGGGACCATCCCACTAGAGGCACGACGCCAAGGACGCATCGGCATTGCGAACGATCTCAGCCCCTTGGCAGATTGCGTCTCACGAGCAAAACTGCAACCCTTCCCATTAGGGGACGTTTCGGAGGTCTTTGACTCACTGTCCAAATACATCTCAACAGGACCCAGTTTGTCAGTAGTTGAGGCGAGAATGGATCTGGACTTCGGACTTAACGGTCCCATCCGTCAGTACTTTCATCCCGATACTCTCAGGGAGGTTGGCCTCGCACGCGAGTTCTTTCTCGAGACGGAACTCCCGTCCGTCTCGCGTGACGTGGTGCTATCCAGCATCCTCCACATCCTGCACGGTAACCGCCCGTACTCGCTATCGCGCTGCTCCCACCCAGTAACACCCTTCGCTCCAACTGGTGACTTCGAATATCGCCCGCTTGTTGGCCGAGTGGCGAACAGGCTCGCACGGATTGTGCCAGTCCTTAATGAACTGGGTCTGAGCTCGCCTCCCGGCTACGCGCGCTTAGGTGATTTCCGTAGCCTCGAGCTGGACACCGTTGACGCCGTCATAACGTCGCCGCCCTTCGCTAAGTCAGTCCGATTCTGGAGCATGAACTGGATGCGCCTTTGGTTTATAGGATGGGAACCTGATGACTTTGCGTCGGAGCCAAGTCGGTACTTGGAGACTCAGCAACTCAGGGACTTCTCCGTGTACGAGGCCTTCGCTGCCGCGATGCACCGAGTGTTACGGGACAACGGTTTGCTCATAATGCACCTTGGTGAAACAGCTTCCGTGAACATGGTTGAGGAGATCAAGCCGCGCCTGGATTCATACTTTGACGTCAAATTCTCGGGTCGGGAATGTGTTCTGGACACGGAAAGCCACGGGCTCACCGACAAGGGCGCGACTATTGCTCATTGGTACCTGTTTGCGACGCGACGCTAATCCGGCTCTTCTCAATGAACTGGGGTGCGTGACGAATTGACCGCGCCCAGATAGGTATCCACCAACGCGGCGAGGGGCCTCGCCATTCTCGTGGCTGTCAGCACTACGAGAAGAGGAGAGACCCCTGCCGTGAGCGACGGTACCGAATTTGACGACGTGTGGTTGGGATTGCCCGGGTTCCGGGTGACGGCAGTGACCGAAGACGGTGACGAGCTGGTTGTCGGCATCGAGACGATCCGCTGGGCAGCAGGCTGTCCGAGCTGCGGGGTGATCGCGAGGACAGAGGACCGGTTCCGGGTGATTATCAGAGACTTGCCGGCCTTCGACCATCGCGTACGCCTCGTCTGGTCCAAGCGCCGCTTCTTGTGCCTCGATTCCGACTGTCCGGTTCAGACCTGGACAGAACACTGCGATGATCTCCCCGATCGCCGCGTACTGTCGGCCCGGGCGGGACGCGAGTGCACCCGTGCGGTCGGCGAAGAGGCACGCTCTGTCGCCTCTCTTGCCCGCTGGTTGGGAGTCGCCTGGGCGACTGTGATGTCGGCTGTTCGCGACTATGGGACACCGCTCGTCGACGACCCGGCAAGGATCGGGGAGCTGAGTTCACTCGGCATCGACGAGACCGCTTTCTTGAAGGCGAACGTGGAGCATCCGACCAGGTACGTCACCGGCTTTGTCGACCTCGAAGAGCGCGTGCTCATCGACATGATCGAGGGGAACCGGGCGATCGACGTCTCGAGATGGCTTTCCCGTCAAGACGAGGACTTCCTCGCCGGCATCTCAGAAGTCGCTTGTGACCTGCACGAGGGTTACCGCTCGGGACTGCATCCCCATCTCGATCACGCCCGCCAAGTGGCTGATCCCTTCCACGTCGTCGCGGCGGCGAACCGCTGTGTCGAGATGTGCGCCGCCGGGTGCAAAACGAGCTCCTGGGCCACCGTGGCCGGAAGAACGACCCGCTCTACAAGATCCGCCGCGTGCTGCTCACCGGTTCGGAGCGCCTGAACCAAAGAGGCGTCGACCGCATGGCCCTCGGGCTCCGCCTCGGCGATCCCAACGACGAGGTGCTCGGCGCCTGGCTCGCCAAGGAGTACGTCCGCGACGTCTACATGACCGAGGATCGTGCCGAGGCCGCCGTGCTGTTGGATCGGGTGATCGCGGGTTGCCTCACCGACGAGGTCGAAGAGATCGTCTCGCTCGGCAACACCTTGAAGCGTTGGCGGACCCAGATCCTCGCCCATCACCTGACCGGCGCCTCGAATGGGCCGACGGAGGCCATGAATCTGCTCGTGAAGAAGATCAAGCGCTGCGGGCACGGCTTCAAGAACTTCAAGAACTACCGCCTGCGCGTCCTCTTGCACTGCGGTGGGATCAAATGGAAGGCTCATCCAGCTACGACAATGCGAGCTCGCTCACCCCAGTGAGTCGCGTA
>JBEKBI010000012.1:0-72401 GCA_050015475.1 Acidimicrobiales bacterium | reverse complement strand
CGACCATCCCGGGTGGTACAGACTGCGGGTCGGCAACTGGCGGGTGCTGTACTACAGCGATGCCCCAGGGATCGTGGTCGAGCGCATCGTCAATCGGCGCGATCTTGAGCGTGCTGTCAACGTGCTCCGATAGGCCGCCGCCACGACCCCGGCAAATCACGCAAAGGGAAACTCGGCACGTCGCGACAGGCGCGCCGAAGGCGCGTTGCCACTACTGGCGCACCCCCCACTACCGGACGCACTGCGTAGCCCGGCCTCCAGTCGTGTACTCGCTTAGCTTTGCCGTAGCTCCGTCGTGATAATGCGTCGTCGGGATCCTGAGACAACCGAGAAACTCGCCGGTAGTGCCAAGGTAGACCCCGCAGGCAGCATTCGCGTCGTTCGCATTCGGGTCGATGTCCACGATTTGTCCCGGATTGAGAGTGGCAGGGTCTGACGCGCAACCGGACAGAGTGACCTGATATTGCAAGTTGTTGTAAATTCTGACAGTAGTTGTCGGCGTGTATAGAAGCATGCCGGTGATCACTCCCAATACAGCTACAACAACGACAATCATGCCGCCCATGACTGATCGTCGAGTCTTCATCGTCTGTTTCACCATTCGAAATCGACGTGAATGCGGTCGTTCTTGCGTGACAGCCCCGGCAGCCACGTCTTTGGGCCTCCATGATCGATGAATCTCGGTAAGACGCCGCCACGGAGGTCCTCGTCATATATGGATTCGTGGTTCCCCGTGGTCTTGTTCTTCAACCAGTCGAGCGCCGCGTCACCGGCAAGGCCGGAGGCTTCTAGCCCAGGTAGCCCATAACTCGCGACAGCCAAATGCGCTGCCACGCACATGGCTCGCCCGAAGGAGCAACCGACATCGTTCACCTCCTTCGCGGCCCTATAAGCCAAGAAATACTCACCATAGACAGGCACGGAGACAGCATCGAGGATATCGTGCCAAAGATTCTCGCCAGGCCAACGCCCAGTTGGATCGACCCCATTCACCGGATCGTCGTCAACGTACAGGTACGCCTCCAGTGTCTCTTGCACCTTCGGATCCACGCTCAGGAACTGCCCCGTGGCTGGGTCGTAGTAGCGATCGATTACGCCGCGGCGCCAAGGGCCGTTACCAGGGTGCCGGCGGCATCGCAGTTGAGAGCGCGGGAAGGCGCGGCGCGCGGAACGACGGGGGCCAAGAGTCCTGCAGCGCCTCGTCCCACACGCCATTGCGACCATCATGCCCGCTCCGGGTAGCGCCGCGGTGCTCAGGCCGGTCGTGATCGACGGACCAGGCGTCGATTCGAATGGTGCCGAATTCTCGGATGGAGTGGGCCGCTTTCACGACCTAGCGACGGGGCAGCTCTTGAGTTCCGCTCCAAGTGTCCAGCTTCTTCACAACTCCGTGCTCGGCGTGCCCGCGAATAGTCGGGCCTTATTCGGCGAATCAAGCGGACGGTAGGGACGGGGCATCAATACGATCGTCAGAAACTACCGTCCTGCTCATGAAAGGAGACGACAACGAGGACATCGTCGAACAGTTCATCGCTAAGGTACTGATGACCAGCGTGCCCGTCCAGGAATGGTTCGAGCAGATCAGCACAGTCACGCCATTCTTCCGTGGTACATCTCCAATCGAGCATCCAGCTATCGCCATCGCGTACCGCCGACAGGCGCTTCCGGCCCGGGCGGTCAGACCGTAACGAGATCCGGAGTTGCGACACGTTGTCAATCCGCACGTCATCTTCCGTCGCGAGATCGGATGAAACTCCGACCCCGGCACTAGTGAAGCGCCCGCGAAGGAGTCGGACTGCCCCTGTGTCCCTGGGAATGAGCACAAGACAGTAGCCATTCCGTCGGGGCTCGATTCTGCCCTTGATGACTGAATCCGGCGATGAAGTCACCGATGCGCCCAATCGCTGTTCCATTGATCCCAGGAGTTGTAATCCCAGTGTCCCTCGCGCCACTGGTCCTCGTGCCATCCCCACTCTCCGCCTTCTGGATCCCAGAAGTGATTCTCGAGAACGCTTGGACGAGCCGCTTCGCGGTATCCCCACGTCTCGGGGTCGAACTCGGGTGGCACATGAGTGAGCTCCTGCATCTCGGGAGCGCTGAGTACTCCCCTCAGCAACTCCCCTCCGACCAAGCTGGTCCCCGCAGCCCCCAGGAACTGATCGAAGGAATTGCCAGGCACGGTGCGCGACGCGCCGCGGTGGACCCAGTTCGCGATCTTGTCGCTCAATCCGAAGCTGGCGCCTCGGCCGATGTTGACATAGGCGTTGACTCCAGCGCCTGGGTCGAAGCGAAGGGAGATAGCCGAAGTCTCCGGGCCACCACCAATACAGAAAGAGAAGACTTTGACGCAGTCGCCGCTCGCATCCGTACCCTTCACCGGATCGTCGTTGACGTAGAGGTAGGCCTGCTCGGTCTCCTCCAGCTTCGGATCCACGCTCAGGAACTGCCCCGTCGCTGGGTCGTAGTAGCGATCGACTACGCCGCGGCGCCAAGGGCCGTTACCAGGGTGCCGGCGGCATCGCTGCTGAGAGCGCGGGAAGGCGCTGCGCGCGGAACGACGGGGGCTAAGAGATCGACAGCGCCTCGTCCCACACGCCATTGCGACCATCATGCCTGCTCCAGATAGCGTCGCGGTGCTCTGGCCGGTCGTGATCGACGGGCCAGGCGTCGATTCGAATAGTGCCGAATTCTCGGATGGCGTAGGCCGCTACTGCGATCCGGCTACAAGTCGTTTCGTGAGCGTGAACCAGGGACTCCGCACATTCTGGCTTACGGCGACGACCGCCCTCGGAGGGTCACGGCTCGCCGAGCGTATCGGACGCCTGGAAAGGATTCGGCTTCGGTACTGGTTTCTCACACGACGCCAAGCCATAGGCACCCCTGTTTCACCCTTGTCGGTGTTGGCCCCTTGCCGCTGATCTTCGTCTCAGTGTGAGGGCGGTCCTCTCGCTCGACGGACCGTCACTCATTCGGTCGGAACCGGACAGATCCACAAGTGCCTCGTCTTGTGCGCGATGAGGACACACTGGTGATATCTCGCTTGGCTTAGCCAACTAGGGCGCGCCAATCCAGTCGTGGGTGGGCCGAGCCGCAACCACGCAGCGCTCCGGTGAGCCGAAGACGAGAGGGACCGAAGTCGAGACCCTCCAAGTGCCGCCAGTCATCGGAGGCGACGTCCGAGCCGATGATGCCGCCAGCGTGATTCCTTCAGGAAAGCCTGAGGTTGGAGAAGTGAATACGTAGAGCACGACGATGTCGCCAACGCGGTCGTATATATCCGGAGCGAAACCACCATGGTAAGACCCTGTGGCAGTCACAGTTCCACCTCTCAGTTGGCACGCATGCGGCAGCAAAACGGAAGACGACGGCCCGTAGTTACGCGCAGCCAGCATCTGGTTATTCGTTTGCACTGAAATCGGTAGCCGCCGGGCCTGCAGGACGGATGAGGGGACTGCCGTTTTCGCCATTGTGCTGGCCGTGTCCGTGGTCCTTCCTGATGTCGCCAGGCCGCTACCGCAAGCGCCGGCGAGCAGAGCAACGGCTGTGACCGTTGCGATCAACCGAGGTCTTGAGAGCCGCGACTTCCCGTACACGCGCTGCGTGTGCGGCGCAGCCGGTCGTCCCGCCGGCTCCCGCAGGCTTCCGCCGCCTCCTCGAACCAGGCTGCCACCTGTCGGGACCTCGGCCTCCACCGCTGACGCGTTTTCTCTGCCTACGGCCGGTGGCATTGGCGCGGTCCTTTCACGGAAATGGGCTCTATCGCAGTCAAGTCAACACCCGCACGCTGACTTCGGGGCGGCGGCAGCCGGACCCGTCGTCGCCAGGTATTTTCCCCGCGCAACAACCCGCTTGGGCGACGAGGGCCAAAGGTAGGCTCCACATAGTGGACTCGAACCATGGATCAGAACTCGATGTCGAACAGGTACTGACCGACCGGTCGCTGCGCATAGCGTTCCAACCGATCCTCAAGCTGTCGACTCGTGAGGTGATTGGGTATGAGGCACTCTCCAGATTTCCCGGACAGGAAGACGCGAATCCTGTGCATTGGTTCGAGCAGGCCGCTCGGCTCGGCTTCCTGCAGCAATTCGAGCTCCTTGCAGTCAACAAAGCGCTGGATCAACTGGTGAAGCTGCCGGAGGAGACCTTCATCTCCGTCAATATCTCGCCCTCGACGGCCGCCTCAAAGGCCTTCTGCGAGCTCGCCGTGACGGTGCCGCCCGCGCGGCTGGTTCTTGAGATCACCGAAGCGGCAGCAGTGAACAGCTATCACCGCTTCGCAGGTCCGATCGACCGTCTGCGCGCCTTGGGCGCCAGGATCGCTCTGGACGACGCCGGCGGATCGGACGTCAGCCTCCAGCACCTTCTGCTCCTGCAACCTGACATCGTCAAGATCGACACCACTGTGATTCACGGGATCGCCGAGGACGAAGTCCGTCAGGCCGTCGCGTGCGCCTATGTCGCTATGTCCGAGCGGGAAGGCGCTCTGAGTCTGGCGGAGGGCATTGAAACCGAAGCCGAGTTCGACACGCTCACCTCCCTCGGCGTCGAGATCGGCCAGGGGTACCTGCTCGGCCGCCCCGAGTTCTTGGCGAGCTGACTCGCCAGGGGTGATAAGGCCCCTTTCAAGTCACTCCGTGAGTGCAACCCTCAGCTGCCGTCCCGGATACCCCTGAAGGTCGTCCACGTGGGCGAGCTGAGCCCCATGGACTTTCCGAGCCTTGACCAGAACCACGAGGACCGGGCGACCCACCTGCTCGCACCGAGCCCGGTGACCGTCTCGCAGCCGGTGGCGGAAACGAGCACCGACTCGAAGACTCGGCCCTCAGCCGAAAACGTCAGCTGGTACTCGATCCCGAAGTCGGCGGGGCAGTTGAAGACGCCGGACGGCATCCGCGGCAGAGCACACACGGCCTCGGCTGCGTCCTTGACCAACGCGACCTTCTCCACGACGACGACGTCTGGAAACGAGAAGTGGAAGCCGTTCTGCGGGAAGGCATCGGTACGCCGCACGACAAGCCTGTCCAGCTTGCCGATCGCCTGGCATAGCGTCTTCGGGTCGGTGCCAGGATGTGTCTTGCCGGTCGTGGTTCCCGGATCGGACGCCGACGCTGAGCACGCGCTCACCATCAGCGCCACGGGCAAACACACCATGAGCAACCAGAGTCTCGATCTCTTCATGCACTCACGAAGCCGTGGGTGGGTGTTTTCGCGTACGCGCCATCGCCGCGGGATCGCGCTCTTAGGACCTCGGGTCGGATGGCCACAGCTTCGGGCCGAGACCTGACGGCCTCTCCACTGGGTGCTCGATCGCAGCGCGAAGTGAGCTCTCAGCCGCGACGATCGCCACACTCTTCTTAGCGCGGGTTACCGCCGTATAGAGAAGCTCTCGGGTGAGGATGGGTGACGGGGCCGGAGGCAACGAGACGATCACACGGTCGAACTCGGACCCCTGACTCTTGTGGATCGTGGTTGCCCACCATGTGTCGATCTCGCCGAGTTGCGAGAGGGCAAGCTCCCTCAAGCGGCCCTCTAGATCTCTGAAGACCGCCTTCGTCCCGCCGCTGCCCGCCACCACAAGACCGACGTCCCCGTTGAAGAGCTTGTTGGGGTAATCGTTCCGAGTCACGATGATCGGGCGGCCGACGTAGCCCCAGCGCCCGATCCCGTCCTCCGGAAGGTCATGGGCGATGAGCCGCTCGATCTCCGCGCTCCAGGTGAACACGCCTGGCGGGCCGAACCGTGTGGCACAGAGCACCTTCAACTTTGACGCCGCGTGGAGGCCCACTTCGCCGTTCCCGGCGGCTGCCGCGCGAACTGCCTCGACGGCACATTCGGCAGCCTCCGCCTGCAGTGCGGCGACTCCGTCCGCGTCGTCGTCGCTAACCCAGCTGATTTCACTGGAATCGGCGTTCCTCAAGATCTCGAGTGCGCGTTCCGCATCGCCCGTCCGGATCGCTGCCGCCAGCTCGGTGATCTTGGGCACGGAACGGTAGTTGTGCTCGAGCAACACGATGTCGGCTGCGAGCGGACCGCGAGCCGAAGCGCCACCCGTGGGTCCGACGATCTCACCGAGCACAGCTCCGGCTTCGACGCTGGTGAGTTGGGACGGGTCCCCGACGAGCACAAGGGCGGCATCAGTCCGGATGGCGTCGAGGAGTCTGGCCATAAGCGGAAGCGACACCATCGACGTCTCGTCCACAATCACCATGTCGTGAGGCAAGGGCTTGGTGTGGTCGTGCCAGACAGTCCCGTCCGAGTTCACTCCCAACAGCCGGTGCAAAGTCTTGGCCTCGGTTATGCGCAACGTCTCCGCGACATCCTCGCCGAGGCCTGGCAGGCGAGCCTCCTGAACCGCCACTTTCATCCGCTCGGCCGCTTTCCCGGTCGGAGCCGCCAGCGCCACCTCGAACCGCCGACCCCCGGCCGAAGCAATGGAGCTTGCGGCTGCGAGCAGACGGGCGATTGTGCTCGTCTTGCCCGTGCCCGGCCCGCCTCCGATGACGGTGAGTCGACGCGTGAGAGCTTTCTCCGCGGCCGTACGCTGCAGCGGGTCTCCGGATTCGAAGAGTTCGGCGAGCACCGTCTCAAGGTGGTCCGACTCGGTCGTGAGGCCGCCGTCGGCTCCGGCGCGGCGCAGCAACTCAGTTGCGACACTTTCTTCGAAGCGCCAGTAGCGCTCGAGATAAAGACGAGTGCCGTCCCAGACGAGCGGCAAAGTGAAGTCACCGTCGTCGGAATCGGAGCGACGCACGGCGGGGCTCTTAGCGAGGATCTTCACCCAACGACCAGGATCGGGCCAGGGCAAGGACTTGTCGGTGATCGCGGCCGCTTCGTCGATGACGACTGAACTGGCGACGGTTTCCACCTCAACGCAGACATAGCCGAGCCGCGGTGCTCGCGTCGCCAGTGCCGCCGCGAGCACGACCTCGGGTTCCACCCCAGACACACTTCGCGCGACCAGGGTGGCCACGTGGACGTCAGATGCCTCCAAGACTCCGGCCTCAACGAATGGGGCGAGAATCAAGACGTTCTCCGCCACGGATGGCCTCATGGGCGATTCACCAACTTCCCGGCCCCGTCGAGCAGGTCGCTCAGCTCAGTCACGAGCGCGACGGGAACCGGCCAGCTGAAGACGCCGCACGGATTGCCATCGCTCACCGGCGTGTCAGCACCCGCCATGCCCCTCACGAACAGGTAGGCGACACCACCGAGGTGCACGGCCGGCTCGTATCCGCGAACGCGCCAGCGCAAATAGCGATGGAGCGCCACGGAGTACAGCAGCGCCTGGAGGGGATAATGATGGTCCGCCATCGCCGCGACCAAGCGATCGGAGCGATAGTCAGAACTTTGAGGCTCGCGACCCGGGGCAGCCAGCCTGTTCGTCTTGTAGTCGACTACGACGTAGCGCGCCGGCGCGTCCGGCTCGCCCGCGGCATGGACTCGAGCAACCAAGTCGATCGATCCTGTGAGATGCCCGCCTAGCTCAACGCTGAACAGGCCAGATTGAAGACGCTTGGCCCATGGCCAAAGCGGGTCCTGCTTGGACACGTGCTTGAGCATGAGGGCCCCGAGATCTCGGTCGCTCGCGAGGTGGCCCTTGCCGCCCAGCCGGATCTCAAAACCGAGCTCATCCAGGCGGTCGGCCCGACTGAGGTTGCGCAGGCATCGCCCGCCGAAAAGCGGACCAAGAGGAGCGTCGATCACCGACCGCAGTCCGGCGACAAGAGTCGGAGGGTCGACCGGCCACGGATTCCATCCGAGGCGGTCGTCGACACACGCGGTCAATTCCGTGTCGAGACCATCGGATGCGAAGTCGACGCGTTGGAGCACCTCGTGCACGAGCGTGCCGAACTGGGCGCCCCCTGGTATCGGGCCGAGAGGCAAGTCTGACGGGCCGTAGGGCTCGCTGGGTCCAACAGCCTCAGCCAAATCCGGCTTCTCATCCGCCACCCCCAGGTCACCAAGACTTTCGTCCTGTGGATCGTGCACAACGCCGTGATCCTGCTCGCTGATCAGGCTGAACGACCACCGTCGGCTTGTCCGCGCGGGCACCTGACCGAGAACCGCCAGCTCAAGGACGGGACCGGAGTTTCGCCCCGCTGTGTCGCTCCATTTGCGGACCGGCTCGTTGCCTGCCCCGACGACTTCGATCGACACGGCGTCGCCACAGGAAGCGAACACGGACTCGAGGGCCTCGACGGCCTGGTCGTCAGGTGGCAACTTGACCTTTGCCCCCTCGAACTTGTCAGGATCGAGCGCGCCGTTGGTCCGCGCGAAGAGCACCCGTGCCAGTCCTGTCGCTTCTGATCCCCACGCGCTCGTCCACCAAGCCAACGTTGCGTGCTTGGAGCGGGTAAGTGCCACATATAGAAGACGCAGGTTCTCCCCGCGGACCTCCTTCTTCGCGAGAGCCTTCCTCTCCTCTGCTGCCTGCCCAGTCGGCCATTGCTCGCGGTTGGCAATATCGAAAGTGCGCCTTCCCGTCTCGGGATCCTGGAACACGATCTCCTGCAACGGTCGCTCTCCGTGGCGCCACATAGTCGGCACGCACACGATCGGGAACTCGAGCCCCTTCGCGACGTGAGCGGTCATGATCTGCACCGCCTCGGCCTCTGACTCCACTTGCCGGGCGGTCACATCGTCCTCGGGGTCGACGCCTTTCTCGGTGGCGAGCTCATCGAGCGTCGCCATCAGACCGGCGGCGGTCGGTCGGTGGCCGCGCGTGGTGGTTTGCAACAATCCCGCGATGTGGTCGAGATCGGTGACGTTACGGTCCCCGTCTCCGGAGGCGAGCACACGAGCAGCAACTCCGCTCTCAGACCAGATCCGAGCGCAGAACTCCACGACCCCCCTTTCATCGAGGGTCTCGGCCCACGTTCGGATGCGGTCTTGCACGGCGCCCAGCGCAGTGTCGTCCGCCACATCAAGCTCCGCAGCCGACCAGCCGAAAAACCAAGACAATGCGGCGAGCCGCGCCCGCCTCGGGTCGCTTGGCGACTCGAGGGCCGCGAGAAGCTCACGCCACTGCGTCGCCGCCGCGGACTCGAGCACGCTGTCGCCCCGGGTTACAACGGCAGGAATGTCGTGGTTACGAAGCGCCTCCTGTATCGGCGTGGCTTCGGCATTAACCGACACCAGCACGGCGATGTCGCTAGGCCGCAGGCGCCGGCGGTCCCCTGACTCGTCGGGCAACCA
This sequence comes from Acidimicrobiales bacterium, assembly GCA_050015475.1. Lineage (GTDB taxonomy): Bacteria > Actinomycetota > Acidimicrobiia > Acidimicrobiales > Bog-793 > Fen-455. The sequence continues at coordinate 63,206 of JBEKBI010000012.1, read as the reverse complement.
GGCCGTTTCAAGTAGGTCTTGGACCTGGGACGCGAGGTCACGTGCTATCGCTCTCGCGGCGAGTTCGGTGTCGATCTGCCCCTTCTTGGTGCGGGCAATGTCAGGCCCGAGCGCGAGTCGTAGCTTGAGGGCGGGCAAAGGCGCCCCTGTCGCCGTCGTGAGACGGCGATCGCGGTTCTGCCCTGATGGCGCCACGGGCACGTACGCGATCCGAGCGTCCCCGAACGTCGCTCCTTCGAAAAGCCGATGCAGGGCACCGACGAGCACCCCGTCCGAGCGCCAGTTGGTGCCGAGCGTGCCCCGGCAGGTGTGGGGAGCGCCCTCCGCCTCCAGGTAGGTATGCACGTTCGCGCCGCGGAAGGCGTAGATGGCCTGCTTTGGGTCGGCCACGAGCACTAGCGCCGAGCCCTCACCGATCTCGCCGAACAACGTCGAGAAGATGTCCCACTGCACCGGGTCCGTGTCCTGGAACTCGTCGATGAGAGCGATCTGGAACCTTCGACGCAAACTGGCCACGGTCGCTTGCCGGTGGTGCAGTGCCTCGCTGAGCTGGGTCAGCACGTCGTCGAATGAGAGCGTGCCGGCGAGCCGTCGGCGGAAGTGAACCTCGGCGACGGCAAGATCGACCAGGTGCCTGAACGCGGCGGCAGTCGGTGTCGACTCCGAAGCCTCCGCGCTCGGAATCACGACGATGCCGGGATTGCCCAGCACTTTCATCACGCTCCGGCAAAACGGCTCGAGTCCCGGAAGCTGATCCGATGTCGACGGTTCCCGGAGCGCTGCGGTTGCGAGCACATCGGTGCAAACGGTCCGCACGACCTCGCTCGTGTCGTCGAGGAGGGTCGCGTCGAGGTCGCCTGGGGCAGCAGATCCGAGGGTGGTGAGGACCTGGGTCGCGAAACCGTGGATCGTCGTGATCGTGGCGCCGTCATAGTCGATGATGGCCTGTTCGAGGCGCTCGATGCGGTTTGTGCGATCCTCGGCGGCGACGGTCTGCATAAGCAGGTCGTCTGCGGCGATCTGGGCTGGCTCGCGGAGCGCGGCGGCCGCCTGGGTGAGCGCCGTTCGCACGCGATCGCGCAGTTCGGCGGCGGCTGCTCTCGTGAACGTGACGATGAGGAGCCTTTCGATCGGGACCGCGTTCTCCGCTACGTAGCGCACCACCAGCCCGGCGAGCGTGTACGTCTTTCCGGTGCCCGCACTCGCTTCTATGGCGACGCGCCCGGTAGGCAGACGATCAGCGATCGAGAAGGCCGAGCGCGAGGTCATGGGCGCTCCTCTGCGCTCGCCTCGACCGCTCCCCAGAGGTAATCGGCGAACCGCTTCGCTCGTCCAGGCGCCGTACCCGGGGGATCATGTGGCAGAGCGGGCAAAGAACACAGCCCTTGGAAATCCGGGCGTCCGAACGCCATTATGGTCGCCTCGCTAGAACCCTCGCGACCTCCCCAGTCCCCCTCCCAGTCACTCGCTTTTGCGCTGTTCTCATGGATCTCGAACGACAACGACCCGAAAAGTGGGACGGGCTCGCGCAGCCCACGGCGGTAGCAGTCGACAGCGGTCTCGAGCCCGCGCAACGCCCGCACTTTTCGATCATCCGCGGTGTCGCCGACCGGGACGAGCTCGAGCGACATCGCCTCGGTGTCCTTGTTTCCCCGTCCAACAACGACGCTGCGCCACGAAGTGCTCGGGCGGCTGGCCACCACAGCCACAAGGTCGAGCCAAGCCGTCAGGCGCCGCTTGGGCTCGATCTTGCTGCAAGTGACGAGGCCCGGGCCGGGCATTGCGCCTCCGCAGCGCCCCAGCACAGTGCCGACTACACGAGTTCCGTCCGCGAGCTCAACGTCGACGTCGATGCGCTCGTCGCGGGCATGGTCCACGCAACGCTCGGCCGCCAACGCGAGCACACCGTCAACTCTGGCCTTGGCATCGGCAAGTGCCGCCTCCCCCAACCCGCCCGGCGGGAGCGTCCCGAGTGCCCGCTCGTGCTGCTCCCACGCTTCGGTTCTTTGACCCTCAAGACGAGCCTTGAGGAGCCGGTCCGCAACGGCCCAACGATCCAGTGCGTCAAGTGAAATGACAAGGTCATCGGACTGGTCGCGGTCCTCGCGCAATAGGCGAAGCCGCAGCCGCTGACGAAAGAAGGCCTCCGCGGGGTGTTGAAGGAACGCCTGCAGCTCAGAGAGGTCGACGACAGCGCCCCCCTCTTGTACGGGGCCAAGAGGCCCGTCAAGAAAGCAGGGGGTCTCACCAGTCCTCCCTGCCCGCGCACGAGCACCCACGAACGCAGACGCGTCGAAGCTCCAGGCTCCGGTCGTGTGCAGCTCCCCCCGCTCGAAACAACGCTCGTCGAAGGCCTGCCTCGGGTGCACCGTCTCGACCTGGCGCCGATACAGGTCCTTGCACCCCGGCGGAAGCGTCGCCGTTATGGCGTCGCGCAGCTCGGCGAGCACCGTCGCACCCGGCACCTCGCGGTTGGAGCGAACATCGTGGCCGGTCCGCGTGATCACGAGGTGATCCCCTGCGGCAAGAGCGGCTTCGAGGAGAGCCTGGCGAACCTCCGAGCGCGGGTCCCGGTCTCCGATAAGCGGTGTCAAGGCCGCAAGGTCATCTCCGTCCACAAGACCCGCACCGGCACTCGTGGCGTCCTCGTCAAGTCCGAGAATGCACACGACACGGAAGGGGAGCCACCGCAGCGGCGTCAAGGAGCTGACGGTGACTCCGCCCCGGAAGAAGTCGGGGCGGCGAGAGTCGCCCTGGATTCGATCGGCCAAAAGGCGCCTGACATCTGCGAGCGAAAGCTCGACTGCCACGGGTTCCGCGCCCACCTTCGCTTGCTCGCCGATGTCGGCGACAATGCGACGGAGCTGGTCGAGCTGCCACTGCTGGCGGTTGTCAACGGCAAACAGCCCGTCGATCGCTTGCGACAGGGTGATGCTCCAAGCGGCGGGGGTGTGGAGCTGGCGCACCTGCTCGGCTGTGTCAGCCAGGCGCGCCACGAGCTCGGCCAAACGCCCCGCGAGCCCAATCGCGTCGCCCTCGACTCCGAGAGGCGCGATACCGCCGGAAGCAAGGCCGATACCGCCGTCGCTCACCGCGATCCCCATGAGCAGTCTGTCGATGGCCGCTTGCCATGAATTTGCGATGTACCCACGTGGGATTCCCCATCGCTCCCGCTGAGAAGGGTCAATCCCCCACCGCACGTTGGCTCTTCTGATCCAGCCCGCCACTGTCTCAAGATCGTTCTCACTGAAGCTGAACCGCGTCCGGACCGCAGGAAGCCATATGAACTCGAGCATTTCCGAGGCGGTGAACCTCCCAGACAGCAACGCCAGCAAGGTGTCCAACGCAGCCAGAGTCGGATATGACTCGCGCAGGGAGCGGTCGCTGACCCGGTACAAGAGTCGTGGGGTGGCATCGCCTGTGGACTCGGCTGGGACCTCGGCCGAGGTCCCGAAGCCCGCCTCCACAAGCGGGGCGAACCTGTCTATCGCCGGCGAGAGCACGACGATGTCCTCTTCGCGCAAGGTGGGGTCGTCGGCCAACAGATGAAGGATCGAGTCCCGCAGCACCTGCACCTGGCGGGCCTGTCCATGGCAGGAGTGAACCTGGATCGAGTTGTCTCCGGGACGGAGATCGAAGTCACCCGCGGGCATGCAGCCCACCCGAAGGTCTCGTTGCAAGCACCGGAGCAATGTCGCCGGCACCTCTCGGTCCTCTTCGTCGCCGACTTCCGCCAGTTGCGGCGCAGGAAAGCCATGCTGCTCGGCCAAGGCAAGGAGCACAGTCCGCTCCCGGTAAGGGCGCCCCCACGAGCACAGGAGCGGATGGCGGACCTGCCGCATTTCGGCGTCGGAGGCGTCATCGACCCTCGCGACGCCGAGCGGTCGCGCCGGCTTAGCCAGAACGGCGCCGCGTACACGCGACGTGGTTGCAGGCGACGGATCCAGCAAAAGGAGATGGAGGTCACGTCGGGCCGCAACAGCTTCGATCAGATCCACAAAGGACGCGCCGCTCGGCAACGTCGTGAGTCCGAAAAGGGCAAGCCTGGGCGGCAGACCGATTTCGAGGGCACCCGTCTTCAAATCGTCAAGCAGGTCCGGCAGCCGCTCGGGCGGGCTGGGAAAGCCAATACGGTCACGCACCAGGCGCCACAGGTGGGGTTGCCACAAGTCCTCGTTCGACAGAGGACGCCCGCCGACGTCCAGATCCTCGCCCTTGCTCCACCGCTGAACGAGCTCGGGCCGGCGTACGGAATAGCGGTCGAACAGATCTGCCAGGCGACGTGCACGCCCGAACCACGTGGCCCCCGGCGCAAGCTGGGTGAGGGGACCGAGCCGGTCGTCCCGGCGTCCGGACTTGAGTACCTCGAGGAGGGCCCAGACCAGGGAGTCGACCTGCCAGGGATCAGCGGCGCCTTCGCTGCCGCCAGCCCGGAGCACGACCTCACGGAGCGCCCCAGGGAACGTGAACTCGATGTTCGCCGCGACGCCATCGCCAGAGCCCGGCGTCGAGGCGCCGAGCGACCTGGCCAACTCGAGGGCGAGCCACCGGCGCATCCCGACAGTGGGGATAGCCACCCACTCGCGCGCCATGGGGTCGGCGAGCGGTTCGATAAGCACCTCGGCCAGCTCCGCTGCCAGAGGCTCCACCCGGCTGGCCGTGGAGACATGCAGCACGATCGAACACTACCGGGAGGTTGTGACCGCCATCGAGGAACAATCTCGCGGAAGTACGAGTCGGCCCCCAGGGCTCCGCCGTCCCGTCTCGGGCACAATCCGGTAGCGTCCCACCATGGCGATTCTGCTCGAATTGGACCTCACCGGGGCACTCGTCGAGGACATCGGCTCTCATCCCGCGGAACGGTTCATGAACCGAAAGCGACTGGCACTTAGGACGCTCGTCGACCGTCTCGGCTCAGCCGCTGATGACCCCAACGTCGTGGGGCTTCTCGCGAGGCTCGGCACGACCTCGATTTCGCTCGCCCAGGCCCAGGAGCTGGCCGACGCCGTGGCGCGATTTCGGGCGAAGGGTAAAGACGCCATCGCCTGGGCCGAGACGTTTGGCGAGCTCGGCCGCGCAACGTCGGCATACGTTGTGGCGACAGGGTTCGGCGAGCTTTGGCTCCAGCCCTCCGGGAGCGTGGGTCTCATAGGCGTCGCGGCCTCAGGAGTCTTCATACGCGGTGCGCTCGACCGGGCGGAAGTCGAGCCGCTGTTCGCGCAGAGGCACGAGTACAAGAACGCGGCAGACATGTTCCTGCGCACCGGGTTCACTGCCGCGCACCGTGAGGCGACGGAGCGCTTGGCCACATCCGCCTACGAACAGATCATCTCCGCGGTCGCGAGCGGCAGGCGCTTGCCGGAGGACCATGTGCGTACGCTCATCGATCAAGCGCCGATCCCCGCCAAGCAGGCTCAAGAGAACGGACTGGTCGATCATCTCGGCTACCGGGACGATGTCCGCAGGGCGGTCGAGCAACGGTGGCCAGACAAGCCGACCCTGCTCTATGTCTCGCGCTATCGCAGGAGATGGGACATCGTTCGACGGGCACGTCAGACTCGCCAACCCGGTCTCGCCCTCATCGAGGCGGTGGGCATGATCCGCACCGGCCGGTCTAAGCCCGGGTCGGTTGGCCGCGCTGCCGGTTCGGACACTGTCGCGGCCGCATTCCGACTCGCCGCCAGAGACGAGCACACGAAAGCCGTCGTATTCAGAGTCAACAGCCGCGGCGGTTCTTACATCGCCTCGGACACGATTTGGCGCGAGGTGTGCAACACTCGGGAGGTGGGCAAGCCCGTCGTCGTTTCGATGGGCGACGTAGCAGGCTCGGGCGGCTACTTCGTGGCCATGGGGGCCGACGTGATCGTCGCCGAGCCCGCGACGATCACTGGCTCAATCGGAGTTCTCGGCGGCAAGCTCAAGACCGACAAGCTTTTCGAGCGATTCGGAGTCAATTTCGAGCACCTTGGCCTCGGGCGTCATTCTCTTATGTTCTCGCCCCAAACAGGCTTCAGCGAGGAAGAGTGGGCCAAGCTCGATGAGTGGCTCGATTTCGTCTACGACGACTTCACCGCCAAGGTCGCGAGTTCGCGGCACATGACGCGCGAAGCCGTCCACGAGGTGGCCAGAGGAAGGGTCTGGACGGGCGCCGACGCCCTAGAGCGGGGACTCGTGGACGAGCTCGGTGGTCTGTGCCGGGCAATGGATATCGCCCGGGACAGGGCCGGTTTGCCCGCTGGCGCACCCATACGCCGCGTTCCCGCCCTATCGCCGGTTCAGCAGCTACGTCAGCCACGCAACAGCGACGACCCAGCGGCCTTCGTGCAAACCGGAGCGTGGAACCCGGTTCTGTGGGAATGGGGAAGCAACGTCCAGTTGGCCGAAGCGCTCGGAATTACAGACGTCGGACCGCTGACGATGCAGCTAGGACCCTTGCGGTAAGCGATGCTCCGTCACAAGGCATGGCGCGCCCGCAAGCTGATCGGAATTATCGACCGCGCCTGAGCGCAGGTCACGTTGCGGATGCGTGCGGCACGGCCGGCACGGACTCCGCTCAATAAGTGGGCGTCACCTTCGTCAGACCGCGCGGGTGATCTGGGTCTAAGCCGCGCGCGAGCGACAAGTGGCGCGCTAGTTGCTGGCCCCGCACCGTGGCGACGATCGTGTACATCACTTCCGCGAGACCGGGGGGCATGGGAAGGGTGCTGTTGGGACTCGGTGAGCAGGTGGCGGCTGGCGCGTCGAGTGTCCGCAGGCGGTCGGCGAGCTGTCGCCCGTCGCTGGCTATCGGCTCGCCGCCGTCGATGTTGAGCACGGGGAGGCCGGCCCCAACCGTGGCGATCGGCCCGTGGAGCAAGTCGGCGATGGACAAGCCCTCGGCGAGAATCCCAGAGGTCTCTTTGACCTTCAGCGCAACTTCGAGTGCCGCCGCGTACGCCATTCCTCGTGCGGTGACGATGAGCCGGTCATATTCGGCCCAGCGCGCGGCGAGGGCCGCCGCTGTCAGGTCGTCCGACAATACGGCTGCTACAGCTTCGGGAACTGCGCGCAGTTGAGCGACTTCGGGCAGGCCGTCCCCCAGTGCCCCGGCCACGACGAGGACAAGAGCCATTTCGGCGGTAACCGTCTTGGTGGCGGGAACGGCGCGCTCCTCCCCGGCGTCGGTCGACAAAGACAGGTCGCTCACCGCGGCCAGTGCACTCTTGTCGTCGTTGGTGATGGCGACGACGACGGCACCGTGGGCTCGAAGCCGCGCACACGTGGCGACGACCTCTGGAGTCGTGCCGGACTGGCTCAGCCCGACGACGACATATCCGCTGTAGTCGACTGACGAGTCGTAACGGGTATGGAGACTGGGGGCGGCGAGCCCGGCGGGCCTATGGGAAGCGATCTCGGCCGCATACCGCCCCAGGACCGCGGCGTTGTCCGACGATCCGCGCCCCACCAGGGAAACGCCGTCCAGATGCTTCGGCATGATGGCACGAACTCGATCTTGAGTCTCGGCAGCCGAATCGACGACGCGTTGCAGCACCGCGGGCTGTTCGTCCATCTCGCGTCTCATCAGTTCACCGGTCACAAGGTCTCTTCCTTCCCTGGGGAGTCGTCGCGAAAGTGGCGCACGGCGGCAAGGGCCCGCTCGTGCCGTGCAAACAGGCGGTTCCAAACCTCACGACGTGCCTCGTCGGGTTCCACCGTCCTAGCAGGCTTGCCGTCGTCGGTCTCGGGAGCCCGTTCGATTGTCAGACCGTCGATCGCCTGGGCCGCGAGCATGGCCGCGCCGGCGGCCGAAGCGTCGGTGTCCCCGCCGGGCAGGATCGAGACGCGACGCCCAGTCGCATCGGCAAGATCGGAGTCGAAGCCGGGCACAGCCGCACACCCGCCGGTGAGATGCACCTCAGAAGCAGGCAGTCCGGCCTCCTCGAGCACGCCTAGGCATCGCCGGCTTTCGAGCACGATGCCATTGAGAAGCGCCCGGGCGAGGTGGCTGCCATCGTGCCGCAGCTCGAGGCCGATCACCGAGCCGCGGAGATCCGGATCCCAGAGCGCCCCTTGCTCACCCCCTCCCAGATAAGGGAGGAAAACCGGCGCCTGCTCAGGCGCGACTCGGGTCGCCAACTCACCCGCAGCCGCCGCGTCCCGCAAGCCCGTAAGCACTGAAGCTAGCCAGGCGAGAGCGCTCCCCGTCGCCAATAGGTCCATCTCGAGACCCCAGCTGCCCTCGCCGAGCATCGGGGTGACCAGATAGCGGTGAAGCTTGTCGAACACGAGCCGAGAGCTCACGCCGAGGATCACGCTGCTCGTCCCGGCGACATAGGCGACCTCGCCCTCTGAATCCACACCGAGACCGTGCGCGCCGAGCACTGAGTCGGCGGCCCCAAGGCAGACCGGCAGCCCGGCGGGGACCCCAATTGCCTCGGCCGCGCCCTTCGTCAACGGCTGGGTCGTGGTCGACGGCATCACGTCGGGCAGCCCAGGGAGATCGATCGGCAACAACTCCGCCGCGGCAGCCATGAGCGCGGGCCGCCACGCGCCGTCACCCAGATCGAAACAGCCAAAGCCGCTTGCTGTGCTCGGGTCGGTCACCAATTCACCGGTGAGATGTGAGAACAGGTAGTCCTTGGCCGAGCAAATCTTCGCGGCCCTCTCGGCGCGGGGGCGCTCCTCCTCGGCGAGCCGCTGGAACATCGGGAGCAGATAGCGCCCGTCGAGCCACTGCCCAGTGGATCGATAGAGATCCTCGGCTCCCACGAGGTCGCGCAAACGCTCGCCCTGGCGTTCGGCGCGTCCATCCTCCCAGGTGATGCCGGGACCGTCGGGATGGCCCGAGGCGTCAATCACGGCGAGTGTCGGGATCATTCCCGACAGCCCTATTCCACCCCAGCTCTTCGCCTCAGTCTGGCCGGCCATGTCGGCGGCCACAGACTCGGCGGCTCGGAGCCAATCAGCCGGGTTCTGCTCCGCCGCGCTCGACGAGGGGCGGCGCGTCGGGTACGTCGCCTGCGCCCGAGCCACCACAGATCCGTTCTCGGCTAGGGCGACGCCCTTCAATCCCGATGTTCCTAGATCCAGCCCCACATACAAGCGGCCTTTGGTCATCTCACATCCCACTAGGAGGCGCCACTGGAGCGTCCAGTTCCCGCTCTGCGGTGTCGCCGTGGCTGACCGTCGGGTCCGAGTAGAAGGGTGCCTTGCCGATCCGAGACGAAATGAATGACAAAACAAGGCCGAAAGCGGCAAAACCAAAGCCAAAGGCGATCTCTACGCCGTTCAGGGCGTCGGTGGCCAGTTCGTAGATGATGACGAAGGCCATGAACGCCGCCCCGATCCCCGGCATGACGCCACCGAGGAAGAAGTTCGACGCGCTCGAGAGGATGGAGCGGCGATAGCACCAGATGGCAGTTCCGGCCGTCAAGAGATAGAACATCGCCGCCATCAAGCCGAGAGTGCTCACAATGTCTGAGAGAGCGGTGCCGATCGAGCCCACGAGAGTGGAACCCCAGAGGAACACGACGTTCAACAGACCCACGAGGATGGTCGCGTGCATTGGCGTGCGATACCGCGAGCTCACCTGGCTGAACCAACTCGGGATGACCCGGTCGCGACCCATAGCGTAGGAAATGCGGCCGGCGCTCACGATGGCGGCCTGCAGCGACGCCAGGGTCCCGCCGAGAACCGCCACGATCATCAAGTCCTTCCAGAAGCCTCCGCCGATCCTTTGGCCGATGTAGGCGAGCACGTTGGCGGCGTTGTTCTCGATGACCGCCGGACGAGCCACACCCTGCAGGCAGACAACTCCGATGGCGTAGATGAAGAACAGGAGCACAACGCTGGTTATCGCGGCGCGTCCGGCACTCTTACCCTCGGCCTCCTCGCCCACATAGGCGGCTGTGTCCCAGCCCGAGTACAAGAAGATGGCTATGAGGATGCCCGAGATGAGGGCGTGGAACCCACCTGCCCCGTGCAAGGTGAACCACGAGGACGTGATGTGAACCGAGTGTGCGAGATGGCCCGAGTAGATGAGGGCGACGGCCGCGACAGAAAATCCAATCAGCAGCGAGTACTCGAACACAGCCCAGGTCCACTGGAAACGCGCGGACAGCTTGATGCCAAGGGCGGCAACTACGAGCACGAGCAGGTTGAGGATCGTCCCCACGAGCGCCGTGTCGTACTTGTCGTTGGCGGCGGAGTTGGAGAAGAAGCTGAGCAGGTAGGACCCGAGGATCGGGGTCAGGCTGACGGTACCGATCGTGTAGTACATCAGCATGATCCAGCCGGCGAAGAACCCGGCGTGCGGGTTGAGCGAGCGGCCCACCCATGAATAGGTCGCGCCCGCGCTCGGTTGCCAGGCGTTCAGTCGCTGATAGCCGATCGCGATGCCGATCATCGGGATAAAGCAGATAGCTATCGGCAAGAAGCCGGCGAAAGCCACAGCGAGGACGATCGCCGCCAGTGAAGTGGCGATGCTCTGGGTCGGACCTGAACTTGCCATGGCGAGGATGACCGTGTCGCGCATATGAAGCGCGTTGGGCATCAGCCCTGTCGCGGTTGAGCCTGTCCCGACCGTTCCGCTCGACGATGCGCTCATAACTCTGGGGCCCCCTTTGTCTCGGCGAGGTTGGGTGCTGCTACCGCTTTGGTACAGGCGGGTTGTCGGATGAGCGTGCTACCTCGGGCAGAATCTCTGACCCGGGGACCCCCCTTCCGCAGCTCTCGAGCTGCGACACGCTCCAGTCTCTATTAGCGGAGTTCACGAGAAGCTGGCCCGTCGCTCCCCCGGAGAGATAGAAGACGAAGTCGGCTGCCGGATAGACCTGCTCGAAGCAGTCGAAGGGCCGTCCAGAGGCGTCGATGCTGAGACCCCGGATGCGTACGACACTCGTGTGAGCACTCAGGTGCAGCAGCCGACGCTGCTCGTCGGTCGGGAGCACGACCTCGAGGAACTGCTCCTCCGACACGTCCTTTAGCGAACAGTGCCGCTCGAGCAGTTCGTATAGGGACCCGGTCAATTCCTCATAGTGCTCACTCAGATCGGGTGCTATCTCGACGGGGATGACGGATGTTTCGACGACCATCGCCTGTCCCTCGAGCAGTCTCAAGCGATGAAGGCGCCAGACCCGCGCGCCCTCCTCGAGCCCAAGGGCTTGGAGAAGGTCGGGGGACGGCGAGCCCACTGCGAGACTGAGAACCCTGGTGCCGACCCTGATCTTGGACGCGCCGCCAGACAGCGTCCCGAGCAGGCTTCCGGCGCGTTCGGGCTCGGAGACGAAGCGCGGCCGGGCGAGAAACGTCCCCACCCCCTGGTGGCGACGAACCCTTCCCTCCCGCTCGAGCTCGGCAAGGGCCCGGGTGACCGTGATGCGGCTCACGCCGGCGAGCTCGCAAAGCTCCGCCTGGGTCGGCAATAGGTCACCCGGACCTAGCTGCTGCTCGACGATGATCTGCTCGACGATGTCGATCACGCGTTCATACAGCAGCGTCCGCTCATCGCTGCCCGTCGTCGACGAGCCTGGGCGGTATCGCCGTATCCGGCCGAGATCGACCAGTGTCATCTCTGCGTTCCGTTTCCTCCCGCACTCCCGGACTCAACCGGCTTCGAGGTGTGGAACGTACTCGATTCCTTGGCAAGCACCTTCATGACGTCCGCCGCCACGTTCAGCGTCTCGTCAATGTCGGCGTCGTTGTGGACGAGCGAGACGAACAAATTCTCGAACTGGCTCGGGTGAAAGAGCACCCCGCGCATCACCATCTCCTGGTACCAGCGGGTGAACCGTTCCGTGTCGGCGTACCGCTCCGCGTCGCGCCAGTTCTTGATCGGGTGCTCGCTGAACCAGAGCTGGAAGACGGTGCCGAGGCCCTCGACGAGGACCGGGATCCCGTTCTCCTCCCCGAGCGAGCGAAGCCCGTCGGCCAGACGTTCGCCTAGAGCGCGCTGGCGCGTGTACAAACCCGGTTCGGCGAGGACGTCCATCGTGGCCGCCACCGCCGCACATTGGACGACATTGGCGTTGTAGGTCCCCGAATGTGAGTAGCGGCCGTCCGCAATCATGCCCATCACCTCCCGGCTGCCGCCTATGGCCGCCACCGGGAAACCGCCGCCGAGGCCTTTGGCGAGAGTCGTCAGGTCGGGCGTCACACCGTAGAACTCCTGGCCTCCACCGCGTGCAAATCGGAAGCCGGTGATCACCTCGTCAAAGATGAGGAGGGCGCCGTGACGGCGGGTCTCCTCGCGCAACAGCTCGAGATAGCCGGGCTCAGGGAGGATGCAGCCCGTGTTGAACACCGCCGGTTCCGTGATGACCGCCGCCACCTCGTCGCCCCTTTCAGCCATCACGCGAAGAAAGCTCTCAGGGTCGTTCCATGTGAGCACAATCAGGGTGTCGGCGAGCTCGAGCGGCACTCCTGGCCCGGCTGCGACGGGACGGGGGGAATCAGCGGGGCCTGCGGCCACGGGGTCGACGTGGTTGCTCCAGTACACGGTGTCCTGCCAGCCGTGGTAATGCCCCTCGAAGCGGATGAGGATCCGCCGGCCCGTGTAGGCGCGGGCGAGGCGAACCGCGGTTCCGACGACCTCGCTCCCCGAGTTGGAAAAGCGGACCATCTCTATGCCCGGGACCGCCTCGACAACCTTCTCCGCCGCCTCGATCTCGAGCTCATATGGCAAGCCGAAGCACGTCCCGAGGCTCTCTATGGCTTTGGACACCGCCTCAGTCACCGCCGGGTGGCGGTGGCCAAGGATCATCGGGCCGAGCCCGAGAAGGTAGTCGATGTACTCGTGCCCGTCGGCGTCCCGGAGACGAGAGCCTCGGCCCTCGGTTATGAAGGGCGGGTAGGGCTTCCATCCGAACTTCACGGTCCGGGCGCTGCTGCCCGCACCGCCAGGGATGACTGCACTCGCGCGCTCGAAAAGCTCGTGTGAGCGGTGGAAGTGCTCCGCGTACTCCTCGTCGAAGCCCATCTCGGTATCTCCTCTGGCCACAGTATTAGCGGCTGTCACCTGGCAACCGTATGATGACATATCAAGTATGTCAAGTAACACAATGGCTTAACTCGCCAAGTAGGAGACATGGCAAGTGAGGGCGCCTCGATTCGGAGCGCCCGACTCGCGCCTGGCGGCGCCAGCGACGTCAGATGAAGAGCTGGATGTCTGACTGGGCCGCCATGTCGATGAAGCTGGCCGCGCCGAGGGTGGGCTGGACTCCGTCGATGAAGTCGTCCTCCGAGAGCCCGTAAAGGTCCATCGTCATCTGGCACGGGTGCAGCCTGACACCCGCCTCGATGGCCATCTCCATCAACTCGGTCACGCTCGCCACGTTGTACTGCTTCGCCAGAGTCTTGATCATGGAGGTCCCCATCCCGCCGAAGTGGATCTTGGAGAGCTTCAGGTGCTCACTTCCGCCGCGGTCGACCAGCGACTCACCCTTTTGCATCCAGTTCTTCCCGGTCACGCGGGTGGTGTTCTTCTGGAGCACTCTCAAACCCCAGAAAGTAAAGAAGACGTCGACTTCGAGCCCTGAGGCGGCGGCCGTGGTCGACAGGATCATCACGGGCCACACGCGGTCAAGGTCATTGCTCCAGCAGATGATGGACATCCGCTTCGGCTCCTCCTCGCCGGCAGCGGTGGCGGCAGCGGTGGTCTCGGTGTCGGTGTTGTCCATGTCAGTTCTCTCCTAACTCGCCAGGGCGGAGGTCGCTAGGTGGGCTGGACCACTGGCCTGCCTTATCTTACCTACTCAGTCAGGATTACGGCACTGCCGGACGATGGGACGCTGGCACGGGGCGTGCCCACGGCTCGGCTGCAGACGATCCCCTCGACGTCCATGAAAGCCGCGGCCGTCCGCTTGACCATCATGCACAACAAGATGTCGCCTTCCTCCGTGCCCTTGCGCATCACTTCCAGCCCGTTCACCGTGGCCTCGCCACCGCGTCTCTCCCGGCAGTGCCGTTGGACGGACTTGACGGGGATGACTCCGATGGTCGCATGCGGCCGGGCCGGGCGCCACCACGTAAGCGGGTCTCTACGCGATTGGTGGCGTGCCGGCAAACCTGAGAACCGCGTCTCAGTGGGACGAGCCTCAGGGGGTTAGGTCAGCCGCCATCACTCTTCTTCGACACGCTCGTCTTCATAGGGCAGTGTCACACCCTCGCCCGGCCAGGTTTCGGCAGGCCGGCGGAAGAACCCCGGCCTGCGCACGGCCAAGACAATCGCGAACCCGATGCCCACGCAAAGAGTGGCCACCGGAATGAGGAAGACGCCGCCGATGCCGAGAAAGCTCGTCTCAGACTGGATGCTGCCCGAGGTGTTCCCCACTTGGAACCCCTCCCACAGGGTTATGACCATGATCACTGCAAACATGGCCGCGCCGAGTGACGGGAATAGCCCCAGAAACAGGAAGTTCTTCACGCTACGCCGCAGTTCGTGGCGAAAGTAGACCGTCGCGGCCAGCCCCGTGCCTCCGTATGTCACCGCGACCAGCACCCCGAGCCCGTCGATCGAGTCGTAGATCGCCTTCGGGTTCCAGATCGTGAGCAGCAAGTACCAGAAGATGGATAGCACTCCGAGGATGATCGTCCCCGAGAAGGGCGTCAGGAAGCGCTCATGAATGCGGCCAAAGACGTTCGGGATGCTGCCGTGCGCAGCCATTGACAGCGTCTGCCGGGTGAGGGGCATGAGTGTCGTCAGGGCCGAGGCTATGCCCGAGACCGACACGCTCAACAGAAGAACGGTGTCGAAGTTGCCCATCATTCCACGGGCCACCGGGCTGAACACATCGTTGGGCGAGGCAATCAGGAACCCTGCGCCGCGGTAGGTCTGCAGCGCGGCGGTCACGACCACATAGATGACGACAAGGCAGAGCGTGCTCAGCACGGCCGAGAGACCCGGCAACCGACTCGAATTGCTCGTCTCCTCGTTTGCCGCCAGGACGGCGTCCCATCCCCAGTAGAGAAAGACAACGTAAATGATGGCCGGCGCCAATGATCCCGCGGAGATGTGGGTGCTGAAGAACCAGCTGAGCTGAGGCGAGGCGGAGCCTTGGGGATGGTAGACCACGACCCTGTAGAACGACAGGACCGAAAACACGACCAGAGGCACGATCTGCATCACGACAAGCACGTACTGCAGCCCTACGGCCATCCGACTCCCGAGCGCGATGAACGCCGTGACAAGAACGATGCAGGCAGTCCCGGCCACCGTCACCCAGAAGGCCGAATTGGCAAGGCCGTACAAATGCAGGGAGAGAAACATGTACAGGGCGGCGACTTGCACGAGGTTGGCCATCACCATCACCGACGACGCCACGGCTGCGAAACCCACTACCCAGCCGATCCGGGCTCCGAAGGCACGCGCCGACCAGATGAAGGCCTCTCCGCAGTCGGGGTCTGTTCTGTTCCAGTAGTAATAAGCGCTGACGACTAGCAGCATGGGGATGAAACCGACCATCATCAGGAACGGCCCGGCCAGCCGGACGTCGCCGTCGATCCAGCCGACGGTCGCCGCCAGGCAGTAGGCCGGCGCCGCCGAGGCCACGCCAAACGCCACGCTGGAAGCCAGGTGGAGGACGCCTGTCTTCAGGCCTCGAGCGCTGCGACCGGCACTCGCGTCCTCGCCGAAGCCGGTGTCGCCGGTCCTCGCTGTGGCCGTCGCATTAGGCCGGGGCGCGGTCTCACCGACGGGAATCTCGTTGCCCATGTCTCCCCTCCTTGGTTGCGGTGGTAACGGCGTAGCTGAGCGACTGAATAGGTTGGTCGCGACCGCCGGTCCCGCCCTTGATCGCAGGGATGGTGGCGGACTCTGCCGACGCCTGGAGCACACCACCCGTCTTCGCGCGCGACGTGAGGACATCAAGGATCTGCGACAGAGCCCTGGCCGCGTCGGCCGCGCTCTGACCGCCGGACACCGGCATGCCGCCACACCGAGGGTGGGCGGCTTCACAGCGGAGTTCGGCCATCCCCGTCTCGAAGCTCACGCGCGTGTCAGTCGAGAGTTGTCGAACCCGACGCCCGACTGGAAGCCGGACAGGACCGCGACAGGCGGCTTACGGTCCCTTTGAGGTTTGAGCCCGACCACCTCCATGCCCAAGTCGACCACCGCTCTGCGAATGCGCATCTTGACGCCCTCGTCCGATCTGATTTATCGAACAATAAACACCTGAGTCCAGGGGCTGTCAAGAGTCCGGCTCGGACAAGGATCGAGGTCCCCGAGCGCGGCGCTACTGGGCAGGCGGGCGCTTGAGCAGTTCGACCAGCATCGAACGCCACAGGCGGAACGTGCCTTCGTGGTCGAAGCGCTCGCGGTCAGCCGCATACTGCACGGCCAGGCCCTCGATGACCGCGACGCTGAGTGCCGAGAGCCGGTTGAGGTCGTCACCATCCAAGGTCACGTCTTCGCTCTCAAGGCAATACCGGGCAAGCTCGCGCGAGGAGCGATAAGACTCGGCGAGCCGCGCGCGCATGACATCGTCCTGCATGATGTTGGGCAGGAGCTCGTAGAACGCGCGAAAGCCGCGCCAGTCGGCCGAGATCTCCTGCTGCGCGTCGAGCAACGCCGTGACGCGCTCGTCGGGTTCGCCGATTCCCTCGAGCTCGGCCCGGAGCTCGGCGTCGCCGTCGGCCATCAGCGAGTCGAACAATGCCTGCACGAGCCCGCGCTTGTTGCCGAAGTAGTAGGCGACGAGGGCCCGGAACTCGCCCGACTCAGCCTCGATCTCTTTCAAGGTGAAGTGCTGGTAGCCCTTCTCCGTGAGGATGCGCTTGGCAGCCTCAAGGATGCGTTGGGCAGTGGGGGCCTCCACTCGGTGCTGCTCGGGCCCACGAACTTGTTGCCCGTCGGTCGGACTCTTGGCCAATGCTCCGTGCCTCCTTGACCCGAAACGCCTCGCCCCATGTTTCCGTTGGCCTGGAGCCTCCAGGGACCCGTCGCCACCGGAGGATAACCGTCCTTGATGGTCGTCTTAATTTATCGTACAATCAACAGGTTCCGTCTGAAAGCAACTAAGCCCCCGGGAGGAAGAGGCATGCCAAGCGATGACAAAGGGGTCCTCGACGTCGATGAGTTCGGGCGGGCCCCCACCGCCGCCGGCTTTCACATGCCGGCCGAGTGGGACGATCACTCGCGCTGTTTGATCGCGTGGCCTTCGTCGGCCCGCACGGAGCTTTGGAGCGACTTCTACCTCCTGGCACAAGCGAGCTTTGCGGCGGTGGCACGCGCCATTGCGGCCTTCGAGCCCGTCGTCATGGTGGCCCGGCCCGCCGACGCGGACGCTGCGCGCAGCCACTGCGGGAGCGGCATCGAGGTGCTCGAAATGCCCATCGACGACTCCTTCCTCCGCGACAGCGGACCGATCTTCCTCGTCGGCCCGGAGGGCGAACTCGCCGCGGCGGACTTTCGCTTCAACTCCTGGGGCGAGAAGTATCTCCCCTACGACCTCGACGCCACGATCGGCGAGCGCCTCGGTGAGCACTTCGGAGTGCGGCGGTTCCCGGTTCCCATGGTGCTCGAGGGTGGCTCCATCACCGTCGACGGCGAGGGCACCCTCATCACAACCGAGAGCTGCCTATTGCATCCGAACCGCAACCCGGACCTGACCAAGGAACAGATCGAGCAGTACCTCATGGATTACCTGGGTGTGACGAAGGTCATCTGGCTGAAGGCCGGGTTGGGCCTCGACGAGGACCCTGACACCGACGGTCACGTCGACGGTGTGGCCTTCTTCGCCGGACCCGGCCGGGTCGTGCTGCACATGGTGCGCGACCGAAGCCACCCGGACTTCGAGAACTTTTGCGAGAACCGTCGCCGCCTCGAGACGACCGATGCCCGCGGGCGCGAGCTTGAGGTGATCGAGCTCGACACACGCAGTGAGCCCGTGTTGTTGGGCGACGTCAGCATCATCGAGAACTACATCAACAGCTACTTCGCAAACGGCGGACTGGTGGTTCCCACCGCCGGGACGGCAGACGACGCCCATGCTTTGGAACAGCTGCAGGCGATCGTGCCCGATCGCGAGGTCGTCGGGGTGCCTTCCACGGTGATCGCATACGGCGGTGGCGGGATCCATTGCATCACCCAGCAGATGCCCTAGCCGGCGCTAGCCGGCGCGCGCTAGGGCTTTGCGTTGCCGGATGTCTCCTTGACACCTGAGACCCTCGAGGTCGTCGCAAAAGGGGGCCGTCGTCGACTGGCGGTCGACCGGCTGCGTCTGCGCCGGCCTTCGCCTGGGAACAGGACCTCGACATCATCAGGCTGCGCCAAGACACCCTTCCTCGCGGGCCTTTCATCGCGCGAGGTCGTCGGATCACTGACCTGCTGCTGACCGATGTTGAGCTGCGAATCGTCAGCCGCAGTAGCGGAAGCGGCGACTTCAGTGTCGGTATTGTCCATGCCCGCTCGTCTGACTCGGCAGGGGGAGGTCGCCAGGTCGGATGGAGCGGGGGGTTGATCTGTCACCTACACGGTCAGGATTAGATCATTTCCGGGCCGCGCGAAACCGATTCGCACCGGGCTTGCACGACTCAGCCGCAGACGATCCCCTCAGCATCCAGGAACTGGCGGTACGCCTCGACGCCCTCGGGCCCGGTGGCGAGGTCGGCGGAATCCGCCTCCCAGTCCGATGGGCGCAGTCGCGCCACCCAACCGGCCCCATATGGGTCGCTGTTCACCCGGCTCGGCGACGCGGCAAGGGCTTCGTTGACCGCGACGATTTCGCCGCTTACCGGCGCAGGGACCGGACCAACCCACTTGCCACTTTCGACAGTCGCTATGTTGCGGCCCTTCTGGACGACTTTGCCTACGGCCTTGGGCGTGACGGCGATGATTGTCTTGGCCATGTTCTGGGCTACGTCAGTCATCCCGACGGTCACGAGACCGTCCTCGAAGCGTGCCCACACGTGCTTGCCGACGACGTAGTACAAGTCCTCGGGAAGGTTGCAGTTGTTGACGATGGTCACCGTTCCGTCTCCTTCACCGTGTTCAGTTTGTCTCTTCCGCGGGTTCGCGCCACACGCCTATGGCTCGACGGCGCCGGGCGCCGCGCGAGGCGTCATCGCCTCACGCACCAGCAGGATGATGTCGTTCACTTGCAGCCTGTCGTCGGCGCGCACGGTCTTGACGGCGTCGGAGAACATCGTCACGTCCTTCGGGCACGCCACGACGAAGCGGGTCACATCGAGCTCGAGCGCCTCGGCGATCCGGAGCTCAGCCGGCCGTTTTTCCAAGTAGCTGTCGTCCATCCAGATCCGGCCTCCACCCGCACCACAACAAAATGTGTCGGCGCCGTTGCGCGGCATCTCGACGAGCTCACATCCGAGAGCATGCAGGATCCGCCGGGGTGCGTCGATGATGCCGTTGTAACGGGCCAGGTAGCAGGGGTCGTGGTAGGTGACCTTGTAGCCGAGTGGTCGCACCGCGATAGCGCCGCTTTCCAGGAGGTGTGCCAACACTTCGGTGTGGTGCGAAACGTCGTAGCTCGCCCCAAGGACCGGGTACTCGTTCTTGAGGGTGTTGAGCGTGTGAGGATCTGTCGTGAAAACGTGCTCGAAGTGGGCCTCGCCGAGCGCTTCGACGTTGTGCCCGGCGAGCATCTCGAACAGACCCTCCTCTCCTGCCCGACGCACGTCGTTCCCGGCGTTGTGCTCCGCGTCGTACAACAACCCGAAGTCAACGCCAGCCTCGTGCAGGATCCCGGCGAGGGCCCGGGAGCTCTCCTGCAGCCGCTCGTCGAAACTCGCGTAGTCCCCCACGAACCAGAGGTATTCAACGGCCTGCTTACGGGCGTCGGGGATCGGAAAGTCGAGGTCGCGAGTCCATCGCGCTCTCATCCGGGCCGACTTCCCGAACGAATTGCCCTGCGTCGCAAGGTTCTGGAGGGCCTGCTGCAAGCTCAGGTCCATGAGCCCCTCGTCGACCAGGCTGCGCCGCAGCTGGACGATGGTCGGCACCTGCTCGATGCCGACGGGACAGATGTCCACGCAATGCATGCAAGTCGTGCAGGACCACAGCGCAACGGGATCGATGACCTCACCCGCGATCTTGACCGTCTCCCGCGTCGCCAGCGGGCCGGTGCGCTCCGGCCTCTGCTCCCGGTCGAACAGGGTGATCCCGCCCGCTGAGGTATCGACCCACTGGCGTAGGTCGAGGATCACGTCGCGGGGTGAAAGCGGCGAACCGGCAGCGCGTGCGGGACAAACCTCGTGGCAGCGCCCGCACTTGGTGCAGGCGTCAAGGTCCAGAAGCTCCTTCCAGGTGAAGTCCGAGACCGCCTGGTAACCGGGGTGATCCGGTGGAGGAGCTGCCAGGCTGATCGTCGACGACCGGTCCGTGGCGAGCAGATTCACGCCGTCGGCCAGTAAGTGCATGGCTTTGGAGTACGGGATATAGGCGATGAACGCGAACGCGAGGGAAGCGTGCACCCACCACATGACCGTGTGCACCTTGACCGCCTCGGCGGCGCTCATGCCGAGGCCCGAGAACGCCTCAGCGACAGCGCGGCCGAAGGGGCTCAGAGCCGTGAACCACGGCATGTGCTGGCCGAGGATCCGGAGCCCGGTCAAGACATACGCGGTGACCAGAACGGCGAAGAGAAGGCCGAGGAAGATCCAGTCTCCCTCCACGAGGCGCTTTCTCGTGTAGCCGCCGGCCGGCACGCCCGCGCGCTCGTACTCGAGCCGCCAAGGCCTCAAGATTCCACGCCGGACGGCCATGTAGACGAGAGCGACGAGGAACGCGAAGCCCATCGTGTCCACCACGAAGGTGAAGACGATGAAGAAGACCCCGTGAAAGAAGCTGTCCTCGTGACCGGCGATCAGCCGGGAAATGTTCCGCACGATGTCTGTGTCGATGGTGAGGATGACCGTCGCAAGGAAACAGACGATGAAACCCCACAGCATGAAGAAGTGAGCGAGGCCAGTCGTCGCGTTGCCCTTGGATATCGAGCTCCCCTTGCCGATGGCGCCGACCCTGTTTCCCAACGCCGCCCTGATCAGTGGCCCGCGCCCAGCGGAGCGGCCCTGTCGGTACTTGCGGATCCGGATCCAGACGCCCCAGCAGAACAAGGCCGTCGACGCCGCGGCCAGCAGATAGAAGATCAGCTTCCCGACTGGGCCGATGTCCTCGAATATGGGCCGCGTGACCGCCGTCGCGAACAGGCCTAGCGGGCCCAAGGTGCTCAGCCTCGAACCTTGTCCACGAGCGCCGGAACCAGGTCGAACAGGTCGATCGTCGTGCCGTAGTGGGCAACCCCGAAGATCGGTGCTCCCTTGTCGGTGTTGCAGGCGACGATGAGCTCCGCGTCCCGCATGCCCTCCAAGTGCTCGGGCGCGCCCGAAATCCCGAAGGCCAGGTACGCCCTGGGCTTCACTTTCAGACCCGACTGGCCGACTTGACGCGTCTTGGGGAGCCAGCCCGAGTCGACTACGGGACGAGATGCCGAGAGCGGGGCGCCGAGAGCGTCAGCGAGCTCCTGGACGACCTCGAGGTTTTCCGCCGACTCGATACCTCTCCCCACCGCAACGAGCAGGTCTGCCGCGGTGATGTCCACGTCTCCACTGTCGGCCTCGATGACCCGGCGAAGCGACATCCGAAGACTTTCGAGGCCCGCGGGTGGGTCGAGGTTGACAACTTCCGGGCCGCCCGCGAGCTGACCAGCCGCGGCGGCGAAGGCGCCACCGAGCACGGTGACGATGCCGCGGTCTTTAGGGAGCTCTACCTCGGCAAGCATCTTGCCGCCGAGGATCTGGGCGGTGGCAACAAGGGCACCGCCGTCAGCCTCAAGGGCACTCACACGGGAGACGAAAGGCGCCTCCCACTTCGCGGAGAGAGCCGCCCCGAGGTCGAGGCCGATGGTCGCGTTCGATAAAAGCAGCAGTCGCGGTGACCGCTGCGCGAGTACTTCGACGAGCACCCTCTCGTAGGCCTCCGGCACGTAGGTCTCCAGCGCCGGGTGCTCGACGGAGACGACGACGTCGGCCCCACCTAGCTCGGCGGCGAGCGAGCTAGGCCCGAGCAAAGCCACCTCGGTCACTCCCCCGAGGGCTGAGGCGAGCTCTCGCGCCTTTCCAATCAGCTCGTAGGTCCCTTCTGATACCTGCATGCCCGTGTGCTCTGCGAGCACCATCACGTTGGCCGTCACGGTGCCATTCACCCCTTCACCAAGCCGCGCTCTTTGAGCAGGCCGACGATCCGGTCCGCCACGTCAGCCGGGCTTCCAGCCAGCATCTCGGCCTGCCCGGTCGACTCCGGGGTGTGCATGCGGCGCACCACGAGGCCGGCCGACGCCGCCGAGGGCGTCACCGCCACCTCGCCGAGGCCACCAGACTGCATGGCCTGCTTGATCCTCGAAATCGGCGCGTAACGCGGCGCAGAGCGCGCGCTTTGGACCCCGACGACGGCCGGCAGCTGCAGTTCGAGCTCGTGTGTGCGTCCGCCGGCGAACTCCTGCCTGGCCATCACGGTCTCGCCCGACGCCTCGACGCCGACGACCACCGACACGTGAGGCAGGCCGAGCCGCGCTGCCAGCATCGACGGCAGCTGTCCGTCGAGGTCGTCGGCGGCCTGCACCCCGGTGACTACCAGGTCGGCGGGCTGGCCCTCGAGGTAGGCAGCCAGCAGAGCGGCCCTGTCGCCGGTCCACATGCCCGACGGCCCGGGGGTCCTGCCGGCAACGTCCCCGGTGAGCTTCACGGCCGCGTCCGCGCCCTTCGCGAGAGCCGTATAGAGGACTTGGTCGATCTCCGGGTCGTCAGCAATCCCGACCGCGACCACCTCTGCACCAGTCACGTCCTTCAGCAAGAGCGCCTCTTCGAGAGCCTGCGCGTCCCATTCGCTGAGCACGAACGTCAGGTATTCGCGGTCGATCCCAGTCTCATCGGCAGTGAGCTCGATCTCCTCGACCAGATCGGGCACCGCCTTTAAGGGCACGACGATCCGCACTTCAGGCCACCTCTCCCAGTTTCACTTGACGATGTCATCCAGTTGCAGCTGCTGGCGAATCTCCTCGAGATCGCTGGCCGACGGCGCGAACGGGTAGTCCCGGAACGGCTCGGTGGGCCGGTACGAACCATAGGGCCTCGTGCACCCGGGCTCCCCATTCTCACTTGGGCAACCGTCGGCCATGAAGGCCGACCCGTCTGCCACGACCGCCTCGATGGCGGGGCGGGCCGCCTTCAACCGCAAAAGCCTACCGTCGGCGTCGAAATCGAACTGTTCCGGGCCGTAGCCCTCAATCTCGATGAGGTGCCGAGCCAGCTGCAAGCGGCGCCAGCGCGTGAGCGGCGGCTGGGGCTGGGCAGCCATCCGTGAGTCGGGTTCGGGGTTGAAGCAGAAGAGAAAAGAGAGCACCTGGCTGTCGCGAAGCTCCGTGAACAGACCAATCAGGTCCTCGTCCGACTCTCCCAGTCCGACGACGGTGTGCACGTTGACCTTCCACGGCCCGAAGACCTCACGGGCATCGGCCAGGATCTCCCAGTACTTCTCCCACTTGAGACCACCGGCGGGAACATCGCTTCGAATCGACCGAAAGAGCGGTTCGGTGACGGCATCGAGGCCGATCCCGACCATGTCGACGCCGATCGACCTCAAGGTCTCCATCCGCTCCCGGTTGAGCACGGGCGGTGCCACGAGAACCGATAGGGGCGTGCTCACCCGCTCGGAGATCCTCGCCGCGATGTCGCAGGTATCGCGGTAGGCGCGGCCGTGGGTGACCATCGAGATGCAGATCCGAGTCAGGCTCGGCTCGAAGCGGGCCATCTTCTCCACGAGCTCGTCAGTCGCTACTAGCGGCCACTCCACCCTTATGAACGACTTGTCCTCGTAACTGCCCGGTCGAGTCCGGGCGAGCCCGCAGTACCCGCAGTCCGAGCGGCAGCCCTCGGCGTAGTTGAGGAGCAGGTTGATGCCGCCGAAGCCGAAGTCGCGACTGAAGCGACCCGAACGCATCCGCAAAGCGATGGCACTTGCCATCGAGATACGGACATGGTCCGGACTCGTCCTCGACTCCGTCCCGGAGTCGGGCCGGAAATGGAGTTCACCGACCGCCATACGTCTCCTTTCAGCCCGCCTCGGGCTCGCCGCCCGCCGCCTGGGCCGGCGCCTGCTCCGATGGGGTCGTGTTGCCCGCGAGGCGGCCGGCTTCGAGCAGGGCGGCGACGATCCTGTCTGCCGGCAGGCCGAGCGCCTCGGCCACCGATGTCGAGGCGACCACGCCCGCAACAGTGGGCTCATCGAGGCGACGCCATTTGAGCGCTGACTCCATCGCCACCAGCTCCGGCGGTAGATCGTTGAAATCCCCGACTACCAGCGCAGTTTTCACGAGGTCGCCGTGAGTGGCGAGGTAGACCCTGGCGAGCCCCGCCGGTGTCTTCAACAGGGCCGATCCGCTGCCGTCCTCGCTCACGCTGTGCTCATCCAGCCAGGCCTGCGACCGGTAGCGGCCCGCAGAGAGCGCCTCGGCCCTCGCCTGTTCGGACCCATCCGGCGAGCCGGGCTCGAGCACGACCCCGAAGTTCGCCGCGAAGCCGGCGGCAATCGCCGGCCGGATCCGGGTGGCGTCACACTTCGTGCCCGTCTCGGCTGAGACGGTGGTTATCCGCTCGGTCACGGCTGCCGCGGCTGTCCCTTCCAGCTTCGCGGCAGGAATACGCAGCACCTCGAGCATGAACCCGACGTCCAAGTCGGCGAGCACGCTTGCGTGGAACAGCATCGCACCCGCCGGATCGAGATACAGGCCAAGTCCCGCGATCTTGCGTCCGCCCACCTCGAGATCGTTCTTGCCGTGAAAGGCCGCTTTCACACCGAACTGGGCGAGTCCGACCACGAGCGCCCCCGAGAGCTCCTCGATGGTCTCCCGGGGGCGCTTGCCGACCGGGGCCCGGTCCATGTAGGCGACGCCCAGCTGGCCCGAGCCCATGATGATCGCCCCGCCGCCGGTGAGCCGGCGGCTCACCTCGGTCCCGGTGCGGCGGCACGCTTCGAGGTCGATGTCGGCCTCCAGGTTCTGGTAGCGACCCACCAGGGCGCAGTGGCTCGCGTAGCTGTAGAGGCGGAGGGTCGGGGGCCGGTCCGGCTCACCGCGGGCGTACCGGGCCATGAGGGCCTCGTCGAGAGCAAGGCCCTCGGCGGCTCCGACTCCGTCGTCGGCGAGCAACCGCCACCTGCCGGTCATCTCCCCGCCTCCCCGAGACTCGGGTCGGCCCCGTCCGTCCCGCTCCAAGCAAGCGAGCAGCAGGACTCGAACAGCCGTGGCTCCAAGCCCCGCGATCTCGCGTATGCGATCGCCCCGTCGGCGGGATAGGCGATCCCGTTCAGGCCGAGGTCGATGGCGGCTTCGTCGAGCTCGAGCTTGGCGGCTCCCGAGGATCTGGCACAGCCGAGATTGATCGTCATGCTCGGAGCCGAAAGCCTCGCGGCAGCAAAGAACTCGACCACCTTGTCGACCGCCGGAGGCGGGACCTCTGCCATCGGGGTGCCCGCGAGTGGCACGAGCACAACAAGGACGAGGGCCGAGACCGGGTGGCGGTTCACCATCTCGAGCGCCGCGTGCTCGCCGAGAAACCGCCCGTAGTGCAGTCCGAGCACGATGTGGGGGACAACCCTCAACCCGGAGCCTGCCAGCAGCTCGAGCGAGTGCTCGACGTCGGTCACCGTCATCTCGAGGTGGTAGACGTCGCGAAGGGTGTCGTCGGATCCGATGACATCCAGCATCACTCCGTCCACACTGGCCTCGACGAGCTCGGTCGCGAGTCCCGGTGAGACCAGTCCTGAGTGAACGACGACCTTCATCCCCAGCTGCTCCCGGATCTGCCGCACCTGGCCGAGGTGGGCGAGCAGCGGCACCTCCCCGGTCCGGGTGGCACCGCCGGAGATGAGAATCCCCTCACAACCCTGCTCCTTCAGCCGTGCCGCCACTGCGAGCAGGTCACGATCGGCCCGGACCGGGACCATGGCGTCGAGCATCTTGTGCTGGCAATGGTCGCACGACAGCGCACAGGCCGATCCGGTCACCGACACAGGGAGGAACCGGCGCGGGTTGGCCGGCACCCATTCGGATGTCTGCCATCGCTTCAGGCCCGGCGCGTAGAAGTCGATCAAATCGGGGAAATTCGCCCGCCGCACGTCCAAAGGGCGCGCGGACGTCTCGGTGCCGATCATTCAGCTATCAGCCCCGCGCGTCGGTACCCGGCGACTTTCGACTCAAACCACCCCGTGATTTCGTCCGGATCCGAGAGCAGGCCCGCGAAGTCGCGGGCGGCGGCTGGCATGCTCGCCTCGATCATCCAGCCCTCCCCGTACGGGTCGCGCTCGACGAGACCGGGGTCGCCTAGAACGGCGCGGTTCACTGCCAGCACCACGCCCGTGATCGGGCTCACGAGCGGGCCGACGAACTTCGCGGCCTCGAGCTGGCCGAAGGGTCGCCCGGCTACGAGCTCGGTGCCCGCCGGATCGAACGACAGCTCGGCCAAAGTGCCACTCGTCTCGATGCCGAGCGGATCCATCCCGACAAGCACGCGGTCCGACTCAAGCGAGAGCACCCACATGTGGGTCTCCGGCTCATAGCGGCGGTCGAGCGCGAGCGAGAACCCAGCCACGGTGAAGTGCTCAACGCGTCCCATCAGATCCTCCCGGCATCGGCGGAAGCGAGGGCCACAGCCAGCCGACGCCCCACATCACCGAAGCCTGCCAGAACCGGGGCCGTCAAAGTGAGAGGGGTTCCTACCAAGGCCGCCTCGATCTCTCGGGCCGACCCGTTCAATTCCGCGGCGTGCACCGTGACCTGGTCGATCTTCCCATTTACGATCGCCGCAGCGACATGGACTCCCTCGTGTTCCGCCGCCACGGTCCATACCCCGGCCCGGATCTTGACCTGGCGCGGCCGCAGTCGAAAGGCATTGGATTCGCCACGCCCACGCGGCCCGGCAAGCCACGGGGCGCTCTCAAACCTCGCGTCCAAATCCGCCAAGGCCTCGTGCTCCCTGCCTGTCAGCTCGCCCCGCTCTGGCTCGAGCCCGAACGCAGCCGCGACCGATCTCGTGAGGGCTGCCTTGAAGTCGGCTTCGTCGACCGGCGTCGGGACCACGAAGCGGCGCATCAGAGCCGCCGTCTGGTCCCGCTGGTCGAGATCGGCGATCGCGAGCACCCGAGTCGCCCGCGCGTGGTCGAACAGCTCAATGAGGTTGCCACAAAGCACCACGGCGTCCTCGATCTGGCCGGCGCCATGCCCACAGATCTTCGCTTCCCCGAGGCAGATCTCCATTTCCTCATCGAGCTCGGCGGGAATCCCGACCGCGCCGAAGGCGACCACCACCGGCTCAAGCAGCATGCGCAAGGCCTCGTGGCGAGCCGCCGGCACGTCGCCGGCAGGAAGGGTCATCTGAAAGAACAACTGGTGCTCATCCAGATAGACAGGGCCGCCTCCGACCATTCGCCTGAGAATCGGGAGCCCGTTCTCCGCGCAGTAGTCACGGTCGACCTCCTCGAGGTCGCGGTGATATCCAAGGCAAACATACGGCGCCGCCGGGCGGACGAACGAGAGCGTCGTGGGGGCACCGGACGATATCCCGTAGCTGATCGCATGCCAGAGCGTCTGGGATCGCAGCGGCGCGGCGCGCCCGAAGTCGAGCACGCGAAGTGCTTCAGCCACCGACCGTCCCGTCCTGCATCGCCTCGTCTATCAATTCGACGATGTCGCAGACCCGCAATTCCGCGTGGCCTGTCGACTTGGCCGCGTCGGCGAATCTGGACACCTCATAGGGGCAGCAGACCACGAGCACGTCGGCCCCGGTCTGGACGGCCTCCCGCACCCGGCGCTCCGCCAGGCGCTCACTGAGATGGTCGCTGTTGAAGCTGTCCAGCCACATGTCGCCGCCGCCGCCCCCACAGCAATAGGCGTTCTCACGGCACCGGACCATTTCGATGAGCTCGACGCCGGGGATGGCCTTGATCAAGGTCCGCGGAGCGTCGTACTCCCCGTTGTGCCTTCCCAGGTAGCACGGATCGTGGAAAGTGACTCGCAAATCGAGCTGCCGCGCCCACTCGATGTCCCCGACGAGCGGCGCCAGAAGCTGCGTGTAGTGCTGCACTACGTAGTTGTGCCCGCGCCTCGGATACTCGTTCACAAAGGCGTTGAAGGCGTGGGGATCAGGCGTCACGATCCGCATGAACTCGTACTTGCCGAGCGCAGCTGTCACATCGTCCACTAGCGAATCGAAGAGACCTTTCTCGCCCGCGAGGCGCTGCGAGTCGCCGAGTGTCTTCTCTTCGGCGCCGAGGATCGCCCAGTCGATGCCGAGTGCGGCCGCGATCCTTGCGAACGCTCGCGCCGCGTCTTGGCCGCGGGGGTGGAAACTCCAATAATCCTCCACGTAAAAGAGCACATCCACTGGCGCCGGGTCCTCCGCCAGCACCCGCACGGGCACGCCGGCCTCGCTGGTCCATTGGGCACGGCGCCTCGGGTTCTGGCCGAGAGCGTTGCCGTACCGGAAGGTCTTCTCGAACACGTCTTGCAGTTCGGCCGGGACCTCTGCTTCGGTCAGGGCAGCCTCGCGGACCGCCGGCATGATCGCCATCATGTCGACCCGCTTCGGGCAAACCCTGAGGCAGTTCCCGCAAGTCGTGCAGAGCCAGAGGTCGGGATCCGCGAGCAGGTCGGTTCCGGTCTGGACCTTGCGGTGGATCTTCCGTGGTCCGTAGTCACCCACGAGGTCGACCGGGCAAGCGGTCACGCACTTCCCGCAGCCGTAGCACCACTCGAGCGACTCCCCGCCGGGGAGGGCAGAGATCGCCACGAACCCGTCCGGGCCGCACTCGGTGATGACGCGGGGCTCGAACATCCGGTTCCACATCCCCTTGAGCTCGACCTCGCGCCCGGAGATCGTGGAGGCGACCGTCGCCGTCTCCTTCTCCATCGCGATCGGCTGAACCTTGCGACCTCCGACAGGCATGCCCCTAGCCCTCCAGGTGATACACGCCGAGCAGGCGACGCACTAGATCGGGCAGTGGCGGGATCACTTTCGTGAACTCCCGCGTCATCTGCATGCGTAGAACCGTGTACATGTGGATCCCGTAAACAGCGGCCAGGAAGACGTCGGTACCGAAAAGACCCTCACCCACCGCCGTGAAACCCGCCGCCTTTCCCGTCTCCTCGACGAACGCGGTCACCCGCCCGACGGCGAGATATCCCGTCCCTCGCGGGGCCGAATGACCCAGTTCGACGTCCTCGGTCGTGACAAGAGCCAGGGCACCAGTGCGGGCGTTTGGGTCCCACAACCATTTCGTCCACAACCAGTACTGGTCCGGCGAGGTGAAGTGCAGCAGCTCAAAGGGGAGATCGGACCCGGGTCCCGCCAAACAGGGCGCCCCGTCGAGCCCGGCCAGCGCCGCGTCGAAGCGATCGATCCTGTCAGCGACCGGCTCGCCCTCGTCCAGCAGCCCGGCGATGGCAGCCGCCAACGCTTCGGGCCCGATCGCGTCGAGGATCTTGTCGGCTCGCCGTCTCGTCGAGAACACCCATCGCAGCACTCGGTGAAGGGAGGCCCGGTCCGAGAGGGACAAGTCGCCGCACAACAATTCCTGGAGCGACTCCGACTTGTGGCGGAGATCCGCGGCGATGGCGCGCAGATCCCCATCGCTGGCCCGATCCAGGATCACGCGCTGGAACTCCTGCGCGCTCAGGGTGTCGACGACCGAGCCCGTCAACATGTGCCGGCTGCCTCACTCCGCCGTCGCTGCGACACGCGATCGCAGGTATCCGACGGCCCTTAGCGCCGCACCCGCAGCCGAGGAGACTGTGTCCTCGAGATCGGCCGGGCCGAGCGCCGCGCCGCAGGCGAAGATACCTTCGCGGTCAGTGCTCACCGGGTCGAGTGGCGCGCCGGGTGCTTCGATGAACCCGTATCTGTTCTGCTTCACACCGAGCAGTCCTGCCAGCTGACGGGTGCCGGGCGATGGCTCCATGCCGACCGACAGCACGACCAGGTCCATCAACAGCTCCATCGGCCGGCCCATCGTCGTGTCCTCGCCGCGCACGAGCAGCCGGTCGCCCTTCGGGAGCACCTCGGTGATAAGCCCCTTCACGTACTGGACGTGATGCTCTTCCTGGGCCGGCCAGTAGATCTCGCATTCCCAGTAGCCGTACATGCGCATGTCGATGTAGAAGATCACAACCTTCGAGTCCGGCAGCAACTGACGGATCTCGATTGCCTCCTGGGAAGCCACGCCGCAGCACACCTTCGAGCAGTACTCATTGCCGATTTGGCGATCACGGCTGCCGACGCACTGGACGAAGCAGACCCGCTCCGGCGGCTCTCCGTTGGAGGGACGTAAGACCCTGTGCTCCGACAGCATCGACTCGAGGTCTGGCTGGGTAATGACGTCGGCGAACTCGTAGTACCCGTACATCTGCGGCGACCGACCTGGATCGAAGTGCCCGAACCCGGTCGCAATAACTATCGCCCCGCAATCGAGCGCCTGGGGCTCGGCCCCCTTCGGGCCTTGCAGCGCCAGGGTGAACTCGCCGGGGGCGCCTGCGATCCCCTTCACTTCCGTGCCGAGACGAACCTCGGCGAGCGGATCGGCGGCGAGGTCGTCGATCATCTTGCGGATCTGGGGCTGGGCCGGTTCGCCGCTCGGGGTCAGGCCGGCGTAGTTCTCCCGGATCGGGGTGCCGCCCAGGAACTCACCCTGCTCGATCAGCACGACCTTGGTGCCGGCGCCGGCGATGCCGTGGGCCGCGCCGAGACCCCCAGGGCCCCCACCGATGACGACAACCGTGTCCGAGAACATTCATCACCTCAAATATCGTGTACGTGTCTTAGGGGACATGCCCGTTTCGGCTCCCGCGTCCGGGTGCATCACGCGTCCATCAGGCATCGACGTCGTCCCAGTCGAGATAACGCTTCTCGCCGCTTTCGAGCCGCTTCAAGTCACTCTCGAATTCCGCCCACGCCCGCTTCCAGTCAATGCCCATCTTCTCGAGCAACGGGCGGTAATCAGCGGAGTGCCAGTGCAGCTGGCACACGCGATACGGATGCGCTCCCATGGCCAGCGCCGCGAACTGCGCATCGCTCATCACGGCGATCTCGGCCACGTGGCCGTGGGCTCTCGCCGCGAATTGGCTCTTGTCGAGGGTGGTGACGCACCCGGTGTCGTGGGTGAGCACGACGTCGGGGTCCGCTTCCTGCTTCATAACCTCGAGCTTGCGCAGCGTGGCGAAGGACCTCGTGAAGTCCCGCTGCACGAGGATGTGCCGGAAACCGAACCCGCAGCAGTCGAACCAGGTCGAGTAGTTGCGCACCTCGGCGCCGAGCGCCTCCGCAATCCCTGTCACGACGGCCGTCCGCTGGCCCCCGTATATGTCGGGGTCGAAGACCGCGTCGTGGTCGATGAGCTTGTAGTAGTGGCACGCCGGGTGGATCGTCGCCACTATCCCCGAGAAATCCCGGACCTGCTTGGCGGCAATCTCGTACCGCAAGGCGTGAAACCACTCCGAGTAGTGAACGATCTCCTCGGGGAATACGAGGGGCTTTCCGAGCTTGGCCATGATGTCTCTGACTTGGGCGCGCAGCTCGGGATGGCGGATGAGCTCCTCGCGCACCTCCTTGTAGTGGCCGTAGGAGGTGCCGCAGTGGATGAGGGGGAAGTACCCGCTCTCGTAGGCGGCCGCGAAGTTGCGGACTGCGACAGCGGCTTGGGCTGCTGAATTGGAGGCGGCGCTCGCGTAGTAGTTCCAGGCCGTGCACGAGGTCTGGTCCTCCGGGTCCTGGTAGTCGTACCCGAGCTTGCGCATCACCCAGAAGATCGAGGTGGAATAGCCCGGAATGTGGCCACATTGCCCGCAGGACTTGTGATGCCACAGGTGTGCCTTCTGGATCCGCTTGGGGCGCCCGAATTTTGTCAGCACCGTGACGGCTTCCCGATCGATCTTCTGGACGATCAGCTCTCCTTGCCGCTCGAGCTCGAGCAACTCCGCACGCGGATCGGCCAGCGACCGGCGGTCCGGGACCGTTGCTGCGGCCACCTCTTCGCGCCTTAGCGACACGACAGGAATCGTCACAGCTCTATGCCCTCTTCCTCGAGCCGCTCCTCCATCAGTTCCTGCAGGATCGAGTGGAGACCGCTGTCCACCCTCGAGATCATGTCGAGGGCTCCTGTCTCGAGCCATATGAGGTAAAGCTCGACGAGCGTCCGATCCGCTACGGACCAGCCCGTCGTCGTCGTGTGCATCGTCTCGGGAGGCAGCGCCCGCCTCCACAGGTCGAGATTGTCGGCCACGTCGCCGGTCTCCGGGCCCCAGTCCGGGAAAGCGTCCGGCTGGAGCATGTCCGGGGACACCTGGGTACCGGTGGACATGATCTTGTAGATGATCCGGGAGTAGCCCGACAGGGCTTCCTTTGCTGAGGCCAACCCATTGCCGACGGCCACCTCGCGCATGATGGTGATGATCCCGCCCGGGTTGTTGCCCCGCGGACAGCGCACGCAGGAGAAGCACTGGGAGCACTCCCAAATGTCCTCCTGCATCTGCTGATAGATGAGGTCCGCGTCTTCGCGGGCGGCAGCCTGGGCGATACGCCTAGGGCTGAAGTCGTAGAAACGGGCTGACGGGCATGCCGCCACGCAAATGCCGCATTCGTAGCAGCCGTACAGGTAATCAGGAAACCGGATGTCGGCCTTCACTTGCTCGAACAGCCGCAGCTTGGTGTCGTGCGGCACCTCGGGGTATCCGGCGACCTCCGGGACCTTGAGATGGGCGTCCGTCTCGGCTTGAAGGACGGTTGTCGCCGTCATCGCTAGGCCTAGAACGTGACCACTGCGTCGGCGGAGGCTGCGAGGTTGTTGAAAGCCGCACCGCCGATCATCTCGACCCCGTCGATCAAGTCGTCCAGGACGAGGTCATTGAGATCGATTGAGGGCTGGCAGACGAGCAAGCGCACACCGAGATCGGTGGCTTGCTCGATGAAGTAGCGAAGCGGCTGGCCGCGGTCGCCCTTCGGACCGATCTTGTCCACGACGTCTCTCCGCAGAAGCGTCGGTCCGTACATCGTGAAGTAGATCATCACCTCGAACTCCATCGCGGCCGCAGAGGCGGCGAGGAAAAACGGGGTCGCGCACCGACCCGGGTCGTCTACTCCGTGCGTCTGCACATAGAGGATCCTGGTCTCCGAATCATCGGCCCACGTCGCCATCCGCGGTCACTTCACCCTGCGGATCAGGACATGGAAGACGGCGTCCTGCTTGCTTATCGCGACCAGCTCGTGGCCCGTCCGGCTCGTCCAGGCTTTCATATCCGGTTCGACGCCTGGGTCCGTGGCCAGCAGCTCGAGGACTTGCCCCTGGTCCAGCTTCTTGATCGCCTGCGCGGTCTTCAGGACCGGCAGCGGGCACGCCAGCTCTTTGCAGTCCAGAACCTGATCTACGGCGAGAGCCGGGGATTCGAACACAGCGTCCCCCTTTGGGGTTAATCGGGCTCACTACAGCTTAGCTGGCAGGCTACAACAGCTGACTATTTCGCCTTATTTTAGGCGTTTGGTATCTTTTGGCCGGTCGCGGCACTACCCAGCGCCTTCCAGTATCGCCTGCACGGGCTGCCGCTACCAATCCCACTTTGACCGAGGCGACTACTCGCCCCCGGGAACCTGATGCCGGGGCACGCGGGGCTCACCGACCGAGTACGGGTGCTCTTCGTCGAGCGCGTACGGATGCGCCTGCAGATGGGTGAGCAGCTTCGCCAGGCTCGCCTCTGCGACGCAGACCACGCTGTCGGCAGCTCCGTAGTACATGTGCAGGGTGTCGCCGTCGTCACGGAGAACCCAACCACACGAGAACACGACGTCAGGCACGTCGCCTGAGCGCTCGTAAGGCTCATGGGGGCCAAATACCCACTCGTTGCCGCGCGCCAGCACCTTCGTCGGATCGTCTCTGTCCAACAGCGCCAGCCCGAGCCGGTAGATCGACCCGGCGGCGGTGACCCGCACCCCGTGGTAGCACAGCAGCCAGCCATCCTTGGTGAGCAGTGGCGGCGGGCCGAGACCAACCTTGTTGGCGTCCCACCATCCACCGCGCCGCGCCGCGAGCAGCACCTGGGCGTCGCCCCAATGCCTGAGGTCGGGGCTGAACGACAGCCAGATGTGCGCGCCGAGGCCCGACATGGCGGGGACCGGTCGATGGATCAGTGCCCAGCGCCCGTCGAAGGTCGCCGGGAACAAGGCGGCGTCCTTGTCCTCAGGCGGCTGGAGAACGCCGTTGCGCTCCCAGATGGCGAAATCACGCGTCTTGGCAAGGCTCACAAGCGGCCCCGCTCCGGAGAAGCTGACGTAGACGACGAAGTAATCGTCGCCGATCTTGGTGATCCTCGGGTCCTCGAGCCCCCAGTGCTCCTCTGGCCTATCCGGCTCCGGTTCCAGCCCGCGTATCGGGTCGACCTCCCACCCGGTTAGCCCATTTTCGCTCGTCGCCACCACGAGCGAGGAAAGGCCGGTGCGGTGTTCCACTCGCAGCAAGAGCAATGTCCGGCCGTCGATGACAGTCGCGCCCGGGTTGAACACGCCGTTCACCATCTTCGGGAAGTTGCTCGGGCCGAGGATCGGATTGCCCTCGAAACGATGGAACAGCTCGCGTGGGTCGGCACTGTGGCTCATCTGCATCCACCGCCTACTAGGTCAAGTCGTGTTCTAATCGTGTCGATAACACGAATGTTGTCACCCTAACGACCCGAGCAGGAGGTGCCGTGCCCAATCGCTCGGCGATCGGAGTTTCAACTCGTGTCGTATCTAGGCTGCTCGGCCGTCCCATTCTCGAGGCGGGAGCCGTCGCCGGGTACGGGCCAATGTTCAACGCGGGCGTGCTCCACCACGCCGGCGCCTTCCACCTGTTCGTCCGCGCGGTTCGTGATGGCTACCGCCTCGGCGATGGCAGCGGCCCACGCTTTGTCGATTACGTCTCCGACATCCTCGTGTTCACCTCCGCCGATGGTGCCCACTACGACTACGGGTACGTCCTTCTCGACGCGGGGTCCGGCGGGAACCTGAGCTTCGAGGACCCACGTGTGCAGTGGGTCGAGGAGTACGGCCACCGCCAGCTGGTGATGACCTACACCCACGTGCCCGTCCCCTTGACCGGGCCGTGGCGTGTCGGCGCCCATCGCCTCGCTTGGGACGGGAAGAGATTCGAACTCGAGGAGCCGATCGGACATCTGCTCGGGCCACCAGGGGTGCCTGACAAGGACGCCGTTGTGTTCAACCTCACAGATGGCCGGGTGGCGTTCGTCCACCGCATCGACTTTGAGATGCAGCTGGCGGTTTTCGAGGACCTCGAGCACCTGTGGCACGCCGACCCTGACTACTGGGACGCGCACCTCGCCGATCTCGATGCCCACACACTGATACGGCCTGCACCGGGGGCGCTGGGCGTCGGGGCAGGAGCACCTCCCGTACCTACCGAGGCGGGACTGCTGCTGTTCTTCCACGAGCGCCGTTCGGACGGCTCGTACACGATGAACCTGGCGCTGCTCGATGAGGACACCGGCGAGTTGCGCTGCCGCCTCTCCGAGCCGCTCCTGGCACCAGAACTCGACTGGGAATGCGGGGGCGACGTGGACAACGTCGTGTTCGTCCAGGGCGCGCACTTGGACAGCGACGATGTCTACCTCACTTACGGGGCCGGTGACCGGTGCGTCGGCGCCGCGACCGCCAAAGTCGACGAACTGCTCAATCTCCTCGGCGGCGACGTCTGAGCAACGGCAGCGAGCGTAGGCACCAGGGTCGAGCTTGCCGTGGCCTAAAGCGGGGCCGGCAGCTCTTGCAACGCCAGCATCGTGGCAACGAAGGCGAGGGTTGACTCGGCCCCTTCATTGCGATTGGGGCCGTCCGCGCTCAGACCGTCGAAACCCCCACCGGTCGCGGCATCGAAGACCGCCACGCCCACGTCGTTGTTGCCCAGGAACCATGTGCCCGCACGTCGCGCAGCCTCGGCCCACTCACGCTCCCCAGTATGGGCAAAGGCTCTCGCGCATGCCTCGGTCATGGCCAGCGCCTCGATCGGCTGCTGGTCGAAACCCGGCTTCGCGTCGTGCGGGCCCCGCCCCCCGACCGGAGTGAAACTGAAGTGGTCGCCTACCGATTCCTCCTCGACAAGCCAATCGAGCAGGCTCACGGCTTCTGCAGCAACGCCCTGTTCCCCCAGCGCCATGGCTGCGGCAAGCTCCGCGTTCGGCAACAACGCGTTCGCGTACGTGAGTCGCGGTGCCGGCCACGGCCACTCGTCGTTGGTCTCCAGCCGCGACAGGCCGCCCAAGGCATCACTCACGAGGCGGTATGCGGCCGGCTCGGCGGGCGCCACCTTCAGCACTTCGACTGCTCCGAGCGTCGCATAGGCGATCGCACGGGGATGCTCCGAGCGGAACCCAGCGGCCTCGTCGAACAGCGCCAGCGCGCGTTCTCGGACTGCTGGCCACGGAGCGCACGCCGCTGCGGTCCCGAGGCCCAACAAGGCGCGGCCGTTGGCATCGTCGCTGGGCGGGTCATTTGTCCAGTCGCCCGCGACGCCTTGCCTGAGTCGGAACCACCCCCGCCCAAGATGTGCGCGCTCGAGGAACCCCAGGGCCACTCTTGCCAGCACAGGCGCGTCGGGATCGGCAATCAATTTCGACGCGAGAGCGAGCAGCCGGCCGGCGTCATCGGTGCAGTAGCCGCTGGCAGGCCGAGGCTCGTCCAGCCTGGCATGCTCGAACACGCCAACGGCGTCTGACATGAGCGCCAGGTGGCGCAACGTCGGCGGTGGCGCCTCGATCACGCGGCCGCCATTGCCGGCATGACTGCGGCAATGAGCGATCGGTAGGCCTCGCCGACCGCCGGCCAGAGAAGTGCGGCCGCCTCCTGTCGCGACGCGGCTGCCATCTCCTTTCGCAGTCCCGGCTCGTAGAGCACCCTGTCGAGAGCAACCGCCATGGCGTGGACGTCGCCCTGGGGAACCGTCAGTCCGGCGCCATGAACCAACAGTTCCTCGGCGTGAGGGAACTTCGTCGCGACAACGGGCTTGCCGGACGCGATGGCTTCGACGAGAACACCGGAGCTGACCTGGTCGCGGGAGTCATAGGGCAGAAGCACGGCATCGACACTGCGAATGAGCGCACGCAGAGACTCCCAGCTGCGGTATCCATCATCGAACCAGACCTTGCCCGCGATCCCGAGGTCACGGGCCTGATCCTGGAGCTGGCGCCGGTAACGTTCGCCCTGAGCGGCAAGCACCTTGGGGTGTGTCTGACCAGCGACGATGTACACGGGCGCCGGCGATCTTCTCTGCAGAAGCGCGACAGCCGAGATGGCGTGCTCGATACCTTTGCCCGGGCCTATGAGACCCCAAGTCAGGATCGCAGGATGCTCCACGTCAGCGAGCACGGGACCCTCGAAGTTCGCCGCGGCACCGTGAGGCACCATGGCTATTTGCGCCGGGTCCGCGTCGTGGACTGCAATCAGGCGCTGGCGGGCAGCCTGACTCTGGACGACGATCAAGGATGCAGCGTCCATCACGCGCTCGAGGATCTCACGCTGATGACGCGAGGGATCGTGCAGAACGGTGTGGAGCACCGCGACCAGGGGAACCTCCACGGCCTCCACGAGGTCGAGCACCTCCTCGCCATCCGGGCCCCCGAACAAGCCGTACTCGTGCTGGAGGAGAACCGCGTCAGCGCACTCAACCGCGGCAAGTGCCTGGGCAAGGGACTCCCGGTCACCAGCGACCCACTCGGCGACGACTTCCTCGCTCAAGTCGGGCTCCGGGCAGTCGACGACTCGGACCACCACGGAGCGCCATCCGGATTCAGGGCTGGCAATGGCCGCGGCCAGGTTGCTCGTGAAGGTGGCGAGTCCGCACATGGTCGGCGGGTAGGTCCCGACCAAGGCCACTGTGGGCGTCGGAGTGTTGATCGCGGCCGTCCCACGGCCGCTCAGACGCCCAGGCATACCTCCTTGGCCACCTTTGTCAGTAAGTGTCACCTCCGGATTCATCTCTTCTCTCCAAAATTCCATCGATCCGTGTCACGCAGATGCCAAACAAGACGCCCTCGCACGTCCGATGTTACGGGTACAGGGAGAGTGGCCAATCGAGGCCCAGTCATCCGACGACAAGGCAGCCTTTTCGGTGTAGCCACAAAGAGCCACGAGTCTGCACCCGGGCAGCCACGAGCAGTCTTCCCGGTCGAACGGGTCGCCCCTGCTCAAAGCTGCGAATGAATTCTACACGGCTCGAGGGCCGCCCAAGCGTCGCCCGGCCGCCTGATCGAGGTCCCTTTCGAAGGCGAAAGCCCCTTCGTAACGGCCATATGCCGGTATCGGGCGGTAGCCGCGGGTCCGATACATCGCGATCGCCTCAGGCTGCAGCGGTCCGGTCTCCAGCTTCACCCTCACGTAGCCGCGCTTTCGCGCGGCGTCCTCCAGGGCCGTCAGCACGGCAAGTGCGTGCCCGCGCCGGCGGCTGTCAGGTACCGTCCACAACCGCTTGACCTCGCAGGTCTCAGCGTCCACGCGCCTGATCCCACCACCCGCGATGGTCCTGCCCTCGTCATCGACGAGAACAAGGAAAACGCCCGCAGGGGCATCGAACTGCTCCGGTGTGGTGCCGGCCAGTTCTTCGTTCGACCCGTAGCGGGATCGATACTCATCCGCCAGTCCATCGAGCAATGGCCTGACAGGAGGATCGTCCAACCGGACTTCGACGAGGCGCACCTGTCGATTATCACAAGTCCCGACCGCCGACCGTGCCAATTGCAGCCAGTAGAGGTCGGGAAAGGGATCCCGCCAGGGATCGTGCGCGGCGCACCACCAGGTGCGTCCGCCCCGCGAGGTCAGCTCCCTCGCTCCGCGCCGATTGCATCGAACACCGAAAGGGAGCGCCGTTAGCGGCCGACCGACCTCCATCTCCTCGGCGACACGGTCCACGACGGCGAGTCCCCGGTGACCGTGCGGCGCGCGTGGCTACAGGGGGTCGCCCATCAGTCCTTGGCGAACAGCTCTTCAGTATGGAAGTCATGCTGGAGCCTTTGGAAGCAGACCGCGATCGCACCCGGGCCGATGTGGGAGCCGAGCGCAGGCCCCATGCAGTTCACGATTGTCCTGTCAGCCGAGAACACGGGCCTCAGCATCGCGAGAAACGCGTCGATGTCCCTGGCGTCGGCGTGCGCGACCGCAAGCCTGCGGATCGGAAGGGCGGCCGCGACACTGTCTGCCAAGTAGCGGAGGGACAAAGCCCGTGTTCGTTGATGTGACTCGTTCTCGACGGTTCCGTCTCTCAAGGTGAGGACCGGCTTGATAGCAAAGAGCGACTCGAATAGGGCCTGTGAGGCGCCGATCCGGTTGCTCCGGCGAATGAAGTCAAGGGTGTCGAGGGCCACGAGGATCTCGAAGGTCGCGGCCAGTCGAGTCACGGTCTCGTAGACCTCGTCAAGGCCGAGTCCGGCCTCCACCGCCTCGACGCCGGACATGACGACTAGTCCTTCAGCCAGCGTGGCCCGCCGGGAGTCGACGACGCGAACGGCAATGTCCCCTTGAACCTCACCGGCTGCCTCGGATGCTGACTGAAAGTTGGCCGCCAGGGTCGATGACGCCGTCACGCAGCAGACTCCAGCGAACCCTTGGTCTCGCGCACGCAGGAAGGCCCGTGCGAACGCCCCGGGCGAGGGGGCCGACGTCGTGGGAACGGCGGCGTCGGTGCGTACGCGACACCAGAATTCCTCGGAGGTGATTCCCAGGATCCCGCCCGGTCCGTCGTCACCAAAGTGGAGCTCGACCGGCACAACGTCGACGTTGTGCTCGACGAGAAGACGAACCGGGAGATCGCAGGCGCCGTCGGTCACGACCTTGATACAAGGCACCAACTTCCCCCCTGTTCGCGTGCGGCTTGGCAGAGCGTAGGTCAGCCCGACCGCCGCGCAGCGGACCGGGACTTGCTATGCACAGGGCTGCATCCGCGGCTGCGACCACCTCCATGCGCGGCGGACGGAGACGAGGCGGGGCAAGCGATGTGCCAACACAGTCGCGTCGCCGATGCAACGATGGCGCCACGACCGGTAGGCAAGGAGCATCGCGGCCTGCTGACTGGGGGCGGTTCGAGCCAGCTGGCCGCGATGCACCGAACTAGTTGAGTTGCAAGGGTTACGAGGTGTGCACCGGCTCGTCCGTCGGCATGGTTGTCACCAGTTCATCGAGCTCGGCGTCGATGTCGTCGTCCTGTCCTCGCACAAGAAAACCAAGAAAAATGGCTGCAAAAGATACCGACGCCGCCACGACGACCGCCACATGGAAGCCCGACATGAAAGCAGCCTGGCTCCCTGCGTCGACGGCTCGCTGCAACATCGCCGGGGCGCCAGTTATCTGCGGCGCCACGCCTTGGGCTACGAGCTGCTGGGCCTGCCCGAGCTTGCCCGCGATCGGAGTAGGCACACCATTGTCCACGAGCTTGGCGACGAGCGTGCCGCCCACCCGGGTGCTCAGCACCGACCCGAGGACGCTCGTGCCGAGCACTCCGCCAACTTGGAGCGCGGTGGACTGCAGGCCTCCGGCTATCCCCGCGTCGGCGACAGGGGCGCTCGCCACTATGGCATCGGAGGCGGCCACGATCACCGGACCGATGCCAAGGCCGAGAACCACGAACGGGACCCAAATGTGTACGTAGGTGGAGGTCGGCTCCAGCCACGCCAGCGAGGCGAGCCCGATCGAGACAAGAAGCATTCCGGCCGGGATCGCCACCCGCGGCCCGCACTTGTCGTTGAGCCAGCCGCCAAACGGGCAGGCGACCATGAAGGTCGCGCTCAGCGGCAGAACGCGAACGCCCGCTGCCACCGGCCCGTAGCCATGGACGTTCAGGAGATACAGCGTCACGAAGAAGAGAACGCCGAAAAGCGAAAAGAAGATCGCCATTACAACGAGCGTGCCGAACGTGATCCGCCAGTCACGGAACAGCCTCATCGGCACGAGCGGCACATCGGTGTGGACTTCGGCCAGCCCGAACAAGACCAGCAGGATCACACCGCCTGCGAGAAACGCGATCGTCTTGGGGTCGCCCCACCCCCAGGTATCAGCTTTCACCAAGCCAAAGACAACACAGAACAGTCCCGAGGCGACCAGGACCAGCCCGCGATAATCGAAACGACGCGCATGATGCCAGTCACGGCTCTCAGCTAGCAGTGCCATGCCGAGTCCAAGGGTCACCAGACCCACGGGCACATTGACGAAGAAGCACCACTCCCACGACGCATGTTGGACGAGCAGTCCCGCGACCACAGGCCCAGCCGCAACTGATACCGCCGCGGCACCGCCCCAGATCCCGACAGCCTTGTTGAGCTTCTCCTTGGGAAAGGCGCTGCGCACGATGGCAAGCGTGCTCGGCATCAACATGGCGCCAAAGACGCCGAGGAGAGCCCGGAACGCGATCACGCCACCGATCGAGCCGACCTTGCCGATAGCAAAGGAACAAGCGGCAAAGCCGGCTACGCCGAGGAGGAACATGAGGCGGCGGCCGAAACGGTCACCCACCTTCCCCATCGGAATGAGCAAAACGGCGAGCGTGAGCAGATACGCGTTCACGACCCACTGCAGGTCGGAGAACGAGCAGTGCAGGGAACTGGCGATATATGGGTTGGCGATAACGACGATGGTGGCGTCGAGTCCCACCATCGCCACACCGAGCCCCACAACTACAAGCGTTAAGAGGGGATTACCCCTCAGGCGTACCGTGCGTTTCCGGACATCGGTGCCGGCCGTTGCTTCTGCGCCCGCCACGTCCCTGCTCATGTCCACAATTCCTCCTTGGCGCTTTCTGCCTTCTGACAGTGACTGTCATTCTACAGTTACTGTCACCGCTATGGCAAGCGGCGCTAACATGTGGACGTGGAGAAGTCGCGATACGACGGCCGTGCGACCGGTGCCGGGGCCGCCCGAGCCTTCACGGGCACCCGAGCCGACACCGGCCAGAGCCAGACCCTCACGGAGCGGCGGATGGCCCGCACGCGGCACCAACTCGCCGAAGCCGCGGCCCGGCTCTTCCTTGAACGCGGTTACGAGTCAGTCACAGTCGAAGAGATCGTCGCCTCAGTCGAGGTGTCCCCGAGGACGTTCTTCCGTTACTTCGTCTCAAAAGAGGACGTGCTCGACGAGATCCTCGTGAACGAGGCGGAGGAGGTGACAGCTGCACTGCGCGATCGTCCGGCTAGCGAGCCGATCCTCGACGCCCTGCGGGCGGCGGCCTACTCCTGGGTAAGCGCGACCAAACGCGACCCGCGCACCTTGAAACTGTTCGCGCTCGTGCTGAGCACCCCCGTGCTCAGTGAGCGCTGGCTGGTCCGGCGCCGCGACTGCCAAGAGGCCCTTGCGGAGATCCTCGCCGAGCGGCTTCCTGGTGAACCAGGGCCTCACGTACCGCTTCTTGCCGCTGGAGCGATACTTGCGGTCGTCGCCACGATCTTCGAATTCTGGGTCGAGCACACTAACGAGAAGGAAGTGCTCGCTCTCATCGACGAGGCCATCGACGGCTTTGCCGACGGCTTCGGCCTGAGGGCGACGGAGGCTGAGCCCGGTTCCGCGCGCCGAGTCATTCGCCGCGGCGTACGTGCAGCTTCAGTACGCCACGGTTGAAACTGTCCGACCCGAGATCGGGGTAGTGCCAGTGCCCGGTTAAGTCGGCGAAGTCGCGTCCTAGAAGCCGAAGTGAGTCTCTCGAACCAGCCGCTGTGCTTCTTCGGGGCCGGTGAGCGACACCCTCGCAGCCTGGCCACGGCCATATAAGAAGAGCACGAGTTCCTGAGCCCCACCGGTGAGCACAGCGGAGGAACCACCCTTCCGCGCGATTATCCGCTTCCCGTCAGATCGTTCGAGTTCGAGACCTGCGCCGCGGATCTTGCGCGCCAGCATCCGGGACAGCCGTTCCAGAATCCGCCAAAGGGCTGCGTCGAGTTCCGGATCTTCCCCCGGCTCCCAACCCGGCTGAGCACGGCGCACGTCCTCGGTGTGCACAAAGAGCTCCACCAGGTTGACGAGGCCATCAAGAGGTCGCCACAACAGCGGAGGGCCCGAACGCACCTTGGCGACAACGCCTGCGTATCCGTAGGTGTAAAGAGCGGTCGTCATCGAACCTTCGGTCAGCCTGGCAAATCGGCCACCGAGCAGAATTCCCGGCATGGCTAGTGGACGGTGCTCGCGCACGAACACGTGAGCGGCCAGGTCCCGCGTCATCCACCCTTCGCAAAGGGTCGCCGCGTCCGGACCAGTTTCAGCTAACGCGTCACAAAAACGCTTCCGCTCCACACTGGCGAGATGAGAGCCAGACATGCGGCCTCCTTCCAGACTTCTCCACCGAGGGTATCCGCCGAGGTCGGTGCCTCGCGCCACGGATGCCAACCGCGGCCTGAGTCCGTAAAGCGCGGTCGGTTGCCGGGCGTGGCCTGTCGACAAGCAGGTGGTTGGAGCGGGCGACGAGAATCGAACTCGCGTTCCGAGCTTGGGAAGCTCGTGTTCTGCCGCTGAACTACGCCCGCTAGACGACACCTACGTTAGTCGCGTACCCGGCCTCGATCAGAGGGGATCCCCTGTATAGACCCTGACGAAACCGCATGCCAGAGTCCGCCAGGGAACGGAGCTCACACAACGCTCTACAACGAGCGCCGCCGTCGCTCGTTGACTGCACCCCGAGGACAGATATCGTCATGCACATGGCTGCAACCGATGGAACTCCCCACGACTCCGTGCGGCTCGTGCGAGCCCCCACCCCCGATGACCTGGAGTTGGCGTGGCGAACCGTGAGTGCGGTGTTGGAGCCCAGTCCATTGGTATCAAGCGACCTCGCGCCCAGCAGCTCCCTAAAGCTCGAGACCTTCCAGCCAACAGGCTCCTTCAAGGTCCGTGGCGGTCTTGCGGCGATCTCGGCCTTGCCCGCAGGACAACGGCCAGTGACCGCGAGTGCAGGAAACCACGGTCTCGGTGTCGCTTGGGCAGCCGCGAGACTTGGGCGCCCGGCCACAGTCGTCGTGCCGGAGCACTCGTCGCCCGCAAAGGTCGACAAGCTGCGCACCTTCCCCATCGAGCTCATCGAACACGGCATCGGGTACGAAGCTGCGGAACTGCATGCACTCGAACTCGGGGCTGCTGAAGGGATCACCTTCGTGTCGCCGTACAACGACCCGACCGTGATTGCCGGACAATCCACTATCGGTCGGGAGCTGGACACTCAGGCACCGGGTGAGCTCACAGTCGTCGCCCCCGTCGGTGGCGGAGGCCTTCTCTCCGGGCTGACCCTGTGGTCCCATTCGCGCCC
Organism: Acidimicrobiales bacterium; assembly: GCA_050015475.1. Taxonomy (GTDB): domain Bacteria; phylum Actinomycetota; class Acidimicrobiia; order Acidimicrobiales; family Bog-793; genus Fen-455. The sequence continues at coordinate 18,928 of JBEKBI010000012.1, read as the reverse complement.
GAATGTCCACATAGCAGGTGTCGAGTCGAGTCAGTCGCTTGCCGTCTCAGCCGCCGTTCGCGCTGGTCGCATAGTGCGCGTGCCTGTAGGCGACACGATCGCGGACGGGCTGGCCGCCAATCTCGAGCCGGGCGCGGTAACCCCTGGGCTAGTTACCGGAGTACCCCTCGTGTCCGTCTCCGACGATGAGCTCTTCACCGCCATGAAATGGCTATTCACGCATCACGGTCTGGTGGCAGAAGGCTCCGGCGCGGCGGGAATCGCAGCCGTGCTGAGCAACAAGGTGCACGTCGAGGGCCAACTCGTTGTCGTGATCACAGGTCGCAACATCGCGGCGACCCGTTACGCACACATCTTGCAGAGCAACTGAGCACACGCCGCCCAGCAAGGTCGGCGAGGCTACTCCCCAATCAGTGCAGTTCCTCTGTGGCCGCTCCGGACGCGAACATCTCGTGCAAGTACCCGTCGACCTGGTCGGCCGGCAGCCTTGTGGTCATCGCCGCGAAGTAGATGGCGAGGCTGAAAGCGCCGAGCACGAGAAGGTCGTACCCGAGGGGTAGCCCGCCCTGCCCGCCGACGAGGACATTCTTGAAGACACCGATGCCTCCAAAGATCCCGCCGGGCCCGAAGCCCCCGAAGTACGAGACGACTCCGAGGCCCGTCAAGTAGGGAAGCAGCCACCTGGCGGACTTCCAGTCGAGCTTCGGAGTGGCGGGGTTGAGCTTGAAAACAAACGAAACCGTCATGATGACGTATCCGATGATCAGGGCAAGCATCATCGCCGTGTACGTCTCCCAGCCCGACCAGTAGACGATGTAGGTGGCCAGCACGAACGAGAGCGGCGCCAGGATCTTGTCCACCGGCAGCCGGTACGAGCGCGGTAGATCGGGTTTGCTCTTTCGGAGCGCGCCCAGTGCTAATGGCGCGCCTGCGTACATGAGCACCGACGACGAGGTCACTACAGTGACGAGTTTGCTCCAGCTGGGGAACGGAAGCAGGAAGAGCAAACCGACTGCAGTTGAGAAAATGACTCCGAACACTGGGATCTTCGTGCGTTGGCTGCTCTTCTCAAACAGGGCCGGAATGTAGCCGTTCTTGCTCAGTCCGAAGCTGATGCGGGACGTCGAGGTGAGGTAGATGAGTCCCGTTCCCGCCGGCGACACCACGGCGTCAAGACGGAGTATCCACGCGAGCCAGACCAGTCCTGCCACTTTGGCCAGGGTGTAGTACGGAGACGCGCTCAAGGCGGCGTTGTTCGCCAGGTCGGGCCAAGTGTGGAAATGCGGGATCGTCGACAGGTCGAGGGCTCCGACAAACGCGAACTGCACCAGGATGTAGATCACGGCGCCGATCACGATCGACCCGATGACAGCGCGAGGAAGATCCCGCTGGGGATGTGCGCTCTCGCCACCGAGTTGCACTGCCTGTTCGAATCCGAGCAGAGCGAACACGATGCCGGCCGCAGGAATCGCGATCAGGATGTTCTTCGCTACGCCACCTGAGCCGGCGTAGAAAAATCCCCCACCTGCGGTGAAGTTGCTCGCGTGGAAGTGGGTCAGCAGGAGGACCACTATCGCCAGTATCGGGATGAGAACCTTCCACGTGGTGATGCCGCTATTGGCTCTCGCCAGCCACCTGACGCCGATCAGGTTCAGCAGCGTGAAGAACACCATCAGCCCCACCGCAACAGCGACCCCCGGCCCGGACAGAGTGTTGGTCGACGCGTTGTACCAGCCGTGCGCCCACGACACTGTGGACATGTACTGGATAGTGGCCAACACCTCAATCGGCGCGACGGTCGCGGCCTGGATATAGGAGAACCAGCCGAACGTCGCCCCTGCGAACGTGCCGAACGCGAAGTGCGGGTACCGGCTCGTACCACCGCTGACCGGGAAGATTCCCCCTAGCTCAGCATGGACCAAAGCCAGCAAAATAATGATGAACGAGGCGATAACCCACGCAATGAGCGAGCCGGGCCCGGCAATCGTCGTCGCATAGAGCGCCCCGAAAAGCCAGCCCGACCCGATGATCGAGCCCTCCGAAGCCCACAAGAGGCCGAAGATCCCGACATCGCGTTTCAGGCCTTCGTCGTAGACCTCCGAAGGACTCGACGGGGTCTGGGAAGTGGCCATGAATCCCCCTTCTTGTTCGCGCAGCTCCGCCCCGGAAAGCGCCCTTCACAGAGCTCGCACGAACGAGATTCACTCCCGCTAGCGACCCAGGCGCGAATTGGGATTGCGGCAGCATAACATCGTCGTCCCCTCGCGCCTAGGGGCAATCACTCACCCATATTTGGGTACGCCAGAGCGGGCGCCGACCCGCAAGCTGAGCGACGACCGGACCGCGTGGTCCGATGGTCTAGTACCGGTAGGAGTCGGGCTTGTAGGGGCCCTCGACCGGGACGCCGATGTAGTCGGCCTGCTCCTCGGTCAGCGTCGTGAGGTGAACACCCAAGGCGTCGAGGTGCAGCCGGGCGACCTTTTCGTCGAGGTGCTTGGGTAGTACGTAAACCTTCGGCTCGTAGTCCTGAGGCTTGGTGAACAACTCGATCTGGGCCATGGTCTGGTTGGTGAACGAGTTGGACATCACGAAGCTCGGATGCCCCGTGGCGCATCCGAGGTTCAGAAGCCGACCCTCGGCCAACACGATCACGGCGTGGCCGTCGGGGAAGACCCATTTGTCGACTTGCGGCTTGATGCTCACGCGCTTCACGCCGGGGATCTTCGCCAGCCCCGCCATGTCGATCTCGTTGTCGAAGTGCCCGATGTTGCCGACGATCGCCTGGTGCTTCATCCGGCTCATGTGGTCGGCGGTGATGATGTCCCGGTTTCCGGTCGCGCTCACGAATATGTCGGCAACAGCGACCATGTCTTCGACTGTGGCGACCTGATATCCGTCCATTGCCGCCTGGAGGGCGCAGATCGGGTCGACCTCGGCCACGACCAAGCGAGCTCCTTGGCCGCTCAACGACTCGGCACACCCCTTGCCGACATCGCCGTAACCGCAGACGAGAGCCACCTTGCCGCCGATCAGCACGTCGGTCGCTCGGTTGATCCCGTCGATCAGCGAGTGCCGGCAGCCGTACTTGTTGTCGAACTTCGACTTGGTCACAGAATCGTTCACGTTGATGGCCGGGAAGAGCAGCTCGCCGCGCTCCTGCATCTGGTAGAGGCGGTGCACTCCCGTGGTGGTCTCCTCGGTCACGCCCTTGATGCCGCTTGCGATATGGACCCAGCGTCGCGGATCCTGGGCCAAGGAACGTCGGAGAAGACCCAATATCACGGCGAGCTCCTCGCTCTCGGCGGTTGCCGGATCCGGTACTGTCCCTGCCTTCTCGAACTCGACGCCCTTGTGCACGAGCAACGTGGCGTCGCCGCCATCGTCGAGGATCATGTTCGGGCCGGCACCGTCCGGCCACCGCAACATCTGGTCGGTGCAGTGCCAGTACTCCTCGAGGCTCTCGCCCTTCCATGCGAACACGGGCCAGCCGCGCGGATCCTCGGGCGTGCCGTCGGGGCCGACGACAACTGCCGCAGCCGCGTGATCCTGAGTCGAGAGGATGTTGCAAGAGGCCCAGCGGATCTCAGCACCAAGAGCGGCGAGCGTCTCGATCAGGACGGCGGTCTGCACAGTCATGTGCAACGATCCCGAGATGCGGGCACCGCGGAGTGGCTGCGCCTCGGCTTGTTCGTGCCGGATGGCCATCAGGCCAGGCATCTCGTGCTCGGCCAGTTCGATCTCCTTCCGCCCGAACTCGGCGAGGGAAAGATCAGCCACCTTGAAGTCGAAGCTCATACGATCTCCTTGCTCCCGCCGACCGCGGTCACGACCGGCTCCTTGTTGGGACCACTCATGGCGGCGGCCAACAACTGCATGTGCTTTTGCTGCTCGAAAGCCAGCCACTGTCCCGGTGCCACTTCCGCCGGTCGCACCGCCTCAGATCTGAACCACGCCTCGAGCCCGGCGCGGAGTCGGCCGTCGCCACGGAGGCGACCGGCGAAACCCACGTCGTTCAGCTCAATCCCGAAAGCGTCAAGCAGTTCCCGCAATGTGCGGAGGCGCTGTAGCTCGGCAGGGCCGTACAGGCGGTAACCGGACGGCGAACGGCGCGGCGCCACGAGGCCGGCTTCTTCGATGTACCGCAACATACGGGCCGACCAGCCGGTCGTGGCGGCCGCTTCGTGAATCGTCAACCCGTCGTGCGGCACAGCTGCAACCCTACCGTGCTTGTGACAAGGTTGTCACCCGGATTTCTCTCCCCCGGGCGACTATCCTGCCCACAGCCATGATCCTCTCCGACCAGACGATCCGTGAAGAGCTAGCGGCGGGACGAATTGTCATCGATCCGCTCGACGAGACCTGTATCCAGCCCTCCTCGGTCGACCTGCACGTCGACAGGTTCTTCCGCGTATTCCGCAACCACAATCTGCGGGCGATCGACGTCAGGGAAGACCAGGAAGAGCTCACCGAACTCGTAGCCATTCAGGACGACGACGTCCTCATGCTGCACCCGGGCGAGTTCGTGCTCGGAGCCACCCTCGAGCGGGTGACCCTCCCGAACGACCTCGTCGGCCGGCTCGAGGGTAAGTCCAGCCTTGGCAGGCTTGGCCTTTTGATCCACTCCACGGCCGGTTTCGTGGACCCTGGCTGGGACGGCTACCTGACGCTCGAGCTTTCCAACGTTGCCAACCTTCCGATCACCTTGTACCCGCGCATGAAGATCGGCCAGATCAGCTTCCTGCGCATGACGACGCCCGCCGCCATCCCGTATGGCTCACCTGAGCTCGGCTCGAAATACCAACACCAACGCGGGCCAACGCCGAGCAGGTATTTCGAGAACTTCCAAGGCGACGAGCGCTGAGCCGGGGGGGATCCGACCAAGGTCGCGCCTGACCTCAGGTCACGGGGTCGACAAGGCCCGGGTGCCCATCTCAGCCGCGATCAGCTCGCCTCCACGGGTCCGGCCTGGGCTGCAACTGCTTCCGCGGCCGCCTTCACGGCAGCTGGGTCCCCGAGATAACGGCCCTCGACAAAGTTGAGGTGGGCGTCCAACGTGATGATCCGGGGCCATCCCGTCGGGATCTCGAGGCCGACGATGTCGGACTCGGAGATGTGCTCCAGGTACATCGTCAACGCCCGGATGCTGTTGCCGTGGGCGACGACGAACGGTGTGGTGCCGGTCGCTAGCTCCGGTGCTAGGGCATCCTCCCAATACGGCACGACGCGACGCACCACATCAGCGAGACATTCGGTCGAAGGCAGTGCGCTCGGTGCGAGGTACCGGTAGCGACGGTCGTTCGCCGGATGGCGCGGGTCGCCTGCTTCGAGCGAGGGTGGCGGAGTCGCATAGCTGCGCCGCCAGACCTTCACCTGCTCGGGCCCGAAATTGGCCGATGCCTCCTTCTTGTTGGTCCCCTGCAGCGCGCCGTAGTGGCGCTCGTTCAAACGCCAGCTCCGACGGACCGGGAGGAACGAAAGGCCCATCTCGTCGAGAGCAAGGTTCGCCGTCCGCACCGCCCGAGTCAGCACCGAAGTGTGGACCGTGTCGATAACGAGGCCCTCCTCGGCGCCCAAAAGCCGTCCGGCCTCCCGGGCTTCGGCCTCCCCCGCCGCGCTCAAGTCGACGTCAGTCCATCCGGTAAACCGGTTCTCGGCGTTCCAAGTGCTCTCACCGTGGCGCAAGACAACAAGCGTGGGCATGCCGCGAGGCTATCTTCCGGAACTCGGGCGACGCGTGCCCAGAGCTTGTCGGCGGGCTCACCCCCTCCGAACTGCAGTTTGATGCGCCGGTGACACATTCAGACTGCAATTCTCGATCTTGACAATCAGACACTCAAGTTTGCTATAATGCCTCTCGTACGAATGAGTGTGGGCGCCCAAGCGGTTGGCGTCCCAGGAAGTGGAGGCTTTCAGAATGTCCAAGGCCGTCGGAATCGACCTAGGCACGACTAACTCGGTGGTGGCGTTCCTCGAGGCAGGCGAACCCACGGTGATCCCGAACGCCGAGGGCGGGCGGACGACACCGTCCATCGTTGGCTTCACGAAGTCCGGCGAGGTGCTCGTCGGCGAGGTCGCCAAGCGCCAAGTGATCACCAATCCGGATAGGACTGTCCGATCTGTCAAGAGGCAGATGGGGACGAGTTGGTCGATCGACATTGACGGCAAGTCCTACAAAGCGCAGGAAATCTCCGCGAGGATCCTCCAGAAGCTGAAGCGCGACGCCGAGGCGTACCTGGGCGACACCGTCAACCAGGCCGTCATCACGGTCCCCGCCTACTTCGACGACGCCCAGCGCACGGCCACCAAAGAGGCCGGCCAGATCGCCGGCCTCGAGGTCCTGAGAATCATCAACGAGCCGACGGCCGCTGCGCTCGCCTACGGCCTCGACAAAGAGCGCGCCGACCAGACCGTGCTCGTGTTCGACCTCGGCGGCGGCACCTTCGACGTGTCCGTCCTCGAAATCGGCGAAGGGGTCTTCGAGGTGAAATCGACCTCGGGCAACACCCACCTCGGTGGGGACGACTGGGACCAGCGCGTCATGGACTGGCTCGTCAAGACGTTCAAGGACACCGAGGGCGTTGACCTTTCCAACGACAAGATGGCCCTGCAGCGCCTCAAGGAAGCGGCCGAGAAGGCCAAGATCGAGCTCTCGGCAGTTCAGGAGACAACGATCAACCTGCCCTTCATCACTGCTACCGACACCGGCCCGAAGCACCTAGACCTGAAGCTCACGCGGTCGAAGTTCCAGGAGCTCACGTCAGACCTCGTCGACGCCTGCAAGGGCCCGTTCGAGCAAGCCATCAAGGACTCGGGTCTCAGCACCAGCAGCATCGACCACGTCGTATTGGTCGGTGGCTCCACCAGGATGCCCGCGATCTACGACCTCGTCGTGCAGCTCGCCGGCAAGGAGCCCCACAAGGGCGTCAACCCGGACGAAGTCGTCGCTGTCGGCGCTGCGATCCAGGCCGGCGTTCTGAAGGGCGAAGTCAAGGACATCCTGTTGCTCGACGTGACGCCCCTCAGCCTCGGCATCGAGACCAAGGGCGGAATCACCCACAGGCTCATCGAGCGGAACACGACCATCCCCACGAAGCGCTCCGAGATCTTCACGACCGCGGACGACAACCAGCCCTCGGTCGAGATCCACGTCCTTCAGGGCGAGCGCGACATGGCCATGTACAACAAGACGCTGGGCAAGTTCCAGCTCGTCGACCTGCCGCCGGCGCCGCGAGGCGTACCACAGATCGAGGTCGCCTTCGACATTGACGCGAACGGAATCGTCCACGTGTCGGCCAAGGACCTAGCGACAGGTCGGGAGCAGTCGATCACCATCACCGGCCAGACGTCCCTCCCCAAAGAGGACATCGACAGGATGGTGCGCGACGCCGAACAGCACGCCGCCGATGACCGCCAACGCAAGGAAGAAGCCGAGACCCGCAACAACGCGGATGCCCTCGTCTACCAGACCGAGAAGCTGCTGAAGGACCAGGGCGACAAGGTCCCGGCGGAAGACCGCGAGCGGGTCGAGAGCGCCCTCAAGAGCCTGCGGGAGTCGACCGAGGGAACCGACTACGAGCGGATCCGTCGCGACACCGAGACGCTGCGCAACGCCTCGCAGACCCTCGGCCAGCGACTCTACGAGCAAGCGGCGCAGCAGCAGTCCGCAGGCAGCGCCAGCGGTGACGGATCAGATGGTTCAGGCAGCCAAAGCGGGCCGAACGACGACGAGGTCGTTGACGCTGAGATCGTCGACGATCCGGGCACGGCGACTCCGTGACAGGCGCGCCAGGCGACCCGAAACGGTCCGCAGCCGAACGCGGCTCGGAGGAGGGCGAGAGCAGGGAAATCCCCGAAAGCTTTTCCTCCGCGCGCCCCGGCGACGAGAACGTCCCCGACGGTGCGAACGCTGAGCCGGCGGAGCTACCCGAGCTGACGTTGGACTCTGTCCTCGACTGGGGTACCGATCCAGCCAAGGCCGCGGAGGGTTTGGAAGCTCAAGTCGACGAGGCGATCCTTGCCGCTGAGCGCGACGAATACCTCGAAGCACTCCAAAGGCTCCAGGCGGATTTCGACAACTTCCGCAAGCGCTCCGCACGCCAACAGGATGAGCTTTCCACCCGCGCGACTGAGGGCCTGTGCGTCCGTCTCCTGCCGGTGCTCGACGCCCTCGACCTCGCCATCGAACACGTGCGGAGCCAGGCCACCCCCACTGACGAGGGCAAGGCCCTCGAGCAGATCGACTCGTTGCTGCGAGACATCCTCGCCCGTGAGGGCATCGAGCGAATCGACTCCACGGGTGTGCCCTTCGACCCCACAGTCCACGACGCCGTCGGCCATGTCGCTGAGGACTCCGCTCAAGACCTGGAAGCCGCGTCACCCACGGCGAGCCGAGCTGGCACTACTAAGGCGCCGAAGTCGGGCAAGGCGAACAAAGCACTCAAGGCGGGCGCGGAAGGCGGGCCGACAGTAGTCCAGGTCATGCGAGCCGGGTACCTCTTGAGGTCAAAGGTGCTCCGCCCGGCGATGGTCGTCGTCAAAGGCTGAAAAGCCCCGCCATGGCACCGCAACGCGACTGGTACACGACCGACTACTACAAGACACTCGGCGTCTCCGACAAGGCGACCGACAAGGACCTCCGCCGCGCCTACCGAAAGCTCGCGAAGGAATATCACCCCGATTCCCATCCTGGCTCGGAGGAGCGCTTCAAGGAGATCTCGGCCGCCTACGACGTCCTCGGCGACCCTGAGAAGCGCAAGGAGTACGACGAGCTCAGACGCCTCGGCCCCTTGAGCGGCCTCGGTGGTTTCGGAGGACCCGCGGGTGGCGGTGACGGTGGAGGAGCCTTCAACTTCCGCATCGACGATCTGTCCGACATCTTCGGCGGACTGTTCGGGAAGGCCGGTCGCCAGAGCGGCCGCAACGCGCCGGGCAGTGGTCCCCGTCGCGGCCACGACCTCGAGGCCGAGCTGCACCTTTCATTTCAAGACGCGGTCGACGGCGTGGTCACGACCGTAAACGTCTCTAGTGGGACACGATGCTCGACATGCTCCGGTTCAGGCTCGCGTCCCGGAACCGCCCCGGTGGTGTGCCCTCGTTGCGGCGGGCTCGGCGTACTCAATGACAACCAGGGCATGTTCTCGCTTTCGTCGCCCTGCCCGGACTGCCAGGGCCGCGGCACCCGTGTCGTGGACCCGTGCCCGGCATGCAAGGGCACTGGACTCGAGCGGCGACAACGACAGGTCAAGGTCCGGATTCCCGCCGGGGTCGAGGACGGCCAGCGCATCCGAGTGAAGGGGCGAGGCGAGGCGGGGGCCAACCGGGGACCGGCTGGCGACCTGTTCGTAACGGTCCACGTGGCGCCGCACCCACTTTTCGGGCGAAAAGGCCGGAATCTCACAATCCGGGTCCCGGTCACCTATCCCGAGGCCACTCTCGGCGGAGCGATCACTGTGCCTTCGCTCGACGGCCCAGTCACCTTGAAGATCCCGCCTGGGACCAAACAGGGGAGGACCTTCCGCGTGAAAGGCCGAGGTGTGGCGAGCGGCTCGACTGCGGGTGACTTGCTTGTGACAGTCGACGTAGTGGTCCCGGATCACTTGAACGATGAGCAGCGAAAGGCCGTCGAGGCTCTCGCGAAGACGCTTGACGGCTCGCCTCGGCAGCACTTGGGGGTGTGAGCATGGCCGACAATCCGTCACAACGCGACTCGGGTGACGGTTCAACGCGGGCGGTCTATGTGATCTCCGTCGCAGCCGAGCTTGCAGGTGTCCATCCTCAGACCCTTCGTATCTACGAGCGGAAGGGACTGTTGGACCCTGCCCGCACCGGTGGCGGCAATCGCCGCTACAGCGAGGCGGACATCGCCCATCTGCGCTGCATCCAAAGGCTGACCAACGCGGGGTTGAACCTCGAGGGCGTCCGGCGCGTGATGGAGCTCGAGGACCAGATCGCCCGATTGCGCGCAGAGCTCGAGGTGACACGCGCCGCCGCTCGGGCAGCGATCGAACAGGTGCACCGCCAGTACCGCCGCGATCTTGTGCCGGTCTCGAAGAACCGTCTCCCGGCGCGTCGGACGACGGGCAGGTAAACAGGCAGGCAGCATCATGTTGTATGCAACGTCGGCCAATGAAATTGGGGGACATCCGCGATGACCATTGACCCGAACCGTTGGACGCTCAAGACCCAGGAGGCAGTCAGGGACGCCCTCGCGTTGGCGAAGGCTTCCCAGCACGCGGAGCTCACCGAAGACCATCTCCTGTCCGCCGCTCTCTCGCAAGAGGGCGGGGTCGCGATCCCGCTCCTGGACCGTCTCGGCATCGCTCCGCTCTCGGCCCGCAACCGCGTAGCTGAGGCGCTCGCCAGGATCCCCAAGACCTACGGCGGAGGCGAGCCGACCTTCAGCCGCGAGCTGTCTCAAGCCTTCGAGATCGCTGACGAGGCGCGCCGCGAGATGGGCGATGAGTACCTATCGATGGAGCACATCCTCCTCGCACTTGCGAGCCGCCTCGGAATCGACCGCGACGACTTCCTCAAGGCGCTGCAGGAGGTCCGCGGCAGCCATCGCGTCACGTCCCAGAACCCCGAGGAGCAGTACCAGTCGCTGGAACGCTACGGCCGCGACCTGACGGACCTGGCGCGCAAAGGCAACCTCGACCCGGTCATCGGGCGGGACGACGAGATCCGTCGCGTGATCCAAGTCCTGTCCCGGCGCACGAAGAACAACCCGGTGCTTATAGGTGAGCCCGGCGTGGGCAAAACGGCGATCGTCGAGGGCCTCGCCACGCGCATTGTCGAAGGTGACGTCCCCGAGTCGCTGAAAAACAAGCGGCTCATCGGGCTGGACCTCGCCTCCATGGTCGCCGGCGCGAAGTACCGCGGGGAGTTCGAGGAGCGTCTGAAGGCCGTGCTGAAGGAAATCTCGGACTCGGAGGGCGAGGTCGTCACCTTCATCGACGAGCTGCACACCATCGTCGGCGCCGGCGCGGCCGAGGGCGCGATGGACGCGGGCAACATGATCAAGCCGATGCTCGCGCGAGGGGAGTTGCGCCTGATCGGCGCGACCACGCTCGACGAGTACCGCAAGCACATCGAGAAGGATGCCGCCCTGGAGCGCCGCTTTCAGCCCGTCATCGTCCCGGAACCTTCCGTTGCCGACACGATCGCGATCCTGCGCGGCCTAAAGGAGCGTTACGAAGTCCACCACGGAGTGCGCATCCAGGACGCTGCTCTCGTCGCGGCGGCGGTGCTCTCTGACCGCTATGTGACTGGCCGCTTCCTCCCCGACAAGGCGATCGATCTCGTTGACGAAGCCGCCAGCCGTCTCCGCATCGAGATCGACTCCATGCCGACCGAGATCGACGTCGTCACGCGTCGCATCCGTCAGCTCGAGATCGAACGCGTTGCCCTCCAGAAGGAAACCGACGCGGCGTCGGCTGGGCGGCTCGTCCGATTGGAGTCCGAGCTCGGTGACCTGACCGAGAAACAGACCGCGATGACGGCCCACTGGCAGTCGGAGAAGGACGCCATCTCCACAATCCGCGCTCTCAAGGGTGATCTCGAAAGCGCTCGCCAGGAAGCGGAGCGCTTCGCTCGCGAAGGCGATCTCGCCAAGGCCTCCGAGATCCGTTACGGCCAGGTTCCCGCTCTCGAGGACCGCGTCGAGGCAGCCACAGAGAAGCTGGCCGCGCTTCAGTCCGAGCAGAAGATGCTGAAGGAGGAGGTCGACGAAGAGGACATCGCAGAAGTCGTGAGCCGCTCGACCGGCATCCCCGTGTCGCGACTCATGGAAGGCGAGGTCCACAAGCTCGTCCACCTCGAGGATTCCCTGCACGAACGGGTGGTGGGCCAGGAGGAGGCGGTGACAGCCGTGGCGAACGCCATCCGGCGGAGTCGTGCGGGGCTCTCGGACCCGAACCGTCCCATCGGCTCGTTCCTCTTCCTCGGCCCGACGGGCGTGGGCAAGACCGAACTCGCCAAGGCCCTAGCCGAGGTGCTCTTCGACGACGAACGGGCGATGATCCGCATCGACATGGGCGAGTACCAGGAGAAGCACAGCGTCTCACGGCTCGTCGGCGCGCCCCCCGGTTACATCGGGTACGAGGAGGGTGGACAGCTGACCGAATCGGTACGGCGGCGCCCTTACGCCGTCGTTCTCCTTGACGAGATCGAGAAGGCGCACAGCGACGTGTTCAACATCCTCCTGCAGGTGTTCGACGACGGGCGCCTGACCGACGGCCAGGGGCGCACAGTCAACTTCACCAACACCGTTCTGATCATGACGTCCAACCTCCGCGGCGATCTCGAAGACACCTTCAAGCCGGAGTTCCTCAACCGCGTCGACGAGATCGTCCGCTTCCGGCCCCTGGGACGCGAAGACCTTTTCGCGATAGTTGGAATGCAACTAGCCCACCTCGAGAGGCGGCTCGAGACGAGACGCATATCGGCAGAGTTCACACCGGAGGCCGAGATGTGGCTTGGCGACCACGGCTATGACCCGTCTTTCGGGGCGCGCCCGCTGCGCCGGCTGATTCAACGCGAGGTCGGCGACCCGTTGGCGATCGCCATTCTCGAAGGCCGCTACAAAGAAGGCGACACGATCAAGATCGACGTCGAGTCAGACCGGCTCGTCTTCAACTGACTTGCCGGCGCCGACCCGATGGGGTTCACGCCGACACTGACGGATTCGCGTGAACGACCAAATCGGCCAGCAGCTTCGCGGCCGCCATCGCGCCGTCGGTCCTGATCGTGCCGGCCTTGGCGGCCGCTCGCGCGCGGGTCTCGGGGTCGAGGGCGGTCCTGAGCGCGGCGAGAAGCGACTCGCCGCTCGGCGTCGGGCCGTCATGTGCCGCGCCTATTCCCAGCTCCGCGACCCGGGCGGCCCAGTATGGCTGGTCCGCCATCTGGGGGATCACAACCTGCGGCGCACCGGCTCTGGCGGCCGCGGTCGTAGTCCCCGCGCCGCCGTGGTGCACGACGGCCGCCACCCGGCGAAACAGTGTCTGCTGGTTGACCTCGCCGACGACAAAGCAGTCGTCCGCGTCTTCCATCGAATCCAGATCGGCCCAGCCTCGAGCAAAGACCGCGCGACGGTCCTCGGCGCGAATCGTCTCGACCGCCACCCGGGCGATGTCTGTTGGGGCGCGCATACTGCCGAAGCCCACGTAAACCGGCGGTCTGCCGGCGTCGAGGAAGGCCGCCAGTTCGGCTGGGAGCGGGCGCGCATCCGGCAGGATCCATGCGCCGGTTTGCACGACATCGAGATCAGCCGGTTCCGGCCACGGACCGAGCGTCGGGTCTGCCGCCAACCAGGGGTGGCTGGTGAAGCCGTATTGGCAGACGTTGCTGACCGATGGAAGGCCAATCGCCGCCCGGCGGATGTTGAGCGATTCGCCAAACAGGTCGTCCGCGACCCGAGATTGCAGCTCCCACAGCTCCCGGTTGTCGTCCATGCCCAGGGGAAACGGCCGACCCGGGAACGGAGTCGGCGCGTGGAGCGGCGAGGGAAGGAAGATGGGGCAGTAAGCCGCGTAGACGTAGTAGATGCCGAGCTTCTCGGCCACCGATCGGGCACTCGCCGCGGCCGGCAGGAGGCCCGTCGCCAGCAACGCGTCGCATCCCTCGGCTGCCGCTGCCAGGTTGTCGAATTGCGCGGACATGACCTCGGCCGCGATCCCGGGCAGGTCAGCCGGCGACGGGCTCGTCACTCCCTGCACTAACGGGCGCACCGGGGGGCCGGCGAGCACGACCGGCAGGCCGAGTTCGATCGGCCGTTCCGCGCGATCGGACGGCACACACATCCGCACTTCCGCGCCGAGTTCCTGCAAGGCGACCGCGAGCCCCAACAGCGGCTCGACGTCACCGCGTCCCCCGTAGGTCGACAACAGCACCCGCATTGCTGGGCTCCCTTCTCCGGAGGCATGGCGACCGCCGGGGATCCAGCGGCACTGCACGATAACTGCGATCTCCGCCCTGGCCGTGCGTCGTAGGGACCGGGCGCAACACGCGGGCCGCTCGGGGCGCCTCGGCGTGCCGGAAAGGGGGGCGAGGCCGCGTTGTGGCGGTCCCGCAGCCACCACCATCTCTCGCGGACGGCTCACCCCTCTCACCTCCTGCAGGGCAGTGGCGACGTACCCACGGCACTCCCGACCCCTCCTCTTAGTTGAGCGATGCAAGACTTCGGCAGTGGCGTCTTCGCGGCCAGCCCGCCGACCTCGTTCCCTTGCTGCGAGGCCGATCTCGGTGATGGCCGCGATCCTGCTCGCCATGGCCGCCTTGGCGCTTGCGACAGGACCGGCGGCGGCAGGGAGAGGCTCGACGCCGAAGTCGCGCTTCGCGATCCCGGCCTCTGCGCGACAGCTCATCGTCGTGTCGAGCCGAACCTACGACCCGCCCAACTACCTCGCGACCTTCCGGACCTACCAAAGGGTGAAGGCGTCCGCTCCCTGGAAGCGCGTGTTCTCGACCTGGCAAGCCGAGATCGGCTCTGGAGACTTGCGCGACGCCCGTCGCGAAGGCGACCACGCGACTCCCACCGGGGTGTACGCACTGAGCCGCCGCGCGTACGGCGATCGCGCGAACCCCGGTGGGCTGAACGACTGGTACCACCGTCTCGTGTGTGGTGACTGGTGGGACGAGGACCCCTATTCCAACCGGTACAACCGCTTCGTTCACGTCCGCTGCGGATCGACGCCAAACTTCGCGGCGTGGTCCGAGCCTCTCTGGACTGAGACCACGGCTTATCCGTACCTCGTCGTGATCGAGTACAACGACAACCCGACGATCGGAGGGGTCAACGCACCGGGTTCGGGAATCTTCCTCCACGCCTGGATGAACGGCGCGACGCAGGGATGCATCGCTTTGCCCATCCCACGTCTGCTGCGCGTGATGCGGTGGCTGAATCCAGTGGAACATCCTTACATCGAGATCGGCACAAACGCCGAGGTGGGTCGGGTGCCACCAGCCGCCGGGTAACCGCGGCTCCCCGCTCGCTCCAGACGCCTGGTACTGGTACGGGCCCGATGCGAACGGTTCCTCGTTGGACGAGGCAGCTGCTGGGGTACACTGCGCGCGCCAGACCCTGAGCGCAAAATCGCCAAGATAACGGCTCAATTCCCTCACGATCCGAAGGAGTGACGTGCCCGCGACCGTGGTTGTCGGAACGCAGTGGGGTGATGAGGGCAAGGGGAAGTTGACCGACCTCCTCGCCAGCAGCGCGAACGTCGTAGTGCGCTACCAGGGCGGGCACAACGCTGGCCACACGATCGTCGTCGGGAGCGAAACCTTCGCCCTCCAGCTCATACCGAGCGGGGCCCTCTACGAGCACGTCACACCTGTCATCGGCAACGGCGTAGTAGTGGAGCCGACCGTGCTGCTGGCCGAACGGGCCGCCTTGGAAGCAAGAGGCATCGACCTGAGCCGGCTCGTCGTGTCGGGAAACGCGCACCTGGTGATGCCGTACCACATCGAGCTCGATCGGCTCACAGAGCGCCACCTCGGCAAGGCAAAGCTCGGAACCACCAAGCGCGGTATCGGGCCGGCGTACGCGGACAAGGCCGCTCGGATCGGCTTGCGGGTGCAGGACCTCCTGGACCCCAAGATCTTCAGGCAGAAGCTCGACGTCGTCCTCAAGGAGAAGAACGCCATTCTGGCCAAGGTCTACAACCGCCTTCCCCTTGATGCGAACAAGATCGCGGCTCAGTACCTCGATGAGGTCGCTCCCTCATTAGCGCCGATGATCGGTGACTCGGTGAAGATCGTCCACGACGCGCTCGACTCCGGCCAGGAGATAATGCTCGAAGGCGCCCAGGCCACATTCCTCGACCTGGACCACGGGACCTATCCCTTCGTGACATCCTCAAATCCCACGGCCGGAGGAGCTTGTGTCGGGACCGGCATCGGTCCTCGGGACATCAATCGAGTTGTGGGCATCGCAAAGGCGTATGTGACCCGCGTCGGCTCCGGCCCGCTGCCCACCGAGCTCAAAGATGAACGAGGCGACATGCTCGTCGAGCTCGGGCATGAATACGGGACCAACACCGGACGACGGCGGCGACCGGGATGGCTTGACCTTGTCCTGCTACGTCACGCCGCGCGACTCAATTCGCTGTCTGAAATCGCGATCACCAAGCTCGATGTCCTCTCTGCCTTCGACACCGTAAAAATTTGCGTTGGCTATCTCGACGGCGAAGAGCTTTACGAGCACGTCCCCTACCACCAGTCTGTGCTGCACCGCGTCACGCCGGTATACCGCGAACTGCCGGGCTGGCGCGTCGACCTGTCCGGAGCTCGGACCGTATCGGACCTTCCGAAGGCCGCCCGTTCTTACCTCGACGCCATCGCCGAGTACACCGGCGTGCCAGTGTTATATGTCGGGGTGGGACCTGGGCGCGAGCAATACGTGCGGCTCGAATCATGAATCGGGCAATGATCCGGCGTCGTGCATTCGGGGAGGCCAACGGGAGCCGTGAGTTGTGATCACGCGCTATTCATTGCCTGAGATGTCGGCAATCTTCTCCGACGAGACCCGCTTCCGCACGTGGCTGGAGATAGAGCTCCTGGCAGTGGAAGCGTGGTCAAAGCTCGGTGTGATCCCCATCGCTGACGCAAGCGAGTGTCGTGCCCGCGCGCCACGAATCGATGCCGGCTTCGTCCAGCGGGTCGCCCAGCGGGAAGCGGTTGTCGATCACGACGTCGCCGCCTTTGTCGACGTCGTGCAAGACTCGATCGGCGCGCCCGAGGGGTCCTGGATCCATTACGGCCTGACGTCGTCCGACCTCGTTGACACCGCGTTGTGCCTCACACTCGTCCGCGCGGGCAAACTTCTCCTCGGCGCGGTGGACGACCTCGTATCGGTTCTCAAGCGTCGGGCGTATGAATTCGCCAACACTCCCATCGTCGGCCGGACACACGGGATGCATGCCGAGCCAACCACCTTCGGCTCCAAGCTGGCGCTGTTTTGCCTGCAAGTCGACCGCGACAGGACGCGTCTTGAACGGGCGACGGATGCGATTACCGTCGGCAAGCTCTCCGGAGCCGTCGGGACCTATTCCAGCATCGACCCGCGGGTAGAGCAGCACGTCTGCAACGCTCTCGGCCTCAAACCTGTCCCAGCTACGCAGGTGATCGCGCGGGACCGCCACGGCGAGTACCTCTACGTTTGCGCGGCGCTCGGCACCACGATCGAGGCGCTTGCCACCGAGATCCGCCACCTGCAGCGAACCGAGATCGGTGAGGTCGAGGAGCCTTTCCATGCCGGTCAGAAGGGGTCCTCCGCCATGCCACACAAGCGGAACCCCATTACCGCCGAACGCCTCGTCGGTCTCGCGCGGGTGCTGCGCGGGTATCTGGCCGCCGGGCTCGAGGACGTCGCGCTCTGGCACGAACGAGATATCTCGCACAGCTCGGTCGAACGGATCGTTCTTCCGGACGCCAGCCTCCTCGCCTATTACGCAGCCAAGACAATGACCCGAGTCATCGACGGGCTGGTCGTCCATGAGGACCGCATGCGCGAGAACCTTCTCGAGGGGTCATACGGGCTCGTCTTCTCGCATCCGGTACTGCTCGCACTGATAGGCGCGGGGCTGACCCGCGACGACGCCTACCGCGTCGTGCAACGTGACGCGCGCGCCTCTTACGAGCAGAAGCGCCCGTTCCGGGTCCTGCTCGAAGAGGATCCCGACGTGGTCGCCGCCTTCGGCAGTCGGGAACGCACAAATAAGGCGCTCGACGAAGCGTTCGATCTAGGTCGGTCGCTCGCGAGGGTCCAGCGCACCCTCGCTGCCCTGGAGGATGTTCTCGGCTGAACGGTTGGCCTGATGCCACTTCAGGCCAGGGCTGAATCTAGGACCGGCGACTCCAGTGGATTTGCGCCTTTTGGAGCACGTCCGCCGATACCCCTGCCTCACGCCAAGTCGCGTAGTCGATTCCCTTGCGAGACCCGTAGTCGGCCGCCACTGCGATGAAGGCCTTCTCGAGCTCGGGGAGGTCGTCCTCGGCTTCGGCGCTGGCGCCCTCAATGCGACGCTCGAGGTTGCGCCGCTCCTGGATCAGATGAATTCGCTGAAGCGGGTCGGCAGTGGCGAGCTTCGCCTCGAGATCTACGAGACGTGCCTTCAGGGCCTCTGTGCTAGTTGAGCGCCCACGACGCGGCTTGGACCGTTCCAGCGCGACAAGGTACCGGCGTACGGCATTCCCTTGGCGCCGACCCTCCGCAAGCGCGTCTTTGTGCGACGGAGAGAGGCCCGGCTTGGCTGGCTTTTTTCTGGCTGGCATAGATCCATTATTGCCGATGACTACCGCTAAATCCAATGGCGCTTAACAGACTGTAACTTTGGCCTTAGGAGTTATAGCCCCGGGATGCGCGTTGGTCGCCGGTGGCTCGTTCTGAGAGGCTCGGACTTGGGAGCCGGCGCTCACTCCGTGGGTATCTTGATCAGTTGCTCGCCAGTGCAGCAGGCGGTTGGTAGGCCGTCAAGCGCACCAGCACCGCCCCCTGGCACGCGCACTTGCCGGCCGACCATGCGCCTCGAGACGGGGTTGTTGGTTCGGCTGTTGGCTTCCTGTGATGACTGCCTGATCAAGCCCAACTGGAGACTCGGTAAACATTCTTGGTACGGGGAATGTCTGGCTGGGCTTCGTGACCAAGTCGTCCCGCAGGTATCGTGGCGTCCCGCGTATGTCAACGGCTCAAGGCCGAGCTGACCGCGGCCGAGCAGGCGGCAAGCGCGATCCGCCACCTGCAAAGAGCGTCAAAGCAGCTCGCTCAGCTCATTGGCTGTCGTCCGGTCCTGTCGGGCGGCTCTGTCGAAGGCCCGCGCACTGGCGGCCAGGACGTCGCCGCACTTGGTCACGAAGTCCTCGTGGTAGCGGGCGCAGCCACGTTCCGCCGAGATGAGCTGCAAGACGACACCTGGCCAACCCTTTGCCGGGT
>JBEKBI010000011.1:0-72904 GCA_050015475.1 Acidimicrobiales bacterium | reverse complement strand
GGTCTGCGCGCCCAGCGCGACCGGGACAGAGTCCGACTCGAGTGCCGCTTGCACGGATCGGAGCGACGTGAACGACGGGTGCAGCGAGAGGCTTGTCCCGTCCGGGAGCGGTGCCGCTCGCAGAAGTGCCGCGAGCTTCTGGACGACCTGGATCGCCTCGTAGTGGGTGTGGTGCATCTTCCAGTTGCCGCTCACCAACCGCCCACGATCACTGCCCTTGGTGCTCACGGGTTTGCTCTCGAAGTCGCTCTGGCGGCGTCGCGTGTGCCCGCCGTGTCGTGTGGCTCAGCGCGCATCAGGCCTCGCGTTCGGGGCAGACCGCAGAGCCGCCAGGCCTGGGAGATCGCCGTTTTCGAGCAATTCAAGAGTGGCCCCCCCGCCAGTTGACACGTGATCGATCTTGTCCTCCAGCCCCAGTTCAGCCAGGGCCGCCACACTGTCTCCGCCCCCGACCACCGTGTGGCCAGGGCAGTTCGCGACAGCCTCCGCCACGGCCTTGGTGCCTTCGGCGAAGCGGTCGTCCTCGAACACGCCCATCGGTCCGTTCCACAGAACTGTGCGCGCCGCGCCGATGATCCCGGCGAATTGAGCGATCGTCGCGGGTCCGATGTCGGCCCCGCGCCATCCCTCGGGTATCTCGAGCCCGAAGGCCTCGACGTCCGGCCCGGCGTCGCGATCGGTGCCTTTGACCTCGTCGTCGCCGCTCGGATGTTCGATGCTGAGCTTGCGGCCCGGCGCGAGCGCCTTGCAGTCGGACGGCAAGACGACATGGGCGGGCGAGCCGAGCAGCTCGGCGCAGGCGTCGAGATGGGTCGGATCACATAGCGAGGCCCCGATGGAGTGGCCGAGCGCCTTCAAGAACGTGAACGACATCCCCCCGCCGATCAAGGTGGTGTCGGCCTTGGCCGCGAGCGACCGCAACGCGCCCATCTTGTCGGTCACCTTGGCGCCCCCGATGGCCGCAACGAACGGCCTCGCTGGCGAGTCGAGAAGATCCGTAAGTACCTCGACCTCCTTGGCCATCAGCCGTCCTGCGGCCGAAGGGAGGTACTTCGGCGGGCCCACGACCGAGGCGTGCGCCCTATGCGACGCGCCGAAGGCGTCGTTCACAAAGGCGTCGTGGCCCTCCACGAGCTTTGAGACGAAGTCCGGGTCGTTGGCCTCTTCGCCGGGTGAAAAACGAAGGTTTTCGAGCAGATCCACCCCCTCGATCAGCTCGGCGAGCCTCGCCGCGACAGGTCTCATGTCGAACTCGGGATCGGGCTTGCCCTTGGGACGACCGAGGTGGCTACAGGCGGTGACACGAGCCCCGTGGTCGCGCAGCCAGAACAGAGTCGGGAGAGCGGCACGGATCCTGAAGTCGTCGGCCACGACCCGCTCGCCCGAGATCGTCTCGCTGAGTGGGACGTTGAAATCGACCCGGACGAGGACGCTCTTGCCCTCGAGGTCGCCGAGGTCCTCGAGGATCGGGATGCCCCTGATCAAGTGATCCCCCTCAGGCCTGGCCGATGATGCGCGCAAGGTCGACGAGCCGGTGGGAGTACCCCCACTCGTTGTCGTACCAACCCATGACCTTCGCGAGCGTCGTGGACTCGTCCATGGCTATCGCCATCGTGAGGGTGGCGTCGAACGTACACGAGGCCGGGCAGCCCACAATGTCACTGGAAACGATCTGGTCCTCGTTGTAGATGAGGACCTCACTGAGCGGTCCGCTGAGCGAGGCGGCCTTGAAAGCGGCGTTGATCCCGCCGACGTCGACCTTGGCACCGAGAACGGCAGTGAGGTCCGTGATCGATCCGTCCGGCACCGGCACCCTCAGGGACTGGCCGTCGAGCCGGCCTTTCATGGCCTCGACGACGAGGCTCGTTGCCCGCGCCGCGCCCGTGGTGGACGGGATGATGTTGACGGCTGCCGCCCTCGCCCGGCGCAGGTTGTCGCGACCCAGGTCAAGTATTGACTGGTCGTTCGTGTAGGCGTGGACGGTCGTCATGAGACCCTGGTTGATGCCGAAAGCATCTTCGAGCACCTTCACCATCGGCACGAGACAGTTCGTCGTGCACGACGCCGCCGACACCACGAAGTGCTTGCCGGGGTCGAAGGCATCGTCGTTCACGCCGACGACGAAGGTCGCGTCGGCGTCCTTGGCCGGGGCGGAGATGATCACGCGCTTCGCACCTGCCTCGAGATGGCCTTCGGCGGCGTCTCTCGAGGTGAAGCGCCCAGTGGACTCGATCACGACGTCCACCTTGAGGCCGCCCCATCCGATCGCCTTCGGGTCCTTCTCCTCGAAGACGGTGATCTCCCGGCCTCCGACGCTGAAGCCGGGATCGGTGTGCACGACTTCGACGCCCAAGCGGCCGAACGTCGAGTCGTAGCGTAAAAGGTGCTCGTTCGCTTCCCGCGACACGAGGTCGTTGACCGCCACGACCTCTACGCCGCAGTGCTTGCCGGACTCCTTCTCGAGAGCGAGAACGGAACGCAGGAAATTCCTCCCGATCCGCCCAAAACCGTTGATGCCGACTCGAACGCTCAACTCCATCGCCTCTCTCGTAGTCCGTCTACCGAAACAGTTTCACGGCCGGCGCAGATCCCGCCGACACTCTTCTTCACGCGCCGACAGAGCTGCAAAGCGCCCCATCTGGGACGAGTCGGGCCAGCTCGCCGGCGAGCAGCTCTGGGTCGTGCTCGCGGAGTCCCGCTCCCGCCAGGTGCGCGACAACAAGACGAACGTCGTCCGGCATCTCGCCGAGCGAAAGGGCTTCTGCGTCGGCAACCACGATATCGACCGGGATCCCGTGTGCCCGCACCGCCCCGAGGAGCCTTGCCACGTCGAACCCGGAGGTCTCCGGCACCTGCTCGCGAAGGTTCGCCACATAGATTCGCTTGCCCTGCGCCGCCACCAGGGCGTCGCGAAACTTCGGCACGACGCAGGCCGCGAGCACGCTCGTGAACAGCGACCCCGGCCCGAGCACGATCTGGTCCGCGTGGGAGATGGCCTCGAGTGCCGCCTCGGGTGGTGCCGGATCGGGCGGGACGAGCGACACCGTCGCTATCTCTCCGCCCTTGTTGATGAGCACCTGGCCGACCAGCTCTCCCGAGGCGGTCTGGGCCTTCAACACCACCGGCTCTTTCGTGGCCGGGAGCACTCGTCCGACAGTCCCGAGCAGCCGCGTGGCTTCCTCGACGCCGGCGACGAAGTCGCCCGTTGTGCTCGCCAGGGCGGCGATGAGCAGGTTGCCGAAGGCGTGGCCGGTCAGCTCCCCCGAGGCGAAGCGGTGCTCGAGGGCGTCGCCGAGCGCGGAGGGTCCCGGCAAGAGCGCCCCTATGCAGCGTCGCAAGTCGCCTGGAGCGGGAATGCCGAGCTGCTCGCGAAGACGCCCGCTCGACCCGCCGTCGTCGGCCACCGAGACGATGGCGGTTATCTCCGAGGCATAGAGCCGGGCAGCCCTCAGGGTCTGTGCGAGCCCGTGCCCTCCCCCGATGGCGACGACTTTCGGGCCGAAAGTGCCCGGCAACCCGTTCACTTCTCGATGTCCCGGTGGTGGACGACCGGCTCATAGCCTCGCTGGCGGATCCGCTCGGCGATCTCCTCGGCCAGCACGACCGAGCGATGGCGTCCTCCGGTGCAGCCGATGGCGATCGACAGGTACGACTTGCCTTCGCGGGCGTACGCGGGCAGGAGCAGGCCGAACAGGTCGTCGAGGCGGCGAAGCAGCTCCTGGGTCTCCGAGTTCTGGAGGACGTAATCGCGGACGTCCGCGTCGAGACCGCTCAGGTTGCGGAGGCTCGGGACCCAATGGGGATTTGGCAGAAAGCGGCAGTCGAACACGAGGTCGACGTCGAGCGGCAAGCCGTGCTTGAACCCGAAGGACACGACCGCGATCTGCATGCCGCCCGAGGAGCCGACGCCGTCGACAAGCTCGATCAGGCGGTCCCGGAGGTCGTGCACGTTCAGGTCCCCGGTGTCGACGACCACGTCCGCTTCGTCGTGCAGGACCCCGAGCATCTCGCGCTCGTGCTGGATGGCGGCGAGCACGCTCGTGGCCTCGACGGGATGGCGGCGCCGCGTGCCCTCGTAGCGCCTGACGAGGACTTCGTCGGGGGCATCGAGGAAGACCACCCGCACCCTGGCGCCGGTGGAGCGCAGGTTGCGGATCTCCGGAGCGAGCTCGGCGATGCCCTCGTAGCCGCCGCGTCCGGACACCAGGCAGATTCGCTCGTACTCGGCGCCCGCCTGTCCAGTCAGCTCGGCGATCTTGCCGATGAGCGCCGGCGGCAGATTGTCGATGACGAACCAGCCCCGGTCCTCGAACGTGGCCGCCGCCGTGGAGCGTCCCGCCCCGGACATGCCGACAAGAATCAAGTACTCGGCCATCGGCCCTATCTTCCCATGTTCATCTCACGCAACCGCTCAAATCGGAGGAGAAGCAGCCGGGGAATGGCCGATTCGAGCTCGAGGTCGATCGAGCCGTCGAGGAACTCGAGCGGCGGCTCCGGCTCTTCGAGGCGCGTCAGCACACAGCCGAGGGCGGTGACGGGGTTGACGTAACGCGACAGCGGTCGATGGGCGAAGGGCAGGCGTATGCCGGGGTCGACCTCTTCGTAGGCGACCTGCTCCCTGAGATACGGGCCGACGCGCCAGTACTGCTCGCCCAGGATCTCGTCGTCGATGAGCCCGCTCCCAGTCCCCTGGAACAGCGGGTGATTGATAAGGAGGAGGAGGCAGCCGCCCGGCGCCAGCACGCGAACCGCCTCGGCCAGCACTGCGTCGGGGTCGCTGCAGTGCTCTATCACCCCGCAACACACGACGCCGTCGAACGAGGCGTCCGGGAAAGGAAGGCGCTCGCCGACGCCGCGCACGTAAAGCGGCCCGCCCGCTTGCTCAACGGCGTTCGCGAGCTGGGCAACCGACGGCTCGAGGCCCACCACCAACCGGGGGGCCCCGGTCGCGACCGCCAGGCGCCGGGCCAGCTGGCCCTCTCCGCTGCCGAGGTCGAGGATCACCGACGCCCCCTCGAGGTGGGCCGAGCAAAGCGGGAGGATCTGGAGCTCGTACTCGATGTCCGCGCCGTGCGTGAAGGTTTCACGCCACCAATTGGCGTGGCGCTCCCAGGGATCGACGGTCGCGCTCACTCGGCCTTGCTCGCTTTGCGTGCGTGCAGGTGCGCGTAGACAGCACCGGCAACGTCATCGGGCAGCCAGCTCAGCTCGGCGAGGTCGCTCTCCGAAGCCGACTGGACCGCCCGCACGCCGCCGAGCTCGGCGATCAGTCTGCGCTTGCGGGAAGGCCCGAGCCCGGCGATGCCGTCGAGGGCACCGCGAGTCATTCGCTTTCCCCGCAGCTGGCGGTGGTACCCGATGGCGAAGCGGTGCGCCTCGTCACGGGCCTGTTGCAACAGGTAGATCGCCTCGCTGTCGCGGCGGATCCTGACCGCGTCCGGATTGCCGGGAACGAAGACCTCCTCGAGCTGCTTTGCCAGGGAAGCCACCGCGATCTCGTCGGTAAGGCCGAGCTCTTCGAGTACGGCCACACCCACTCCGAGCTGGCCCTTGCCGCCGTCAAGCAGGAGGAGCTGAGGCGGGTAGGCGAAGCGCGGCCCGCGTCGCCGGTGGCCGTCCGGCTCTTCGCCGGTCGATGGCGGAGGCTCTTTGAGCCGGAGCAAACGTCGCGTGAGCACCTCGTGCATCGCACCGTAGTCGTCGTTGCCCTGGACCGCCGACACCTTGAAGCGCCTGTAATCGCTTGGCTTGGGCAACCCGTCCTCGAGCACGACCATCGAGCCCACATAGTCGGTGCCTTGCAGATGGCTCATGTCGTAGCACTCGATGCGGAGCGGTGCCGTGGCGAGACCGAGCGCCAGCCGGAGCTCCTCGATGCCCGCGGCCCGGCTCGAAAGGTCGCTCGCCCGCCTGAGATGGTGGCGACGCAACTGCTCCTCGGCGTTGTTTCGCGCCGTGGCGAGCAGCTCGCGTTTGCGGCCCCGCACGGGCACCTTGACTGAGACCTTGCCGCCGCGCAGGCCCGCGAGCCATTCCTCGTGCGTGCCCATTTCCTCCGGCAGCTCGGGAACCAGCAGCTCGCCAGGGATACCGATGGGCGTCTCCGCGTAGTGCTGCTCGATGACCCGCCCTATGAGCTGTGGCGTCGTGAGCGGCTCAACCTTCTCCACGATGAAGCCGTGGCGACCCACCACGCGGCCGCGGCGGACATGGAAGACCTGGACGGCGGCGACAAGCTCGTCCTCGGCTATGCCGATGGCGTCCAGGTTCTCAGGTCTTTCGGTGACCATTTGCTGGCGCTCGACAGCCAGGCGAACCGAGGTGAGCCGGTCGCGGAGTCTCGCCGCGCGCTCAAACTCGAGTTCACCGGAGGCTTGGCGCATCTCGGCCTCGAGGCGGTCCACGATGGGCTTGATGTCACCATCCAGGAAGTCCATCAGCTCGGCCACGAGCGTCCGATAGTCCTCGGACCCGATCGCCCCCACGCACGGCCCCGTGCAGCGCTCGATGTCGTAGAGCAGGCAGGGCCTTCCCAGGAGCTGGTGGCGCCGGAACTTGGCGTCCGAGCACGTTCGGATCGGGAAGGAGCGGAGCAACAGATCGAGGGTCTCGCGGATCGCGTGCGCATGCGCATAGGGGCCGAAATAGCGGGTGTCCTTGCGCTTCGCCCCCCGCATGACAGTCGCCTTCGGCCACTCCTCTCCCACTGTGACCGCCAGGTACGGGTAGCTCTTGTCGTCCACGAGGCGGATGTTGAAGCGGGGGCGGTGTGCCTTGATGAGGTTGTACTCGAGCATGATCGCCTCGACGTCGCTCGCGACGACGATCCACTCGACCGACGCGGCCCGCTCCATCATCTGGGCCGTGCGCGGGTGGAGGCGGGCCGGGTCCTGGAAGTAGTTCGAGAGGCGGCTACGCAGGGAAAGCGCCTTCCCGACATAGATGATCCGCCCGGTCTCGTCCTTGAACTGGTACGAGCCGGGGGCGTCTGGGATCGATTGCGGACGTTCGAGCACTAGAGTGCAGGTTACGGCCGGCCTGGTATCCCGGCTGACATATTCGCTTCGAGGCCGACATACCCGCGATGGGCGACCAGGCTGTCCTCGCCGGTCGATCAGCGAAGCGTTCCTCAGGGAGCTACTCCATGCTGAGCCTGCAACCCCCTCTTCCCGACGAGTACACGACGGCATCCGCAGATGAGCTCGCCCGACGCGTCCAAGACGCCCGCACAAAGCTGGGCAAGCGCCTTGTCATCCTCGGGCACCATTACCAGCGCGAGGAAGTGATCCAGTTCGCTGACAAAAGGGGCGACTCCTTCGCGCTGTCCCGCTACGCCGCCGACCAGCGCGAGGCCGAGTTCGTCGTCTTCTGCGGGGTCCACTTCATGGCCGAATCGGCAGACATCCTCACCGAGCCTCGCCAGCAGGTGATCCTGCCCGACCTGAACGCCGGCTGCTCGATGGCGGACATGGCGGACCTCGAGGACGTCGAACAGATCTGGGACGAGTTGGCGCAGGTGACCGATATCGAAGCGGTCGTGCCCATCACCTACATGAACTCGACGGCAGCGATCAAGGCCTTCGTCGGCCGCAACGCCGGGGCCGTTTGCACGTCCTCGAACGCCCGCAAGGTGCTCACTTGGGCGCTCGGGGCCAGTGGGCCCGCCAAGCCCGGAGCGCGGGGCGAGAAGGTCCTTTTCTTCCCCGACCAGCACCTTGGCCGCAATACCGGCATCCAGCTCGGCTATTCCCCCTCCGACATGCAGGTCGTCGACCCGAGCAAACGGCTCGGAGGCCTCGAGGACGCTCAGGTCAAGCAGGCCACCTTCCTGCTCTGGAAGGGCCACTGCTCAGTGCACATGCGCTTCTTGCCCGGTCAGATCGAGGCCTTCCGCTCAGAGCATCCCGACGGCATAGTGATCGTGCATCCCGAGTGCTCGCACGAAGTCGTCGAGCTCTCCGACCAGGTCGGCTCGACGGACTTCATCATCCGGGCCGTGGCGGAGGCCCCTGCTGGCTCGGCCATCGCCGTCGGTACCGAGATCCATCTCGTGGACCGGCTCGCCAAGCAGCACCCGGACCGGACGGTGGTCTCGCTCGACCCGCTCGTGTGCCCCTGCTCGACGATGTCTCGCATCGACCTCCCCCACCTCGCCTGGGCGCTAGATGGGCTCGCCACCGGCGAGGTCCGCAACCGCATCGTCGTCGACGAAACGACCGCTGAGGACGCCCGCATCGCCCTGGAGCGCATGCTCGCCATCACTTGAGCCCCAGCCGCGGCCGCCTAGCCTTGGGCCCATGAGCGAATCCGAGCAGGCCAGGTCCGATCTCGCCTCGATCGAGCGCGAGATCGAGGGGTCCCGTCAGGCGACCGCGAGGCTGCTGGCGACCCTTGAGTCCGCCAAGGACCTGGACGCCAGCCGGGACAGCCAGCTCAGCGGCTGGACGATCGGGCATGTGCTCACCCACATCGCCCGCAATGCGGATTCCTTCGTGTGGATCCTTCGCTCGGCCGCCCAGGACCTGAAGGTGCCCCAGTACCCGGGTGGCCCGGCGCAACGGAGCCGGGACATCGACGAGGGCGCGACACGACCGGCCGCGGCGATCGTGGAGGACGTGCGCGAGTCGGCCTGTCGACTTGACGAGACCTTCTCCGCCGTGGGTCCAGACGCTTGGCACCGTCACTGGCTGCGCCCGGACGGGTCCGAGGTCCCCGGACGCCTCCTGCCGGTGGCGAGATGGCGCGAGGTCGAAGTCCACCATGCCGATCTCGGACTCGGGTACCGGACATCCGACTGGCCCGAGGCCTTCGTCAGCGCCGACCTCCCCAACGCGCTTGAGCGCCTGCCGGGAATGATCGACGACCCCACGCAACGCGCGGCACTCCTCGCCTGGATCTACGGACGCGCCGGGATCCCCGCGGGAGTCGACCTCAAGCCGTTCTGACAAGCCAGCCGGGACACCATTCGTCCCGCACCGTCTACAGGCGCACCCGCCCCGGACCGTCGGCTCAGGACGCAGGCGGCTCGAGGCCGGGGATGCTCGCCAGTTGCGACGCGATCAGCTCCCGATCCTCCTCGTCGTCGAGGCCGGCGAGTACCTCGCGGGCGAGAGCGGCGAAGCGGTCGCGCTCCGCCCGGTTGCCGGCGGCGGCTTCGGCCCGAGCCATCCCCTCGTAGCACGAGGCGAGGCGCCAGTCCGTCCAACCGTCGGCCACGACGAGCTGGAGGGCGCTGTTGGCCCGCGATAGGGACAGATCCGCGTATCCGAGGAGGCTCGCCACGTGCGCGATCTGCCAGTCGCCTATGGCACAGGGCTCGTCACCGCCGACAAGGTCCCAGAGGCAACGCGACGCGAAGGCCGCCGCGAGCATCTCGGCGTCGTCCTCCCCTGTGCGACCGGTCGCCTCGATCAGCTCCCAGGCCCGGTTGAAGGCCGCGACCGCCTCCTGCTTGCGCCCGTCTTCTGCCTGATTCTCAGTATCCCCGGTCACACCTAACCCCCCCGTCGCGCTCGACTCGACTGCTGTGCTTAGCCCCGCCGGTCGGCCACGTCCTCAGCGCCCGAGCAAGGGCGCCAGGAACTTGCCCGTGTAGCTCGCTGGAGCCTTCGCTATCTGCTCAGGCGTACCGACGGCTATCACCGACCCGCCGCCGTCGCCGCCTTCCGGGCCGAGGTCGATGACCCAGTCCGCCGACTTCACCACGTCGAGGTTGTGCTCGATCACGCACACCGTGTTGCCCTGGTCGACGAGCCGGTGGAGTACGTCAAGGAGCTTGCGGACATCCTCGAAGTGCAGCCCCGTCGTCGGCTCGTCGAGCACGTAGAGCGTGTGCCCGGTGGAGCGCTTCGCGAGCTCGGAGGCGAGCTTCACCCGCTGCGCCTCACCACCCGAGAGGGTGGGAGCTGGCTGGCCGAGGCGAACGTAGCCGAGGCCGACGTCGACGAGCGTGCGCAGATGGCGCGATATGACGGGCTGGGCGCCGAAGAACTCGAGGCCCTCCTCGCACGACAGGTCGAGCACCTCGGCGATGTTCTTGCCCCGCCAAGCGACCTCGAGTGTGTCGCGGTTGTAGCGGGCTCCCTTGCAGACCTCGCAGGGCACGTAGACGTCGGGGAGGAAGTGCATCTCGATCTTCAAGGTTCCGTCGCCGGCGCAGGCCTCGCAGCGACCGCCGGCGACGTTGAAGGAGAAACGCCCAGGCTTGTAACCGCGGAGGCGCGACTCCGCCGCCTGGCTGAAGAGCTTCCGGACGTTGTCGAACATGCCCGTGTAGGTGGCCGGGTTGGACCTCGGAGTCCGGCCGATCGGCGACTGGTCGATGTCGATGACCTTGTCGAGTGCCTCCGCGCCCTCGATGGTGCGGTGGCGGCCGGGGACGACACGCGACTTGTAAAGGCGCTGCATGAGGGCCCGGAGCAGGATGTCGTTGATCAGCGTCGACTTGCCCGAGCCCGACACGCCTGTGATCGACACGAAGCAACCGAGAGGGAATTCGACATCTATCCCCTTCAAGTTGTGCTCGCGGGCTCCGCGCACGATCAGCCAGTCACCCTTGGTCGGGCGCCGCGTCCTCGGCACCGCGATCGAGCGCTTGCCCGAAAGATACTGACCGGTGATGGAAGGCCGGCACTTGACGAGATCGGCGACGGAGCCGGCACAGACGACCTCGCCGCCGTGCTCCCCCGCCCCGGGGCCGATGTCGACCACGTAATCGGCGGTGCGGATCGTCTCCTCGTCGTGCTCGACGACGAGCACGGTGTTGCCGATGTCCCGTAGCCTCAACAGTGTCTCGACGAGGCGGCGGTTGTCGCGCTGGTGGAGGCCGACCGAGGGCTCGTCGAGCACGTAAAGCACGCCTACGAGCCCGCTCCCGATCTGAGAGGCGAGCCGGATCCGCTGCGCCTCGCCCCCGGCGAGGGTCGCCGCCGAGCGGTCGAGGCTCAGGTAGTCGAGCCCGACGTCGACGAGGAATTGAAGCCGGGCGCGGATCTCCTTTAGGACCCGGGCCGCGATCATTTCCTCCCTGGAGCTCAGCTCGAGCGTCTCGAGCAGGTCGTGCGCCGTCCGGATCGACAGCGCCGAGAGCTCGGCGATGCTCCTACCCCCGACCTTGACGGCGAGCGACTCCGGGCGAAGGCGCGTCCCGTCACACTCAGGGCAGGGGACCTCCCGCATGTAACCCTCGACCTGCTCGCGCACCCACTCCGAGTCGGCGTCGCTGTGCCGGCGCTGGAGCCAGGGCACGACGCCCTCGAACTGGGTGTCGTAGCTGCGCAAAGTGCCGTAGCGGTTGCGGTACTGAACATGCACCCGCCGCGTGCCCGCCCCGTAGAGGACGATCTTCCGCTGCGGTTTGGAAAGCTTGGACCACGGCTTGTCCATGCTGAAACCGCTCGACTCGGTGACGGCCTTTAGGACCCGGGAGAAGTACTCCGTGCGGGCTCCCGCCCAAGGCCCTATCGCCCCTTGTGCCAAGGACAGGTCCGGGTTGGGCACGACGAGCTCAGGGTCGACCTCGAAGCGGGTCCCGAGCCCGTTGCAGGACGGGCAAGCGCCAAACGGTGAGTTGAAAGAGAAGCTCCGCGGCGCGAGCTCGTCGAGCGAGATCCCGCAGTGCACGCACGCGAGGTGCTGGGAAAAGGTGAGCACCCGCTCGCCCTCCTCGCCCTCGGGAACGTCATCGGGCGCGGTGCCGTCCCCGTCGAGGTCCTGCGCTCCAACCGCAGTCGCCTTATGGGCCTTCGGCTGCGTCTCGGCACCGGTCATCAAGAGGATCTCGGCTATCCCTTCGCCGAGACGCAAGGCCGTCTCGATCGAATCGGTCAGGCGACGCTCGATCCCCTCCCGTCGCACGAGGCGGTCGACGACGACCTCGATCGTGTGCTGCTCGTAGCGGGCGAGATCGACGTCGGCCCGGTCGGACAGCTCGACGATCCTGCCGTCCACGCGTGCCCGCGAGAACCCCTGCTTCGCAAGGTCGTCCAGCAAGGCCGAGTACTCGCCCTTGCGCCCTTTGACCACCGGGGCGAGCACTTGGAACCGCGTCCCCTCCACTAGTTCCCCCAGACGGTCGACTATCTGCTGGGGGCTCTGGCGCGTGACGAGGCGGCCACAGTTGGGGCAGTGCGGCTGGCCGATGCGCGCGTAAAGAAGACGCAGGTAGTCGTACACCTCGGTGATCGTCCCCACCGTCGAGCGGGGATTGCGGGAAGCCGACTTCTGATCGATCGAGATGGCGGGCGAGAGGCCCTCGATGAAGTCGACGTCAGGCTTGTCCATCTGACCCAGGAACTGCCTCGCGTAGGCCGACAACGACTCGACATAGCGCCGCTGACCCTCGGCATAGATCGTGTCGAAAGCGAGGGACGACTTCCCCGAGCCCGACAGCCCCGTGAACACGATCAGGCGATCGCGCGGCAGCTCGATCGACACGTTCTTCAGGTTGTGCTCACGGGCCCCGCGAACGACGAGGGTGTCAGGCACGTGCGAAGACTACCGAGCTGCCGGGGCATGCTGCCCGGCGTCCGGCACTGCAAGCGCGACGCGAGAGCTTCGGCTCGAAGCTCACCCGACCTCCCTCAGCTCGCGACGAAGCGAGCGGATCTCGTCTCTCAATCGGGCCGCGTACTCGAATCGGAGTTCGGCAGCGGCTGCCTCCATCTCACGCTCGAGGGTCGCGATCAGCCGACCGAGCTCGTCCGCGGGCAGCTCTCCGTTCCCGACCCTCCCGCTGAAGGGCACGTCCAACAGGTCCGCGGCCCGCTGCACCGCCCTTTGCCCCGCACGGCGCGAGCGATCGGAGCCAACGCGGCTCGGCAGCGGCGCGCCGGCCCCGAAGCCATCGCCGCCCGCTCCCGAGGCGCTGCGGAACTGGGCCACGAGGTCGGTCACGGCCTTGCGGATCGTTTGCGGGTCGATCCCGTGCTCCTTGTTGTATTCCTCCTGCACGATGCGACGCCGCTGGGTCTCGGCGATCGCCCCCCTCATCGAGTCGGTGATCACGTCCGCATACAAGATGACCCGGCCCGAGACGTTTCTCGCCGCGCGTCCCATGGTCTGGATGAGCGAAGTCTTGGAGCGGAGGAAGCCCTCCTTGTCGGCGTCGAGGATGGCGACGAGCGCCACCTCGGGCAGGTCGAGTCCCTCACGCAACAGGTTGATGCCAACGAGCACGTCGAACTCGCCTAGGCGCAGGTCCCTTACGATCTCGATCCGCTCGATGGTGTCGATGTTCGAGTGCAGATAGCGGACCTTGAGGCCCGTCTCGAGCAGGTAGTCGGCGAGATCCTCGGCCATCTTCTTGGTGAGAGTCGTCACCAGCACCCGTTCCCCGCGCCTGGTCGTGGTCTCGATCTCGGCGATCAGGTCGTCGATCTGGCCCTTCGTCGGCTTTAGGACCACCTCTGGGTCGACGAGGCCGGTGGGGCGCACGATCTGCTCGACGACCTGGCTCGACACCGAGATCTCGTAGTCGGACGGCGTCGCCGACATGAACACGCACTGGTTGATGCGGGCCTCGAGCTCCTCGAAGCGGAGCGGTCGGTTGTCGAGCGCCGAGGGGAGCCTGAACCCGTGCTCGACGAGGATTTCCTTGCGTGAGCGGTCACCGGCGAACTGGCCGTGAAGCTGGGGCACAGTTACGTGACTCTCGTCGACGACTAGCAGCCAGTCCTCAGGGAAGTAGTCGAGCAGAGTGAACGGCGGCTGTCCGGGCTCACGGCCGTCCAGGTGTCGGCTGTAGTTCTCCACGCCGCTGCAGCTGCCGAGCTCGGCGAGCATCTCGAGATCGTGCTCGGTCCGCATGCGCAGGCGCTGGGACTCGAGCAGCTTCCCGGCCTGGTCGAGCTCGCTGAGGCGCTCGCCGAGCTCGACCTCGATCGAGGCGATGGCGCGGCGCGTGCGTTCGTCACCGGCCACGTAGTGCGTGGCCGGGAAGATGATCAGCTGCTCGAGATCGCCCAACACCTCGCCAGTGAGGGCGTCGAACCTGCTCAAACGCTCGACCTCGTCGCCGTAGAGCTCGATCCGAACCGCGTACTCGTCGTAGGCGGGGTGCACCTCGATCGTGTCTCCCCGGACGCGGAAATTCCCCCGCACCAAGTTGGCGTCGTTGCGCTCGTAGTGCATGTCCACCAGGCGTGTGAGCACCGAATGCTGCTCGTGCGTCTCGCCCGCCGACAGCATGAGGATTTGGTCCCGATACTCCTCGGGGGACCCGAGACCGTAGATGCACGAGACGGACGCCACGACGACGACGTCGCGTCGCGTGAGCAGGCTCGCTGTCGTCGAGTGCCTGAGCCGGTCGATCTCGTCGTTGATGGACGAGTCCTTCTCGATGTAGGTGTCTGAGGCGGGAAGGTAGGCCTCGGGCTGGTAGTAGTCGTAGTAGGAGACGAAGTACTCGACGCGGTTGTCAGGGAAGAAACCCCTCAACTCCCCCGCCAGCTGGGCCGCGAGCGACTTGTTGGGGGCGAGAACGAGCGTCGGGCGCCGGATCTGCTCGATGGTCCAGGCGATGGTCGCGCTCTTTCCGCTCCCCGTGATACCGAGCAGGGTCTGGAAGCGGTCGCCCCCATTTATCCCGCGGACCAGCGCCTCGATCGCCACCGGCTGATCGCCGGCGGGCTCGAAGTCGGCGACTACGCGGAATTCAGGCACTTCGGCATGGTACCGACCGCCTGCGCGCCGCAGGGCCACAGTCAGCGAGGACTACCTGTCCCCGCTCCCCTGCCGCCGGTGCCAAGGGCCTGCAAGGCCTTCATCCACTCCCAGGCGGCCGCGACGCTTGCATCGAGATCATCGGGCGTGCCCACGTTCGAGATCACGAAGTCCGCCTGGGCAAGCCGTTCCTCTCTGCTGGCCTGGCGGGCAATCCTGGCCTCGGCCGCGGAACGGTCCATCCTCCGCTCCTGCACGAGCCGCTCAACTGCGAGGCCAACCGGCGTGTCGACCACGATCACGGCCTGAAGACCGTAACGGTCCCGACCGCCGCTTTCGACCAGGAGCGGGATGTCCAAAACGACGATGTCGTCACCGCCCCACAACGACGCAAGCCTGGCAGTGATCTCTGCCCACACCGCAGGATGGACGATCGCCTCGAGATCAGAAAGGGCCTCGCGATCGTTGAACACGATCGCGGCCAACTGGGCGCGGTCGATTTCCCCGTCCGGCGCCACCACCGCCGGGCCGAAGCGCTCAACGACCTTGGTGAACCCTCGTCGACCGGGCTGCACGACCTCGTGCGCGACGTCGTCGGCATCGATGACGACCGCGCCCCGTGCCGCCAAGCGCGCCGCGACGGCCGACTTGCCCGAGCCGATTCCCCCTGTCAAACCGACTACGATCACGCGCCCTCCGTCAACTCGCGCGAAAACTGCACGCTGCCCGGCGCCGATCACCCGGCCATGACCTGCGTCTCACGCTAACCACTCCGAAAGCACCGGTTTCACGGCACATACACGCCGATGAAGGCGAGTATCGCGTAAGTCATGAACAGCGAGGCCGAGAGGCCGGCCACGATCCAGTAGGTCCTCCGGCTCCTCGTGAGCATGGCGGCCGCCACCACGAAGGGGAAGCAGCCCAAGCCGAAACGTTCCAAGGAGTCGAAGTTTGAAGCCGTGAGCACCACGACGAGCACCGAGGCCGCATACCACCCGTAGGCAGCCGGCAGCTTCCTGAAGATGACGACGGCGAGTGCCACCAGCAAGATCGCCCAGAAGGCGTGCTCGGTCGTGCCGAAATGGCTGGCGTGCGCCAAGTCTCGCAAATCGCGGCCGATGGTCAGGAACGGATCGCTGATGACGCCCCGATGCGTCACTGAGAGCTGCTCCCGCAACGGGGCGAGGAAGCTCCCGACTATCTCTTCGGCCCAGCCGAGATAGGCCGCCGCCCCGGCAGGGGCTGCCAATACGGCCCCGATCCCGAAGGTGCGCTCCCGGCCCGAGGAGGACCGCCAATCCTTGATGAGCTCGACCAGGGCAGGGATCGCGAGCAGCATCCCTACGGGCCGCGAGAGCCCGGCCAGGAAACCGGCGCAGATCGCGAGCCCGTAGTGGCGCTGCCTGAGCCCGAGGAACGTCAGCACCGACGCCATGATGAGCAACGACTCCGCGTAGCCCATGACGAGGACGAACGCCGGGGGCGCGATCGCGAGCAGCCAGACGGCTCGGCGGGCGCACGCCTCGTCGCCGAGCTCGATCTTGACGAGGTGATAAAGGGCCGCGAACGCCCCGAAACAAGCCACGTTGGCCACTACGAGCACGGACATCCCGACCGTCATCCCGGGCACGGCCCTGAGCGACCTCGCCAGCACCGGTAGCAGCGGAAAGAATCGCAGAGCGCTCCGGGGAAGGCTCGAATAACCCTGCGCGGCGATCCTCTCGTACCAAGTGGCGTCCCAGCCGAGCAAGCCTGAATGGCTCGCCGAGCGGGCCGCGGAGCCGAGATGGAGCCCGCTCGTGACCAAACGAGCGATGATGACCCCGACAAGGGCCATTGCTCGCGAGGCAACGAAGGGGAGGGCGGCCGCCCGCAGCGCAGGCGCCATGGTCCTCCACCGCTCGACACCGGGATGCGGCCTCGTCGCTTCTTCACTCACCTCGGCGCTGTTCACCGCAGATGCCCGTTCGAGCCGGCGCGGCCAGGCTCGCGGCTCCGGCCTCGGCCCGCGCCTGGGGAGGGGGTTCGCTCGGGTGTCGCCGGCCGCCGGCTGGAACCGGTCTGACAGGCGACAGTGATGTCCGGCGGGCGGCTCACCGCTGAAACCGGCCGACCCGGAAAGCTGGCCACAGCCGTCGGGGCCGGGACTTTCCTACTCCGTGGACGCCTCGTCGGACGGGGCCGAACCGACTTCAGGCTCCGCGGCAGGCTCCGTCGCCGGCTCGGTTGCGTCTGTCGCGACCGGCTCGGCCTCGGCTGCAGGCTCGGGCGCGATCACATCCGCGGGCTCGGCCTCTCGGGCCGCTGGAGGCTCCTCGGTGCCTTGTGCAGGCTCGCTGGCGACGTCCCCACCCGCCTCCAGCCCGGCTGCGGCCGCGCTTGCGGCCTCGTTGGCGGCCAGCAGGTCCGCCCATGCCGCCTGGCTCTCGGTCTCGGGCGTGAAGTCGGTCGCCGAGTAGTCGTAGCCGATGTAGTTGCCCTCTGCGTCATAGGCGTGCTCGCCGAACGCCTCGCGATACTCCTCCGCGACCTCGCCGCCTTCTGCCGCCTGCTTGATCGACAGGCTGATCCGACGACGCTGGAGATCGATGTCGATGATCTTGACCCAGAGCTCCTCGCCGGGCGTCACAACCTGCTCGGGCAAGTCGACGTGGTGGGCAGCCATCTCCGAGATGTGCACGAGGCCCTCGATGCCGTCGCCCACCTGGACGAAAGCGCCGAAGGGAACGAGCTTGGTGATCCGGCCGTAGACGAGTTCCCCGATCCGGTGGTTGGTGGCGAATTCCTGCCAGGGGTCGACCTGGGTCGCCTTCAAGGACAGGCTGATCCTCTCCTTGTCGAGGTCGACGTCGAGAACCTGGACTGTGACCTCGTCGCCGACGGCGACGACCGAGGAGGGGTGGTCGACGTGCTTCCAGGACAACTCCGAGACGTGGACGAGCCCGTCCATGCCCCCGAGGTCGACGAAAGCGCCGAAGTTCACGACCGAGGACACGACGCCCTTTCGGACCTCGCCCGGCTTCAAGTTGACGAGGAACTCGCCCCGCTGCTCGCGCTGGGTCTCCTCGAGCCATGCGCGCCGGGAGAGCACGACGTTGTTGCGGTTCTTGTCGAGCTCGATGATCTTGGCCTCGAGCGTCTTTCCGATGTAGGGCTGGAGATCGCGCACCCGCCGCAGCTCGACGAGCGAGGCGGGAAGGAAGCCGCGCAAGCCGATGTCGACGATCAGGCCACCCTTGACCACTTCGATCACAAGGCCCTTGACGACACCGCCGGACTCCTTGACGCCCTCGATCGTGCCCCAGGCCCGCTCGTACTGGGCACGCTTCTTGGACAGGATCAACCGGCCTTCCTTGTCCTCCTTCTGGAGCACAAGGGCCTCGATCTCATCGCCGACCGAGACGACGTCGTGCGGATCGAGGTCGTGGCGAATCGAGAGCTCGCGGGCCGGGATAACACCTTCAGACTTGAAGCCGATGTCCAGGAGGACCTCGTCCTTGTCGACCTTGACCACCTTGCCGGTGACGACGTCTCCGTCCTCGAAGGCGACGATCGTCTTGTCGATGGCGTCTGCGAAGGACATGTCGCCGAGGTCGTCTTCGACGATCTGTCGCGGGATGTAAACCCCGTCGGCGTCGAAGGTGCCGTAACGCTCATCATCTGGAATGGCTTCTGTAGTGGGGGTGCTGGTCGTATCGGACATGGGAAGTAGGTCGCTCTCTTTTCGGACGGTTCAGCGCCAACGACGGGCCGTTTGAGACCACCGTTGGATATCGGAAATAGGACTGGGAAAATCTCGCGCTACGAAGCGCAGCCAGCCGCGGCTTGACCACGGTCGTCCTTACAGCGCCACAAGCGTACCTGTCGGCCCGCCCCAGCCCACAATGTCACTCGAGCGGGTCGTCCTCATCGAAGTCAGCCCCCGTTTCCGCTGCGGGCTCTTTGCCGGCCGCCCAGCTCTTGCCCGCGGCCACGTGCACCACGAGCGGCACGCGCAGCTCGAAGGCGTGCTCCATGGCGTCGACGGTCAGCGACCAAATCTCCTCCCGCTCGGCCGCGACCGCCTCCACAAGGATCTCGTCGTGGACTTGGAGCACTATCCGGCTCGAGAGCCCCCGTTCGTCGATCGCCCGGTCGAGGTTCACGAGCGCAACCTTGAAGATGTCCGCCGCAAGGCCCTGTATCCCCGCGTTCATCGCCTGACGCTCGGCGGCCTGGCGCACGCGGAAGTTGGCCGAGTCGAGCTCGGGCAGGTAACGACGGCGCCCGAGCAGGGTCTCGGTATACCCGCGGGCGCGGGCCTCGGCCACGGATCTCTCCATGTACTGCTTCACGTTCGGGAAAGCCGAGAAATACTGGGAAAGGATCCCTGCAGCCTCTTCGACGCCGACTCCGAGCCGCTGCGATAGCCCGTAGGCCTCCATCCCGTACGCGAGTCCGTACGAGATCATCTTCGCCTTCGAGCGCATGGCGAGCGTCACGTCTCCCGGCTCGACGCCGAAGACCCGTGCCGCGGTCGTGTTGTGGATGTCGAGGCCGGAGCGGAACGCCTCGACGAGACCGGGGTCGTTGGACAAGTGGGCGATGACGCGCAACTCGACCTGGTCGTAGTCCGCCACGAGCAGGTCGGCGCCCGGGCACGGCACGAACGCCTCGCGGAAGCGGCGCCCGAGGACGCTGCGCACGGGGATGTTGTGCAGGTTCGGTTGGTCGGACGACAGGCGCCCGGTGCGGGCCACGGTCTGGTTGAAAGAGGCGTGGATACGCCCATCGGGCGCCACCTCCGCCAGCAGCCCCTCTCCGTAGGTGGAGCGGAGCTTCTCCACCTCCCGGTAGCGGAGCAGCGTGTCGACGAGCGGGTGGGCGTCGCGCAGGCGTATCAGGCTCTGGGCATCGGTCGAGTATCCGGTCTTCGTGCGCTTCTGGGGGACTAGCCCGAGCTTGTCGAACAAAATGTGCCGGAGCTGAGGGGTCGAGTTGACGTTGAAATCCTCGCCGGCGAGCTCGTGCACCTCGCCCTCCAGCCTCGTCGACTCGGTCCTCAGCTCCTCGCCGATGGCCCGCAACTTCTCGATGTCGACGGCTATGCCCGCCAGCTCCATCTTGGCGAGCACTCTGATGAGTGGGCGCTCCACGTCCTCGTAGAGCCGGATCGCGCCCGTGTCCTCGAGCGCCTTGCGTAACTGCGGCGCGATCCAACCGAGCATTCCCACCTGCTCGGCGGCTTTGAGGGCGCCGAGCGGGACGCGGTCGGGCTCCGATGATCCGTCCGTCGCTTCCCCTGGCGGGTCGGCACTGGAGAGGTCGAACCCGAGCTGTTCTGATGCCGGCCCGCCAAAGGGCTCTCGCCCGGCGGACCCGGCGCCCGGTACCGCGTCGACGAGCCCCGAGAGGGGGACTTGGCCCTCGCGGGCGTCGAGGAGGTAGGCGGCGACGGCCGTGTCGAGATCGAGCCCCGTGAAACGTACTCCCTGGGGCTCGAGGGCACGCATGAGCTCTTTCGCCCGATGAGCGACCACTCGCCTTCGACCCCCCTCCGCCAAGCCGAGGATCCTGCCCAGAACTTCGACAAGGACCGGCTCGCCCACCAGGGCGCCGTCGAGCCATCCCACGACTAGTGCTGCACCACCGGCCCCGGTCCGGCTGTCAGGTTCCTGCTCGTCGCCATCGCTCGCGGCTGTCCCTGCGAGCGCCGCGAAGCCCAGCCCCTCTATGGCAGACCTGCCCGGCGTTCCCGCCCAAACCGGCTCAAGGGCGACCGACTCCGGTGCGGCCGCGAGTGAACTGAGCCATTCCCGGGCATCGTCGAGCTCGTCCAGCACGACGACGCGGATCGGCCTCGGGGCTCCCTCCGCGCCGGGCGCCGGCCCCGCCCCGGGACGCTCCAGTGGGCGGGCAGTCGACTGCCCGGCGAGCGGCTCGAGCCGATCGAGTTGCTTGGCGATCCGGTCGCGCGGGCCTCGGATCTCGAGCAGCTCGAGCAGACTCTTCATCTCGGCGCGATCGGAGCGGCCGAGACTCAAGTCGTCCACGCCGTACGGAAGCGGCACGTCGCGAACGAGTGGGATCATCCGCAGATTGAGTCGCACCTGCGCCTCGCATTGCGCGAGGGAGGCCTTCAGCTTCGGTGTTTGCTCATCGAGGTGGGCGTAGAGATTGTCCACGTCGCCGTAGGCGTTGACCAGTTTGGCGGCGATCTTCGCGCCCACACCGGCGACCCCGGGAAGATTGTCGGAGGGATCTCCCCTGAGCGCGGCCAGGAACGGGTAGAGCTCCGGGCGCACGCCGGTCTTATCCTCGATCCCCGCCTCGTCGTACAGCATGTAGTCGCTAACTCCCCGCAGGTTGTAGAGAACCTTCACGAGCGGGTCGTGCACGAGCTGGTAGGCATCCCGGTCACCGGTGACGATCACGACCTCGTGCCCCGCGGCTGCCAAACGAGTGGCAAGCGTCGCGATCACATCGTCGGCCTCGTACCCCTCGGCGTCGACGGCCGGCACGCCAATGGTCTCGACGAGGCGACGAATGAGCCCGATCTGTTCGGCGAGAGGCTCGGGCATCTCCGGCCGGCCGGCTTTGTAGGTGACGGCGAGCGAGTCACGAAACGTCGGCTCGACTCGGTCGAAGGCCACCGCCATCCCGGTCGGCGACTGGTCCTCGAGGAGCTTGGCCAGCATCGAGGCGAAGCCGAACACGGCCTGGGTCTGTTGCCCGGAAGCCGTGGCCATCTGCGCGTCCTTCAGGGCGAACCACGCCCGGTACGCGAGCGAGTGGCCGTCGAGAAGCAGGTCGCGCGCCACGACCTGCATGCTAAAGCGGGCGCGCCTGGAAACGGCGCGTCAAGGCAGCGAGGGGACGATCTCGCCCGCGATGATCTCCTCCGCTATCTCGCGCATGGTCGTCCTCTGCCTCATGGCCGTTTGCTGGATGAAGGAGAACGCATCGCCTTCGCGCATCCCTTGCTCGTCCATGAGCTTGCCTTTCGCGCGATCGACCCAACGGCGTGTTTCAAGCTCTTCCTCGAGATTGCGCTTGTCGTACGCCAGGGCGGCGTTCTCCGCCTCGAGCGCCTGCATCTCAGCAAACCGGGCCAGGGCGACTTCGATGGCCGGCAAGAGCTCGTCTTGCTGGAAAGGCTTCACGAGGTATGCGATGGCCCCGGCGTCGCGCGCCTGGGCGACGAGTTCGTGCTGGCTGAAGGCCGTGAGGATGAGCACGGCCGAGGCCCGGTCGACGTTTATCTCCTTGGCCGCCGTCAATCCGTCCATCCCCGGCATCTTGATGTCGAGGATCACAAGGTCGGGGCGGTGCTTCCTGGCAAGCTCGACGGCCTCGTCCCCGCGCCCTGTCTCACCGACGACCTCAAAACCCTGCTCTTCGAGTATCTCGCGCAGGTCGAGGCGAACGATGGCCTCGTCTTCCGCGATCACCACGGTCCTAGTCAAAGGGTCCGCTCCTTTGCCGCCTGTTGCCACCGTCCAACCGCCGTTCACACTACGAGCTTGCCTAGCAGTTCGTCCTGGGCGCGTTCCAACTCGGCCACCCGGGCGCTGGCCGCGTCCCTGCCGCGGAGCATGGCATCCGCGTGCCTTTGGGCATCCTGCCATTCCCGGTCCGCCAGAGGCGTCTCGGCGACGAGCGAACGGATGCGCGCCTCATCCGCTGTCTCCAGGAACACGTCGAGCTGCTCCTCGGCCACGGCGAGCTCTTGCCGGGCGCGCAGAAGACGCGCATGGACCTCGAGGAGGCGGCGCTCCACCTCGTCGCGCTTCACAGAGCGAGCTTAGGGCGGGGCTGGTTCGTGTCAGGAGTCGCGGCACCAAGACCCGTCCACGGGCTCGGTGGATTGTCGGCACCGGAAAGATCCGAAGGCGCCCTCAGCGGAGAAGGGCCATGGCAGCGACCGCCGCCGCGCCTGTGAACAGCGCGAGCGCGTCGATCAGCGCCAGGCTGTGGGTCTCCGTTGCGATTGTCGGCACACCGCCCCTCACCTCGATCGCCTCGGCGATTTCGCCCGCGCGCCGTATGGCGCTGGCGAGAGCACCGAAGACCACTTCCACCGCCTCGTCGCTCACCTCCCTGTAGCTGCGAGGGCCAGCTGGCCGGCGAGCCCGACGGGCGGCCCGGATCACTCTCGCCTCCTCGAGCATCAACGGCAGGCACCGAATCGACAGCGCGATCGCCCCAACGACTTCGTCGACAGGCACATGGACACGGCGGAACGGCCCGAGCAGCCTCCCGAGGGCCGGCGACAGATCGGCGAGCGGTGTCGTCCACCCGAGCAAGGCGGCACCCGCCAGCACCTCAAATCCCACCATCGACAGTCGCGTGAAGTTGCCGAGCCCTCCGAGGCCGAGCCTGAGAGCGCCGACGTGGATTCGGGGCGACCCGCCGGAAACGAGCGCCAGTGCGGCGCCGGCAACGAAAGCGGCTATCAGCCACCAAGGGATCTTCGGAGTGATCCCGCGCGGCAGGCGCGCCGTCAGGAAAGCCGTGAACATGAGCACACCCATGACGCCGACCGACTTCCACGACGGCCGCAGAAGCACGCTGATCGACAGCGCCGTGAGCACGACCAGCTTGGTTCCCGCCCACATGCGGTGGAGCGCGCTCGCGCCGTCGACGAAGCGCGCGATATGGATCTCGCCAAGGCGTAGCTCCCGCTGCCGCCAGCGGGAGCTCTCGCTCCTCGCCTTGAGCGACTGCCGAAGCCGATCGAGGCCGTACGCCGTCATGTTCCGCCCCGTAGCGCACGTTCACCGACTATCCGGCCCGCCTCGAGAGCTATGAGCCGGTCGCCGAGAAGCTCGGTGTTGTCCAGGTCGTGGGAGACGACGACGGTGGCCACTTCCCTCTCGTGACGAAGCCGGGCCAGGATTGCCGCCAACGCTGCTCTCGCTTCGTCGTCCAACCCCGCGTAGGGCTCATCCAGCACGAGAAGC
This sequence comes from Acidimicrobiales bacterium, assembly GCA_050015475.1. Classification (GTDB taxonomy): domain Bacteria; phylum Actinomycetota; class Acidimicrobiia; order Acidimicrobiales; family Bog-793; genus Fen-455. The sequence goes on along the minus strand of JBEKBI010000011.1, from coordinate 49,301 downwards.
ACGGGATCGCAAGCCAACAAGCCCGCGAGGGCGACGCAGCGCTGTTCTCCCCCGGACAGCTCGTCCACCCGCCTTGGGCCGATCTCCTCAGGCTCGAGCGCCACGGACCGAAGCGCGGCGGCGGCCCGCTCCTCGTCCGCCCCGTAGGCGACGTCCGCCATCACCGTCGGGCGGATCAGCTGGAGGCGGGCGTGCTGGAAGGAGATCCCGACAGCACCCGTGCCGGCGATGACCGGCTCACCGTCGAGCAGCACCTCGCCCTCACTCGGCGCCAGCAGACCCGCCAGCACCCAGGCGAGCGTCGACTTGCCCGACCCGTTCCCCCCAGTGATCACGATGCCCTCGCCGCGGCGCAGGTCGAGGTCGACGGTCTCGAGGGCGCGGCGTGCCCACGGAGTGCCCTTCGCGTAGACGTAGCCGAGCTCTCTCACCCGGAGCAGCAGCCTCTCGGCGGGTCGCTCCCAGTACGACAGCGATCTCAAGGTGGATGTCACAAAATCGTTGCCTTTATCCGTGAGCGCCTCGGCTTGCGATCCCTCCTCTTCATCAGCGGGCTTCAGATTCGGCGCTGCCAACCGTCCGTCGAGCAGCTTGATAGCCGCGTCCGCATGAGCTGCCTCGCTCTCGCGGTGCGTCACATGAACGATCGTGATCCCCGCGGCCGCAAGCGACTCGAGGAGCGTGACGACTGCCACTCTCCCCGGCTGGTCGATCATCGCCGTCGCCTCGTCGGAAATGAGAAGACGCGGACGACGGGCGAGACAGGCAGCGATCGCGAGACGCTGCAGCTCTCCCCCGGACAGGCCAGCTGTCTCACGCTCTGCGAAACCGGCTAGCCCCACCCGCGCTAGCAGCCCCTTCACATCGACCACCGGTCTTGCCGGCAGGCCCCAGGCCACGTCGTCTCGGGCGCGGACCCCGAGAACCTGGCTCTCGGGCCGCTGGAAGACCATGGACGTGCCCCCCGGCAAGCCAAGCCCGGGATCGCCCGCCCGCCTCACCTCGCCGCGCGTCGGCGACAGGCGCCCGGCTATGAGCCGCACGAGCGTCGACTTCCCCGAGCCGTTGGGGCCAACGACAGCGAGCAAGGTCCCCGGTCCGATGCGCATCGAGACTTCCTCGACCGCCCACGTGGCGCTACCGGGGTACTGGAACGACACTCGGTCGAGCTCTACGGGAACCGGCGACCAGCCGGGATCAGCTAGGCCCGCCGGAAAGGGTGGGACGACGGCCGATCGGGTGCCGGGGCCGGGAGAGGTGACCACCGGGACTGGGGAGTCACGTTCGATCCTCGCCAGCAGCGGCCAGAGGTAGTGCGCGCAAAGTGCTGCTGCGAGCACGACTGTAACGAGCTCGAAGACCGGCACCGTCATCCACCAGTGGTCGATGACCCAGGCGAGAGCCGTGTTCCCCCACGACACGAGCGACTTGAGGCCGACCAGCTTGAGCAAGGCCCTCAGGTCCCGCCAGATGATCTCGAGCTGGGCGAAGCCGAGGCGACGGAGCCCGGGTGACACTCCCGCCGCCGCCACCGAGATGCCCGCGATCGGGACCCCGGCGGTGGCTGTCGCGACAAGAACTGCTGTAGCCGGGGTCCAGCGCCTCCGGTAGGCGGTGCCGATGGCCATCCCGAGCGCGCCTGCGACGGCGGTCTCCACGACGATCCCCACACCCCCGACGAGGAAGGCGACCGCTCCCGCGGCAAGGATCGCCACCACCGATGCCCTCGCCCGCCTCCGCCCAGCGAGCGCCGCGAAAGGGACGACCGCCAGGGCCTGGAAGACGGTGCCCAGGACCGGCACGTACCAACCAAGCACCTCGAGGACAAGCCCGAGATCGGCGAAGACCACCGCCTCCGCCAGCTCCGCCGGTCGAAGCGCTCCTTTGAGGCCGCGTGGAGGCGCCTCAGCGGTCTTGATCGAGTGGCTCGGCGCGCCGTCTCCCATCACGTTCAGATTTGCAGGTTCGACGGGCGCTCGGCACGCCTCCGGCCAGCTACGCTCGCCCTGCCGGCCCGGATGGCGGAATGGCAGACGCGGCGGCCTCAAAAGCCGTTGTCCGCAAGGACGTGCGGGTTCAAGTCCCGCTCCGGGCACCAAGTTCCCCCTGCTCAGCGAGTTGCTGGAAGCACGTGCGGAGTCATTTCCACGCGACCTGGCTGTCCGGAGCGCTCCTCGACGCTGTCGGGCACCAGCGACAGCCGCGGCCTCGCAGACAGGTGCAGACTTGCCCTGGTTCGATGGACGCGCTCAGTCGGCACTCGGAAAGTGCCGAAAGACTTCAGTGCAAGCCGCCGAGACTGAGGAGGTCGGAGTGAAGCGCATCATCGCCCTCGCGCTGGCAGCGACTGCCCTTACGACGTGCGGGATCTCCGCCGCTGAGGCAGCAACGACCACGGCCACGCCGAGGATCTACACAAGCGTCCCCCTCACTGTCGCGAAGCCGGCTCCCCGGGGCCCGACCTCGGCTCAGCTCGCCAAGGAGCTTCTCACCGTTAAGCAGTTCCCGTCCGGATGGTCAGCGACGAACGTGGAGGTGAGCTACGCCCGGGAGGCCTTCTGCGGAATCTCTGGCCATCTCAAGGCCTCGACGACTGGTACAGCGAAGGCCGGTTTCAACAACGGCATGACGCCGATCTTCTACGAGTTCATCATGGGCTATAAGACCGCCACCTCCCACTTGTTCGCGAGGGACGTCACGAGACTCAACCACTGCAAATCCTTCAGTGAGAACGGGTTCACCTTTCGGGTCAGCCACCTCAGGTTCCCGCGGCTCGGGACCAACTCCGCCGCCTTTCAGGCGTCCGGAAGCGTCGAGGGATTCGGCGTGGGCTTCGATTTGGTGGTCGCCTACAGGGCTAACCAGGTGGTCGTCGGGTTCTGCGGCGATATCGGCTCGCCCAGTATCCAGCTCGTCAAGTCCGAGATGCGCAAAGCCGTGGCAAGGCTCCCCAAGCACTGAAGCGACACCGGGACTGTCCCTCGCACGGACGGGGAGGCACCGCCTGAGGTTGCTGAGCGTGCCCGCGCTCTCACGGCCGTTTCAGTCCTTCCCGATCATTACCTCGGTGGCCTTGAACACGACCTTCACTACATCGCCCTTCGCCAAGCCGAGACTCTCGGCCGAGTCTCGGGTGATGGCCGACACGACTTCCTGGCCACCGGTGAGGCGCACCAAGACCGTCGACATCACCGCCCCGTGATCCACGCGCACTACTTCGCCGTCCAGCTGGTTCCTTGCACTCAGTCTCATGATCGGGACCCTACCGACCAGCCGGGCGGCGCGCACCGCCGCCGTGCCGGTGAGCGCCCGTTGGGTCGCGGGCTGCCCCGGCCGGGCGGCAGTCGATTGGGACTTTCCCTCAAGCCCAGGTCCGGTAATCATTGGACCGTCGTCACACAGCAACAGGGACGAGGGCGCGTGAGCCGAGGATTGGAATGAGGCCATGAAACTCCTGTCCGTACTGAGCGAAGCCAGGGCCGAGATCCTGGGCGAGGTCACCGAAGGGCTCAACCGGTCCCACGCCGGCCATTACGAAACCTCCGGGGCCGAGGGTCTGAGGGTGCGGCTCGAGAGTCTGTTCGACACGGTCGTGGCGGCCATCCGGGACCGGAAGCTCGATCAGGTCATCAAGTACGCCGAGCACATCGGCCGCGAACGCTTCGCGAGCGGGTTCGGCATCGAAGAGGTGCAGACCGCTTTCAACGTCCTCGAGGAGTCGATGTGGAGGCACGTCGCCGAGGCAGTGCCCGCCAAGGAGCTCGTGGAGTCACTCGGCCTGTTGTCGACCGTCCTCGGCGTCGGCAAGGACGCGCTCGCGAGGACCTATGTGTCCCTGGCGAGCCATGAGCACGTCCCGTCGCTCGATTTGCGAGCTCTTTTCCAGGGCACCTGAGAGCGCTCGGGACCACGCTCGATCCACGACAGCCCGACTCGACGCGCATCGCGGCCTCACGCCGAACGCACTCGCGAACACCCGCCCGGTAGCCTCGCCCGCTAATGGCGGAGTTCGTCGTTGCTACCTTCAACATCCACGCGGGCGTAGACGGATGGGGCAGGCCGTTCGACGTTGTCGCAAGCTGCGAAAAGCTCGATGCGGACGTGCTGGTCCTTGAAGAGGCCTGGACACCCGAGGGCGAAGAGGGCATTGCGGCGTCGGTGGCGGCGGCCCTCGGCTATGAGGCCCATCAAGCTCATCTCTCCGATGCGTTGCTGACTGGGCCACCGACAACCCCTGGCGTGGGCTGGGGCCCGCGGCGTGGAGGCACTGCCGAGACGAGGAGGCTCCGCGTCGCCGGCGCCGAAGAGCTAGGGCGGTTGCCCACCATCGGCGCTGAGGGTGACACCCAGAAAGGCGAATGGGGCATCGCCTTGCTGTCGCGCCTGCCGGTCCGGCGAGTGGAGGCCGTCGAGCTCGGCCAGCTGAGCAGGGACCGCGGCAAGACGAGGGCGGTCATCGTGGCCGAGGTCACCGTCGGCGCCTCGGTCGTCACTGTCGCCGGAACGCATCTTGCCCACTTCGTACACGGGTCTCCCATCCTCGTGGCCCGGCTCCGCCAGTCGCTCCCCCACCCAAGCGAACCCGGGGTCCTCCTCGGTGACATGAACTTCTGGGGGCCTCCTCTTTCGCTCGCCTTCCCCGGTTGGCGGCGGGCCGTGCGGGCACGGACCTATCCCAGCTGGCGAGCCCATAGCCAGATCGATCACATCTTCGTCACCAGGGCGGTGCAGGTCGTCTCGGGCGACTCCCCCGCCCTGGGCAACTCCGATCACCGGCCGCTGCGCGCCACACTTGCAATCGCGTGATGGACTTGTAACCGATTGAGGTCTCACGAGGTCTTACTCACGGGGGGCACATCCGGGCACGGTGCCCGTCCCGGAAAGGGAAAGGCAAGGGTTGCTGGCGTTCACATTCCCAGGCCAAGGATCACAGCGACCTGGCATGGGAGCCGCCTGGGTTGACCACCCCTCGTTCGAGCTCGTCGCGCTCGCTTCCGAAGTCGCGGGGCGTGACATCGCCCACCTCCTGTTGGAGGCAGACCAGGAGACCTTGACGAGGACGGACAACGCCCAAATGGCCACGTTCGTCTTGAGCCTGGTCGTGCTGGATGCCGCCGAGAGAGTCGGCGTCGAGCCATCCGCCTGCGCCGGGCACAGCCTCGGCGAGTACTCTGCCCTCGTCGCCGCCGGTTCGCTCGGTTTCGAGGACGGCATCCGCCTCGTCTCGGAGCGGGGCTTGGCCATGCAAGACGCGGCCGAAGCCTCTCCCGGGACGATGGTCGCGGTTCTCGGTCTGGACGACGAGGACGTCGAGACCGCTTGCCGCCGCGTCGACGGAGATGCCTGGATAGCGAACTTCAACGCCCCCGGGAATGTCATCGTCGCCGGTACTTCCGAGGCCCTCGGCGAGCTGAGCGCCATCGCTAAAGAACTCGGAGCCAAGCGCGTTCTCCCAATCCAGGTCGGAGGCGCTTTTCACACCCCCCTCATGGCAAGCGCGCGGGACCGACTCCGCAAGGCGCTCAAGGCAACAACCTTCCACGCGCTCGATCCGGTGGTCGTGGCGAACGTGGACGCCCACCTCCACGGCGATCCGAAGGAGTGGCCGCAGCTGCTCTCGTCCCAACTGTGCAGCCCGGTCCGCTGGCACCAGTCGCTCGACACTCTTCTCGGAGAAGGAATGCAGACCTTCGTCGAGCTGGGACCTGGCAGCGTACTGACAGGCTTGTTGCGGCGCGTGGCTCCGACCACCGACACCATCGGAGTGTCGGTATCGACGCCCGAGGACCTTGCCCACCTCGTTGAGATACTCGCCGGAGGCACGGTCGGGGCGGCGCCCGCGGGCGAGCGCTTCCACATAACCGAGCGTCTCGTGGTGTCATCTGCCGTCGGGCTGTTCGAGCCGGCCGAGGGACTACGCGCCTACCTGCCGGGGGCCACGGAACCACACGCAGACCCGGTCCGCGTCGAGGTGGGCGACTTGCTCGGTACCGTCGGGGTGACCGAGGTGCGCTCCGCCTTTGCCGGCACCCTCGAGGGGCTCCTCGCCATTCCCGGCGAGCGCATCACCCGTGGCCAGCCCGTCGCTTGGCTCCGAGCCCCAATCGAAGACGAAAGGACCTGATGAGAGGCGCACGAATCACCGGATGGGGACTCGCTTTGCCGGAAAAGGTCGTCACGAACGCGGATTTCGAGGCACGGCTCGACACGACCGACGAGTGGATAGTGGACCGCACCGGGATCAAGGAGCGCCGCTACGGCGGCACGACTTCGAGCCTCGCCATCGAGGCCGCCGGAAAGGCCCTCGCCCGGGCGGGGCGCAACGGCGCGGACATCGACCTTCTCGTGCTGGCGACCACGACCCCGGACCGGACCGTTCCCGCCACGTCTTCATGGGTACACCATCAGCTTGGATGCCGCGGCGCAGCCTTCGACTTGAACGCGGCCTGTGCGGGCTTCGTCTACGGGCTCGTCACCGCTGTCGCCCTGCTCGACTCTGGGCACGATCGTGTCCTGCTGATCGGCTCTGACACCTTGTCGCAGTACACGGATCAGGACGACCGGTCCACAGCCGTCCTTTTCGGTGATGGCGCCGGCGCCATCGTCGTCGAGGCCGTCGGGGACGACCCGTTGATCCTCGCCCAGGACCTCGGACTCGACGGGTCGTTGACGCCCATCCTCCGCTGCGACAGAGGCGGCCTCATCTACATGGAGGGCCGAGAGGTCTTCCGCAGCGCTGTGCGGGCGACAGTCGAATCGGCCGAACGCGTCCTCAACAAAGCCCATGTCGCGCCAGAGGACATCGCCTTGTTCGTTCCCCACCAGGCGAACATCCGGATCGTCGACGCCATGGGCCAGCGCCTCGGCATCGACCCTTCCCGGTATGCGATATGCCTCGATCACACGGGGAACACCTCGGCGGCCTCTTGCGGAATTGCTCTCGGCGAGGCCGCCGATGCCGGGCGTCTCACCGAGGGCGACCTCATACTCTTCTCCGGCTTCGGCGCAGGCATGACCTGGGCGAGCGCAGTCGTGCGATGGGGCGGAGCCCCAACGCCTCCCTCGGGCCAGCGCCAGCGGGGAGCGGCCAGATGACCGGAACCCGCGACGAACACACAGCTTCGGACGCGGAGCCTCCTCGTTCCGACGAGGGCGCTCGATCCGGTCGGGTCGTGCTCGTGACCGGCGGCTCGCGCGGGATTGGGCTCGCCTGTGCCCGCCGCTTCCAAGCCGCGGGTGATCTGGTGGCGGTCACCTGGCGAACCAAACCGCCCGACGACCTCCAAGGGCCCATCGGCACCCATCCCCTCCTGGCTGTTGCCTGCGATGTCACCTCACCGACAGATGTGGACCGGGCCTTCGCTGAGACCGAGGAGGCCTTCGGACCTGTGCAGGTTCTCGTTTGCGCCGCCGGGATCACGGCCGACGCCTTGTTGCTGCGCATGTCCGAGGAGCGTTGGCACGAGGTAATCGAGGCGAACCTCACCTCCGTGTTCAGGACTACGAAACGCGCCCTCGGGCCGATGGTACGGGCGCGGCAAGGACGGATCGTGCTCATCTCCTCGGTCGTCGCGTTCAACGGCTCGCCAGGCCAAGCCAACTACGGTGCCTCCAAAGCGGCCCTCGTCGGCTTCGCCCGCTCGGTCGCGCGGGAGGTCGCGACCCGTAACATCACCGTCAACGTCGTGTCCCCCGGCATCGTGGCCACGGATATGATCGCCGTGCTGGGAGAAGATCGCGTCACAGCGCTGACAGCATTGGCGCCGATCGGGAGACAAGCTGTCCCGGACGAGATCGCCTCGGCCGTCGAGTTCCTGGCATCAGACGGAGCAAGTTACGTGACAGGAGCCGTGCTGGCCGTGGACGGCGGTCTGGGCATGGGCCACTGACTCATCGCCAATATCCAACCGACAAGAGAAAGCAGCCCTCGCATGGACAACCAAGCAACCTTCGAGAAGTTCCAGGCCTGCGCGGTCGAGATACTGAACGTGCCCATCGAGAAGGTGACCCTGGAAGCCAACTTCGCGAACGACCTCGACGCTGACAGTCTCGACCTCGTCGAGCTCGTGATGGAGCTCGAGGAGGTCTTCGGGATCACGGTCGACGAAAGCGAGTTGGAAGGCGTCGAGACAATCGGCCAGGCGTACGAGCTCGTAACTTCGAAGCTCTGATGACAAGCGCCGCGCCTGTGCCAGACGCGGAGAGTCGCCGCAGAGTCGCGATCACGGGGCTCGGCGTGGTGTCGTGCTGCGGGATCGGCACCGAGGCCTTTTTCGCGGGCCTGAGCGGACCGGCGCCCGAAGGTGAGCATCGCGTCCAAGGATTCGATGCCTCCCTCTGGTTCGACGCCAAAGAGGTGCGGCGGGTGGACCTCTTCGCCCAATACGCGGTCGCGGCCGCCGAGATGGCGCTGGGCGACTCCGGGCCGTTCGAGGTCAACCCGGCTCGCGCCGGCATCCAAGTCGGCACCGGCGTCGGCGGCCTCGGCACCATGGAGACCCAGATAGCAGTGCTGCTCGACAAGGGCCCGCGTCGGGTCTCCCCCTTCCTGGTGCCGATGATGATGGCCAATGCCGCCGCGGCAACGATCTCGATGCGCATCGGGTGGCGGGGCCCGTGCGAGACGATCGTCACGGCGTGCGCTTCAGGAACGCACGCGCTCCTCGCCGGGCACCGGCTCATCGCCTCGGGCCGTTGTGACGCCGTCCTCGCCGGCGGTGCTGAAGCAGCCATGACTCCAGTCGCCCTGGCGGCCTTCGGCAACATGACGGCGCTGTCGACAAGTGGGCATTCGCGCCCGTTCGACGCCCGCCGGGACGGCTTCATGATCGCCGAGGGCGGGGCCATGCTCGTGCTCGAGGAGTTCGAGAGCGCGAAGGCTCGCGGGGCTCATATCTATGCCGAGCTTCTCGGCGGCGCTTCGAGCGCGGATGCCTACCACATCACCGCACCGGCCCCCGGGGGCGTAGGCGCGATCGGATGCATGGAGCTCGCGCTCGCAAATGCCGGCATTGCGCCCGGAGACGTCGCTCATGTCAACGCCCACGGCACATCCACGCCGCTCAACGATCTCGCCGAGGCCGAGGCCATCGAGAAGCTCTTCGGCCAACCGGGTCCGATCGTCACGTCGATAAAGGGTGTCACCGGCCATTCGCTCGGCGCGGCGGGAGCGATCGAAGGCGTCGCCTGTGCGCTATCGATCGAAAAGCGCCTCATCCCGCCGACAGTCGGCCTCGAACAACAGGACCCCGAGATCCACTTGGACATTGTCCGCGGCGTCCCGCGCGAGTGGGAACCAGGCCCGATCCTGTCGAACAGCTTCGGGTTCGGTGGGCACAACGGCTGCATCGTGATCGCCCCACCGTCTTAGGCACGAACCGCTCCGAGAGGCATCTCGACCCCGTGCAAGACTTAGGGGCATGGCGTCGTCAGGACTTGAAGGGCTGTTGCCGGACCTCAACATCGCCTTGAACGAGGGCCAATTCTGCGACTTTGAGCTGCGACCAGACCGGGCGGAGGCGGTCGTTCTCCTGAGGTTGCTTGCGTTGCCTGAAGAAGGCCCGGAACCAGAGGACCGACGGGTCCTGTTTCGGCTGAGCGGTGTAGGACGCGCAGTCGCCTCGCTACGCGCAGGTCGCTGGGATGACGCCTCGGCGGTCGTGGAGGCTCTCGCCCTCGACGAGCTGGGTGACGCCGTCCGGAGATTCGGAGGTGTGCCGATCTACGGATGGGATTTCTTCGATCCGGAGCACTCTTGGGACCATTGGCGGGATCGCCTCAGCCTGGACGTCACGATCGCCGGCGGATCACGGGACCACGTGTTGGCCCTGTCCCAGGAGTCGCTCGCTCGACCTGATCGAATTCTTGACCTTCGGATCTGGTTCGGAGACGTGACTGCCTTCAGCACTGGCGGGGAACCCCGATCTTTACGAGACGTCGCCGACGGCGGTCGGCGCTGGTGGGACGCGTTCTATGCCGGAGATCCGCGCACAACGGGACATGGCATGGCCCCACTTCGAAGTGGCGGTGGCCCAGTGTCCCCGAGCGGCGCTGCTTGCTGACACACTGACGACCGCTCCGCCCGCGTCGTCCTTGGATCAGGCGGCATTCCGTGCGTTGTCATGCACTTGGCGGGCCGTTCCAGCGATTGCCACCACAGCCCGGGCGAAGACCGGACAACCCAAGTCAGCCGCCGACTTGGAAGTCGAGCAGCAGGTGACCAGACGGAGAGGCGACATGCCGGGTCACAGTGAGCCGCGTCGGCGAGCCCCCGTCGAAGAGCCTTCGGCCGTGCACGTGCAATGCCGGGGCGATAACAAGGCGCAGCTCGTCGACCAGGCCACCTGCGAGCAACGATTGGGCAAGTGAGACGCTCCCATGTACGCCGATGTCGCCGCCGGACCGCTGCTTGAGCTCGGTGATGAACTCGTCGACGTCGCCATCGACGACCGTCGTGTTAGCCCACGTGACTCCGGGCGTCGCCGACGTCACGACAAACTTCTCCACGCCGTTGATGAACGTGGCGAACGGCTCGATGTCGCTGGTCGGCCAGAAACCGGCCCATTCGTCATAGGTCCGGCGCCCGAGGAGGACCGCATCCTGGGTGGCGATCACGCGACCGAGGTTCTCCAGCATCACCTCATCGAAGTCGGTTATGAACTCGTCCGGCTGCTCCGCCACACCGTCGAGCGACAACAACTCGTAGGCGACGACCTTGCGCATGACGTCATCTCCCGGTTCTGAGAGGGGATCGATCGGAAGAAGATCCTTCCGTCCCCGGATTCATCGCCCGGCTCGTCGCAGGGCGCTAACGAGGAGCATAAGCAGGCCGATTGCGTGACCGGCCGGAACCTGTGGGACGGTTCAGCGACAGGTCGTCGGCTCCAGCACCGCCACCTCTTGATGCGGTGCTGGAGCCGTAGCTACTGTGCACGCAGCCGGTCTTCGGCTGTCTCGTGGCGCTCGACCGCCGCCGTGAAAACCCACGACGGGAAGGAACGAAAATGCGCCCACCGGTAGACGACAGAGCCGTGCGGATCCTGCGGGAGGCCGTCCCGGAGTTCGAGCAGCACTACCTAGACCTCCTCGACATCTACGACGAGGACCTGACCCCGCAGGTGGTATTCAACGAGCTCGCCGATTTCGTCGCCGAGCTGGTGCAGGCCGGCGACCGCGAAGACACCCTGGAGCGGTGCTTCGGCGCTCTCGAGCAAGTTGCCGTCGAGCCCGGCGCGGACGGGACCGGGCTCGTCGCCTTCTGCTTTCTCGACCAGCTGCCGGCTTTCGTGCTCGAGCAGGTCCGCAGCTACTTCCGCCCGATCACCGAGACGATAGGTGAGCTTGTCGAGCAGGACCTCCTCTACGAGGACGACGGCGAGACGGCCCTTCTCCTGTCCGACAGGGTCGCGTCCGCCCGCGCGCCGGTGCCCGACGACAAATGAGTCTCCCCGCCGTTTCCCGGCCGGGAGCGAGAGGTCAGCCTCGCAGCTTGGCCGGATGATGGCTCTCTACGGAGATGACGCACCGGACTCGCAAGCTCGCCACCTCGGCGTCGGTGAGTGTCCGGTCGAGGGCGCAGAACCGCAGGCGGTAGGCGAGGCTCCGCGAGCCGTCCTCCACCCCCCGGCCGCGATAGACATCGAACAGCTCGACTGATTCGCACAGCTCGCCGGCGGCACGCCGCAGCTCCGTCTCGATCGCGGCGGCCGGAACCGAGTCCTCGACGACAAAGGCAAGGTCGACGTCACTCGAGGGGAAGTGGCTGACCGGCCTTGCGACGAGCGGCTTACGGGGAGCGGCGGCAAGCCCCGCGAGATCGATCTCCAGCCACCCGACGCGCTCGTGGGGGAGCTCGAACGCCTTCAGCGTCTCCGGGTCGACCTCGCCGACGACGCCGATGACAGTCCCGCCGGCCACGATCTCCGCCGTCCTTGCGGGATGGAGCCCGGGCCGAGCGGCATGCCGGAGCTCGACGTCGTCAAGTCCGACCGCGTCTTCGACCCGGCGCCAGGCGTTCACAGCCGCGCCGGCGTCGTCGGCCTCATCCGCCAGCAGCAGCCCCACTAGCTCCCACTCCCTTGGCAGCTCCGGGTCAGGGGGCGCTTGATCCGCCGGTAGGGCGAACACGTCGCCTATCTCGAAGAGTCGGAGCATGGGATGGCGGTGGCCGACGTTGTGGCGGACCGCCTCCAATAGGCCGGGCAACAGTCCTCCCCTGAGCGCGGACTGCTCCGCGTCCATGGGGTTCGAGAGCGTGACGAGGGCGCTATTCACTCCCCCGCGCGTCTGGTCCCCCGGCTCGACGATCGACACGGTCCACGCCTCGTGAGCGCCCAACCCGCTCAAGACGCGCCGTAGGCGGCGGCGGAGGGACTGGACCTCGTTCAGCCCGCCGACGTATGGGGAGCGGCGCTGGGAAATCGGCAGTTCCTGGTAGCCGATGCGCCTTGCCACCTCCTCGATCACATCCACCTCTCGCTTGACATCCGGGCGGAACGAGGGCACCTCGACGTCGAGCGCGCCGTCCGTCCCCGATTTCCCGGGCAATGTCGTGACGAAGCCGAGCGGCTCCAGCAGCCGGGCGATCTCCGCGTCTTCGACCTCGGTGCCGAGCAACGAGCCGACCCTTGTCGCCCGGACCGCGACCCGTCGCGGCTCGTAGGGGACGGGATGTGAGTCGAGGACACCCGACGCCACGACCGGGGGCCTTACCCCGGCTTCGCGAGCCGCCGCAACCACGAGCTCACAGAACCGCAAGGCGGCACGCTCCATGCCGAGCGGGTCCACTCCCCGCTCGAAGCGGATGGACGCCTCGGTTCTCAAGCCCACCGAACGGGCGGTTCTGGCGACGGCGAGGGGCGCAAAAGAGGCGACCTCGAGCAGGACGCGCGAAACCTCGGGCGAGATCTCACTCGACTCCCCGCCCATGACCCCCGCGATCCCGACGACCTGATCCTCGGCGTCGCAGATCACGCAGTCGCTCGAGCCCAAGGCGTCGCCAGGCCGGTCCGGCCGGTTCCCGAGCACCCTGGCCACGCCATCGAGCGTCACGATCCCCTCCCCCGGGCGGGCCGCCCGCACCTTGAGCCCGCCGCCGCCGAGGCGGTCGAGGTCGTAGGGGTGGGTGGGCTGGCCGAGTTCGAGCATGACGTAGTTCGAGGCGTCGACGACCGAGTCGATGGGGCGCATGCCCGCGAGAGTCAACCGGCGGCCGATGGCAGCCGGTGAGGGCACGCGAGTCACGTCGAGCAGCACTCTTCCCAGCAGCCGACGGCACAGCTCCGGCGCCAACACTTCGACGGTTCCGTGACCGGCAGCCAGCTCGGGCCCCTCCTCGACGACGGGGTCAGGCAGCTGCAGAGGAAGGCCCAGGCGGGCCGCTATGTCGCGGGCGATCCCCGCCACACACAGGCAGTCCGGACGATTGCCCTCTATGGCGAGGTCGAACACGACGTCAGGGGCGAAGCCGGCACCCAGGTAGTCGGCGAGCGGGAGCCCGAGCTCGAAGCCCGCACCACGACCGGGTCCGGCTGAGCCGCCCTCGTCCCGCCCGAGCACGAGGATCCCCTCGTGGTCGTCCGAGAGCCTGAGCTCCCGGCCCGAGCAGATCATCCCGTTGGACACGACCCCACGCAACCGGCGTTGCTCGATGAGAAAGTCCCCCGGCAACACGGCGCCGATGGGCGCGAGCGGGACGACGTCGCCGACCTCGAAGTTCCAGGCGCCGCAGACAACCTCGACGGGGTCGGGGCCGCCGGCGTCGACGACGACTCGCCGGATCCGGTCCGCCTTCGGAATGGCGGCGATCTCAGTTACTCGGGCCAGCACGACGTCGCCAAGGCCTTCGCCGACCCGCTCGATGCCTTCGACGACAAGCCCGAGCGCGTCCAGGTCGGCCGCCAGGGCCGCGACCTCGCCGCGGTCGGTCGGCCGCGTCTCGAGCGGGGTCAGGTCCCGCAACCACGACAGTGGAACCCGCACTTCGTCGTCTCCTCAACTCTCGTTTGTCGTGCCTCGCCGGGTCCGATCTCAGAACTGGGCGAGGAACCTCGCGTCGTTCTCGACCATCACCCTGAGGTCCGATATCTCATGACGCATGATCGCCAACCGGTCTATGCCGAACCCGAAGGCGAATCCCGTCCATTCCTCGGGATCGACGCCTGTGGCCTCGAACACCGCCGGGTGCACCATTCCGCACCCACCCAGCTCGATCCACCCGATTCCAGAACAAGTCCGGCAGCCTTCGCCGCCACAGATCACGCACGACATCTCGAACTCGGCGGACGGCTCGGTGAACGGGAAGTACGCGGGCCGAAGCCTCGTGCGGGTCTGCTCGCCGAAGATGGCCCCGACGAACAGGTCGATGGTGCCCTTCAAGTCCGCGAACGTGACGCCGCGGTCGACGACAAGCCCCTCGATCTGGTGGAACACGGGCAAGTGAGTGGAGTCCGGCGTGTCCTTGCGATAGGTGCGGCCCGGCGCGACGGCGTAGATCGGCAGCGTTCCGCGCTCTAGCAGCCGGATCTGGACGGGCGATGTGTGGGGTCGCAGCACCACGCTCCAGGGCTCTCCGAACTCGACGTAGAAGGTGTCGAAGATGCTCCGGGCCGGGTGGTCCTCGGGGATGTTGAGGGCGTCGAAGTTGCGCCAGCCGGTCTCCACCTCAGGCCCCTCGGCGATCTCGTAGCCCATGCCGACGAAGACGTCCTCGAGCATCTCCCGCACCTGGGTGACGAGGTGCAGGTGCCCGGCGAGGCGTCCAGGGAGCACCTCGGTGAGGTCCAGACGGTCCGCCGCCAGCCGCTCGGTCCTTGCGGACAGCGCCAGCTCCGCCCGCCGCGCCTCGGCGATGTCCTCGAGACGGCCGCGAAGCTCGTTCAGCATCCTGCCGAGCTCACGGCGTTCGGCGGGCTCGCAGGATCCGAGCTGCTGATAGATGGCCGCAAAACGGGACTTCTTCGACCGGAACGCGAGACGCTCGCTCTCCTCGAGTGTCTCGAGATCGGTCGCGGCCGTGAGAGCGGCCGTCGCCTCGGCCTCGATCTGTCGGATCTCGTCGGCCGGATTGGTATTCACAACGCCACCTTCGTGCGACTGCTCCCGCGGTTCGATGGCGACATGTTAGGGCTCCCTCAACTCGGGGACCGGCGGCGCCGAGCGGCGTCGAAGCAGAGCACGGCCGCGGTCATGGCGACGTTCAACGACTCGGTTCCCTCTTCCATCGGGATCGTCAGCGAGCCGTCGAGCCGAGCGACGACCTCAAAGGGCAATCCGGCTCCCTCGTTGCCGAGCACGAGGGCTGTACGCCCGTCGATCTCCGCGACGGCATAGTCGGTACCCTCCCGAGGGACAGTCGCCCAACACCGGTAGCCGAATTCCTTCAACCGCTCGAGCGTCTCGGCCGGCGTCACGCCAGCCACGATCGGCACCCTGAAAACGGCCCCGGCACTCGAGCGGACCACCTTCGGATTGAACGGGTCGACGGTCCCAGCACAACAGATCACTCCGGCGACGCCCGTGGCACCCGCGATGCGCAGCACCGCCCCTAAGTTCCCCGGGTCGCGAACGTCGACGCAGACGAGGACCAGCCCTCTCTCGGCACCCTCCGCCTCCGGGGCCATCATCTCGTCGAGTCCGAGGGCCAAAGCGCCGACGACGGCGCAAACCGGCTGCGGGCTGACCGTGTCGGCCACGCGCTCCATGATCCCGGGTCCGAGCTCGAAGACCTGCAGACCGACCCCGTTCGCCCGATCGACAATCGAGCTCACCGCGGGCGACGACCGCCAGTCGGCGGCGACGAACAACGACTCGATCGGCGCCCCGGCGTCCATCGCCGCCTCGACGATCTTGGCGCCCTCGGCGACGAAGGCACGCTCCGAGTCACGCACGCTCGACCGGCGCAGCAATCGCCTCAGCCGCTGCACGCGTTGGTCTCGTGTCCCGAGTTTGCCCACGTGGCAGGCCCTGACGCCGCTAACTCTCGAGTTGAGGTTGATGCTTACGAGGCGGCTTCGCCGGCCCCGTCCTCACCGGATTCGGCGAGAGCCCCAAGGCTTATCTGCACGAGGGCAGCGAACGCCTGCGGGTCGCGGACCGCCATGTCCGCCAGCATCTTGCGGTCGATGTCGACCTCGGCCTTGTGCAGCCCGGCGATGAACCGGCTGTAGGTCGTGCCGTTGAGCCTGGCGGCGGCGTTGATGCGCTGGATCCACAGCTTCCTGAAGTCGCCCTTGCGTGCCCTACGGTCCCGGAACGCGTACTGGAGCGAGTGCATGACCTGCTCGTTCGCGGCCCGGTAGGAACGTGACTTGTTGCCGTAGAAGCCCTGTGCGCGCTCGAGGACGGTCCTCCTGCGCTTCTTGCCATGGACTGCGCGCTTCACCCTGGCCATTTCGGGCTCCCTTCATCTTCGATTCGAGTGCGATCTGTGTTGCTCAACAAATTCGGTCCGAGACCTCGGTCTCGGTGGTGGGCGTGGCCCCAGCGGGGCGACGACCCAGGACTTCGAGGTTCGGGGCGAACCTCAGATGCCGAGCATCCGGCGGATGCTCTTACGGTTGGCCGGCGACAGGTCGACCTCGTGACCGAGGCGGCGGGTGCGGACCGACGACTTCTTCTCCATCAAATGGCCACGGTTCTGCTGCCGGCGCCTGATCTTGCCGGTGCCGGTGATCTTGAAACGGGCCACCGCTCCCCGGTCTGTCTTCTGCTTCGGCATTTCCGTACCCCTTTGTCTCAATTTCGATCTTCGTGTCGCACAGTGCTCCGTGCGCTATGTCCTGTGCCGGGTCGCCGTGCCCTCCGTGAGGCACCAGCTGCCGGCCGGTGACCGGTTCGGGCTCGAACCGATCTGTGCTGCTCAGTCCCCACACCCAATGCCAAGCGCCGCGGGGAGCTCCCCGTTCTGGCGCCAACCATGTGCCCTCTTGTTAGGTGTCCGTCTCCACTTGCTCTTGCGTCTCTGTGGGCGCCTGACCGTTGCCCGACACTGCCTCTTCTATGCCCGGAACCGCCAGTCCGCTCTCGCCCGGTGCCACCACCTCGGTCGGCGGGGCCGGGTCCGGAACCACCAGGTGCCGCTCCTCGGTCTGGTGCCTCGCCTCGGATGATTGCTTCGCCCGCTTGTCCGGGGCGAGCACCATCACCATGTTCCTCCCGTCCAGGCGACCGTCCATCTCGATCTTGGCCACGCCGTCAATCTGCTCTGTGATGCGCTCCAAGATGCGCTTGCCGAGGTCGGGGTGAATTACCTCCCGTCCCCGGAACATCACGGTCACCTTGACCTTGTGCCCATCGGCGAGGAACTTCAAGACCTGGCGGGTCTTGGTGTCGAAGTCGCCCGGGCCGATCTTCGGCCGGTACTTCATCTCCTTTATGCCGACGTTGCTCGTCTTGCGACGCGACTCCTTGGCACGTTGCGCGGCATCGAACTTGAACTTCCCATAGTCCATGATCCGGCAAACCGGGGGATTCGCCAAAGGCGCCACCTCCACCAGATCGAGATCCTGCTGCTGGGCGATGGCGAGAGCCTGTGCGAGAGGCGTGATCCCGAGCTGGCGACCTTCAGCGTCGACTAGCCGGACCTCACGAGCACGGACACGGTCGTTAATCCGTGGCTCATTGGAGCTGGGAACAGTGGTGATTGGGCGTCGTCCTCTCGCTAGGGCCGAAGCCAAGCTCGGCCATACGAAAGGGAAGCCGGCCGTGCCGACTGGTGTCACTCAAGACCCGGACGCACCTGTCGGCATCGCCGACAGTGGCCGGGTGGGAGTCACGCCTGAGGCGCACCCCGCTTCCCTCAGTTGTCAGCACGTACGCTAGCAGCATGAGCAGCCTCTGGACACCTGAGGGAGAACATCGCGTGCCACCACCGGGCGAGGCCGGGTCCGGCACGGGGGGTTCCTCTGGCCCTGAAAGCCCACCCAAACCTGGCAGGCCGGCCGGGCCGAGACAAGCTGGGTCGCCGCGTGGGCCGGGAGAGGAACCCGGCTCGATGAGCGACGAGGACCGCGCGACCGAGGAGGAGCTGGCCGAGGTCGCCCGGCACCTCGCGACCGTGCCGGCGGAGGACGTCGTCGCCAACCATTGCTACGGGTTGTTCGAGCTCGCCGCCCTGCAGCTGTCCCAGCAGCCGCCTCAGCTCGAGAAGGCCCAGCTGAGCATCGACGCCCTCGGGCTCATAGTGGACGGGCTCGGTGACCGGCTCGGCCAGCATGCCCAGGCACTCTCGGAGGGACTGACACAGATTCGGCTCGCGTACGTCCGGATCGCCTCAGTGCCGCCGGCCCCCGAGGAACCGGCCCGGCCAGCGCCGGAGGGCTGACTACTCCCCGGACAACCCCAGCAGAGGGAGTATCTCGGCCCAGCCGCCTTCGCTCGCGGGCGGGAGCACGTGATCCGCGAGCTGCAGCGCCGCGGGTGAGGCGTCGGCCACCGCGGCTGCAACCGAGGCTGCATCGAGGAGCTCCGCATCGTTGTCCCCGTCCCCGATTGCGAACACATGGCGGGGGTCGAGCCGATGGGCGGCGCAGAATGCCAGAACCCCGGCCCACTTGGTCACGCCAATGGGGCGAAAGCTCACATGGAGGCCCCCGTATGTCCGGTCCGTCGAGACCGCGGCAGTCACGGGCACACGAGCCGTCACCTGAGCGGACAGGTCCAGGACCCAAGAACGCTCGCCGCCGAGGAGCGTGAAGGCGAGCACCCCGAGAGTCCGCGCCGCGGTCCACGGGTCCTCCTCGCGCACCCAGGGTCCGAGACGGCGAAGGTACTCCGGGTGAATGCTCGGGTTCTTCCCGAGCACGATGTCGCGGACAGGGTCGTCGACGTTCACGCATGGGCTTACGCCCAGTGACTCGAACACCCCCAACGCCTCCTCGGCGGCCGAAGAGGTGAACGCGTGCCTGTGGAACGAAGTCGTCGCCCTGAAATCACGGCCGATAGCACCGTCCAGGAACACCGCCGGCAGGGCTATCCCGTTTGCCTCCATCACCGGCCAGGCGGAGAAGGGCCGACGACCCGAGGCGGCCAGGACCGGGACGGACGCGTCGGCCAACAACCTCAAAGCGCCCAACGTCCGAGGGTGCACGACCCCGGACTGGTCCCAAAGCGTCCCGTCAAGGTCTGTCACCACGAGATCGACCCGTGGCGACTCCGTCTGATCGGCCATGACGCACGGTACCGCGGACTGCGGTGTGCCTGACTGGCTAGCGGAGCGGCGGCGGCGGAGTGCGAGAGTCTGCTAACGGCCGGCTAGGGAGCTTGCGTCAGGCTGTCCTGATCGCCGCTGAGCCTGAGCCCGGTCTGCACCCTCGAGCGGCCGCGACCAACTCTCAGCGCGTAACGCAGATCGGCGACGTGGCGTGACGCCTGAAAGAGATGAACAAACTGGGTTGATCTCGCTTGCGTACCTGTCGTCCGGCCCGCCGCTCGCCTCAGACGGCCACCAGCCTGTGGTCAGTCGCTGCGGTCTGGCAGTCCGTGGAGAAACGCGATCAGCCCTGTGAAGTAAGTGCTCTGGTCGTCATAGATCGAGAAATGGCTGCCGTTCGGGCAGTACAGGTAGCTTCCGCGAGGCAGCCGACCCGCCATCATCTCCATGAAGGCGGGGTCCATCGAGTCGTACCGGGCGCCGATCACGAGAGTGGGCACCTTTATCGATGCGAGGTCCTCCGTTCGGTCCCAGTGGGAAAGGCGGGCGTTGGCGCTGATGCCGAGCTCGCTCGGACCTTGCATCGTCTCGTAGACGACCTGATTCAGGTGCGCGAACGTTCGCCGTACCGGGTCCGGCCACTGTTCAGGCGGCATCCGGAGAATGTGGTGGACGTAGTGCTGCTCGATGAGCAGTTCCATGTAGCGGGGGTCATCGGTTCGCCCGGTTGCCTCGAATTGTCTGATCTCGCCTAGCGCAACCTGGTCCATCTCGGGCATGAGCACCTGCTCCGCGTAGGTGTTGTACGCCGGGACGCTGGACATCATGTTGGAGATGACCAAGCCCCGGAGATGCTCCTGGTGGTGCAAGGCGTATTCGATGGAGAGAATGCCGCCCCAGGACTGCCCGCAGAGAACGAAATTCTCGCGATCGAGACCGAGGGCGCCGCGGACCTGTTCGACCTCGTCGACGAAGCGATCGAGCTGCCAGAGGTCCATGTCTTCAGGGTGGTCGCTGTTTCCCGATCCCAGCTGGTCGTAGTAGTAGTACTCCACCCCGGCGGCGGGAAGGTAGCTGTCGCAGGCCTCGAAATACTCATGGGTCGCGCCCGGTCCACCGTGGAGCAGCAAGACCTTGAGATCCGGGTTGTTTCCGATCCGCTTGGTCCATACGCGCTGCGTGCCGCTCGGCGTGTTCACCGAGATTTCCTTGATCCCGCCGCTCAGGACGTCATCCCTGCCCGAATAGTCGAGGTAGCTGCCGATCGGCTCCATCCAAGCCCCCTCTCGAACCACGGCGTGGCCCATTGCGGGCAAGTCTCGCACGGTCTGTCCTGCGCCTGACTACCAGTTCTTACCTGGGATGTTCCCAGTCACTTCAGTGCCACGTCTCAGCCGGGAGACGATGGCGACGCCTCGCTATCCGCGGCCGGAAGCCAGACAACCTAGGCGCACAGTTGCCTCGACGAATCGGCAGCCTTCAGCACCGACACGGAGGACACAACAGCCGCCTCGCGCTGGGTACAAGGGCCACGTGCGCGGGCACCGGCGCTTGAGGTCACCGCTCGCGGCCGCTCCCGACGAAGCCTGTCAGTGGGCCACGTCGAGGCGGGCCATCGCTTCGGCTGCCTCCGTGGCCACACCTGCCGCCGCGTCCAAGAACTCGCACAAAGCCTCTCGGTGCTCGACAGGGACACTATTGGCCAGCGAGCGGATTCTGGCGTGGAACATCACGAGGTCGTGCGGCATCTCCGACTGGAGGGCGGGGTTCAGCTCGACAAGCACGTAACGGCGATCAGTCGGGTGTGGCCCCCTGATCGCCCAGCCCGCCGCCTCGAGCCGATCTATGAGCATCGTGATCGCGCCCGAGGTGAGCGAGAGGCGGTCACCGAGCTCGCGTTGGGTGAGCGGACCCTCATGCTCGAGATGTTCCAGCGCATCCAGCTCCGTCTCACTCATCCCTGCATGTCGCGCTAGAGCACTTCTCATGCGGTCTCTAGCGAGACCGAACCGCTGCAGCGTCTCACTGACCTGGCTGGGCTTCGTCATCGACATTGACCACAGTATAGCTAGTTACTATACTGCTTAGTTACTAAGCTACTGATTTGATGAGGAGTTGTCATGGCCGAAGCTAGCGCGCAACACGAGACGGGAAGCCGCTCAGAGCCTGCCAGTCGTTCCGGTGGGAGAGTCGCACACTTCTTCTACCGTTTCTCATACCGTCATGGGACCCCGAGGTGGGACTCCCTAGAGGTTCATCGCGAGGTCAAAGCGCTAGTCGCCGACCGCCAACCCGGTCGCGCCCTCGATATCGGTTGCGGCTGCGGCACCGACGCCATATACCTCGCTCTGCTCGGATGGGACGTAGTGGGCGTCGACTTCGTCGCTGAAGCCATCGAGACTGCAAGAGAACGTGCAGCCGCGGCTGGTGTCACCCCCCGCTTCGTTTTGGGCGACGTCACGCAACTCCGCCAGATCGGGATTCAAGCGCCTTTCGACCTCATCTTGGACACGGGTTGCTACCACAGCGTCCCTGATCAACTCCGGGAATCGTACGCGCGCGAGGTCACGGAGCTCGCTGTGCCCGGCGCGGACTTCTACGTGGCCGGCTTCTATGGCCCACCGAAGACCTGGCGCCTCATGGGCGCGAGCGGAGTGGACGCTGCCGACCTGCTCCGACGCTTCGGGAAGGACTTCCAGATGGTTGACCACGAGGCAGCAGGCGATCGCGGGCGAATGTCGCGCTTCATTCGATATCACTTGGTGCGCAAGCAACACGCGACAATCACCTGACCCGTGCCGGTGGCTCGGCAGCGTGCCTGTTCCACGTGAAGTGGGAGCGGATCCACGAGGCTCACCTGGCAGTCGCGTTCCGCTAGGTGGGCAGCATGAACGCCAGGTCCGCCTCCGACATCGATCACCCTTGGTGCGGCGGCTGGCTCCGGCTGGTAGCGCTCACAGATGTCCCGGGTTCGCAGGCGAACTACCTCACCCTGGGCACCCTGCCAAAGGCGGTCCTGCCAGGCGTAGCCTCGCTAGTAATGGGCCTTGATTCGGGGGTCGAGCGTCGGCATGCAAACGGACGTTGTCGAGTCCTGCGGCAGCACGCCTGTCATCTCGCCCACAGAGCGGGGCCTCTTCCATCAGTGAACCTCACAACATTCTTCAGTCACATGGGCGGGCAATGACGTCCGCCGTGAGACCGCATTTGCCTGGACGGCAGGCGACTCGCAGCACAACTCAGCCGAAGGAGGACCGCCGGAAAGGCGAGTGCCTAGCCGGCCTCAACTCTTCTGGGCAGCGTCTCCGAACCGGTAAACGAGGACCTCTGACACGGCCTGGAACCCAAGCCGCCTGTACATCGCATTCGATCCGGCATTGGAGAGTTGCGCGTAGAGCACCGAATTAGCTCCCTCTTCGGCACGAACGCGCCTGCAGAGTTCTCCGACACAAGCGGATGCATAGCCTCGGCGACGCCATTCTGGTGGGGTGTAGACGACTCCGATCCTTGAGATGCCGCCGAGCGGCTGGGTGGCCCGCGCCAAGCAACGGGGACCACCGTCGTCCCAGACGAAGAGCCGCCGGGCCGATATGGCCAGGTCGACAGCTAGGGACACCTCTCCGCCCTGCGAGCCTGTCTCGTCATGAAAGTCGGACCACCAGCCGGTGCTCAACTCCCGTTCGGATGCGTCCACGTGCCGTAACCGTCCGGGCACTGGCGTGGAGAGCACATGCTCGCCGAGCAAATAGAGGCGCTGCGCATCTTCCACTTCTGCGGCGGTCCTGAAGAGCTCCGTCCATTCACCTGCAAAAGCGGCCGCTGTGGACGCCTCGCCCGCGACGCCCGAGACACGGTGACCCTGGTCCGCGATCGCTGTGGCGGTCGCGAGGGCGTGCTCAGGTGGCATCGGTGAGATCGCCACGGGATGTTGCGGCGGTGACTCGATGGCGATGCCGACGGGCGTCTCGTCTGACTCGAGCAGCCAATACGTGCCGGGTGTGCCCGAGCAGGCGCGCTGAGCCATGACGCTCCAGATCACATTGAGGTCGACCGGATTCGCCATCAGGAGTTCGCGCGCCCGATCGATGGCAGCGCCTGCGTCTGTCAGGGTCTCCACATGCAAGGTGCCCACGCGCTCCAGCCTGCCACCGCCCAGAAGGGCCCGCTCGCCCGCCGTGTCGCCCCGACCGCGCACACATCGAAATTCGCGTGCTGCATACAAAGTGCGCGGGCAAGGCGTCGCTCGGGTCGCGTTTCTCCTCGAGCCCGGCGCCACCGGGCCCTACTTGCGCGGGAGCAGTCCCTCGGTCGCTTCCACCTGACGGAGCACATTCGCCATCTCTATGGCAGTCGTGGCGGCATCGGTTCCCTTGTTACCCACCGCTCCCCCGGCGCGGGCAAGCGCCTGCTCCCGGTTCTCGGTCGTGAGAACGCCGAACACGACTGGCAGGCCTAACTCGAGCTGGACCCGCTGGATGCCGGTGGCGCACTCACCGGCCACGAACTCGTAGTGGGACGTCTCCCCCCGGATGACAGCCCCCAGGCAGATGACGGCGTCGTAGCTCCCGGTCCTGGCCAACGCCAGGGCGATGAGAGGAAGCTCGAACGCGCCCGGTACCCAGACGACGGTCGTATCGGCTTGTGCAACTCCGCTTCGCGCTAGCTCTGCGCGTGCTCCCGCAAGGAGCTTGTTGGTCACATCACCGTTGAAGCGGCTGCAGGCGATCGCTATGCGAAGCCCGGCCCCATCCGCGGAGCCCTGGACCGATCCAGCCCCGGAATCCTCGATCGTCTGCAACCGGTGCGAATCACCCGCGGTGGCGCGACCTCGCGGCTGCGAGCCTGAGCCTTCCCCGCCGGTTTCGTCAGCGCACACCGTCGGCGCCCTTGGAGTCCAGACCGCCATCGACCGCGACCACATCCGTCTCATTGTCTTCCGGCTCGGCCAATTCGGGGTCGGTGAGCAAGTGGCCAAGCCGCTCCCGCTTGGTGCGGAGATACCTGACATTCTCCGGGTTCGACGCCGGCTCGAGCGGCACGCGCTCCACGATGTCGAGCCCGTATCCCTCGAGACCGACGTACTTTGCCGGGTTGTTCGTCATGAGGCGCATCCGCTTCACTCCGAGTTCGACAAGGATCTGGGCGCCGATCCCATACTCGCGGCTGTCGACGGGGAGACCGAGCTCGACGTTCGCGTCGACGGTGTCCCGGCCGTTGTCCTGGAGGTGATAGGCGCGCAGCTTGTGGTTGAGCCCTATCCCGCGGCCCTCGTGGCCCCGGAGATAAACGACCACTCCCGCGCCCTCTTCACCGATTCGCCTCATGGCGTCGTCGAGCTGCGGTCCGCAGTCGCAACGGAGCGAACCGAAGACGTCGCCGGTAAGGCACTCGCTGTGCACCCTCACGAGCACGGAGTCCTTCTCGGTGACGTCGCCCGCAACCAGCGCGAGATGCTCCTCGTCATCGAGCAGTGATTTGAACCCGTAAGCGATGAACTCGCCGTAGTCGGTCGGGATTCGGGCTGAGGCGACCCGCTCAACGAGCTTCTCCCCGTGCAGCCGGTAGCGGACGAGATCCGCGATCGAGACGATAAGAAGCCCGTGGGCGGCTGCGAACTTCTCGAGCTCGGGCCGGCGTGCCATCCGCTGCTTGTCCTCGGTCACGATCTCGCACAAAAGTCCCGCCGGGTAACAACCAGCGATGCGGGCTAAGTCGACGGTCGCCTCGGTGTGGCCGGCGCGCTTCAGCACTCCGCCCGGTCGATACCGCAACGGCAGCACGTGGCCGGGGCGGGTCAGGTCGGAGGGCATCGTCTCGGGGTTGATGAGAGAACGGATCGTGAGCGCCCTGTCGCCGGCGGAGATTCCCGTCGTCGTGCCGTGCCGGTAGTCGACGGTGACGGTGAAGGCGGTGCGCTGCGACTCGGTGTTGTGAGAGACCATGAGCGGCAGCTGGAGCTCGTCCAAGCGCTCAGGGGTGAGCGGCACACATATCAACCCCGAGGTGTGGGCGAGGAAGAACGCGACCTTCTCGGGCGTCGCGAACTCGGCCGCCATGACGAGGTCACCCTCGTTCTCGCGGTCCTCGTCGTCGACGACGACGACCATCTCGCCTCGCCCAATCGCGGCGATCGCTTCTTCGATGCTTGCCATCGCCACGTCGGTCTCCGTCTCCCTCTCCGCTACCGAGCCTACCTGGACCAGTGGAGCCACTAGTTCGCCCAGTACAGCGGCATTATCTCAAGGGGCGTGGCGCCGCCTCCACTCGGCGATCCCGCTCCGGCTCGAGATCGACGCGCAGGTCGCTCCCGAGGCGGGAGACCGACACGAGCCGACCACGCCAGGCATCCGCCATCGTGGCAGCGCCGGCGCCGGCGAAAATCGGTCGCCCGTCGTCGCCCCCGAGGAAGGCGGGCGCAAGATAGAGCACGTAACGATCGACCAGTCCATCGCGATGGAAGGCCTGCGCTACGTGCGCGCCTCCTTCGACCAAGAGCTGCAGGATGCCGCGCCGCCCAAGCTCGTCGAGCACGGTGCCGAGGTCTCCGCTCAGTTCGAGCGCGGGCTTGACACGGGCATCGGCGGGCACGCGGCCGAGCACTACACGAAGCGGCTGACGCCGAGGCCCGGGCGTGCCATCGTCGCGGGCGGTGAGCTCCGGGTCGTCGGTGCGCACGGTTCCGGCCCCGACGAGCACGGCATCGCTCTCGATGCGAAGCCGGTGGGCGTCGCGCCGAGCCTCCGCTCCGGTGATCCATCGGCTCGACCCGTCCGGCGCGGCTGTGCGACCGTCGAGGGTCGCCGCCAGTTTCAAGACCACATACGGCCTGCCCGTCGACCGGTGGACGAGATACGGGCGCAGCAGGTCGCTGACGGCGGCCGCGAGTACCCCCGTCGCCACTTCGACACCAGCCGCTGCGAGGGCCTCGAACCCGGCGCCCGACACGGCCGGGTCCGGGTCGCCGACCCCCGCGACGAGCTTTGCCACTCCCGCTCGGACAAGCGCGTCGGTGCAAGGGGGCGTGCGGCCTTGATGGGCACACGGCTCGAGGGTGACGTAGGCCGTGGCTCCCCGGGCGCGTGTCCGAGCCGCGGCCAGCGCGGCGATCTCCGCGTGCGGCCCACCCCAGGGCGCCGTCGCCCCTTCGCCGACCACTTCACCTTCTTTGTCGACGATGACGCAACCGACCCACGGGTTCGGCGACGTCGAGGTGCGCACACTTCGGGCAAGCTCGATGGCCCTCGCCATATGACGCCGGTCGGCGCCGCGCGCGGTTTCCGAGCTCAATGGGCCTTCTCGCCCCGGAGGAGAGCCAGCGCGTGGGGAACCACATCCAAGACGGCCTCGAGGCACTCGACCGCGCCTTTGGGGGAGCCGGGCACGTTGATCACGAGCGAAGCGGCCATCGTGCCCGCGACCGCCCGTGACAGCCGCCCAAGGGGGTTGACGAGCCGAATCGCCTCCGCCAGGCCCGGCGCTTGCCTGTCGACCACGCGCAAGGTCGCCTCCGGGGTGAGATCCCGTGGCCCGAAACCTGTCCCGCCCGTCGTGACGATCAGTCCTGCGAATCCATCGGCCAGATCAGCGAGTGCTTCGGCGACCGGCTCGACGCCGTCGGAGACGACGCGCAGCTCTGCGACCTCGTAGCCCTCGGCCTCCAGACGCGCGACGAGAGCCGGCCCCGACCGATCCTCGCGCTCTCCGGCCGCGACACCGTCGGAAATCGTGCAGACCTTGGCCCTCAAACCTGTGGGCCCGTCGGCCATCGCAGAAGTCACCGCTCTCCCGAGATCGCGGCGCCGGCTGCCGCTCGGATCCGCCGCACGGAATCGGCCGGCTCGGGGGAATGGAACACCGCCGAACCCGAGACAAAGCACCTCGCCCCGGAGCGGGCCGCCACCGCGGCGGTTCGCACGTCGATGCCGCCGTCCACTTGGAGGGTGACATGAAGACCCTTGGTCTCTGCCAGGGCCTTCGCCTCGGAGAGCTTCACCATGGCGTCCGCGATGAAGGCCTGACTGCCGAAACCCGGGTGAACGGTCATCACGAGGAAGAGGTCGACCAAAGGGAGGTAGGGCGCAGCCGCTTCGAAAGGCGTCTCAGGGTTCACCACGAGCCCCGCCTTCAATCCGAGGCGACGCATCTCGGCACACAGCGCCTCGGTCTCCCCCACCTCCACGTGCACGGAACAGGAGTCGGCGCCAGCGTCGCGAAAGGCCTCGAGATAGTCCCCCGGATTGCTCATCATCAAGTGGCAGTCCAGGAACATCCCCGTGTGTCGTCTAAGCGAGGCCACAGCAGGTGGGCCGATGGTGAGATTGGGGACGAAGTGCCCGTCCATCACGTCCACGTGCAGCCAGTCGGAAACGCCGGAAACTCTCCCTATCTCGGCCGCCAACTCGCCGAAGTCAGCCGAGAGAATGGAGGGAGCCACCGTCACCTCGCCGTGTTTCAGCAACGGAAGCCCCGCCGCGTAACTGCGTTCGGCGGTCTCGACCACAGTTCCACCGTAGCCAACGCCGTGAGGAGATTTCGCTAAGTACCGAGACACTCGCCCTCCACCGGCCTGGCGCCGCGCCGCCAGGCGCTGAAACCCTGAGCCGAACGGCCCTCTGGGCGAACCTCGAGGAGCTCGAGGCGCCCGTCCCCACAGACCACCGTCTCGCCGACAACGGATCCCGGCGCGAGGTCGCGCGAGCCGTCTTCACCGTCCCGCCCCAGAAAGACGGCCACGCGAGCGCTTTCGATGATAAGGCGCCTTCCCCTGAAAGTCGTCCACGCGCGCCCGACGCGGATGAGCCGCTCGAGCTCAATCGCCGGGCGGCTCCAATCGAGCTTCAGCTCCTCGCGCCCGATCTTGGCCGCGTACACCGCCTCGCCCACCTGGGGCAGCGGTGCGCCCAGATTGCAGAGTCCGTCCGACAGGCGGTCGATGAGCAGCCCCGTCCCGAGCTCCCCGAGACGGGCCCTCAGTTCGCGCGCCGTCTCGCCGGGCAGCACCGCCGTCTCGACACGCGCGTAGACAGGGCCGGTGTCGAGACCTTCGTCGAGCGCCATGAGGCAGACACCGGTCGTCGCGTCGCCAGCGAGGATGGCGCGCTCCACCGGGGCGGCGCCGCGCCAGCGTGGCAGCAGGGAAAAATGCAGGTTCACCATCGGCACAGCGCGAAGCACTCCGGAGGGAACGATCGTGCCGAAGGCCACCACGACACCGAGCTCGACGCCAGCTTCCAGCACGTCGCTGACATCCGATGACACCGGGAGGCCGAGCTCCAGTGCGCAGCTCTTGACCGGTGTCGGCACGAGCGCACCTCCGCGACCGCGGCGGCGGTCAGGAGCGGTCACCACAAGCGCCACGTCGTGGCCCGCGGCGCAAAGAGCCCGCAAGGGCGCCACCGCAACTTGGGGTGTACCGAGGTACGCGAGCCTCATCACCGACCGCGACCCCACAGATCCGGCTCAGGCGCCGAGGCTGTCTCCGACGGCCCCACCGCCTACGTCGGGAACGACCCGGCCGCGCAGGATGCGCATGGCTTCCTTACGCTGTGCCTTGTCGAGACGCTGCAGCAGGAGGACACCGTCGAGGTGGTCGAGCTCGTGTTGGAGGACGCGACCCAGCAGCTCGTCACCCTCGATCGATACTTCGTTCCCGTCAAGATCACGACCGACCATATGGACCTGCATCGGGCGCACGATCGGCCAGCTCAGGTCTGGGACCGAAAGGCAGCCCTCCACGTACTCCCATTCCCCGCTCGACTCGACGATGACCGGGTTGATCACCGTCTTCGGGCCGTCACCGACGTCGTAGACGAAGATCCGGCGCTCTATTCCCACCTGCGGAGCCGCGAGGCCCACACCATGGGCTGAGTAAAGCGTCTCGACCATCTCCTCGGAGAGGCGGGCCACCTTGCCGTCGATCTCCTCGATCTCGGCGGAACGCTGGCGCAGCACAGGGTCACCGAAAACCCGGATCGGGAAAATCGCCACGGAGCCACTCTAGTTGCGCGTCGCCGCCGCTCAGTCTCGAAATGCCCTTGGCGAGCACAGGTCATCTTGCGCTCGGAACCGGGAATCCCTGCCTCAGCCGAAACGCACCCTGGCGATCTCGCCCGCGTCGGCCAGGAACCATGTCGGAGACAAGGCGTCTTCTATACCTGTGACCTCGAGGCGCTGCGGACCTTTTCCGGCGCGTTCGAGCACAACGATGCGGGCCTCAATGTCGGAGCCGAAGCCGATGGCGGCCAAGCCCACGTACTCGCCTGCGGGCGGAAGCAGGATCTCGCCCGGCACCTCGACGACGAGTCGAGACGGCGCGGCTTGTTCCCCCGGCACGGCTTCGACCACAAGGCCTCTCACCTCGTGGAGCCTTCCGAGCAGCACCGCCGCCTCGCCAAGCCGGCCTCGGGCAATGAGGGCTCGAATCCGCGTCGACGACACGATCTCGTCCGCCCATTCGTCGGAGATGAGATGGAACGGCTCCACTGAGAACCCGGCCGCGTCCCCCATTTCCTGCAACAAAGCGACGTTGCCCCGCCGCTTGTTGCCGAAGTGGAAGTCATCGCCGACGACGACCACGCGGGCGTGAAGCTCGTCGACGAGCACTTCCTGCACGAAGTCCTCGGCTTGTTCCTTGGCGCGCTCGGCGTCGAAGCTGAGGACGAGCACTTCGTCGACGCCGGTGGATTTCAAGAGTTCGAGCCGCTGCTCGAGATCCGTGAGCAAAGGCGGAGCCGAATCCGGCTTGACGACGGCGGCCGGGTTCTTGTCGAAAGTCACGACAACGCTTCGCAGCCCAGCGTCGGCTGCGCGATGACGCAGGTGCTCAATGAGGCGGCAATGCCCGATGTGAACGCCGTCGTAAGCGCCGATCGTCACGGCGCTGCCTTTGTCCCGTCGCACTGTCGAGCGAGGCTACTCGTCGCCCGCCAATGAGCCACTACTCGAGCTGGATCCGCTGGCTGGCTGTATCACGACGATGGGCTTTATGCGCTCGCGACCGAGGGGTTCGCAAATGGCGACGAGCTTGCCGTCCTCGTCTACGACCGACCAAGGGCCGTCGCCTACTGCGCCGAGAGCGACCCGCTCGACGGCCCTGCCGTGACCGAGCGCCTCAGACAGCTCGGGGCTGGCGACCGCTCCCGCTAGGTCCCGCACGAGCTCCTCCGGCGGGCGCATCCGCTCGGGCGCGACCTCCTCGAGCTTGAGTGCCTCGGAGTCTGTGAAGGACCCGACCGCCACCCGGCGCAAGGCGCGCAGATGAGCGCCCCCACCGAGACGTGCTCCAAGGTCGGCCGCGAGCACCCTCACATAGGTGCCCGACGAGCACTCGACCAGGACCCGGTAGCAATTGCGGTCGCCCGTCTCGAAGACTTCGAACCGGAACACCTCGACAGGCCGGGGCGCCCGCTCCACCTCTATCCCGGCGCGGGCGAGTTCGTGCAAGCGTCGTCCGCCGACCTTCACAGCCGAGACCATGGGCGGTATCTGCTCGATCCGGCCCGTGAGTGACAGCGCCGCAGCTCTGAGGTCTTCGAGCGTCACTGCCTCCATATCGAACAGGCCCGTCACCTGTCCGGCGGCGTCGAGCGTCGTAGTCGACACTCCGAGCACGATCTCTCCCACGTAGGTCTTCTTGAGATCGGAGGCGAAGCGCAGCAGGCGAGTCGCCCGCCCGATGCCCACGATGAGGACCCCGGTGGCGTCGGGATCAAGCGTCCCCGCGTGCCCCACCTTGCGGGTGCCGAGTAGGCGACGACACCGGGCTACGACGTCGTGGGACGTCCAACCGGCCTGCTTGTCGACGACCACGAAACCGCCGGGGTCATTTATCCCCGGGTTGGCAGGTCTGTTGTCGCCCGCGCTCTCTTCAGGACTCGTCGCGTCGGGCACGACGCAACGCCTCCTCCACTCGTTCGGCGGCTTCTATCGCCGGATCGGCGAGAAAGGTGAGCGTCGGCGTTCGCTTCAGCCTCACCTCATGGGCGATGGCCGCCTGGAGCTCGAGGCGCCGTGCCTCGAGCGCCGGCGCGGCGCCGACTGGCAGCGAGGCAAGGTAGACGGTGGCATGGCGCAGGTCCGGGTCGGTGTGCACGCCGGTGATCGTGAGCAGAGCAAGCCGATCGTCCTTGTCCCTCAAACGCTCGAGGGCGTCGCCGAGCACCTGGGTGAGGACCGCGTCCACGCGCGCGATCCTCGGGTATCCGGCTGCCGGGCGGCGACCATGCTGCCTAGGTACGGGGGATCTCCCGCTCGTCGTAGGTCTCGATCACGTCGCCTTCCTTCAAGTCCTGGAAGTCGGTGAGGCCGATGCCACATTCGTATCCCGCCTGGACTTCGCGGGCATCGTCCTTGAAGCGGCGCAACGAGGACACGGCACCTTTCCAGATGACCACGCCCTCTCTTAGGAACCGCACCTTGGAACCCCGCGTGATGACGCCGTTGGTGACGTAGCAGCCGGCGACAGCGCCGACCTTCGGGACCCGGAAGATTGCCCGAACCTCCGCGTCGCCCGTGACGATCTCCTCGAACTCCGGCGTGAGCATGCCCACCATGGCCGCCTGCACGTCCTCGATGAGCTTGTAGATGATCTCGTACGAGCGGATCTCGACCTTGTGGGTCTCGGCAAGTTCGCGGGCCCTGCGGTCAGGACGGACGTTGAATCCGATGATCGTCGCACCCGAGGCAGCCGCAATGGTCACGTCGCTCTCGCTGATGCCGCCGACGGCCCGGTGCACGAAGGCCACCTTCACGTCCTCGCGCTCGAGCTTGAGCAGACTCTGGGTGACCGCTTCGAGCGAACCCTGCACGTCGGCCTTGAGCACGAGTGTGAGCGTCGCCGTCTCACCTTTCCGGATCTTCTCGAACAGGTCTTCCAACTTCGCCCCGGGGCTGGTCGACATCGTCGAGGCCTGGGCGAGGGTGGTGAAGCGGAGCCGTTGCTCGCGGGCGTCGCCGACCGTCCTCGCCACGGAGAGGTCAGAGGTCACCCTGAGCTCGTCACCTACAACCGGCGGCTCGGAGAGGCCGAGTACCTGCACGGGCATGGACGGGAGGGCCTCTTTGATTGGTTTGCCTTGGTCGTTTATCAACGCCTTCACGCGACCCCAGGCGGCTCCGGCCACAATCGGCTCCCCGACCCGGAGCACGCCGCTTTGAACGAGGACGGTGGCCACCGGCCCGCGACCAATGTCGAGGTTGGACTCGAGCACGACGCCCTTGGCGTCTGTCTCGAGGTCGGCGCGCAGCTCGAGCACCTCGGCGAGCACGACCAGCTGCTCGAGCAACTCGTCGATGCCGACAGACTGCAGAGCCGACATCTCGACGGTGATCGTGTCCCCGCCCCATGACTCGGGCACGAGCCCATGCTCCGAAAGCTGTTGGAGAACGCGGTTCGGGTCCGCGTCCGCCCGGTCGATCTTGTTGATCGCCGTCACGATCGGCACCCCGGCGGCCTTGGCGTGGTTGATCGCCTCGACGGTCTGGGGCATCACGCCGTCGTCGGCGGCAACGACCAGCACGACGATGTCGGTGACACTGGCCCCCCTGGCACGCATGGCGGTGAAAGCCTCGTGGCCAGGGGTGTCGATGAAGGTCAACTGCTGGCCCCGCCACTCGACTTGGTATGCGCCGATGTGCTGGGTGATTCCGCCCGCCTCGCCGCCGATCACATTCGTGTGGCGGATCCGGTCGAGCAGCAACGTCTTGCCGTGGTCGACGTGGCCCATGACAGTTATGACCGGAGGCCGCGTCTTCAAGTCCTCTTCTTCCCCCTCTGTCTCGTCGCCGAAGAACTTCGCCAACAGGGCGGCCTCCTGCTCCTCGCCTGGGTCGACAAGGCGCACCTGGGCGCCGATCTCCGCGGCAAACAGGCTGATCATGTCGTCGGTCAGAGGTTGCGTCGCGGTCACCATCTCGCCTTGCAGCAACAGGAAGCGCACGACGTCGCCCGCGGAACGATTGAGCCGAGGGCCGAGCTGCTGAGGCGTAGAGCCCCGCTCCACGATCACCTCGTGGTCCGGCACAGGCGCGCTCGAGGGCTGGTAAGCCGCAATCTGAATCGGCTCGAGCTCCTCCATGTTGCGACGCCGGCGACGCGGCCTACGTTGTGGCGGACGGCCACGACCGACCGGACCGCCCCTTGCGGCCCCCGTCGGACCGCCCGGGGTGTAGCCGCCGCTGCGCGCGCCGCCTGCCCCGCCTCCGGAGCCACCGAACGACCCACCGGTGGGGCGCCCACCTTCTCGAGGCGTGAAGTGGCCGGGAGCCCGGGTGAAAGATGCTCCACCTCCGGGCCGGGGCGCGACAGGACGGCCAGTCGGTGGACGGGAGCCCACAGCTCCGGCACGGGGCGCGCCCGTGCCTGGACGGGAGCTCGGGGCTCCCGGGCGGGAGCCCGAGCCAGCGGCCGAGACGGGGCGCCGCGTGCCAGGCGGCGGTGGGATGGGACGCCCCGTCAGCGAGCGGGGAGGCCCGGGCGGCGGCGGTATCGGCTTTCCGGACGGGCCGAGCGGATGATTACCCGTCGCGGTTCGCTCGCCGTCTGCCTTCGCAGGCGCGGCAGTGGTCGCCGAGGAGTTCGACGCCGTTGTCTCGCGCTTGGCCGTGTGGGGAGCCGGAGCGGCCGCAGCGGTCGCAGCAGGAGCCGATGAGGTTGCGACGTGGCTCGTGGCCGGAGCCGCAGCCGTGACCGAATGGTGGGCAGTGGCCGTGCCACCAGGCCTCGGTGAGGCCGCGGCGGCGGGTTTCGCGGCGGCGCTCGCGTGCGGGGAGGGAGGTCTAGGCGCGGCGACCCGGGACGCATCGGTGAGCTCACTCGCTTGCTTGCTCACGACAAGCCGGTGACCCGGGCGACCCTCGTGAGTGGCGGGCGCACCCTGGCTCTCGGCCGGCAATGGTCCCTCGCTCGCGACCTTCGCGGCGGCTGCATCGACCTTGGCGACACGCGGTTCCCCGACGGGAGCGCTCGCGGCACGTTGGGCGCCGGCGGTTGCCTTGGTCGCGGCGGACGTGCTCTTGGCTGGGGAGGACTGAGATGCGGGCTCTTCGGGCTGCACCGCGCGCCGCAAACCTTCGCGGTCGGCCTTGCGCCTGGCGCGGTCGGCTTGCGCGTCTTCGATCGATGACGAGTGGCTCTTCACGCCGATCCCGAGGTCGATGCAAATATCCAGGGCTTCCTTGTTGGTCAGCCCCAGCTCACGGGCAAGCTCGTAGACGCGGATTTTCTTGGGCAACTGGTGGTTAGGTCCTCTCCGATGAAGGGCAACGCAGCGTTCGGGATCCCGAGCCTGGCGCGGCCTTCTATTCTCACACAACGCCGGTGCCTCGTACACCCGTCGCCTCATCTTGGCGCTCGGATCACGATAGCCACGGCGAGTGGGGCAACTGGGTGATCCGCTGTGTTCGCGGTGTGCCTCGGCCTGCCGACTGCGGAGCGGTCTTAAGTACCGCCTTCCAAACGGCGCCGAGATTTGCGGGGCCCAGGTGCGTATGGCCGGGACCTCCCGCTCGGGGTCGCTGTGGCCCGCAGCCTCGGATCCGGACGGCTGGGTGAGCGTCCCGCGGGTCTGGTCTTCGAGCAGGCGGTCGGTGCCTCGGCCCCTGAGCCGGCGAAACAGCCAGACCACGGGCACAAGGATGACCACGACGATGGCGGCGAGCACGCGGAAAATGATCTCGAGCATGGCGATGCACCCCAGTGCAGGAGCCCAGACCCCAAGGTCGAGCGTGGGCCGCGCCCGGCGAGGGCGCGCGCCGGCGGCGTTGGGATCCACGAAGTCACCTAGGTCCGTTGCGGACCGACGATTCGCATGGACCCTCGGCCGAGCGGAGCGGTGCCTGCGCCTCAATCGCTCAGTCGACGGCGGCCAGGAAGGCGAGAGAGGGCGTCCCCACCGTCCCACCAGGGCGGTGAGCCGCTACATTGCGATCGATGCCTGAGTCTTGCGGCAAAAACGAAGGCGCGGCCCTAGTGGCCGTCGAGCGCGCCAACGGCGGGGAGCTCGCCCCGCTCGTGCAAGTGATGTGGACCCTCGAGGCTTTCACCTTGCCCATGGCGATGCCGACGCCTGAAGCCTTTGCTGCCTCCGTCCGCGTTCTCATCGAGCTCGGCCTGGTCGAGTACGTCGACGAGCAACTGGGTCTGACGCCAAAAGGACGGAAATTCTTCAGGCGAACCGGCATGACACACGATCCCCGTCATTTGACGCTCGTCACCGAGCAGCTGCAGGAATTCGAGGATATTGATCTTTCAGACGCGGACCTCGAAGGGGGCGATGATCCGCACCCGGCGCCGACCGCGGCGGACATCAGACAAGCCCTCGAGGACGGCGAAGAGATCGAGGGAACTCCTGGCGGGGTCGGGACGCCCGTCATCGGTGAAGGAGTGTCCGAGGGCACTCCCGCCGGGTACGCCGCTTCGTCCTGGCGGCCGCTCGCAATCCCAGATGATCCCTACGAGGGCCAGGAGCTGGAAGAGTCCCCAGCGGAACCGGCCGCGGCATCCGTCGAGGATTACCCGCCGCATCCCCTGCTCGATTTTCTTTTCCGGCGCGCGCGCAAAGACGCCGAAGTTCCGGAGGGCTGGCACACCAGCTGAGGTGGTGCCTAGGGCTTTGCGGCTCGAGGCCTCGGCCCGGAGAAAGGCGACCCGGCGTCGCCCTTCAGCCTCGACCGGAGCTCGTCAATGGCTTCCGCCCCTATGGGATGGCGAAGCGCTCTCGAGAAAGCCCTGTGCCGCTCCGCCAAGTCGACGCAGCCCGGCGAATCACGACAAAGCCACGCCCCGCGGCCTGGGATGCCAAGCCCGAGGTCAAGAGTGCCGCCAGCGGCATGAACAACTCGAACTAGCTCGGACGCAGGCGCCAGACGCCGGCATCCAATGCAGGTGCGAACAGGCGGGGTTACGACCCCTGCCCTTCCTCGGCGGCTTCGCCCGATCCCGCCCCCGACGGCGAGGCGGCCGTCGCGTCCAGCTCGGCCTCGCCCTCCGCGTTGTCGGTCTCCGGGTCCGCCTCGGCTGCATCGACAACGAGTTCCTCGCCGATGGCCACCTCGACCTCGACTCCTTCGTCGGGCTCGGGGTCTTCGTCCGGGGCCTCCCCCGCCGCCCAGGCTTCGGCCGAGAGCGTCTCGCCGCCTTCGGCTGGCTTCCACACCATCTCGCCGGACTGCTCGACCCATTCGCCCTCGGCCCATTCGCCCTCGGCGAAGTGGGCCTCGTCGGCGGCTTCGGACTCGCTCTTGATGTCGATGTGCCAGCCCGTCAGGCGCGCCGCGAGACGGGCGTTCTGGCCCTCTTTGCCGATCGCGAGGGACAGCTGGTAGTCGTGGACGATCACCGTCGCGCGACCGGTGGCCTCGTCGAGGATTACCTCTTTCACCTTCGCCGGCTGCAGCGCCCGGGACACGAACTCGGCCGGGTCGTCAGAGAAGGGCACGATGTCGACTTTCTCGCCCCGGAGCTCGGTGGTCACCATGCGCACGCGCGCGCCACGAGCCCCGACACAAGCACCGACAGGATCCACGTTCGGGTCGTTGGACCACACGGCGATCTTGGTCCGATGGCCCGGCTCGCGGGCGCAGGCCTTGATCTCGACGACGCCGTTGGAGATCTCGGGCACCTCGAGCTCGAAGAGGCGCTTTATCAGGCCCGGGTGGCTCCTCGAGACGACGATCTGAGGGCCCTTGCTCGTCTTGCGGACCTCCACGATGTAGGCCTTCAACCGGGCGCCGTGGTCGTAGCGCTCGTAGGGCACCTGCTCGGCCTGAGGCAGCAAAGCCTCCACCTTGCCTAAGTCGAGCAGGGTGTAGCGGTTGTCACTCTGCTGGATGATTCCCGTGACGATGTCGCCTTCCCGCCCGGCGTACTCCTCGTACTTGCGGTCGCGCTCGGCCTCGCGGATGCGCTGGAGGATCACCTGGCGGGCCGCCTGGGCCGCGATACGACCAAAGCTGTCCGGGGTGTCGTCCCACTCACGGGTGACGTTGCCGTCTTCGTCAAGCTCTTGCCCGTAGACGCGGATCTCGCCGGAATCCGGGTCGATCGTCACGACAGCCTCTTCAGCGGCGTCCGGTAGGCGCTTGTACGCGGCGACGAGGGCGTTGGCGAGGGCGTCGAACAAGGTGTCGACAGCTATGCCCTTGTCAGCGGCAATCTGCTGGAGCGCCTCGAGGGCCGCGAAAGCGTCGAAGTCCTTCGAATTCATGCTTGATCCGCCATCTCTTTCTCGCTGCGCTCGCGCCTCGCACCCGCGGGTGACGCCTTGGCGTTCCGACGCCTGTCGCTGCGGGCCGTCGGTGCGGGTGTGTGTGCCAGCGCCGCCCTCCAGTCGAAGACGGTGTGGGCTCGCTCGATGTCGGGGTAGGCGAGGCGGCGGCGGCCGTCCGGTGAGCCAGGATCGCCCAGTACGACGCCTCGGTCGTCTGCCGAGATGATGTCGCCCTCGATCCTCCGCTCCCCTGCCACGCCAGACACGGTCCGCAAAGCGATCCGATGGCCGACGAAGCTGCGGAAGTGCTCCGGACGGCGGAGGCGCCTCTCGAGGCCCGGACTGGTGACCTCGAGCTCATAGCGACCGGATGGGCCTACGTCCTCGAGATCGATGGCGGCTGAGATCGCCCTGCTCGCGGCCGCGAGCGCGTCGAGGTCGACTCCGCCCTCGCTGTCGACGGTCACGACCACGTTGCCGGAGCGGAGTTCCACGTCGACCAGCTCGAGACCCGCGGCTTGAAGCACGGGCGCGGCGATGCGCTCCACGTCGTCTGACGTCGCCATCGCCCCTTCCTCCTTCGTAGGCCGCGTACCCCGGAAATGACAAAACGTGGGCTCCCGCCCACGTCCACGCCTGCTGCATATCAATCGAACGGTGTCGGAGACTTTACCATTCCGCAGGGTCACCGGCACTACCCAATTCCCCTCCGGCGGGATCCCCACAGAGCTAAGCCGCTGATCACGACATCGTCATCACTCTCCGAGCAGGTGCCTCAAGTCCTCCCGCGCGAGGCCTAATTGCTTACGGACGGTGCCCTCGGCGATCCCAAGTGAGCGGCCGGCCTCCTTCGGTGTGAGCCCGACGACGAAGCACAGCATGGCGCAGGCGCGCCTCCTCTCCGGCATGCGGGCCAAGGCGGCCTCAAGGCCCAAATTGGAGACCGCCTCGGCCTCGGTGTCTCGGCGCGACGCCTGCTCGGTCTCGAGCGGGCAGTCGCGCTTCCACTGGGTCCGGGTCAGCCGGAAAGCCGTCCGGTACACGTAGCCGGGCGGGTTCGTGCCCAGCCGTACCCGCCTCCAGTGGCCGAGCGTGCGGGCGAAGGCCTCTTGCGCCACGTCCTCCGCCGCCGGACGGTCCAGTCCGCCAATTTCGAGTGCCCGGACAAGACGCGGATAATGCGCCTCATAGACGGCGACAAAGTCGGCTGCTAGATCGCTGTTGCGGTCGTCCTCGATGACGACAGTCTGTCCCACCGGGAGAGTCCCCGGTCGCCGGCCCTGGCTACCCGCCGTTGCGCGTCGACGAGGTGGCAGCTCGATCCTTGCGGGCGACGCTCGATGAGTTCGAGCCCTTGGTACCCGGGGAGGTCGAAGAACCCGGCGCGGCAACCCTGCCCATTCGTCCAGGCGAGAAACAGGCTCTTACAGCCATCGCCAACATTCCAGATCTAGGCAAGTACGCCCGCTCGAGGATGACGCCGCTGCTTGCAAGCACGGACACCGTCGCCCGTCCTGCCGAGCTTGATTCGTTCCGCCTTGCTGATCCGTGCATCTTGGCCGGACTCAGTTTGTGCACGAGGACCGCCCACCCATCGACGACGCCCATCTGGTCCTGAGCACCGCTCGCAAACCTCGCTCGCACCACCTGGGTCCGCCCCGAGACGTGCGCGACCACCACGACTATGGGGAAGTCCTTCGCACCGCCGACGATCTGGTCCTCGAGAACGTCTATAGGCCTGGACACCCGAGGCCCGAGCGGCACGGCGAGTACTCCCGAGACTTCGGCCTCGGACACCTCCACGACGAGCGCTTGGGCGATCGCGCAACCCGCAGACGGCGACGGGACGGGGAGTGGCGCACCCACAGCCGTCGTAGTAGTCACCGTGTCATCGGGCACGAGCGTGGAGACCGGGCCAGTCTCGGCCGCGGGGGCGGCGCCGTCGGTTCCCGCCGCCGGTGGCGAAGAGGCGGGCGCAACAGTCGTCGAGGCACCCTGCGCGCTCGCGTCGCCATTCGGGACGAGCTTCAGGGGTGCCTGTGTCCAGCGGGCGCTGAACGCCCGCACAGTGACGCCGTCACTAATCCGCGTGAAAAGGTGCGTGAGCACGGCTCCCTGGAACGTGTTGTCAGACCCGAAAGTCACACAGCCGGAAACCGAACAAAATGGGGATCCGATTGCGGCGCCCGTGGGCGCGAGGTGGCCCGCCGCCAGGTAGCCCTCGCCCGCACTGCCCGAGGGCAAGGCTGCAGCTGCGATCGCCCCTTCACCCGAGCCTGTGCTCACCCAGGCCAGCCCCGAGGGGGCGACGGACTGGCTCGCCTCGGAGCGGCTCGTGTTCGGCACGCCCCCCTGGTTGCTCGGCACGTGGGTGTTCGACGCGCGGGGCGAGAGCGCTGTGACCGTGCTCCCTGGACGGCTGAGGCCTATGCCGACACCCGCACCCGCGAGCGCCAGCACCAGCGCCAGCGTGGCCGCAGCGCGCGCTCGGCGGACCTGCCGGCGGTGATGGCGGCGGACGATGGAGTCGAGCACATCTCGGGAGGGTGCTTCGGAACTTGCATCTTCCAGGAGATGTGAAAGGTCAGGGCCGTCCATCACGTCCTTTCAAAGCAACGAGGAAGCAGTTTCGCGTACGCGGAGATTTCTGCAAGTCGTCCCGCCGTCCCCCATTTCGGAGGTTCCGTGCCACCAGGGGCGCACACATGCCAGTGCGCCGACCGCCCGACGCCGAGACGGCATCGAGACAGCCGGCGCTTGGCATCGCTCGGGAACGCCGCTCAGGAAGCCACGAGCTGGTAAACGACCGTCACGTCGACAGTGATCTGCTGCTGGCCGGCTTGAACTGGCACCGACGAGCGCGATGCCGCAAAGGCCTCTGGCGACTCGTAGAGGATGTTCTGGCCGACGTTCTCCTGGTCCGTGATCTTGACGATCGGACCGAGGACGAGTCCCCCACCGGCGGCAATCTGCGACGCCTCGGTCCTGGCCGCCTGCATCGCTTGAGCGCGAGCGGTGGCGAGCAACGTCGACTGATTGGAGATGGAGAACGAGATCCCGCCCAGAGTGGCCCCGTTGCCGGCAGCGTGCACAGCCGCATCGAGGGCGCTGCCCAGCCCCGAGAGGCCGGTTATGGTCACGTTGAGATCGTCGTCAGCGCTGAAACCGGTGACGGCTCCGCTGTTGTCCGTGTTGGCGTAGAGGTCCAGCTCGCTCGTCTGGATGTCCTTCGCAGGGACGCCGCTCTGCTCGAGAGACTGCTCGAGGTTGGCAACCTGGGTGTTGTTCTGGTCAAGCGCCGCCGCCGCGGTGGACTCGGTCGTATCCACGCCGATGCTGAACGAGGCCGTATCGGGCGTGCCTTCGACTGCGCCGCTGCCTGTGACCGTGATCGTCGCCCCGGACGCGGCTCCGGAAGCGTGCGCTGAGGCAAGGACCGATTGGTAGTTGGACAACGAAAGCGACTTGTTGGAGCTGCGCAAAGAGAGCGTGCCAGCGACCGAACCAGCCACCAGGAGCACGCCCACGCCGATCATCACGAGCGTGCGGGGTGTGAAGCGGCGGAAGAACCCGCGTGACCCGCCGACGGCGGACCGTCCGGCTGTTGCGGGGACCGCCTTTGCGCTCACGGGTGCGTGGGTCGAATCTGCTGACTCGATTTCTGCATCTGACTCTGGGCTACTTGGCCTGTCTTCGTTCACGACGGACTCTCCTTGGGTACGGACTCGGCCCTCTTTTGAGGATCTGGTACTTGCAAAGCCCCGCAGCGGCCGATTCGCGTATGCCGGTGCCGCAACCGGGCGAAGCGTCGTTGTCCAGAGCCAAGCCAGCGACACGCGCCTTCCGTCCGTTCCGGTGGTATGTGGCCCGGTACAGGTTTGCTCGACGGTTGCGCCATGCCGTGAGGAACGGCCCCGGCGCGGCGATGGTGCGGCTCCACCGCCACACAGGCTTAGGAGAGTCAGTCATCGGTTTTCGCTTTGCGCGGTCCGTCACGCCACCGTGCCCGCTGCAGTCGCTGTCGCCGGCGCGTGCGGATGGGTGTCGACCCGCGCGAGCGCCGTCTCCGCCGCCTCTCTCGCCAGAGCCGCTGCCCTATCCGGCGCTGAAACGTCCAGCCGTGCCCTCTCCACGACGCTTTGACATGATGTGAGCCGAACTTGGACACGGCGGGCACCGCGTGGCGGTGGCTAGACCGCCCCGATGAGACCAGACCCGACTTACGGCGCGGTCAAGCGGCCGATCGCGTGCGCCTTCAAGCAGGAGCCCTCATGAGCTCGCCGATTTCGAGCACCCCTGGCAGCGAGTCCGAGGACGCGCGCGGCAAACCGGCGCCGAACAAGGCGAGCGCCTTGGCTATCAGCGGGCTGCTCAGGGTCCAGCGTCGTTGGTCCCTAGCGTCTCAGGCTGGCTTGGAAGTCGACACGTCCCGTACGACGTCCCGATCTCACTTCGGTGCCGAAGCATCGGATGAAGGCCAGGTCGCCTCAGCACAGAGCGCCGCGAACGACGGGCGCCCCTCTGGCGGTCAGTCACCGCCGACCGCGCCTTCCGCCTGGGATTTCCGGCTTCCCCTGCATCTCGAGGACTCTGAGTGGAGCCGTCTCGCGCTGGGTGCGGCGGCTCAAGTTCTGGCGTCTCTTGGGCGGCCAACGGCCGTCGAGGTGGTTCAGCTCGAGCCGGATTCCGTCCGGGTCTGCCTCGCAGCGCCGGCTCCCGCACAATGGCCCTTCAACTCCCAGGCGATCTCCGCTTCATGGACGCTCCCACGCGACCCCAACCTGATCGCCTCCCTGCCGGTCACGAACGAAATCACCCGCGCGTCCCAAGAGGCGGCGCTAGTCACAGTGTCCGAGCTGAATGGGCGAAGATGTCTCGTCGACCTCGTGGGCGTCGGCTCAACGACGCTCAACGGGACCCTGCCGGCGGTCGGCGTCAAGATCGCCGATGTCGTCGCCGAACTCGTCTCCAGACGATGGTCCGACGTCGGGAGACTGGTCTTGGTCGCTTTCGATCGACCGATGCCCCGGCTCGAAGGGATCCTCCACGCTCCGACTATCGCGACTGCCCTCGAAGAGCTGAGGTCTCACCACGGGACAGCCGCGCAACTGCGATCAACCTGTGTGATCGTCCCGCCCTGGGCGAGCGAGCCTGATGATCCGTGTCTCGCTGAGCTGAGCCAATTCTGCGACGCGACAGCCGCTGTGGGACTCCTGTGCTGCGCTGGCACCCACGGTGCACGATGCGCGTGGAATCTTGGGCCGGAGTCATCGGGCCAGGCGAACCTCACGTTCCGAGATGGGCGCACAGTCACGTGTACGGAACTGGCGGATCCAGAATCGACGTCCGTAAGCACCGGCGGGGCCGGACAGACAGCGCGGCCGAGTCGTGGGGATGACGCGACATCACTCCCGACGGCTGAAGGCGAGGTGAGCCGGACTCCCGATCAGCAGCACCGCCCTCGGGCTGCTGCATCGTCCCTGCGCTCATCAGTGGAGGTCACAGTGCTCGGGAACGTTCAGGTCACAGGCGCGTCGGAACCATTCGGCCACCGGAGGCGGATGACAGAACTCGTCGCGTTCCTGGCCATGCATCCCGAAGGTGCAACAAGCGACTCTTTTGCCACCGCACTCTGGTCCGGACGGCGAGTCCCACTTCAGACGCTCGCCAACCGGCTCTCCGAGACGAGAAAGGCCCTCGGCCTTGCGAGCGATGGGCGACCCCGCCTGAGAAAACGAGGCGGGCGCCATCTCATCGTCGAAATCGAGACCGATTGGGACCGTTTCCGAAGTCTTGCTCTCGCGGAGCGCGGCCCCGAGTCGTGGCGCGAAGCGCTCGCACTTGTTCACGGTCGTCCCTTCGCTGGCCTCGACAAGGGTGAATGGGCCCAGCTAGAGGGTCACACGGCGGCCGTTGAGGCCAGCGTTGTCGACGTCGCTTGCCGTCTCGGCGAAAACGCTCTCGCTTGCGGCGACGCCGGCCTCGCACATTGGGCGGCGCTGCAAGGACTGCTCGTCGCCCCTTGGGACGAGCGCCTCTATCGACTGATGATGCGAGCAGCAGACGGACTCGGCAATCGCGGCGGCGTAGACGCCGCCCTGCGAGGTCTGGCTGCGGCTCTAGAGCTGAGAGGCGACCCACTTCTCGGTATCCATCCTGAAACCTCAGCCCTGTACCGCAAACTCACCTCGCAGTCCGTCAGATAGTCAAGAAGGGCTCTGGGAGGATCCACGGCTACGGTTACACCCGTGGGCATCCTCGAAGGAAAGCGCATCCTCGTCACCGGAGTACTGACCGATGACTCTCTTGGCTTCGGAGCGGCCCGGCTCGCACAGGAGGAAGGAGCCGAGGTGGCACTCACCGGCTTCGGCCGGGGACTGTCGCTGACAACCCGCGCTGCCCGCAAGCTTCCTGCACCGGCCGAGATCTACGAGCTCGACGTCACCGTCGACGGACAGGCTGAGAACGTGGCCGACGAGCTGAGGCAGCGCTGGGGCGCTCTCGACGGCGTCGTCCACGCGATCGGCTACGCCCCTGAAGACTGCCTCGGACATGGCATTCTAAAAGCCGACTGGCCCGACGTGGCCACGGCCGTCGAAATATCTGCCTTTTCCATGAAGGTCCTAGCCAAAGCTTTCGCTCCCTTGCTCAGCCGGGCGGCGGGCGGCGGGGCGATCGTCGGCTTCGACTTCGACGCGAGCGTCTCTTGGCCGGGTTACGACTGGATGGGCGT
This sequence comes from Acidimicrobiales bacterium, assembly GCA_050015475.1. GTDB lineage: Bacteria > Actinomycetota > Acidimicrobiia > Acidimicrobiales > Bog-793 > Fen-455. Next base: position 5,212 of record JBEKBI010000011.1, on the reverse strand, counting down.
CGCCAAAGCGGCACTCGAGTCACTCACGCGCTATCTCGCCCGTGACCTTGGTCCCCAGGGCATCCGAGTCAACCTTGTCGCAGCCGGCCCTATCAGCACGGTGGCAGCGAGATCCATACCCAGCTTCGAGCGCTTCGAAAGCGTTTGGAACACCCGCGCCCCACTCGGCTGGGACGTCCGCAACTCCGAGGCCGTTGCACGGGCATGTGTGGCGCTCCTGTCGGACTGGTTCCCCCAGACGACCGGCGAGATCATCCACGTCGATGGCGGGTTCAACACCACGGGTGTTTGACAGCTGAATCAACACCCCAGCAGACCAGGGTGCTGTGGAGAGGCACCCGGCGAGCGACCAGCCGCGCGGTAGTCTGGCGCGGCCTGCCAGGACGTCCGTCATCGCCCGGCGACCAATGGCAGAGGAATAGTGCTTGACCGGGCGGCGTGGCCGAGTGGTTTAGGCAAGGGCCTGCAAAGCCCTGTACCCCAGTTCGATTCTGGGCGCCGCCTCCCAGGGATGTTCGTAAGACTCTGGCCTCGATGTTTGTAAAGCCCGTCTGAGGGCGCGCGAACTGCCATTTTTGGGTCTCGTGCACGCCTCATCGGTCCCTTTGGCTGGCTGATCCGAGGTCGTTCCCCGGCTTCACACCTCCCGCGCGTAATTCCGGCCGCGCCAAAACCCCGGGGCTTTCGAAACGAAGGGGAAGAAGCTGCTTAGCCGGTCGGGCCAGCGGACAATGACGGCGACTCTGCGAGGTGGCCGATCATGTCCCGCCAGGTGCCGACGCGACGCTTCTTTCGGCGCGCCGGCTGATCCTGCTGTTCCGCGAGCTTGGCCTCATGGCTGCGGATCCGGTCCAGGTTGACCGCCGCGATCGTAAAGCCAAGCAGCGCCGTTATCTTGACGAGCCCGAAGACCCTGAAAAATCCCCGGGCCAGATTCACATAGCCGCCCTTCAAGGCGGCGTTCACGGACTCGACCGCCATGCGGCGGTTCATGGAGATGCGCCAGGCCGTCGTCCCGAACGGGATCCTCTGCGCAAGCGGCAAGTCCGCCGGAGGCGCAGAGACGGTCCCACAACAACAGGTCTCCTTCGACGCCGGAAGCATGACCAAAGGCGCCTTCAACGAACGGCGCATCGTCTCAGGGAAGTTGCGACTGCGAAGCAGGCCCGCGCAGAACGGACATCGCCACCTCGTCACACCGTCTTTGTCGGGTCCGGCGTGCCTCACGAGACGCCAGCGCGCTCTTTTGTTGAACGGCTCTTCATAAGCGCGCCGATACGCGCCTGTCGCCATCATTGGAGCGGTGGCGAGGTCACGCAGGGATCTCGGAAGCAGACTCGAGTAGAGCTGACCGTCCATCAAGATGGCCTCTTTCGAGAACGGCCTGATCCCCCGTTGGGACATGACGAGCTGGAAGGTCGTGCCGATCCCGGCCTGAGAGAGCGGGTAGGTCGTCGTCTCAGGCGTGCAAAGCGAGTAGCCCGGGTCCCACACGACGTCATCGATGTCGTATCCAGCTTGCTTGGCGGCTATGAGCGGTCCGACGACTGACTTCGCCCGGTGCGTGCCGGCCGGGGCGAGAACCGCGGTCGTTATGAGCTGGGGCACCTCCGGGCCGAGCGTGGTCCTCTCCACGTAATCGGTCCAGCGCACGTCGCGAACCTGCACAGCGAGGTGGAGCTCATAGCCGATGTAGGAACCGGCGTTGTGCTGGCCGTTGGAGGAGCGGTGGCCAACCCGGGCATCTCGGTCCGGTGTGTACTGCTTGCGGCCGTCGTCCCCAATCGCTAGCACCTTGGCTCGCTTGGTGGTTCGCGGGGGTGCAGGTTGGCCATCGATGAGCTGGGTATCGGCGGCCTCTCCGTCGAAGTCGATCGTCGTCACCGAACCCTGGAAAGCTCCCCACGTCTCGACGTCGGTCCCGTCGACCGCCACCGACTTGCTCTTCAAATATCTCTTCGGCACAGAGGCGCGGGCGATCGCGTTGGCAAACCATTCATGGCTCAGGCCGTCGACGCCTGACTCCAGGACGCGACAGAGCTTCCCGAACAGCCAGGTGACGCGCTCATAAGCCTCTTCTTCGTCCCAACTCTTGATCCCGAGTCTTCCGCGCTGCTCATCGTCGAGCGCGTTGAGGAGGCGCGCGACATCGATCAGATGTGCCTGGTGTGAGCGTTGGAGGGCATTGATCTGGAAAGCGACGAGCAGTGCCTCTAAAGGCAGCTGCCGGGGCCGACCGACAGAGGCATCAATGCGAGGAGAAAGGGCATCTACGACACCGGATCGGCGGACGATCTGGCGCTCGAGGCTGAACTCGTCGGTCGTCGGTCTCCGCCGCCCCGTCAAGTCAAGAGGTGGGCGGTTCAACGCACACCGCCGCGGAGCTCCGCATCCGCCTCGGCGCGCCCAAGCGGAGCGACTAAGGGCAGGAGATCGGAAAGGACTTCGAAACCTTGGAGCCCGGCCGCGCGGCAAAGTTCAGGCAGGCGCGTGCCAGCCTCCAAATGTGAGAGGAGCCAAGTCGAGCGCAGCCTCGCCGCGCTCAAGCGCGGATGACCGGCCGGTCGCTCGCTCGAGGCGCTTGCGAGATCGGCAACGCGGTTTCGCGCCTCGGACCTCCCGCCGATCAAATAGGACGAGCCCGCGGTCTGTAAACGCTGATCGAAAAGGGGAGCACCTGAGACCCAGAACGCGCTGATCGAAAAGGGGAGCACCTGACCATCCCCGTGCTCGCTCGAACCCGCCCACAGGCTTCGCCTGGGACTCGAGCGAGAAGACGGGAGAAGGGTGCACACCGACATGGAGATGTGGACAGAGATCCGGCGCAAGGTGCTCGTGGAGGGCGCGTCGAAGCGCTCGATTAGAAGGGACTACCGGGTCAGCGCTCGGACCCTCGAGAAGATCCTGGCCAATGCCGAACCGCCCGGCTATCGCCAGAAGACCACTCGCCCGAAGCCCATGCTCGGTCAGTTCCTTCCCGTCATCGACGAGATCCTGGAGGCTGACAAGACCGCACCTGTAAAGCAGCGCCACACGGCCAAGCGCATCTATGAGCGCCTCAGAGACGAATACGGCTACACGGGGTGCTCATCGCAGGTGAGAAGGGCCGTCGCCAGGTCCAAGCACTACTCCAAGGAGGTCTTCGTCCCGCTCTCGCACCCGCCGGGACATGCCCAGTTCGACTTCGGCGAGGCAACGGTTCTGATCGCGGGTCTAGAGACAAAGGCCGCCCTGGCGGTGATGACGCTTCCCTACTCGGACGCCTACTTCGTCTCGGCCTATCCCCGCGAGTGCACCGAGACCTTCCAGGCCGGTCACGTGGCCGCCTTTGAGTTCTATGGCGGCGTGCCTGTGCGCACGAGCTATGACAACACCTCGATCGCGGTCAAGAAGGTGATGGGCCGCGAGCGCGAGCTCACGACCGAGTTCTTGCGCCTCGAGAGCCACTTCCTCTTCGGCCACCACTTCTGTCGGGTGGGTCGGGGCAACGAGAAGGGCCACGTCGAGACCCACGTGGGCTATGCGAGGCGGAACCTGCTCGTGCCGGTGCCGAGGTTCTCCTCCTTCGCTGAGATGAACGAGTACCTCGCCGGGTGCTGTTATGCCGATCTGTTCCGTCGGGTGCGGGGAAAGCCCGAGACGAAAGCAGAGCGCCTCGTCATCGACCAGGCCGCCATGTTGGCGCTCCCGGCCGAGTCCTTCGAGGCGCGAAGGGTTGAACAGCGCGGAGCGAACTCACTGTCGCTCGTGAGGTTCGACCGCAACGACTACTCGGTGCCCACTGCCTTCGCCCATCACGACATCTGTGCCCTCGGCGGGATCGAAGACGTCCGCTTCCTCGTCGGCACAGAGCTCGTGGCGACCCATAAGCGGTGCTGGTCGAAAGAGCAGGTCAGCTTCGACCCCCGCCACTACCTGGCCCTCTTGGAGAGAAAGCCCGGTGCTTTGGACGTCGCCCGCCCGCTAAAGGACTGGGACCTCCCCGAGTGCTTCTCGGTGCTTCGCCGCCGCCTCGAGGCCGACCTCGGCTCGTCAGGGACCCGTGAGTACATAAAGGTCCTCCGCTTCATGGAGTCGGCGACGCTAAAGGAGCTGGCCGGGGCTGTCGAACAGGCGCTTTTGATCGGGGCGACCGGCTCGGACGCGATTGGTCTCATCCTCTCCCACTCGAAAGAGACCCCGGTCGGGTTGTTCAGCCTGGACGGGCTCCCGCACCTAAAGGCCGTCGCCGTCGAGGCCCCCGACCTTTCCGCCTACAGGGCGCTCACCGAGATCGGGGCCTGAGGTCCCACACCTTTTCGGCGCAGATCGCGCCGTTAGAGAAAGGAACATCACCATGAAGAGTTTGGAGACCAAGTCCGTCGTGTTGTTGCACCATCACTTGAAGGTCCTGCGACTCCCGACGATCGGGGCCGAGTGCGAGAAGGTCGCCAGGCAGGCCGCGGCCGACAACGCCGACCACCTCTCCTACCTGTTACAGCTCTTGGAGCTCGAACTACTGGACCGGGAGAAACGCTCGGCAGAGCGAAGGTTGAAAGCGGCACGGTTCCCGACCATAAAGACCCTCGAGAGTTTCGACTTCGCGGCACGCCCGTCTGTCAACAAGGTGCTGATCGCGGAATTGGCTCGCTGTGAGTACATCGACAAGCGCGAGAACGTGATCATGGTGGGCAACCCCGGCACGGGCAAGTCGCATCTGGCCACGGCGCTCGCCGCCCAGGCGTGCCACAAGGGCTACAAGGTCCGCTTCTTTCGCACCACCGAGCTCGTGACCGCTCTCATCGAGGCAAGAGACGAGCGGACGTTCCTCAGACTGAAGGGCCAGCTCGCGAGATTGGACCTGCTCGTGTTAGACGAACTCGGATACGTCCCGGCTTCCAAGGTCGGTGCCGAGCTGTTGTTCGACGTCATCTCGACCGCCTATGAGCGCACGAGCCTGATCGTCACGAGCAACCTGCCCTTCGAGTCCTGGACAGAAGTTCTCGGCTCCGAGCGCCTCACCGGGGCGACCCTCGATCGGCTCACACACCGCTGCAACATCATCGAGACCAAGGGCGAGAGCTACCGCCTCCAAGACGCCAAGGCCCGGATGACCGCGCTCACGGAAAACTGACCAGACCTGCTCATTGAAATTCCCCAGGCATGAACTCTCGGTGGACTGATCATCCACCACCGAGAGTGGCCCCCTCCTGAGGATCGTGGTGTCCAAGCC
>JBEKBI010000010.1:0-75643 GCA_050015475.1 Acidimicrobiales bacterium | reverse complement strand
GCAGGCGGCGCGGCTCGACGACCTCATCGCTCGGCCGGGAGGGACCCAGCGGAGCCCGCGAGGCCCTTGGTCGACGGGGCGAGGGAGCGGGCCGGCGATCGCGGAGCGGTCGGCGTCGGGACGCCTCAAGATCTATCGTCCCCGCCGGGCCGAAGTCGTCGAGCGACTTGCCGGCGAGAATCTCCTGCCGGCGATCTACTTCGTGTTCTCGCGCGCGGGCTGCGAGGAGTCCGTCAGGCAGTGTCTCGACGAGGGCCTGCGTCTCACCACGCCCGAGGAGCGGATCCGCATCCGGGGAATCGTCGAGTCCTACGCCGACCCGCTCACCGACGACGATCTCGCGGTCCTCGGCTACGGGGCGTTCCTGGCAAGCCTTGAGGCTGGGATCGCTGCCCACCACGCCGGGATGGTGCCACCTTTCAGAGAGGCGGTGGAGGCCTGCTTCGCCGAGGCGCTCGTCAAGGTCGTGTTCGCGACCGAGACTCTCGCGCTCGGGATCAACATGCCCGCGAGGTCGGTCGTCATCGAGGAACTGACGAAGTTCGGCGGCGCGGGCCACCAGGAGATCACGGCGAGCGAGTACACCCAGCTCACAGGACGCGCGGGACGGCGCGGTATTGACGAAGTCGGCTACGCGGCAGTTCTTTGCTCGCCGTTCCACACTTTCGGGGACGTCGCCAGGATCGCCGGCGGTCACCCGCGGGCGCTGACGTCGTCGTTCCGGCCCACCTACAACCTTGTCGTCAACCTCGTTCGTCGGCACTCCCGAGAAGACGCCTACACGCTGGTGAGCTCTTCGTTCGCCCAGTACCTGACGGACGAGGATCTCGTCGGGGAGCTCGACGCGGTCCGGGGCGTGCTCGAGCGGCGCGGCTATCTCGACGGTTGGTCCGTCACGAAGGCCGGCGGGAGGCTGGCGGGCCTCTATCACGAGGCCGACCTGCTCGTGGCCGAGGCGCTCGAGTCGGGCCAGCTCGACGAACTCGATCCGGCCAGCCTGGCTGCCGTCGCCTCCGGCTTTTGCTACGAGGCGCGCCGGGAGCGCGACGCCCCGCTTCCGGCGCCGAGCGCCAAGGTGAGCCGCCGCTTGGAGGCGATCCAGGATCTTTCAGAGGCGCTCGCGGCCGAGGAGAGGCGGGAGCACCTGCCCGTCAGCCGTGGTGTCGACAGTGGATTTGCCCGCCTTATCCATGACTGGGCGGTGGGCCACGACCTCCGCCGAATTCTGCAGCCGAGTGCGGGCCCTGGGCGGCGGGGCCGACGAGCGGCCGCGGTCATGACGGGGGGAGACTTCGTCCGCAACATAAAGCAGGTGATCGACCTGTTGCGGCAGGTTTCGATGGTCGCCGAGCGGCCCGACACGGCCAACAGCGCCCGCGTCGCGGCTGAGCGCCTGCTTCGCGACGTCGTGGCCGCGTCCTCGGTCGTCACGATCCCTGTCGAGCACGGCAGCATCCGCGCCGGGGGACAGGCCGCCCCGTAATCTCATCCGAGCATGTCCATCGCGGCTGTTGAGCAATTCACCGCCGAGGAGCGGGAGCTTCTCGGGAGGTACTTCACCAACCTCGACGGCCCGGTGTTCGCTCTCGTGAACCTTCCCGAGGTCGTGAAGGGTGCCCTTTTCGCGCGCTACTCCCGATCGGGAAAGAGCTTGCGCAGGCTGTTCCTGGACGAGTTTGTGGAAGAGCTCGACGTAGCCGGAGACGCGGGCCTTGACGCCTCGGTAGGTCTGCGGCGGGCGGAGGAGCTCTACGCGAAGGTCTTCAGCGAGTTCGGGGACGACTCGGTGGCCCAGCTCGGCAGCGTCCACGTCGCCTGCGAGCAGTCCTCGAACGTCCTGACCAAGATCCTCGAGCGGGGACGGCTCATGTCCTATCTCGAGCAATCCACGCGATATGTCCCCTACGACAGCCGCCTGGTGTCCGGGCACTACAGGTACCAGCGCGACCAAGCCGTCTTGGAGTCACCTCTCGGGGCCCGCTATGTCGGGGAGATGGATCGCATGTTCGACACCTACGCCGAGCTTCTCCCGGCGTTGCAATCCTTTGTGGGCCGCAAGAACCCCCGCCACGGAGGCGTGTCCGAACTCGCGCATCGCCAGGCGGTGCGAGCCCGTTGCCTCGATGCCCTGCGAGGCCTGTTGCCGGCTGGCTCGCTTTCCAACGTGGGGCTGTTCGGATCAGGCCAGAGCTACGAACAGTTGCTGTTGCGCATGCGGGCGAACCCACTGCCGGAGGCCCGACGCTATGCGGATTTGATCCTCGAAGAGCTGCTGAAGGTCATCCCCTCCTTCCTCTCGAGACTCGACCGGCAAGAGCGCGGTGGGGTGTGGGTCGAATACATCGAGGCCCGCCAAGAAGCCATGAGGGCGTCACTGGAAGGACTGTGGCCAGTCGAAATGCCCGAACCCGGGACGTCGGTGACTCTCACCGATTTCGATCCCGCCGGGGAGGACAAGGTGCTCGTCGCCATGTGCTACCCCTATGCCAACTTGTCGGAGCGAGATCTTGAGCGGCGCGTATCCGAGCTCGGGCCCGCCGAGCGGCGCCGGATGTTCGAGGCCTACATCGGCGAGCGGTCCAATCGCCGCCATCGCCCCGGCAGAGCCCTCGAGCGGACGTCGTACCGGTTCGACATCGTCGCTGACTATGGAGCCTTCCGTGATCTCCAGCGCCACCGCATGCTCACCGTCGAGTGGCAGCCGTTGGGGACGGAACTGGGTTTCGAAGTGCCGGCGCTGATCGAGGAGGCAGGATTCGCTGACCGCTACGTGGAATCGCTCGAGAGATCGCGAAGCCTCCATGAGGCGCTCGCCCCGGAGTTCCCGGCGCAAAGCGCGTATGCGGTCGCGTTGGCCTTCAACATCCGCTTCGCTCTCCAGTTGAACGCCCGCGAGGCGATGCACGTGCTCGAACTGAGATCGGGCCCCCAGGGCCACCCGAATTACCGCAGGATCGCCCAAGAGATGCACCGCCTCATCGCCGAGCAGGCGGGCCATCGCGCCATCGCCGATGCCATGAGCTTCGTGGACCATTCCGAGGCCGTTCTCGGGCGTCTCGAGGCCGAGCAGCGGTCGGAAACGCGGCGCAAACGTCCCCGTCCGAGCCTCTGACAGGGTGCTTAGTTTTTCCCCTTGACGAAGGCTCCTGGAGAGGTAATAACTAGGGAGTCCCCTCAAGCGAGAGTTGCTGCCGGCGCATCCGGGAGCCGCTCGAAAAGCGTCCGGGGGAGTTGCGAGTGGAGGGGACCCAGGAGTCGAGTAGAGAACGCCCACGTCGGCATCTGATGCCGCCGTATCGCCCGGGCAGGCGAGCAGGGTGGCCCCAAAGACGTCCTGGGTCCTACCACTGGGCCTCGGCAACACTGCCTTCTCACCGAAACGGGAAAATTCTTCGTGGGAAGTCGCCGCGGGCGGGCAATCCTGCCGTATAGTCCATCGGACCGCGAACCCGGCAGGCGTTGCCGGGCCATCGTGGCTGCGGCCAGATGACTCGAAGGAACTTGATGCGCAAGGAAAGCAAAGACACGCCTGACCTGGAAGAAGTGGTCGACGTGGAGGACCTCGAAGTTCCGGAGGCGGACGAGGCCGACCTCGAGGACCTCGTGGAGGAGGACCTCCTCGAGGATGACGACGAACTCGACGATGTAGCCCTGGTCGATGATCTCGACGAGGACGACGTCGTTGTCACGCCCACGGGCGTGGTGCTCGGCGGCGACGTCGTCCCGATAGAGACCGACGACGAGGACGAGGAAGAGATCGATGACGACGACATCGAAGCCAGCCTCGACGTGATCTTGAAGGAGAGGCTCGTCGTCGTTGACGACGAGGAGGACGAAGAGGAAGAGGCCCCTGATTCCGAGGAACGTGGCGAGGGATCGCTACGTGTACTGCCGAAGCAGCCGGGCGAATTTGTCTGCCGATCGTGTTTTCTCGTGAAGAGTCATACCCAACTTGCAGACAAGAAGCGGCTTCTTTGCCGGGATTGCGTCTGACAAAGAGCGGGTCGGATCGCGCAAAGGGCGGTAGCGTCGAGGTGTGGTCGAAGAACGCACTGACGATGAAATCCTGCTCGACTACCTGATCTACGCCCCTTTGGGCGCCGCCATCGTGGCCGTCGAACAGGCGCCCCGGATCGCTGAGCGGCTTCGAAGCAGGATCGAGGTGGCCCGTGTCGTCGGCAGGTTCGCCGTACGGGAAGCTTGGCGCCGCATGGCCCCGCCGGTGGCCAGTTCCGCGTCCGAGCGGTCACGAGCCGAGACAGACTCGCCTAGGCCGGGCACGCTCCAGGCAGGCAGCCCGGCAAGTCCGCTAGGTCGTGGCTTTCCCGTCCCGGACTACGACACCCTTTCCGCCTCAGCAGCGATCGCGGCCTTGGCGGGCCTGTCGGCTGAGGATCTCGAGACCGTACGGCGCCACGAGTTGGCGGGTCGCGGGCGGCGAACAGTGCTTCACCGCATCACCCAACTGAGTGCGATGCCAACGGGCGCGGGAAGCACGACTGGCGTCGAGCGCGCGACCAGCCGGGAGTCCAAGGGGCGGACTGCCCGGCCCAGATGACGATCTCAGGCCTGGTCTTAGGACTCGGGCTCTTCGGCGAAGCTCACGTCGAGTCCGACCTCGTTCGGCGGAGCCTCGGAGGCCATCTCCTCGGGTGCGTCGTTGGCAGCGTCGACCGCAGCCGTTACAAGGCCCTGACAGCCCTGTGAAGCCATGGAGGCGGGACGTGCCGCCTCCTCGCTCGCGCTAACGGCCTCGGCGCTCTCAGGCGCCGGCAAGGTGGCCTGGGAAGGCGTTTCCGGAGCACTTGGCTCGGCGTTTTGGGCCTCGGCTCGCCGCGGCGCGCCTGCGGCCGGGCGCGGCGGGCGTGTCGGGCGCGAGGAGTGCACGGGCCGCGACGGGTGCGCGGGGTGAATCGGCTTCGGCGGCGGCGGCATGGATAGGCCCAACATCGGCGCCAGAGCCGGGAGACTGCCGGCGGCTTCCCTCGCTTTTCGCAGGACCTCACCGGTGGGATCCTCGGGCAGGCCGGCCGGGTGGATCTGCCGGCGAATGGGCGACGTGACCGCGACCTCCAACAGCGCCAGCCATCGTTCTGTCGGGACCGTCGGGCTCATCGCCGAGCCCGCGCTCGTGGCGAGCCGATCGACGAGTGACGCCGGGAAACGCGCCGTCGGCTCCGGGGGCTGGGCAGACAAACGCAGCGCTTGGAGAACACGGCCTTCCTCGAGAGCGTGGACGATCTGCTCCTCCCAGTTGGTGCGGAGCTTGTTCACCCGCTTCTCGAGCTCTTCGCGTAGCTTGCGCTCGAGCTCCCGGCTTGCCTCGTCCCGTGCGGCTGCCGCGACGACCGTCGTGCGCAGGTCCCGCAGCGAAATTTGATCGAGCTTTGCGACCGCGGCCTCGGCTCGGTCCAGCCAGATGGCTTGTTTGACCGCGGGCGCCAGCTGTTCTGCCAGAGCGAAGATCGCCTCGGCGTTGACATCCGGGCGGCTCTCGGAGCGGGCGCGCTCTTGCTCGGTGGCGATCGCCCGCCGGACGGCCGGGATGCCGCCTGCGGCAAGGCGTTCCGCGATGGGGCGCTGCTCGGGAGGAAGGCTCGCGAGCAACAGGTCGCGATTCGCGGTCCCCGGCTCGAAGCGCTGAGGGGTCCTGCGCGGAGCGGATTGACGGCCGGCGGGGCGCCCGCCCTCGCCACCAGGCGCGGCTGGGGTAGTTGCGTCGGGGCCCGAGCTGCGGGGACGGCGTTCGCCTGTGCGCGCCGGTCTCTCCGGTGTAGTCCCTTCTGGTCGCGGTCGGCGTTCAGTCGGCCGCTCGCTTCCAGTTGCACGGGGCGGACGACCCGCGCCACTGCGAGGCGGACGGGCGGAGGGCGCCGCTTCTGATCCCGGGCGGCGCTGAACTTGGCTCTCTCCTCCACGACCCGGTCGGCGGTCTCGGGATGAGTTCTTGTCCCCACGACGGGGGCTGTCCAACAGGTCGCGACGGTCGCCGCCTCGGCCACGGCCTCCTTCAGAGACGAGAACCGTCGTCACGGCGGGAACCGGCTTCGTCGAGCCGATTAGCTCGATCCGTCCCTGCGGCTTCGCCTTCTCTTTGGGCGGCAACACGGACAGGATCGTGATCCCGTCGATCTCGATCTCGGCCTCAGCGCGCAGCACATCTCCGACCTTTGCGGGGCCGGGAAGGACGCTCGAGTCGATGACTCCCTTGGGCTGTCGCGCGCCTGCGGCTCGCCAGGTGTAGGTCCCATCGCTACGGATGCTGGTCAGTTCAATATCGAGACGGTTGGACATGCTCCGGTCAAACTACAGGCTGGAACGGGGGAGGCGGAAACGCAGGCCGCCAGGGCCAGCCTGGCGAGGCCGCTCCGACGGCTCGGGCGCGGCCATCCGCAGGGCTCACACGGTCACCTTTGGCGGGCAGCAGGTCTCACTGCGACTCGCCGGAGAAAGGGCTCCGAATCTTTCCCGCGAAGGGAATCGCCTTTTATCGCTTGACTTCTTAGCTGTTCGACACCGGTCACCGCACACCAGGTCCTTTCCAGGAGTACGACGGGTGGGGGAGGGGAGGCCCCTGACGGACACCTGCTGGAAGTCCCTCGAGGTTCCCCGCAACCGCGCTCTCAGCTGGCGCGCAGCTCCACGGCTTCGAGCCCCTTCGGGCCGGGCCGTGACAGGAACTCGACGCGGGAGCCTTCTACAGGTACTTGATCGATTTCATTGAGAGCGCTCCTGTGGACGAAGACGTCACGACCGCCGGAGTCGGGGGCAATGAACCCGAACCCTCGGACGGGATCGAACCACTTGAGCGTGCCCGTGGCCGGACGCAGCGAGCGCCGTCCGCCGTCGTTCCGTTTCGAGGGCTGCAGGTGGCCTGCGCGAACTGGACGGGCCGCGCGAGCTGAGCGATTCTCGACGACTGGCTTTGATGCGCGCACAGCGTGACTCGCAGCCTTCTTCGAACGGAAGGCGACCGGCGGCAGGCTGACCGGCTGCTCGAGGGTCTGGGGAAGCCCGAGGGTCCGCTGCATCGAGCGGGCCGCGGCGGCCTGGTCGGAGGCGACGAGAGAGATGACCGTGCCGTCGGCTCCGGCGCGCCCCGTGCGCCCTGAGCGGTGGACGTAGTCCTTGTGGTCGCTCGGCGGATCGAAATGGAGCACGCACGCAACGTTCTCCACGTCGATGCCGCGCGCGGCGACGTCCGTTGCGACAAGCACACGGGTCTCCCCGGAGTGGAAGGACTTCAGGGCGCGGTCTCTCTGGGCCTGTGTGCGGCTGCCGTGCAAGGCAACGACATGGACCCCGGCATTTAGGAACTGGCGGCAGAGGCGATCGACGCCGTGGCGGGTACGACAGAAGATGATCGAGGTTTCATGGCCCGACGCGATCTTGATGGCCTGGGCGACTCGGTCGTTCCGGTCAACCTTCCAGAAGAGGTGGCGCACGTCGCCTGAGCTCGTGTGCTCCGGCGCGACCTCGTGGCGCACAGGGTTCCGCTGGTAGCGGCGCACGAGGACGTCGACCTCACCGTCGAGGGTGGCCGAGAACAGCAGGACCTGGCGGTCTCTGGCGGCCTGGTCGAGGATGCGCTTTACCGCCGGGAGGAAGCCCATGTCCGCCATGCGGTCCGCCTCGTCGACGACAACGATGCTGACGTCCTGCAGGCTCACGTCCCGCCTCTCGATGAGGTCTTCCAGCCTGCCGGGGCAGGCCACGAGGATGTCAACGGCTTCGCGGAGCGCGCGCAGCTGCGGGCCGTAGCCGGTTCCGCCGTAAACGGCGGCGACACTCAGCCCACGGGCTTTCGCCAGCGGGCCGACCACGCCGCAAACCTGAGCCGCCAGCTCGCGGGTCGGTACGAGGACGAGCCCTCTCGGCCGGCGGGCTTTCGAACCTGAACCTCCGCCGAGACCTTGGACGAGGGTGATAGCGAAGGCGAGGGTCTTTCCCGATCCCGTAGGCGCGCGCCCAGAGACGTCGCGGCCTGCGAGCGCGTCGGGGAGCGTGGCTGCCTGTATGGGGAACGGACTCGTTATGCCGTCGCGCGCAAGCAGCGCTATGACGTCGGCGGGCACGCCGAGATCGGCAAAGGTGGGGGACAAGGAGACTCCAGTCAGCTCGAAAAAGAAGGCCAACCAGAACATCGTCTCGAGGCCTCACCGGCGATAGCCGGAAACCGGTCAACCGACCGGACAACTGCAGTGTAGCAGGAGAGCCCTGTCCTGCTTGCGATCGCGAGCAATCGTACGCCGGGAGCATGCGTTCGCGGCACGGTCGCCGGAGCGGGTCTCGGCACCTTCAGCCGGGTCGGACGCACGAGACCGGTATCGTCGAGAGGGCTGACATATCGCACGTGGCGGGAGGGATCATGACTGACTACAACGACTGGAACCAGAAGATCATCGAGGAGTTCCGTTCTGCCGGCGGCAAGGTGGGCGGGCAGTTCGAAGGAGCGCCCGTGCTGCTTTTGACGCACACCGGCGCCCGGACCGGCAAGACGTATACGACGCCGATGATGTACTTGGCGGACGGCGACAGATACGTGGTCTTCGCGTCCAAGGCCGGCGCGCCGACCAATCCCGACTGGTACCACAACCTTGTGGCACACCCCCGGGCGACTGTGGAGGTGGGGACGGAAACCTTCGAGGTCGACGCCGAAGTCGCTCCACGTGAGGCGAGGGACCGCCTCTACGCGGTCCAGTCCGAACGCTACCCAGGGTTCGCTGAGTACCAGGCGAAGACGACGCGGGTCATCCCGGCCGTCATCTTGAGGCGCGCCGTCGCGTGACCGATTCCGCTGATCCTTCTCGGATCCTCGTCGTCACGGCGCATCCCGACGACGTCGATTTCGGGGCGGCGGGCTCGATCGCGTCCTGGACCAGCCAGGGGATCGAGGTCTCGTACTGCATCGTCACCGACGGGTCGGCTGGGAGCGCAAAACGCGGCGTTGACACGCGAGCTCTCGCCGAGATCCGGCAGGTCGAGCAGCGGAACGCAGCCGCCATAGTCGGAGTGAGGGAGGTTCACTTCCTCGGATATCCAGACGGCTCCCTTGAGGTGTCGCTGCAGCTGCGTAGGGACATCGCCCGAGTCATCCGCATCGTGAGGCCCGAACGCGTCGTCTGCCAGTCGCCCGAGCGCAGCTGGGAGCGTATCCACGCCAGCCACCCGGACCACCTCGCGGCTGGGGAGGCGACTGTGCAAGCGGTCTATCCCGACGCGCGGAACCCGTACGCGCACCCCGAGCTCCTCGCGGCCGGTCTCGAGCCTCATACCGTCGATGAGGTTTGGCTCATGGCTTCGCCGCACTCGACCCACGCCGTTGACATCACCGCGACCTTTGGGCGCAAGATCGCGGCCTTGGAATGCCACCAAACCCAGCTGGCGGGATCGGAGCACCTCGAGGAGATGATCCGCGCATGGGGATCATCGACGGCGGCCGCGATGGGCCTGCCTGAAGGTCAGCTCGCCGAAGCCTTTCAGGTCGTGGACACCCGGTAGCACCAGCTGCCGCAAGCCGCGCCCGGCAGTCCACTCGCCGCTGACGTAGCCTTTCTTCGCCCCGACAGGACAGGAGCAGGCAGGTGAGCGACACCGAGCATGGGTCGACCTGGTGGCAGGCGTCGGACGGCAACTGGTATCCGCCGGACATGCAGCCAGCAGGACTGGGGCCGCGCCAGCCCTCTTGGGGGGACACGCATCCGGGCGCTTCGAAGACCAATGGTCTCGCGATCGCTTCGCTGGTGCTGGCCATCTTGTACCTAGTGGGGATCGGTTCGATCCTGGCGATCATCTTCGGCCTCATCGCGCGGCGAGAGGTGAAGCGGTCCGGAGGTCTTGAGAGCGGTCGCGGTATCGCCACCGCGGGAACACTCATTGGAGCTGTCGGCCTGCTCTTCACCGCTCTGCTCATTCCAGCCGGGTTCGGGTCCTCGGGGCGGACGATCGTCTCGAGCCGGGAACCTAATGTGACCGGGATCTTGCGTTTGGGAAGCGAAGCCACACTTCCCCAACCAGGCGAGGCTTCGCTTCGCGGCATCGCGAGCGTCACTGTCACATCGCTTTCATACGTGAAGCACACCGGGGATCTTGTCGGCCCGAAGTCCGGCAGCGAATACGCCGCCGCGAACGTGCGGATGTGCGCCGGTCGCACTGGGTCGCACAGCGTCCAGAGCGCGGCGGGTCTTTTCGGGCTCATTTCTGCGACGGGGACCTTGGTCTCGTCGAACGTCGTGATTCCCGGCGAAGGCCGTGCCCTGGACGAAGTCCGCGAGATCGGACCCGGCGCGTGTGCGCAAGGCTATGTCGGCTTCGAGATCGGGAGGGGACGATCTTGAGCGAAGTTATGTTCGGCCCCGATGGCTCCATACACCTACGCCTGGAGACCGTCGGCCGGCTAGGCGCCATCTGAGTTGACGCTTCTGTCGTCGAGCACCCGGGCGTCGACTCGGATTCGAGCTGCCGGCTGATGTCGAGGTCCGCCCCGTCCGCCACGAGGAGGACTGCTCGTGAGATGCTGGGTCATGGCTGTCGGCCAGGACTTGGCAGCGGCGGTGGGAGCGCTGCTGATACTCGCCGCCGGGTGGAGCGTGATCGGCACCGTGGTCGTGCCACGCCGGGTCCGCAGTTGGCTTCCTCGGGCGGTCGGGGTGACCGTTGACACGGCATTCCATTTCGTCGCCGACCGCTTCAACTCCTACGAGCCTCGCGACCGGATTCTGGCCGCCCAAGCTCCGATTCAACTCATCCTGCAGATCGTGGTCTGGCTAGGGGTCTTCGAGGTCGGTTTCGCCTTGCTCTTCTGGCCCTTCGTCGGCTCCGTCGGGCTGTCCGGCGCCTTCGAGCTGGCCGGGTCCTCGCTCTGTACGCTGGGCTACCTGGCGCCTCACAACGGCGCGCCAAGAGCATTGGCCGACATGGCGTCCCTCGTCGGCTTGAGCACAGTGGCCCTGCAGATCGGATACCTGCCCACGCTCTACGCCGCCTTCAACCGACGCGAGGCGCTCGTGACGATGTTGGACTCTCGAGCCGGGGTTCCTTCCTGGGGCCCCGAGTTGCTGGCTCGCACCCATTACGGCTTGGGCTCTGGCGTCTCAGCCATGGGCGAGCTTCCAGAACTATTTCAGGAGTGGGAGCGATGGTCGGCCGACGTGGCTGAGAGCCACGCGACGTACCTTGCCCTAGTCAATTTCCGCTCGCCCAGACCGCTCTCGTCTTGGGTGACTGCCCAGCTGGCGGTGCTGGACGCGGCCGCCCTCTACCTCTCGCTCGTGCCCGACGCCCCCGACGCGGTCCTCGCCCGCCTTTGTCTTCGGGGCGGATTCACGTGCTTGGCGACCATTGCGCGTGCCCTCGGCTTCCCGATCCCGGAGGAGGCAGACCTCGACGCGGGCATCACCCTCACATACGAGGAATTTGTCGACGCCATCAACCGACTCGCGAGCGTGGACTTCCCTCACGAGCGCGTGAGCGAGGAGGCCTGGCTCGATTTTGCGGGTTGGCGCGTGAACTACGAGGCCGCGGCGTATGCCATCGCCCGGGCGGTGGACGCGCCACCGACGCTGTGGTCTGGGCCTCGGCGACACCCGATACCAACAATTTCACCGCTTCGCCCGGCTGCGCGCCGCGCTGGCGAGGGGCCGCCAGAAGTCACTGCATAATCGGGACATTCGGCATCGGGGCGTGGGCGAAGGGCCACTGGTCCGTCGTCGCGTTTCCTGGCCGACTGCTACCCGGGTCCGCCGCGCCGATTGCGCGGCAACGCGATGGGATAATGGCCGCTTCTGGTCTGTGGGTGTAAACCTCAGCCCAGTATCTCCGTGGGGGAGGGAACCATGACGGAGCCCGACAGGAGGGCGACGAGCGACCGGCGGCAGCTCAACCTGGGACGCTTCGACCCCGATACGGGCCGCTCCCTACCGGAGCGCCGCAGCGGTGAGGACCGCCGCCGCGCCCAGCAGCCTTCTTCGACCAAGCGGTGATCTCAGCCGCTGAGGTCGTCACCAGCGTCCTGTGCTCCGGCCAAGAACCGGCAGGGCGGTGGGCATCGTCAAGATGTCGGGTCGCCGGACAGCCCTGCAATCAGAAGGCGATCGCGCCAGTGCCCTGAAGTGGATCGAGGGTGGCAACCAACTCGACGTGGTAAGTCATCGGGAAGAGGTCAAAGGCATCTAGGGAGCTCAGAGTCCATCGCGCGTCCAGCAGAACACGAAGATCACGGGCGAAGGAGGCAGGGTCACAAGAGACATAGACGAGTCGTCGTGGGCTGGGCTCTAGAGCGGCAATGGCGCTCATGACGGGGCGGCCCGCACCCTCGCGAGAAGGATCCAACAAGACGAGGTCGGCCTTGCCGAGAGCTCGTTGCACAAGGCCCGGCGTTACGGCTGTCTTCAGTATCTCAACTTGAGGCAAGTCGGCGGTGTTTCGGGCGGCATCCGCGCAGGCCCACCGGTCCCTTTCCACAGCGAGCACAGAGCCTTTCGGACCCACTGTGGATCCGAGGAGCCCTGTGAACAATCCGGCGCCCGCATAGAGGTCGGCAATATGGTCTCCAGGCCTCGCCTCAAGGCTGCCCAGGACGGCCCGGCCGAGAGCCTCGGTGGCGCCGGGATGCACTTGCCAGAAGACTCCGGCACCTACCTCGTAGCGTCGCCCGAGGACCTCGAACGACAAATGGTCGGGGTCGCGTAAGACCCGTCCGTTCACGACCACGCCGGTCTCGATGTCCGGGAGATGCCCAATCCGGCGTCCACGGACGCTCACAGACAGGACGGACTGGCCGGTCGCGGAGGACGCGAAGACCTCGATGTCCTGTACGCCGGGCCACTTCAGTCGCTCGACCCCGAGCGCCTCGACCGCCGAAGAAGCGATGAGGCAGCCGTCAACTACTTGGACTGAGTGGGAGCGATACCGATGGAGTCCCACCTGGCCGCTTTCATCGACGGTGAACCTCACGCGGGTCCTCCACCCGAGCCCGCCCGCTGCGCCAGGTACCTCTTCGACGGTGCCGGACCACTCGATGCCCGCCAGCCGGCGAAGTTGCTCTGCCACAAGACTCACTTTCAGGCTCCGTTGCACAGGAAGCCCGATGTGTTGCCAGTCGCAGCCGCCACATCGCCCTGGGCCCGCATACGGGCAAGGAGGTGCCACGCGGTCGTCAGACGCCCGAACCACCTCCAGCGCGTCAGCCCTCAGATATGACTTGGTCTCCTCCGTGACGGAGGCGAGCACGCGCTCCCCGGGCAGGGAGTGCCTCACAAAGACCACGCGACCGTCGTCGGCCCGAGCGACGCACCCGCCGCCGGCCGCGATCGAACCCGTTTCCAGATCTAGCAACTCTGTGTCGCTCACAAGACAACCATCCTGTCAGGGAGTCGCTGACCGACGTCCGCGATGACGCTTTGCCCTGGTCGAAGGCTCGAGGGGCACCGTCATAGCACTAGCCCTGATCACCGTGACCAGAATCTGCCTCGATAGTGGGGGAGAGGCGGCACAACCTGGCTGGTCTCTCAGGGACCGAGTTGCGTGCGAGAACCCCAGGGGGCACCGTCGTCGCAGGTAGAGTTGGCCTGCCAGCGGGAGGACGCCTGATAAGGATAAAGGGCAGGCGGCTGGACGGAGCCACACGACAATGCCGGTTTGCGGCCCGCTGGTCGAAGTGTCCAATAAAGGGGAGACATGATGCCGAATCTGGCCGTTGTTCGTCGGAGCGCTGCGGCTGTGCTGCTGGGTTGCCTTGCCTTGACGGTTTCAGCCGCCGGGTTCACATCCCTTGCTGGTGCGACGGAGCCTGCGTACGTCGTCGGCGGATGGTCGCAAGGCACGGTGATTGATCCTGTTGGAGGCGACCCAGTATCGATCTCGTGCCCAACGGCCGATTTCTGCGCCGAGGTCGACGCCTACGGCTCCGCCCTTACCTACGACGGCAGCGTCTGGGCCGCGCGCCAGAACATCGACCCGGGCAACGCTCTGACCTCAGTGTCCTGCCCGACGAGCCAATTCTGCGCGGCGGTGGACGAGGGCGGCAACGTGCTGACGTATGACGGCAGTACGTGGTCGACACCCGATTACATCGACTCGACTTACGGCGGCTTCTACGCGGTCTCCTGCGTAACGGTGAGCTATTGCGTAGCGATGGACGGCAACGCCGACGTCTACACCTTCAACGGCACGTTGTGGCAGGAGACTGCCACGAGCGTCGGGCTGGGTGACGGGCCGTACGGGATGTCTTGTCCCACCACCAGCTTCTGCGCGGCAGTGGACGCCGATGGTAACGCGGTGCTCTACACCGGCGGCTCCTGGTCGACGCCGGAAAGTATCGACGCGGGCAGCCTGACGTCTATCTCGTGTCCTACCGCAAGCTTCTGCGTCGCTGGAGACGACTTCGGCAGCGTCGTCACGTACGCCGGGGGTTCGTGGTCGTCCAATCCCGTCGACATGGGGAACTCGCTGCAGTCCGTCTCCTGCCCGACGGCGGACTTCTGCACTGCAGTGGACTCGTTTGGCGGCGTCATGACTTACGCCGGCGGCTCGTGGTCGGGGCCTGACGATATCGATTCGGGCAACAATTTCACGTCCGTCTCGTGCGCAACGGTGAGCTTCTGCTTCGCCGTCGATTCCAGCGGTAATGCCTTCGCCTACGACGGGACGTCCTGGTCCGCGTCGGGAGGCAGCGACACCCCTCAAGGCAGCATGCAGTCGGTCTCTTGTCCGACGGCGACCTTCTGTGCGGCCGTCGACCAGTACGGCTACGCCCTCACGTACAACGGGACTTCCTGGTCGTCTCCGGGGAGCGTCGACCCGGACGGGGATGGTATGTACTCAGTCTCTTGCCCGGCGCCGAGCTTCTGCGTCGCTGTCGACTATGCCGGCAACGTTCTCACCTACGACGGCAACTCATGGTCTGATCCTGACTCCATCGATACGGCAGCCTGGCTGCAGTCAGTGTCGTGTCCGACTACGAAGTTCTGCATGGCGGTGGACCGGGAGGGAAATGCCTTCACGTACAACGGCACGTCATGGTCTGGTGCAGTAAGTATGGACCCCGACAACACGGTGTTTTCCGTCTCGTGCGCCAGCAAGAGCTTTTGCGTCGCCGCGGATGCCGACGGGAACGTCGTGACTTACAACGGCACCTCTTGGTCGGGACTGAAACACATCGAGAATGTGAACTGGCTGATGACGGTCTCCTGCCCGACGGCAGGCTTCTGTGTCGCAGGAGACTACAGCGGCAACACGTACACCTATGACGGCACCTCCTGGTCGGGAGCCGATGCCATCGACCCGGCTGGTGGCGGCCTGAGCTCCGTGTCCTGTGTGTCGCCAAGCTTCTGCGTCGCGGGCGACAACCACGGGAATGTCCTTACCTACTCCAGCGCCACATGGTCTGCGCCCGACGCACTCGGGGCGGGAGCGAGCAGCGTGAACGGGGTTTCGTGCCCTTGGCTGAGTTTCTGCCTCGCAGTCAGCCCCTCTGACGCCTACACGAACTCGACGGTGTCCGCGACGACGACCGCCATCTCCTCGGTCACTTCGCACCCCGTCGTCGGACAAGCGATCAAGATCGACGTCAAGGTGACCGGTCCGACTACGACCCCGGGCTCAGCTACGCCAACAGGGCTCGTCGCGGTGAGCGACGGAACGAGGAGCTGCGAGGCCCGGCTGAGCGGCTCGAACGGAACCGCGACAGGCAAGTGTTTCGTTCGCGAGCCTGCTGTGGGCACTTATGACTTCACTGCCAGCTACCCGGGAGACGAGAGCTTCGGTGCAAGCGCGACGAGCGCGTCGAGCTCGGCTGAGGTCCTGAAGGCAACGCCCCGGGTCGTGCTCAAGCGTTCGGTCGGCAAGGTCGCATATGGGAGCGAGAGCACCGAGAGGCTGATCGTCAACGTTTGGCCGGAGTTTGGTGGAGCCGTGATGACCGGAGAGATCAAGGTGAGCGAGTCCGGCAAGGTGTTGTGCACGATCACGCTCGCGAAGGGAATCGGCTCATGTCGGCTGTTGCCCGATCTGCTCGCGGTCGGCAGCTATAGCCTCGTCGCCAGGTATGAAGGCGGCACCAACTTCCGCGCCGTGACCTCGGTATCGAGGTCACTTGTGGTAGAGAGGGCGTCCTCAGGCTCCGCCGCGTGAGACATACGGAACTGTGGGTTCGCTGTGTGGCCGGGAACACGTCACTCTGCTGATCCGATAGTTGGAGTCTCGGAGTGCATGATCCTCCCATCGCGCGAACGACCTTGCGAGCCAAGGGACAGTTGACACTCCCTGATGACACCCGGAGGGCTGCGCTTCTCCAGGAAGGAGACCTCCTCGAGGCCGAGAGCACCGACGCGGGGATCCTGCTGCGCCCCCAGAAGCTGATCGATGCCACCCAGGCGTGGTTCTGGACTCCGGAATCGACGCAACACATGGTTTGAGGCCCATGGTGGGGGAGGGGTCCTGTTGTCGCGGGCCTCCAGTCCAACCGCCCTGACCGGACGGCGCAACCACAATGTACGTATTGCCTCACACCGAGGCCGTCCGCGGACGCGCGGCGTGCCTTCGTGACTGGAGATATCTCCCGACATCGCCCCGGTCCGAGTCGCACCGAGCGCTCCTCCGGCCTCGCCGGGAGAGCGGAGCCACGGTCACTGCATACACATTCACGCCGCCGCATATCCATCACCCAGTCGAAAGGGCGTACAGGCGGGATCACGAGCATGCGCAGCCCGATTGCCTCAGAGCCAAGACCCTCCGGCACGCATCCGCCGCACAGGAATGACCCACGGGAAACGCGCACCCAGAAGCCTCTCAGAGCTCACGAATCCTGCGGCAAGGGTTCCGGTAGCCGGAGAATCTACTGTCAGTCGAGCGGAGAAGGGCCCGGTTGGAAGAGTGGCCGGTCGGGCGATCGTCTCAGGTAGGCCATTTCCAAACCGCCGATAATGTCCGTTATGTACGAACCTTGTCGGCGTCAGCGTCGCGCTCTTCGCCCGCTAGGCAGTCATCTCTTCCCCTAGCCGCTCGGCAGATGGCGCTTTGGACGGTGGCGGCGCGTGGGGTCGCGTCGTCTGCTAACTGCGCGGCGGATGGCATCCATGAGCTTCGCTGCATACCAGATACCTGGCGTGGGGGCTTTGCGTGGTCCGCGCGTGCGCCGCGGTGCCTCCTGAGTCACACCGGCAGCCTGCCAGACGAAGGCGCCACGAGACGCTGCCAAGGGGTGTGAGGAGGGGCCATCGCTCCCCCACCGCTCACGGCGTCGGGCGACGACGGATGCGGAGTGATCGAGGAGGGCGGGGGCCGAATGCCTTGTCGGCAGGCACTAATCGGCACCCGATAGGTCCAAGGATGCTCCCACAATTGCCGCTTTGCGGCAGGCGTCGTCCAAGCTCGGGAGAACACGAGCCCGACAACTGTTCAGGCGACAGTGGAGAAGTTGACATCGAAATGCTGCGGCCGTTGTCTCGTCGCCCCCTTTCGGCGCACCTTGGTCGCCGAGACCGGTACTGTCGAGCCAGTCAACTCCGTGCGCTTTAGGGGGTCCCATGGAACACACCGGCGTTGAGGCCGCGTACGGGCCTTTCGTAGCGGCGCTGCGGGAGGACGGCTTCGTCGCACCCCACGAGGGATGGCCGGCGGAACTCGTCGCGGCCCACGTTTGCTGCAACAACGACCTGGTCTCGGAGGCGGTCGAGCGCATCGTGGCCGGCGAGCGTGCCAGCTACGACAACACCGAGGTCGTCGACGAAACTCGGCTCCGTTCCTACGCGGACCGTGCGGGGGGCCTTGCCGGCCTGGCCGACGCCGTCGAGGCCTCGGCTCGTCGTCTTGGCGAGGCATCGGCGAGCATGAACGACGCCACCGGCGCCCAGATGCTGCCCTGCGTGATAGTGGACTCGGGAGCCGTCGTACGGAAGGGCCCCATTGCGATCCGCGATCTGATCGAGATCAACGTCACGCGCCACCTCGAAATGCACCTCCGACAACTGGAGGCACTTCGCCCATGACCGCGCAAGGCCCCGACGCGCCGCTCATGGCTCAACCCCCGGCAGAGTTCGACACGTTCCAACTCGTCGTGCTCTGTCGTGGTCGGCACCAGCCCGGTATCGACGAGGAAACCGCCGACCGTTTGCAGGCTCAGCACCTCGGCTATTTGTTCGCCATGCAGGAGGCCGGCCACATGAAGGTCGCCGGGCCGCTCGAAGACCAGCCTGACGAGAGGTGGCGCGGTGTCTCCGTGTACCAGGTTGGCTCGCTCGAGGAGGCTCGCGGGCTGGCGGAGATGGATCCGGCCGTGCGCGCCGGCGTACTGGAGGTCGAGGCCATGACGTGGCTCACACCCAAGGGCACGCTCGTTTTTCCGACCTGACCGATGGGTCGCGAGTAACACGTACCGTCGCGGGAAAGTCCCCGTTCGCCAGACGCGGCTCGAGCGCTCGGCGGCGATCCCTCATGGTCGGAACGCGCTTCGCGGCAGCTAGAAGGGACTTACTGCGGCGAGGGCGGCGAGAGCCGTACCTCGGGCGCCAGCCATGTCCCGGTCCGGGATGACCGCGAAGGTGACCATGCCTCGTTGCTCGTCCCGAAGCGATGTGTTCTCGCGGACCTTGGCGAGGAACCAGTCCCCAAAGCGCGGCGACGCCTCCACGACGCCGCCGCCTATGAAATACGCGTCCGGGTCCAGGAAGTTGCTCGCGATCGTAAAGAGTCGGCCGAGAGCCATGGCCTGCTGGCCGAGGATCGAAAGAGCCATCGGGTCGCCGCGATCCGCCAAGTCGCGGACCTGCTTGGCAGCCTCCCCCATGGATCCGAGGCTCGCAAGCTCATGACCTGGAAAGCGCGTCAGCCAATACGGGAGCAGGTTCCTCTCGATCCCCGTCAAGGAGGCGACGCTCTCGGCGTCGCCTTCGAAACCGCAGTTGCACTGCGGCACCGGCTGGCCCTCGGCCAAGAGGCCCTGCATCGGTATGTGAACATGCCCGAGCTCGCCCGCCATCCCGGCCGCGCCCTTGATGACACGGCCTGCGTGGATCACTCCTCCCCCGAGACCCGTGCCGACGATGGCCGAGACCGAGGACCGCGAGGCGGTAGCGTCGCCGAAATGGACGTGGTGGGCGTACAAAGCGGCCGCGTTGGCGTCGTTGTTGTACACGACAGCAACGCCGAGACGGCGTTCGAGCGCCGCCCTGAAGTCGAACCCATGCCAGGGCGCCGCCGAGAAGTTGATCGCGCCCTTCGAGGAGAGCACTCCGTCCGGACTGGCAGGACCTGGCGTTCCGAGGCCCACGGCGCGCACCAAGGCCATCGACGCGCCAGCGAGGTCGAGCACATTTGCGAGGGACCTCGCTAGCGCTTCGACGGCGGCGTCCGGTCCGTCCTGCACGCAACTTGGGCTCTCCACCAGGTGGTCGATCAGGAAGCGGCCTTCGGAACCGAGCACCGTCGCGCTGTTGGAGGTGGCGCCGTTGTCGAGACCTGCTACGACCCACGCGTCCGAGACCAAGGTCCGCCTTTCTGCCCCTCACTTTCGGCGAGGGTCGTCTCGTACCTGGACGACCCGAAATCCTCGAGGCAGGCGGGAACCGCTCAGGTGCGAACCGCCTGCCTGACCTTCCCTCTTTGACGGCACCGATGCAGCCAAAGCCGGTCGAGCGACCCCAGACTAGGACGCGGCGCCGCCCGAGGGTGTGGATGAGAACCGGCATGTCGCGCCTCTGCTGCGACAGGAGTGCGCGCCGCACGCGCTCCGACCTGGCCACGTCCCGCGGCGCGGGCCGAAGCAGGGTTGACCGAGGACCTGAGCGATCCCCCTTATGAGCACCCAGCAGGCCGGCCGTATCGCGGATTCCGACCCGCACGCTCGCCACTCCAGGTGTCTGGCCGGCGAACTCGCCTCCCGTCCCAAGGGACGAATCGGCGCGGTTGTGTCGGTCGCGCCAGCGGTAGCCACCCCGGGGTCCAGATGGTTCTAGAGTTTGGGTCGTGAGCGCTGTCAGCCCTGAAGGCGGCGAGTCGGGAGACCGGTCGTTCCGCCTCTCCTCTGCCATCGCGCTCCAAGCCGTGATGGACCTCCAGGACCGGACCGTCTTCGGCTACGAGGCGCTGCCGCGAGGATCCGCGAGCCACGGCAACGCCGAATTCGTCCGCGGGGCGCTTTCCGCCATCCAGTACACGAGCCCAGCGCTGTTGTTTGTGCCACTTGCGGTCGAGCTGCTCTGTGACGACTGCTTTGACCCACTCGAGGTAGCGGACGAGATCGGTGTGACGCCGGGAGAGATCACCTGGCTCATAGCCGAGGCGGCAGCGCTCGACGACCCGATACTCGTCGAAAGAAGGGTCGTCGAACTGCGTGAGCGCGGTTTCAAGGTCGCGCTGAGTGACGTCGCCCCCGGTGTTCTCCGCCGCGGTGTGGTCGGGCAACTTTTCCCGCGGTTCGTGTTCTTGGACTTGACCTTCATCGACTACGTCTCGAGCGGCGTCAGGGCCCGCGCAGAGCTCGCCGGCCTTCTCGCCTACTGCGGGCGCCTGAGTGCCCACGTCGTCTCGACCGGCATCGCGGACGACGCCGGTGCCAAGGCCATGACCTCACTCAGTGTGCGGCTCGGCACGGGGCCACATCTCGGCGCGCCAGTTGTCCTTGCCGCGTCGGTGGCCGAGCCAGGCGACGAGGTGGTCGCTTCGACGTGGTTCCGCCAGCAAGAAGTGCGCGTGCTCACCGCGACGGGCGGGGCGCTCGACGCCCCGGCCGTCATCGCGAAACTCCCTACCAGCGGGGATCTCCCGATGGGCGCTCAGGAGTTCTCCTGGTCCTTGGGAGAGGCCGCTCGGAAGATGCAGGCCGAGCATGATCCCGCCCGGATTCTCGAGGTCACCGCCGAGCATTTGCCTCGTGCCGTGCGGGCGGACAACTTCGCCATCTTCGAGGCCGACTGGGAGCGATACCGGTTCTGGCCCCGCGTGCTCGAAGGCGAGGCGATACGCGGCATCGAGGAGATGGACATCTCCATCGATCGCGGCGTGACGGGTTGGGCCTTCCTCCGCGGCTCTCCGTACAACTGCCCCGACACGAGAAGCCACTCCGAGGCCGTGCCCATTCCAGGCCAGGACCAGGCGAGCCTGGAGGAATCCCTGCTGGTCGTCCCCCTCATCGCCGGTGACCACCGCCTCGGGGTCATCTGCATGTGGCGCAACGGCCTGTCGCAGTTCAGCCAGGAGGATCTCGAGCGCTGCGCACTGTTCGGCTACATCACGGCCGCGGCCTGGCGCAACGCCCAGCTGTACGCCGAGCTGGAGATGCGGGCGATGACCGACACCCTGACCGGCCTGCTCAACCACCGGTGGTGGGACGAGATGGCGGCACGCGAAGCCGCCCTCAGCAGCCGAGAGGGCTCCGAGATGGGGATCCTGCTCATCGACCTCGACAACTTCAAGCGCGTCAACGACGAGTACGGGCACTTGGCCGGCGACGCGCTGCTGCGCAATGTCGGACGCTCCATCAAGTCCACGCTCCGCATAGGCGACGCTGCCATTCGCTACGGGGGCGAGGAATTCCTCCTGATGTTGCACGACACCGACGAGACGGGCGCGCTCAGAGTCGGCGAAGCGGTGCGCGAGGCCGTAGGCAAGCTTCCCACCCCGGGCCGGGCGCACCCTCGCGTGACGGTGTCCATCGGCGTCGCCTTCTACCCCCGCCACGGGGAGTCTCTCGCCGAAGTCGTCAACGTGGCCGACGTCGCCATGTACAAGGCGAAGGCCGAGGGCCGCGACCGAATCGTCGTCGCCCCGGATCCACTGGGTGACCCTTTCCAACCGGAAAGCGCTGAGACGGCCGAGTGATCTCGGCCGCATCGGGCCTCTTCCCCGACGCGACCTCCCAGAAGCCCTGATTGACCCCTCGTTCAGCTCTCGACAGGTGATTGGCGCGCCCACAGAGGCGGGATCGTGCGCCCAGCCGCGTCCTGCCATCCCCGCGCCATGCCAGGAGTGTCGAAGCCGAGGGCGAAACGGCCGCTTCTATCGAGCGCGATGCCGCCCCCGCACCCGCCTCGTGAGCGGACTGCGCCGAGCGCTTTACCCAGCGCCTCGGCGAGCGGCGACCCCGCCAGTGCGGACCAGGCGATCAGATGGGCGAATCCAGCTACCACAAAGGACTCCCCCGCCCCTGTGGCCGAGACCGCCACGCTTTCGTCATCCGCCCACGTTCCGGCCCCGGCGATCGGCGAGTCGCCCACGCGACCGGGCAGCTGGCCGAGGCGGCCTCCAGTGGAGGTGGCGGCTGCCAGATGACCGGCAGTGTCGACGGCGATGGCGCCGACGGTGCCGTGTCTGGAGACCGGCTCGACTCCCGCGCCTGTGAGCAGGGACGGGTCCCTTTTGACGAGCCCCGCCTCCTCGCAGAAACGGTCCGCTCCCGGTCCGGCGAGCAGGACCGGACCCTCCGCGGGCCCCCCAAGAGACAGGACCGCCCGGGCGGCCCGCACCGGGCTGTCGGGCCACGTCGCGCAGCAGATCGCCCCGATGTGCCCGCTTGCACCGTCCATGACGGCCGAGTCCGTCTCGACAGTGCCCTGCGAAGTCGCCACCGCGCCCCTACCCGCGTTGAAGTGCCCCGAGGCCTCCAAGCAGGCCACGGCCTCTACAGCCGCATCAAGGGCAGCCCCGCCCCGCACCAGCACTTTCCACGCGGCCCCGAGGGCCGCGCTCATGCCGTCGTAGACGCGAGAGACATCCTTCGGGGAGGTGGCTCTCGCGAACTCGCCTGCCCCGCCGTGAACGACGACGGCAGGCAAGCGGAGCGATCCGGTCTCGAGGTGTGCGTCGGGCGTCATCGCCCCCGTCCCGGGGGAACGGCGTCTCCCCGGAGATGCCGAGTCCTTTGCGAACTGGGAGAAGTCTTGCGCACGGTCGGAGGCTAGCTTGCGGCCATCTCGGCTCCGGGGCACCGAAACTCGTCGAAAGTCACCGCCGCCCTGCAGGTCGCGTCAGTTTCCACCCCGGCCTAGGGTTGGACCCATGGTGCGACCTTGGTCAACGAGTTATGCAGGCCGGCTCGAGGAGTTGGAGATCGCCAGCCGGGCGCTTGAGAACAACGCCCTCGGCGACCCCGCCAGCCGGCCCCTTTATGTGTACGTTCCCCCCGGTTACGACGACGAGCCCGAGCGCCGCTACCCGGCGGTGTATGTCCTGCAGGGCTTCTTCGGCGCTGTGCCGGCTTGGAAGACCCGGACCAACAACCTCCGTCCGACCTATCCCGAGATGGCGGACGAGCTGTTCTGCTCCGGAGACGCGCCGCCGTGCATCGTGGTGTTCGTCGACGCCTGGACCTCCCTCGGCGGGAGTCAATTCGTCGACTCGACGGCTATAGGCCGCTACCACAGCTACCTGTGCGAGGACGTCGTGGCCTTCGTCGATGACAGATACCGCACCCTTCCCGAGCCGGCGCACCGTGGCGTGCAGGGAAAGTCGTCGGGCGGCTTCGGGGCCATGATCACCGCCATGCTCCGGCCCGATCTGTTCGGGGGCCTAGCGACTCACGCCGGCGACGCGTTCTACGAGTACTGCTACCTGCCCGGGCTCGCTGAGGCTTATCGGGCGCTCCGCGACCGCTACGACTCGAGCTTCGAGAACTTCTTCGCCGACATGGCCGCTCGGCCCGCGCTCTCCCGACCTGGCGACGGTGAGGTGCTGACCGCCTGGACGATCTCGGCGTGCTTCGCGGCCGATGAGGACGGCACCGTGCGCCCGCCCTTCGATCTCCGCACAGGGCGAATCGACGAGGACGTTTGGGCGCGCTGGCTCGCTTGGGACCCCGTAAGGATGGTCGAAGGTCACGCCGAGGCCCTCAAGTCCCAGCGGGCGATCTGGGTCGACGCCGGGAGAGCCGACGACTTCCGCCTCGATATCGGCGCCGAAGCGTTCGTGGCCGAGTTGGCTGCGATCGGGGTCGACGACGTCGCCTTTGAGCTGTTCGAAGGCACCCACGCCTCCATCGAGTACCGCTACCCGCTCTCTTTGAAGTACTTGGCCGAAAAGCTCGCCTAGAGGGTCCCTAGGCGGGCTCCGCTCATTGCTCCCCGCGCTGGTCGAAGGTGACGACGAGCTGGCGGGCGGCCCGGGCGTCGTCCACCCGTCCGACAGGGGTCGTCCTCGGCGCGGCCAAGGCGTCGTCGGCGTTCCCTGCCTCGAGAGCTTCGTTGGCGATCTGCAAGAGCGCGTCCGCCAACGCGGAGACAGTCTGGGGGCTCTCGGTCTCGGTGGGCTCGATCATGAGCGCCTCTTCGACGATGAGGGGGAAGTACATCGTCGGCGGGTGGAAGCCGAGTTCCATGAGCCGCTTGGCGACGTCGAAGGCCCTGAGGCCCACCTTGTGGTGGAGCGACTTGGCGGACACGACGCACTCGTGCATCACTGTCCTGTCGTACGGGATGTCATAGGTGCCGCGGAGGCGCTCTTTGAGGAAGTTCGCGTTCAGCACGGCCGCTTCGGACACACGCCTCAAGCCGTCGCTGCCGTTCAGCCGCAGGTAGATCCAGGCCCGCAGCAGCACCAGGGCGTTGCCGTGCCACGAGTGCACTCTGCCGATCGACTGCGCCGAAGAAGTGAGGGCGAAGCCCGCCTTGGTCCTGGCGGGGCGTGGGCCCGGCAGGAACGGGGTCAGCGCCGCGCAGACGGCGACGGGGCCGGCGCCGGGACCTCCGCCTCCGTGCGGGGTGGCGAAGGTCTTGTGGACGTTCATGTGCACGATGTCGAAGCCCATGTCCCCAGGGCGCACCACCCCGAGGATGGCATTCAGGTTGGCGCCGTCGTAGTACAACAGGCCACCGACCTCGTGGACCGCCTGCGCGATCTCGACGATGTCCTCCTCGAACAGCCCGAGCGTGCTCGGGTTCGTGAGCATGATCCCGGCCACGTCGTCGGCGAGCAGTGCTTTGAGGGCGTCAAGATCGACCCCACCCCGGGCGTTGGTGCCTACGGTGACGACCTCGTAGCCGCTCAAGGTCACCGAGGCCGGGTTCGTGCCGTGCGCCGAGTCCGGGATGATCACCTTGCTTCGGCGCTCGGACTCGCCATGAGCCTCGTGGTAGGCGCGCATGAGCAGCAGACCCGTGAGCTCGCCGGCGGCTCCCGCGGCCGGCTGCAACGTGGCGGCGTCCATGCCCGTGATCGCGCACAGGCCCTCCTCGAGCTCGACGAGGACCTCGAGCCACCCTTGCGTGCACTTCGGCGGGGCGGCGGGGTGCACCTGGACGAAGCCCGGGATCGAGGCACCGGCGTCGCTCGCCTTCGGGTTGTACTTCATCGTGCACGAGCCGAGCGGGTAGGCACCGAGGTCGACGGAATACTGCCTGTGCGTGAGACGCGTGAAGTGCGCCGCTAAGTCGCGCTCGGAGACTTCGGGCAGCGCCACGGGCTTGTTTCGTCTGAAGGCATCGGGGACGAGCTCGTCCTCAGTCCACTCCGGCAGGTCCGTCGTCCGGAACGACGCCGCATACCGGCCCGGGGCGGAGAACTCGAAGATCGTCGGTTCACAGTCGCGGGCGAGGATGGGGGCCCCGAGGGCGCGGCCGGCGGGTTTGCTCAAGTTCATCTGACCGCCCTTTCCAATGCCGATGCGAAGGCGTCTATCTCGCCCCGGGTGCGCTTCTCCGTGGCCGCTACGAGTAGTCCGCCGTCATACGCGGTTCCCTCGAAGCCCGCCCGGATGGGCACGCCGGCGAGAAAACCGTCGTCGACGAGGCGCTCGACGAGGGTCTCGGGGGCGACGGGGGTCGAGATCGCGAACTCGCGCAGCACAGGGGCGCTCGCGAGGGGCTGCACACCGGCGATCCTGCAAAGCGACTCCCTCGTGTACCGGGTCGCTCTTGCGCAGCGCAGGGCGACCTCTTCCAGGCCCTTCGGGCCGAGCCAGGCGAGGTGGATCGCCGCCGTAACGGCCATCAAGGTCTGGTTCGTGCAGACATTCGAGGACGCCCGCTCCCGCCGGATGTCTTGTTCGCGGGCTCGCAGCGTCATGACGTACGCCCGCCGGTCCTCGGCGTCGACGGTCTCTCCGACGATGCGTCCCGGGATCCGCCTCACATCGGCCAGGCGGCAGGCGAACAGCCCCAGATACGGGCCGCCGAAAGCGAGGGCCGTGCCGAGGGGCTGACCCTCCCCCACCACGACGTCCGCCCCGAGCTCGCCGGGCGGGCGGAGAAGGCCTGACGCCACCGGATCGAAGCAGACGACGAGCCTCGCGCCCAACCGGTCGGCGACGGCGCGCGCTGCCGGCACGTCCTCCAGGCACCCCAGGTAGTTCGGGGCGGCGAGGACGACGGCCCCCACTGGGCCGTCACCGGGCACCTCGTTCCACGCCGTAACCCCGTCTGCCAAGGGCACGATCTCGATCTGGTTCCCCGAGCCACGCGCGAAGGTCGCCAATTGCCGGCGCCAATGCGGGTGCACTCCCTGCGAGCAGAGGACCCGAGGACGGCCCGTGGCCACCGTGGCGAGGTTCACGGCCTCGACCAGCGCGGCGGCACCGTCGTAGAGGGAGGCGTTCGCCACCTCGAGGCCGGCGAGCCGGGCGATCATCGTCTGGTATTCGAATATCGCCTGAAGCACGCCCTGGGACACCTCCGGCTGATAGGGCGTGTAGGCGGTCACGAATTCCGAGCGGGAGGCAAGGGCCTTCACCACGGCAGGAATCTCGTGGTCATAGGAACCCGCGCCGGCGAAACAAACCAGCTCGCGTCCGCAAGCTCGGTTGCGGGAGGCGAGCTCGTCGAGCCGCCAGGCGAGGTCCGGCTCGCTTATGCCTTTGGGCAGGTCGAGCCCGCCGGCGAGCCTCAAGGCAGCCGGGATCTCGGCGAACAACCCCTCCAGGTCGTCGAGGCCTATGAAGGCGAGCATCTCGGCGATCTCGGCGTCGGTATGGGGAACGAAGGGCGCGCTCACGACTTCGCCTCCGCGTCGGGTCCCAGGGCGCGGGCCTGCTCGATCGAGCCGAGGTCGAGGCGCTGGAAGGGTGGCTTCACGACGATCGCCGGCAGGCTCGACCCCCGCGAGACGATCTCCACCTTGTCGAACAGGGCCGTGTCGGGCGGCAGGAACGCGAGCGCTATCCCGCGCTGGAGCACAGGCGAGAGGTTGCCGCTCGTGACCTCACCGGCGGCATCGCCGCCCACGCGTACCTCGTCGCCGTTCCTGGGCGGCCGGTGCCCCTCTGTGACGAGGCCCCGCAGCCGTCGCCTGGGGCCGGCGAGGCGCTCGGTGTCGAGCGCGTCCCGGCCTCGGAACGGGCCTTTGTCCCAGCTGACCACCCAGCCGAGCCCGGCCTGGAGAGGCGTGATGCCGGCACCGAGCTCGTGGCCGTGCAAAGGCAGCCCGGCCTCGAGGCGCAGCGTGTCGCGCGCGCCGAGGCCGGCGGGCTTCACGCCGGCCTCGATGACCGCAGTCCAGAACTGAGAAGCCACCTCCGTCGGCACGGCACACTCCACTCCGTCCTCGCCCGTGTAACCGGTGCCCGCCACGCGACACGGCACTTTGCGGAACTCGAAGTCGGCCACCTCAAAATGCCCGACCGCGGCCGCTTCGGCGGATACCGCGGCGAGGCGCTCGCGCGCCCGGGGGCCCTGCACGGCGAGCACGGCGCGCTCGTGGGTCACGTCCTTGCCACCGAGAACCGAGATCACGCGGTCGGTGTTGGAGGCATTCGGCATGACGTCGAAGCGATCCTCGCCCACCCACCAGACGATGAGGTCGTCCAGCACGGACGCATCCGACTCATCGAGAAGGTGCTGATATTGGGCCCGGCCCGGCCCGATCTTCCCCAAGTCGTTGGTCAAGCTCTTCTGGAGCAACTCGAGCGAGCCCGGACCGTCGACACGCACCGTGCCGAGGTGGCTCACGTCGAAGACCACGGCGTCGTTCCTGCAGGCGAGGTGCTCGGCAATGGTGCCCTCGGGGTACCAAAGCGGCATTTCCCAGCCCCCGAATTCAACAAGCCGAGCACCCAACTCCAGGTGCTCGGCGCGCAACGCTGATTGCTTTAGGGTCACCCGGCCAATCTAGCGGTGGCCTCCGGCAAATACTTCCCTAGTAGACCGAGCACATCGCGGCGGTACAGCACCCTCACCCGCACTTCCGGGTAGAGCAGAGCCATCTGGCGCAGCTTGCGGTTCTTGGCAGTCACGAGCTCCTGGCGGAGCGTCGTCAGCTCGAGGAACAAGTCGTGCTCGCTCAAGTAAAAGTCAGGCCGGAAGGCGCTTGTCGGTTGTCCGTCCGGACCCCAGGCGAGGACGAACTCGACCGGCTCGTACTCCCAAAGAACTCCGTAGTAGTCCAGAAGCTCGGCAAAAAGTCGCTCAGAATCGTGGGCGAACCGCACCGCAACCCCGCGCTGTCCGAGGACTGGACGAGATGCCGGATCGGAGGACGTCTAGCCTCCTTCGGCGAACCGGGCGGCGCCACCGTTGGCCCCGGGTTCGGACACGGTGCTCGTGCGGCTCGAGTCGATGCGGTGGATGGCCGCGTCGACCTCCCCCACCACACCGGCAAGCGGGACGACATTGAAGACACCCTGTGCGCCCCGGAGCAAATCGATGATCTGCTCGCCTGTCTGCACGAGCACCGATCCTCCGGCGACCATGACGAGGTTCGCTGTCGCGAGGTCCTCTCCGACCGAGTCGCGCAGGCACTCGATGGCGCGCCTGGCCTGGCGGAGGTTGACGCCACCGTCCAGGAGTTGCTTGATCACTTTGAGCTCGAGTAGGTCCCGGTAGGAGTAGAGCCTCTGGGTGCCGCTGCCCCGTGCCGGAGCGAGTGAAGGTCGGCTAAGGCCGGTGCGGTCCCAATAGTCCAGCTGGCGATAGGTGATGCCGACGATGTTGCACACCTGTGGCCCGCGGAAACCGACTTGGTCCATCCTGTCCCCTGTCCTTAGTTCCCAACGCCCCGCCCGGCCCCGAACAAGAGCACAGCGCGGTAACTACACCCGCGTAATGAAGGTTAGGCCCCGTCGGACTCGACGTCAACGATCGGTCTAGGCCTTGAGCTGGCCTTTGAGCGCGGACATCTAGTGCAGCTTGAGCTTCAGGGTTGCCTCGGATGTCGGCGGGGCTCCCCACCAGGTTCAGGACGTGAAATCCTCCGGCGTGATCCGGTCCAGGAACTCCCGGAACTCCCCGACGATCTCCTCCGGGTTGCCTTCGGCGGTGACGTCGTCCTCATCGTCGCCTTCGATCACGAGTCCTTCGGTTTCCATGAGCTCGTCCGCCACGTACAGCGGCGAGTGTGTACGCGTGGCGAGGGCGATCGCATCCGATGGCCGGCACGACACGACGAGGTCGCGCCCGCCCGCCCTCAAGTGCAACTCGGCATAGAAAGTGCCGTCACGGATCTCGGTCACGAGCACGCGCGTGACCTTGGCGCCGAGAGTCTCGACGAGGTCGCGCATGAGGTCGTGGCTCATGGGCCGCGCCGGCTCCACTCCCTGGAGAGCAAAGGCGATGGCCGTCGCCTCAGGCCCGCCGATGAAGATCGGCAAGGACCGCCGGGCTCCTTCGGTCTCCTCGAGCAGCACGACCGGTGTGCTCGAGCCGAGGTCGACTCGGACGGCCCTCAGACGCACCTCGACCATGACAGCAACTTACCGCCTCCACAGCCGTTCGAACATCGCAGGTGGATCGGCGTCGAGGTCGTCTTCCTCCGCGATCTTGAGGCCGGGAAGGTTCCGGTAGAGCTCGAAGCGGTCGAGGCCGTAACCGACCACGTGCTCGTCCCCGATGGCCTGACCGACGTAGCGCACCTCGACTGGCAGCAACCTCCGGCTCTGGCGGTCCAAGAGGGCACAGGCGGCCACCGAGCGCGCTCCTCGGAGGGAGACGAGCCGGAACAGGTAGTCGAGTGTGAGCCCGGTGTCGACGATGTCGAGGACGATGACCACGTCCCGGCCGGTGACTTCGGCGTCGAGGTCCTTTACGACCCGGACCCGCGTGCGGCCGTCGCCGTACGACGACAAGGCCAGGAAGTCGAGCTCGCAGGGCCCCGGGAGTTCGCGCACCAGATCCGCCAGGAAGCAGACGCTGCCCTTCAAGAGCGCGACGAGCACGACGCCATCGGGGTAGTCCTGTTTGATCTCACGCCCGAGCCGCCTGGCGATCGCGGCCAGCTCTCCGGGGTCCAGCAGGGACCTCTCCCGGTCGGCGGGTGCGCTCACCCGCCTGTCATCTCGCGCAACATGGCCTGGGAGAAGCAACGCACGAGTTGCTCGGCGAGCTCGGACAAATCCGAGAGGTCCTCAATCGCCCGCGCGTGCGCCTCCGGATTCCGCTGGCGTAACAGAGGCGTCACCACTTGGGCGAACAGGCCCGTCTGACGGTCGGCCGTGTGCTTGAACAGGCGCAGATGGCGCGCTTCGATGCCGTAGGGGGCGAATCTGGCCGCGAGCTTGGCGACAAGAACCGCCTCCTCGTCGTAGCAATGGACCCCGGCCAGGGTCCGCCCGGCGATGAGGCCGTAGCGCTCGAGTTCCTCCACGCCCTCGACGCCGAGTCCGCTCGCGTTGGCAAGCTCGGTCAAGGTGAGGCTGACGCCCGACAGTCCCGCTCCGGGCAGGCCTGCGGTGGAGCGAGCCGTGGCGTGGCGCGCCGTCTCGATGGCGCCTTCAGGTGCCTCCGCACCGGGCTCGTCTGCTGCCTCGGGTCCGGGCTCTGGCGCCCGGCTCCGAGGACGCCGGGTTCGTGGAGAGTCGTGACTGTCTTCCGCCCCTTCCTCATGCACCGACGGTGCGTGAGCTCCGGCTGGGGCGCGGCCCTCGTGCGATGAGCCCGTCGCGCGGCTCGCCGTCGTCTCACCTTCACGGCGCGGACCGCCCGCCGAGGGTCCTCGGGTGGCAAGACGCTGCCCCCCGGAGGCGACCGCCGCCACGGGCTCGAGGGTCGAGAAGGACTCGACTCGGGAGTCCCCGACCATCCTCGGGGTGTCCATCACCGCAACCTGCGGCTCTCGTTCAGGTGGAGGGTCGCCGACCTCGAACAGATGCGGGGTCGGCGCGTCGGGGTCGCTCATCCCGTTCTCGAGGCGTCCCTTTATCACCTTCAAGGGCAGGAAGTGTTCCCGCTGTTGGCGGAGGATCCAGCGGAGCCGTTCCACGTCCGGCTCATAGAACTTGCGGTATCCAGAAGGCGTCCGCTCCGGCACGAGCAGCCCTCTGCTTTCGAGGAACCGGATTTTCGAGATCGTTATGTCAGGGAATTCCTCGCGCAACAGCGCGAGGACGTCGCCAATTGCAAGGTAAGAACGCTCCCCCATCCGGACCTAGCCCGCGCTCGTGGAGAGAAAGACAAGCTTGAACTTGCCTATCTGAACCTCATCGCCGCCCTTTAAGATGGCGGCCTCGATCCGTTCCCGGTTCACGTACGTGCCATTGAGGGATCCGACATCGACGACCAGATATTGACCGGCGTCCCGCCGAAACTCTGCGTGGCGACGCGAGACGGTGACGTCGTCGAGAAAGATCTCACTGTCGGGATGACGCCCCACTCTTGTGACGTCTCCCGTTAAGACGTAACGGGCGCCGGCGTCGGGTCCGCGCTTGACCACCAGCACACCGGTGCCTTCAGACAAGTCCTCCGCCGGAACCGTGACCTCGTCTTCGGACGCCTCGAGGGAGGGATCCCCGGCTATGAACGTAATCGTGGTGTCCGCGCTATGAGCCAGCGGCGCGCCACACGAAGAGCAGAAGTTCGCGTCGGGCGGGTTGCGGTGACTGCAGTTGTTACAGAACACCCCAGTACGGTACCTGACACTCGCAGGGGCGCGCTCAGGCAACTTCGGCCGAAGCTGGGCCAGGATCGCCGCCGCGGCGCCTTCGACTCGCCTCGCCCGGGTCGGTCCCGCCCGGGGGGCAGAGCTCCCGGCCCGCTCTCAAGATTCCGTCAGCGCCAGGTACGCGGCGGCGTCGAGCAGTCCGTCGAACTCCGCCGGGGCGGACGCCTCGATGACGCAGAGCCAGCCTTCCCCATAAGGGGCGGAGTTGATGAGCTCGGGCTGCTCGCTGAGCGCGGTGTTCACCTCGACGACGGTCCCGCTCACGGGCGCGTACACCTGCGACACGGACTTGGTCGATTCGACTTCGCCGAGCTCTCCGCCTTTAGCGACGCTGCCTCCGACCGAGGGCACCTGCACGAACACGACATCCCCGAGGGCCTCCTGAGCGAAGTCGGTGAGACCCACTCTGACCAGGGCTTCCTCGCGGCGCGCCCACTCGTGGTCAGAGGTGTACCTCAGGTCCTGGGGGATATTCATTGCTCAGGGCTCCTTCGTGCGGCGGGAACTTAAAGGCTGCGGCGATCGTAGTCATTCGCCCGGTTCGACGCCTCCGGCAGCTCCGACCGCGGCACGGGGGCCTGGCGGATTCCGCCGGATCAGGACGTGCCCTGGGCGAGGATCTGCTCTATGTCGTCGGCCGCGTGCTCGGCCCGGCGCTTCGCCCCTGCTCTCGTCTTCGCCTCGGCGAAGATGCGTGTGAGGGGCGTGTCGGGATCCGGCACGACGAGCGTCCATCCCTCCGGGTCGAAGGTCTTCATGCCGTCCAGGAGCACCAGCCTGTCGGGATCGGCGTGCTCCAAAAGGGTGCGCATCACGAGCCCTTTTTGCTCGAAGGGCGTCGGCACGTCCCAGCGGACGATGTGAGTCGTGGGGAGCCGGGACACGACGTGGGACAGGATCTCCCTCCTGGAGGCGAGCAGGGAAAGAAGGCGCACGAACACCGCGATGGCGTCGAAGGCGGGAAGGAACTGGGGGAACACGAACCCTCCGAAGGTGTTCGCCGCGAAGTGGACTTCAGGAGAGTCGGCGGCCTCGACGAGCAACGACGCTGAGAGCTTGGTCCAAAGCACTTCGGCGCCGTTGGCGGCGCAGATCCCCTCCACCTGGTGGCTTGCGTCCACGGGGACGGCGATCACGCTGCCCGGCTCCGAGGACGACACCAGCTGTACCAGAGTGAGTAGCGCCTCATCGTCCTCGAGCACGTGGCCGGTGTCGTCCACGAGGGTCAACTGCTCGCCGTCAGGGTCGAAGATCGCCCCGAGATTGGCCCCCGAGGACTGGACGAGGTCGGAAAGACGCCTGGCGTGCACGGCCCGGTCGAAGCCGATGACCCCCGAGGTGGAGATGTTCGGGTTGATCCCGAGCACATCGGCTCCGAGCTTGGCGAGCACGTTCGGCATCACAAAGCTGGCCGTGCCGAAGGCGTAGTCGAGGACGAGCTTGAACCTGGCGGCACGGATGGCGTCGAGGTCGACCATGCTCGTGAGCTCGTTCGTGTACAGCTCGACGGTCCGCGTCGCGAAATCGATGTCGCCGATCTCCGCCGCGAGCACGCGACGCGACTCCTCGCGGTTGTAGAGCCGCTCGATCTTGCGCTGGGTGGCCTCGTCGACGTCCATGCCGTCCTCGTTGAAGAAGCGCAGCACGACCGACTGAGGGTCCCCGGGAACGAGGCGGACGGTCATCCCTCCGACCGAGGTCCCGGTGCGGGTGAGGAACCGCGTGACGGGGACGGTTGCCACTTCGAGGTCCTCGACGTTGCAACCGGCGGCGATGATCCCGACCATGGCGGCGCGCTTCAGCATTCGCGCGGCCCGGCTCGAGTCTCTCGACACGGCTACGGTCGCGCCTTTCGGGAGCGTGGTCGCGTAGGCGAGGGCAACCCGCACCGCCACCTCCGGGGAGAGGTCCACATTGGCGATGCCGCCCACGCCGTAGCGGCCGAATATCCTCCGCGAGCCGCGCGACTCCCAGATGATGGACGAGTTGACCACTGCGCCCGGCTCGATGATCTTGTGCGGGTACACCTTCACTCCGGCCCCGACGACGGACTGGCGCCCGGCCCTGGCGCCTTCCCCGAGGACCACCCCGTCCTCGAGGTGCACGCCCTGGCGGACGTCGCAGGATCTCGCGATGACGGCGCCTCGCGCCCTGACGGCCGAGGCGATGTAGACGTTGTCGTGGACTACGCAGCGCTCGATGACGGTGTCCTCACCGACGCGCACGTTCGCCCCGAGCACGCAGTGCCCCTTCAGCTCCACGCCCGGCCCGATCCGGCAGTTGTCGCCGATGAGTGCCGGGCCTTCGACCTTGGCGGAGGGGTGGATCTCCGCCCCGGCCCCGAGCCACACCTTCGGGCGGAAGGGGAAGCCCGGGACCTCGATGTCGACCTTCCCGTCCAGGATGTCGGCATGCGCCCGCAAGTACGCCTCGAGTGTGCCCACGTCCTCCCAGTACCTGCCGGAGACGTGGCCGAACAGCGGGCGGTCCGCCTCGAGCATCATCGGGAACACTTCCGTCGAGAAGTCGACCGCCCGTCCTTCCGGTATCCAGTCGAGGACCTCAGGTTCGAGGACGTAGATGCCGGTGTTGATGGTGTCGCTGAACACGTCACCCCAACCCGGCTTCTCGAGGAATCGCTCCACGCGGCCGTCCGGGCCGATGATCACCATGCCGAACTCGAGAGGGTTCTCCACCGCTTGCAGGGCGAGGGTCGCGGCCGCGCCCTGTGCGGTGTGGAACTCGACGAGGGCCGTGAGGTCGACGTCGGTGAGCACGTCTCCAGAGATCACCAGGAACCGATCGTCAAGCTCGGCCCTCGCGTTGAGCACCGAACCAGCGGTGCCGAGCGGGACCTCCTCGGTCGCGTAAACGAGCCTGACCCCGAGCTCGGAGCCGTCGCCGAAGTAGTTGCGGATGGTGCTCGCGAGGAACCCGACCGTCACGACGATCTCGTCGAAGCCGTGCCGCCGGAGCAGGGTCACGACGTGCTCTGCCATGGGCACGTTCACCATGGGCAGCATCGGCTTGGGTTGGCTGGCTGTGAGGGGGCGGAGCCGCGTGCCTTCCCCACCCGCCAGAATCACCGCCTTCACGGGGTCACCGTCCCCTTTCTAGCGCGCTCTTCCTGCCGAGCGCCCAGCACCCCCCGGGCCCTTGGCACATAGGCGATCCCCGCGGCCAGGCTCAACAGCAAGGCGGGCACTACCGCCACCCAGGTGGCATCGGTCAGCACGCGAGCCCACGTGGCGTGCTCGTCGCCGAGGAGGAAGAGCGGGAAGCAGCACATGAGCCCGCAGGTGCCGGCCTTCCCCATCCAGACCACGTCGATCCGTTTCGCTCCCATCGCCGCCAGCACGAGTACCGCCCCCGAGACGATGACCTCCCGGCCGAGCACTACGGCCGCGAGCCAGATTGGGACTGCTCCGTAAATCACGATCGCAACGATCGCCGTCATGAGGACGATCCGGTCGATGAAGGGATCGATGATCTTCCCGAGCGTGCTCACCTGGTGCAGCTTGCGGGCGAGGAAGCCGTCGAGGAAGTCGGTGCCGCCCGCGACCATGAGCACGATCGTCGCCGCGATCCGCTCGCCGGGCCCGAACAGCAGCCAGCAGAACACTCCGAGCAGCACGATGCGCGTGCAGGAGATCAGGTTCGGTACGGTCCAGATGCGGTCGAGGTCGCCAGCCTCACCGTCCAAGGCCTCGGTTGGGACGGCCTTCACGCCGGCAAGTGTAGGTGGCAGCGGTGCTTTGCCGTGCCTAGGGGTGGCGGATGCGTGTTCCTGTGACGATGCTCGGCACGAGGCACACATAGCGGTCCGCCGCCCCGTCGAGGGCCCACGACTCGAGCGGCAGCTGCCTCGCGCGCTCGATCTCCTTCTCGTCGGTGATGACGTGGGCGAGGCCTTGGATCATGACGCTCCAGCCCTCTTTTTGGTCGAGCTCGTAGCTGTCGGCCTCGAACGCGACCACGAATCCTGTCGAGGCGTCGTTCAGCTTGGTGCCCTCGGCCGAGCGCCAGACGACGTTGCCGTCGAGCAGAGCGAAGTTGACGGGGATGACTATCGGCAGTGCGCGCGCCGTTAGTGCCACACGTCCGACCGGCACTTTACGCAGCAGCTGAACAACCTCGTCCCGGCCGACTTCCTCGAAAACAGGTCGGCGATCGCTCTCCACGCTTCAAGAGTCCGCCGGTGTGGCCTATCCGGTTAGAGGCGAAAGTCACGTTTCAGCCGGCCGTGTGACGCCAACGAGGCATGTGACAAATTTCACGACCTTAAGGGCACGGTCCACTCGACCAACGTCCCGGCGGGACTGCGGGCGGTGATCGACACCGACCCCGACAGGGCCCGGGCTCTGGCGGCGATGTTGCGCAATCCGTTCCCGGCCGTCCGTCCCTCAGGAAGCCCGACGCCGTCGTCGGCGACGGAAACCAGGAAGACGCCGTCCTCGGCCGCGACGACGACCTCGACCGAGGACGCCTTGGCATGGCGCGCGACGTTGGACAGCACCTCGGTCAGCACGGCCACGACTTCCGGACCGAGTTCCTCGTCGGTGACCGAGTCCACGGGACCCTGAAATCTGACGCGGGGCGCGAACCCCAGCTGCTCCGCGGCCGCGGTGGCGACCTCGATGACCGAGGACCGCAGGCCCCAGTTGCCCATCACGGGCCTCTCCAAATGGAAGATGGTGTCCCGGATGTCGCGAATGACCTCATCCAACCCGTCAACGACATGGTCGATACGCTCCGCGACTGAGCCCGTCGTCACGCGCTCGATGTTCTGCAGGCCCATGCCGAGGGCGAAGAGCCTTTGGATGACCGTGTCATGCAGGTCGCGGGCGATCCTCTCGTGCTCGGTGGAGACGTTGAGCTGCTCGAGCTCGAACCGGGCCTCGCCGAGAGTGAGAGCGACGGCGGCGGCATTCGCGAAGACCTCGATGAGCTCTATCTCGCCTGGGGTGACCTCCGGCTCTCCCCGGTGTCGGGCGACCACGAGAGCCCCCAGCATCTCCTCCTCGGCGCTGAGGGGGCAGTAGAGCCCCGGACCGAGGCCGAGAGCCCTGATCTCCGGCGGCACGGCCGCCTCGACGGACAGGTCGGGCACGGAGATCGGCTTCCCCTGGACCATGGCGCGCCTCGCGATGCTGGTCTCCGCCTCAACTTTGACACCACGAGCCGACTCGGCTCCGTAGCCGTCGCTGGCGCTGACGATGAGGTGATCCGCTCCGTAAGGCACGAGCACGCAACCGAGAGCACCGTCCACGAGCCCCCGGGCCCGGGACGCGACCAGCTCCAGGGTCGTCTCGGTCGGCTCCCCCGCCAGGAGCCGCTGCGTGATCTCGTTGATCGCGTGCAGCCTCGTCTCCTCGCGGTGCCGCTCGGTGATGTCGCGCACGAAGGCACCCACGTATGGGCCTTCAGCCGTAGGAAAGGGAGCGAGGCTGACGTCGACTGGGAACAAGGTGCCGTCTCGCCGCCGGCCTCTGAGCGCCAAGCCACGGCCCATCGGGCGCGGCCTGCCTGCCTCGACGAAAGAGCGGCGGTGTCCCTCGTGCTCGGTGCGAGCGGCTTCCGGCACGAGGATCTCGAGCGGCTGGCCGACGATCTCCTCGGGCTCGTACCCGAAGAGCGCCTTGACCGATCTGCTCGCGAGGACGATGAGGCCGTCGGCGTCGATGGCGAGAACGCCATCGTGCGACGCCTGCAGAAGAGTCGCCAAGTCGTCGGTCACGTCGGCCAAGCGCGATTGCATGGCCCCAGGCTGACGACTTGTTCTCACCGGAGCCCAAGCCTACTCAGGCCGCCTTCGAAGGCGCCTATGCCGGGGGCGCCTCCGCCCCTATCGGCCTTGTCAGCCCCGCCGTGCGACCGGGCGACACCGCGTCCGCGATACTTGGAGACCCAGTCGGGCCGTAAGCCCGGACTGAGGCGGCAGCTTTTTACGAGGAGTCCTGCTTGCAAAAGACCGTCCACGCCGAAGCGATAATCCCGGCTCCACCCGAGGCGGTCTTCGCTTGCCTCGCCGACTACAAGTGCGCACCGATCTTCATCGAGGGTCTCGAGGAGCTGAGCCCCACCGGGGCGCGAACGACGGGCGAGAAGGCGCAATTCCAGGCCGTGTTGAAGGTCGGTCCCCATACGCTCAGGACGACCATCTCGATAACGCACCTCGATCCCGGCCGATCCGTCACCTGGTCTTCGACAGGCGAGACCGCCCAGAGCCTCCACTTCGAGCTTCGCCCCGGACCAGCCGGGACAGGCGTCGCCCTCACGGTGAGTTACGAAGAGCCGGGCGGGCTGGGAGCCATCTTCCTCGCCCCGTTTGTCGCCAGCGCCGTACAGCATCGAACCGAGGGCGCCCTTAGCCGGATACGCGAACACCTCGTGCCGAGTTAGTCGGCCTTGCTCCCGGGCCTGTTTCCCTACCGCTCGCTCGATCTAGGCGGCGCCAAGACGCGGCGCTAGTCTGCCGATAGATGGTGCACGGCCCCCGTTGCCTTGCGAGGGAAGCAAGGGGCCGTGCACCGACATGAGTATGTCGCGAACTGCCCAG
Source organism: Acidimicrobiales bacterium (assembly GCA_050015475.1). Taxonomy (GTDB): domain Bacteria; phylum Actinomycetota; class Acidimicrobiia; order Acidimicrobiales; family Bog-793; genus Fen-455. The sequence goes on along the minus strand of JBEKBI010000010.1, from coordinate 37,293 downwards.
CGCGCGCAGGTCATTTGCATTTCCCGCACCGAGTCTGCTAACGGGACGTCCGCCCCCAGACCAGGTCAGTCCATGGCTCCAGAGCCCCGCGACCGGCTGTGGTACCCCTTGTTCCTATGCTCGCCGTGGGCTTTACCGCGGCTGACGGCTGGGACGGAGCGTGAACGTCTGACCTGCGCCGATAGGCACATGTCGTCGCCACCCGCAACCGGCGGCATGGCTCTTGTTGGGTCCAGCTAGCATTTGCGGCTAGCTGGCAGGTATGACACCCTGCAGCGAACGACGGAGGGAGGGTTTCCAGGCGATGGCGAGGACCCCAGAACGCCTACGTGCCATCCGCGACGCTCTCACCCCGAGGGAGTGGGCCCGTGTCCTAGCCATGGTCGGGGCGATCATCGGCTTGTATGTGGTCGGCTTCGTGATGCTCACGGCCGCGATCCCCCACCACTACCACCTGTCGACAAGAGAGATCTTCGGGCTCGGCACAGGGATCCTCGCCCTCACCCTCGGCATGCGCCACGCATTCGACGCCGACCACATAGCCGCCATCGACAACACGACCCGCAAGCTCCTCAACGAAGACAAGCGGCCACTTAGCGTCGGCTTCTTCTTCTCCCTAGGCCACTCGACGATCGTGTTCGTGATGGCGATCCTGTTGAACTTCGGGATCCGGGCACTCGACGAACAGGTGAAGAACAGCGGATCGGGGCTACACAACATCACCAACATCGTCGGGACTGGAGTCTCGGGCTTCTTCCTTTACATCATCGCGGCCTTGAACGTCGTCATCCTCGTCTCGATCGTGAAGGTGTTCATGGAGCTTCGCCGGGGCGAGTACGACGACGCCCAGCTCGAAGAACAGCTGCAAAAGCGCGGGCTGATGAATCGCTTCTTCGGCCCGCTCGCCCGCCGTATCGACACCCCCTGGAAGATGTACCCGATCGGGGTGCTGTTCGGCCTCGGCTTCGACACGGCCACCGAGGTCGCCCTTCTCGTCCTGTCAGGAACTGCGGTGGCGAGCGGGCTCCCCTTCTACGCCATCTTGTCGCTCCCGATCCTGTTCGCGGCGGGCATGAGCACCTTCGACACCATGGACGGCTGCTTCATGAACTTCGCCTATGGATGGGCGTTCGCGAGGCCGATCCGGAAGGTGTACTACAACATCACGATCACAGGGCTGTCGGTCATTGTGGCCTTTCTCATCGGCACGATCGAGCTGCTGGGCCTGCTCCCCTCCGAGATGAACCTGAGGGGAGGCTTCTGGAGCTTCATGGCGAATTTCAACATCAACACGGCCGGCTTCGTGATCGTCGGCATGTTCGTCGCGACCTGGGTCGTGGCGCTTTCGATCTGGCGCTTCGGCCACGTCGAGGAACGCTGGGACGCCGCCGCCATGCGCGCCAGAGCTACGGCGGCCGCGACCATCGAGGACTCCCTTGAGGACCGGGCCTGGTCGAACGCCGATTAGGCGGGAGCAAGCGCGGGCACGACGCCACTTCGAAACGGCCGGCCGCACTGTTGTCGACACCAGTGCACACTTACGCGGCGCCGGGGATCTGGGCTGCTCGCGTGGTGGGCGGGGCGGATCGAAAAGGTGACGAGACCCCCGACGAGCCTTTGTCGCCGGCCGAGCGCGTCGACATCGCCTTCTTGGACTCGTGGATAGCTCGTCCCGGCCGCGGGGCGCGGGTGCAACCGGCTGAAGCGTCGACGTTCGCGGTCTTGACGACGCTGATCCTCTTCGCAGCTGGTGGAGTCGTCGGCGGCATTTCCTTCCCGGGACTTTCCGGCGGCTCGCTCTGGGCCTTCCACACCCATGAGATGACGCGATGGGCTGACCCCGCGGCAAAAGTCGCCGTGTTCGCGGTGGCCCTGCTCGCCTGGTGCCAAATCGAGCGCTCCTCGAGCGACGTCGAGCTCAATGAGGACACCGCCGAGCACTGGACGCCCGACGAGTGCGAAGGCTTCGCGGCTTCGCGCCAGGCCGCGATCCGGCGCTCCCGCATCGCACTCGTCTGCGCGGTGCTCCTCGGTGTCACGGCGGCAATCGGCTCTGGATACCCGCTGTGGTGGTTGTTCGACGAGGTGGGTCCTGTCACGTCCAAAACGCCTTAGTAGGAGGCTTTGGCGTGCACACTGCAGGCGATCGCCATCCTCCCGATGTCCGTTGTCCTGGCGGCTATCGCCCCGAGGGTCTGGGGGCGAAGCTACGGCCCGTCCGACGGGCGTGGCGCCAAGCAGTCGTCCGAAGACGTCCCGGCGCCTCAACTCGCCGCAGTGCTCAGGCCTTAATCGCCCGGATGTGGAGGAACATCGGGTACCGCTGCCAGCGTTCGTAGCCGTCCGCGCCTTCGGCAGGGGTCGGCTCTTTCAACAACTCCACCACGAAGCCGGCGTCGAAGAGCGCCGAGAAGTAATCCTCGAGGGCGTGCACAAATCCCCGGAAGCGCATCGTGATGCCGGCCTTCACGACCGTCTCATCGAACTTGCGCCCCCCGAGGTAGCTCCGGCGGAGCACGAAGGCGGCGTCTTGGCCGTCGCCCTCGAACCCGCCCGCGTCGAACAGGGGATGAGTGACGCAGATGCACAGCGCGCCGCCTCGCTCGAGAACCCGGGCCGTCTCCCAGATGGCGCCCGGCATGTCGTCGAAGTCCATGAGCGAGTTGTAGGCGACAACGATGTCGAAGCTCGCGTCAGCACACGGGAGAGCCGCGGCGTCGGCCCGCACATACCTCCCACCGGTGTCCGCTTCCGAGGCGTATCGAAGCAGCGTCGCTGACGCGTCGAGGGCGACCACAACATGGCCCCGCGCTGTTAGGTCGCGGGTCACACGCCCCTCGCCGCAGCCGATCTCGAGAGTGGCGCGACCGGGCCTTGGGACGACCGCGTCGAAGAAGGCGTGGCGGTAGTGCCAATAGGCGTCGTGGCCCGGGGTTCGTGCCCACTGCACCCAGTTCTCGGCCTCGGCCTCCCAGGCAGCCCGTTGATCCACGACCCGACGGTACAGGACGGGAGCCGACGCCCACTTGGCTCATGCACGGGCTTCCCGGACCGAAGAGGCCAATCAATACAGCCTCTGCGGTCAAGCGACTCTTCTCGGCACCACCTTCCTGGCGCTCCTCGCCTCGGCCCCGTCGCGTGTGGAACTTGCACACCAGGACGTTCCCAAACAACACCCTGCTCCCACGCGGATAATCTCCCTGCGTGACCCCACCGGAATTGGCGCGCTCCAGTCGCAGAGGCATCAAGGCGACCGCGGATGTCCTCGGGGACGACGTGGAGGTCGTCGCCTATGCCCGCGGCCGAGCGCGCCCCCGTCTTCCGGCGTGGTTGCCGGCCGCCGCTTTCGTCTATGTGGCGCTCGTCGGCTTTGCGACCGTCGTCTTCCCGACAAGTATCCTCGCCGGTCTCGTTCTCGCCGTCGTGGTGGCCTGCTTGATATGGCCGCGCCGCGCCGTGGCCGTGGCTGACGGCCAGCTCGCCTTGCTGTCGCGGAGCAACTGGACACACAAACACGCCTTGATCAGCTTGCTTCCGGGCGAGGACTTAAGAGCCCGCAATCCGAAGGGCCGCGGGCGCGTCGAGGTCGCCCTCGCTTCGGACGTGGTGACCTTGAAGGAGAGCGACCTCGAGCTGCTCGCCACCGCGGTTGGGGTTCCCTTGGGCACGCGCCGTTCTCCCAGCGCCGCGACAGGCAAGGCCCTCAGACGACGGGCCGCCACCGCGTCCGGCACACCCGGGGAGGCAGCGGCTAGCACCCCCTCGGGCTTCTGGACCCTGGTGTGCGTCGGTGCGGCACTGGTTGTGGGCGGGGCCTGCGGAGCCGCGTTGAACCATTCCGCTCCGACTCTGTCGCAGGACGTGGTCTCCTCGCCGTCAAGCGGCATGGTCCCCACTGCCATCGGGAACGGCGGTCGGCAGCCCACCGAGGTGCTTCCCGCCCCCAGCCACTTAAGGCAGATCGACGTGTTGGGCGGCGCGCCCCTCACGCCCACGATCATCCTCGCACCAGTCAGGATCACACATTTCGGTGCCATCCCAATCAGCCTCGCCGCCTATTGGAAGGTCTGGTGGGACGGGAACGCACAGCTCAAGGCGGTTGTGGGACTGCAGCAGCACGCCGACATCCCATCCGCGCAGAACGCGCTCGCATATCTCGCCACGCGGATCCGCAGCCCGAAGGCGTTCAGCAGCTCAAGGGTCCAGTACACGGGTTCCTCCAGCTTCACCGTCACCGGCATCCCCGGGGCCGTCGGTTACGTGTGGGACGGGGTCGAGGGCACCCCGGCCAAACACATCGCCTTCGAGGTCCGCATCGCCGGCTTCTACCGTGGTTCGGACCTTGCCGTGGTCTCGATGACTTCCTACGGGACACGTACCAATCCCCAGCAGTTCCTGGCCTTCGCACAAGCGGAGTACGGGGCGTTGGGCGGCCCGTTCCCGCTCAACAGGAGGCAGCTGGCGTTCTTGCTCGTGCTCCTCTTCGGTCTCGGCGCTCTCGCGCTTGCCATAAGGCGCAAGAGTCGTGTCGCACCGGCGGTGCCGAGCGCGTCACGTTACAAGGCGCCCCGCGACACCCCGGCACGAGCCGTGGCGGCTCCCGCTAAAGGGGCGGAGCCGGGTGCTCCCGCAGCCCACAGCGGGACCGACGCGAGACCCGCCGGGTGGTATGTCGACCCGACAGTGCCAGCAGGCCGGGAGCCGTTCCGATACTGGGACGGCAAGAAATGGATCGACGACAGCGAGGACGACCGCGCCTGAGCTCACTACTCGAGCTCGGCGACCCGGATGCCGAGGTGGCCATCGCCTACCGGGTCAAAGAGCGGCTGCGTGACTTCTATGCCACCCGTGACCCAGATGAGGCACGCCACTTGCTCGAAGAGCTGCAGGATTCACGGTCGAGCCGACAGGCTGCACTCTCCTGAGAGCGACCCACCCAATGGGGTGAGCCACTATGTCGGGCTGCCGGGATTTGAACCCGGGACCTCTTGACCCCCAGTCAAGCGCGCTAACCAAGCTGCGCCACAGCCCGCGAAGGCCACAGCCTACGGCAGCGGGCCGACCCTCGACAGCCCGTAGTACCGGAGAGGACCCGACTCAGGAGCCGGCGGCTCCGTCAGACTTCGTCGCGCCTGAAGCCAGCTCGCCCGGATCCGGGGACGCTTTGCCGGCGAGCTCGCCGTCGGATCGCCGTGCTGAGTCGGGCGCGACCATGCTGCGCAAGCCGTTCAGCAACCCTCCGAGCTCCATCGGAACAACGATCTTCGTCGCCGCCGAAGAGCCGATCTGCTTCAAGGTCTCGAGATACTGCAGCTGCATGGTGTTGTAGTCGAGCCCGCGGGCGACCGTCAGGATCCGTTCGAGGCCGGAAGACAGACCCTCCGCTCTAAGTATCGTGGACTGCTTCTGGCCTTCGGCGGCGAGAATCGCCGCCTGCTTTGTGCCTTCGGCGAGGGTCACGGCCGCCTGCTTCTGCCCCTCGGCCTCGGTCACGGCAGCCCTTCGCGTCCGCTCCGCTGACATCTGGCGCGTCATGGCCTCGAGCACTCCGGGCGGCGGGTTGACTTCACGCACCTCGACCGTGGTCACCTTCACTCCCCAGCGCTCGGTCACCTCGTCGAGACGGACGCGGAGCGAGGCGTTCATCTCCTCCCGCTTGGACAGCACGTCGTCGAGCGGCATGTCGCCCACGACACTGCGAAGCGTGGTGGCGGCCACGTTTTGCGCCGCTCCCGCGAAATTGCCGACACGCAACACCGACATCGAGGGATCGACGACTTTGTAGAAGATGATGAAGTCGATCGAGATCGACGCGTTGTCCTTGGTGATGGCGGTCTGATGGGGGATCTCGAGGAACTGCTCCCGCAAGTCCACCCACGAGGTGCGGTCCGTCACCGGGTTGATGATCACGAGCCCCGGTCCCCGCGTCCCGAGCGCACGTCCGAGCCGGAACAGCACTATCCGTTGGTATTCCCTCACGATCCGCACCGAGAACCCTGTCATGAGCAGGAGCAACATCACCACCGCTCCGATCACGATCCCGATGATCATGAGGCACCTCCTTGTTTGGGCTCCTCGCCAGAGGAGGGCGGCGTGTCGTCTGCCAAGTCATCGAAGCGTAGGACAGACTCGCCGGGATCGTTTGCTCCCGTGATCGCCACGATGTCGTCCCCCCACACCTCGAGGCGCACGCCCGCCACTCGCACGACGTGGACCTCGGAACCGGCTCGCACGGGTGGGTTGACCGCCACGGCTGACCAATTCTCGCCATTCACGCGGACTATCCCCTTCGGGTCGAGGTTCTCGACGGCAACGCCTTCAGCGCCCACGGGCGAGACGAGATGGCGGTCGGCCACGAAGATGCCACGCGTCGTCATGCCTTTCCAGGCGAGCGTCCCGATGCCGGCCGAGACGACAACGTCCGCGCTGAGCAGGGCCCACAGCACCGGTGCGGAGCGGCCGTCGACGGCCATCGCCACGAGCCATAGTGCCGCCAGAAGACCTAGGACGCCCGCGGCGACGTGGGCGTGGGGACCAACGTGGAAACCGAGCACCGAAGCGAAAACGACGAGCCCGAGCAGGACTCCTGCGATCACCCACATGGCGCCTCCCTCCATGGCTGCGCTAACTAAAGGCTAACGGCATTCGCAACCGGTTGGGCGCCGCATCGGTCACCTTTGCTGGCGCACCCTCACTCTGAGCTCGATCGGCGTAGGGCCGAGTTCGAAGCGGTCGCGCAAGGACCGCTCGAGGTAACGGAGATATGTGGGCGGCAGCCGGCGTGTCGCGAACAGGGTGATAGTGGGCGGATCGACGGCGCCCTGCACTCCATAGAGGATGCGGGCTCCACCGGGAGCCGGTTGAGCGGCCTGCACACTCCTCAGCCCGTCGTTCAACCGGCTCGTCGGTATGCGGCGGTGGTAGGCGCTGACGGCTTCCTGTACGGCGGGCAGGAGGCGGTGGACCCCGAGACCGGTCTTGGCGGAGATCCGCAGTACGGGCGCGTACCCGAGGAACGCCAGGCGATCGGCGACGGCCTCGCTCACCTCGAGGCGCTCCTCGGTGCCGAGCAGGTCCCACTTGTTGAGCAGGATCACGACCGGGCTGCCGGAGGCGTCGATCCTCTCGGCGAGACGCTGGTCCTGATGTGTCACACCCTCGGTGGCGTCGAGGACCAACAAGGCGACATCTGCCCGGTCGAGCGCTCTCAGGGCACGCACGAGCGAGTAGTACTCGGGCCCCTCGCCGCTCCTGGCTCTGCGACGCATGCCGGCGGTGTCGATGAGCTTGACGGCGCCGCTCTCGGTCTCGATCACGGTGTCGATGGCGTCCCGGGTTGTGCCGGGCAGGTCGTGGACGACGGAGCGCTCCTCTCCGGAGAGGTTGTTGAACAGCGTCGACTTGCCGACGTTCGGGCGCCCGACGATGGCGACGGCGGGAACGGCCGCCGCGGACGGCTGCGCGCCCGATCCCGCCTCAGCGCCGCGGCCGTCTCCGAGCTCGAGTGCTCCCGGCAGGCGCTTCACCACCTCGTCGAGAAGGTCACCGACGCCGCGACCGTGCAACGCGCTCACCGTCACGGGGTCGCCGAGGCCCAGTCGGGCGAACTCCCAGGCGTCTGACTCCCGCCGCTCGGAGTCGACCTTGTTCGCCACCACGAGGACCTGACCGGCCTTGCGGCGGACAAGCTGGGCGACGGCTGAGTCCTCTCCCGTCACGCCTGTGATCGTGTCGAGCACCAGCAGCACCAAGTCCGACTCGCCAAGGGCCCGAAGAGCTTGTTCGGTGACTTTCACGTCGAGGGTGTCGCCCCGCTCCACCACTCCCCCGGTGTCGACGACGAGAAACGACCGGCCGTTCCATTCGCACTCGACCTCGAGACGGTCCCGGGTGACTCCCGGCCGCGACTCGACGATGGCGAGCTGCCTGCCGGCGATCCGGTTCACCAGGGTCGATTTCCCGACGTTCGGCCGCCCGACCACAGCCACGATCGGGAGTCGCGTGGCGCTCTCCGCCATCATCGTTCCTCCTCCAGGATCCTTCTCAGGGCGGCGCCGCTCGTCGGCACGACCTTGACCGCGGCCCCGAGCTCGTCCGGGGCCGAACCGTCGACGAAGCGGCCGCCCGACAAGCACACATCAGGCAGCAGGTAGCGACCTCCGGACGGTTCGCCCTCGATGGTCCGGGCCACGTCGGGGCCTGTGATGAGACCGGCCACGGCGATGTTCCCCCCGAAGAACTCGTTGCGGACCGGCAGCACCTTGACAGCCTCGAAGCCGTGGCGGTCCAGCAACGGCCGGAGAACGGTCGCTCCGTAGTCACCGGTCAGCACTGTGATCGGGCGCCCTCCGTCAGTTCCCGGCGCCTTCGGGGAGCCGTTCTCGCGCGTGGCCCTCACGGCTCTATAGCCCGCCGCGGGCGCGCCCTGCACTCCCGCGAAGCACCCCGAGCTCGAGGGGCCGGCGGGCTCTTCTGAGTCCTCGTCCAGCCCGGACCCGAACGACTTCTCGAAGGCGCGCACCATGCCGACGCCGTTCTCGAGCTGTGGGAATCCCTCATAGTCGTGCTCCTCGGGCAACCGAAGCTGGGCGAGGAGGTAGTACTCGTCCGAAGCCCACACCACCCGGCGCTTGAGGGCTGCGGTGAAACGCCTCTGCCACTCCTCCACGGTCGAGACAGTCTCCACCGCCTCTAGCCTCGTGTGGGGCCTCATCGCCGGCTCCGTGCAGAAACGGCTCACTCCGACCGGCACCACGGCCACGGTCGCCAATTCCGGGAAGCGGTCCAGCACCCCGGCGAACGTGGTTTCGAGGACAGCCCCGTCGTTCAGGCCCGGGCACACCACCACTTGCCCGTGGACCTCGACGCCGTGATCGAGCAGGGCTCTCAGCCACCGCAAGGAGACAGCGCCTCGCGGATTGTTGAGCATCCGTGCCCGCACCTCGGGGTCGGTGGCGTGGATCGACACGTAAAGCGGCGAGAGCCCCTCGTCGACGACGCGCTCCAAGTCGAGCTCCGTGAAACGGGTCAGCGTCGTGTAGTTCCCGTAGAGGAACGAGAGGCGGTAGTCATCGTCTTTCACGTACAAGCTCCGGCGCATCCCGGCCGGGAGCTGGCGGACGAAGCAGAACGCGCACCGATTGTCGCAAGTCCGCACGCGATCGAAGATCGCGGCGGAGATCTCGAGCCCCAAGGGCTCACCTGCTTGCTTGACGACCGTGACCTCGATCTCAACCCCACCACGAACGACCTCGAGCTCGACAATCGGCTCGTCCGCGAGCAGCTGGTACTCAATGACGTCGCGGGGCACCTGTCCGTTGATCGAGCGAAGCTCGTCGTGCGCACAGACTCCGGAACGTTCAGCCGGCGAATGCTCGGCCACGGCCACCACCTGCGGTAGCGGCATTTCCAAAGGCTACCCTGGTCTACTGTGATCCCCGCCCGAACTGAGCCCATGGGGCCAGAGGCGAGCCGCGTGCGGCTTGTCCTGCTGGCCGAGCCGCGCGGGTTCTGCGCCGGCGTGGAGATGGCGGTCAAGGCCCTCGCCTGGATGGTCCGGGTCTTCGAGCCCCCCGTCTACTGCTACCACGAGATCGTGCACAACCGGCTCGTCGTCGAGGAATTCCGGCGCCAGGGAGTCGTGTTCGTCGACGACGTGAGCGAAGTGCCTGCGTCTGCGCCCCTCATGCTCTCGGCCCACGGCTCCGCCCCCGAGGTCGAGCAGGCGGCCGCCTCGAACGGCCGCGTGGTCGTCGACGCCTGCTGCCCGCTCGTCGCCAAGGTGCACCATGAGCTGAAGGTGCGGGCCAGAAAGGGCTACAAGATCCTCTACGTCGGGCATGCCGGACATGAGGAGGCGATAGGGACGATGGCGGTCGCCCCTGAGGCGGTGCACCTCATCGAGAGCGAGGAGGATCTCGACGGGCTCGAGATCGAGCCGGACAAGCCCGTGGCCCTGCTTGCCCAGACCACGCTCGCCCACGACGAATGGGAAGGAATCGTGGAGCGCGCCCGCGAGATCCACCCGGATTTGTGGATGCCGGGCCGCTCCGACCGCTGCTACGCAACGACCAACCGCCAGAGCGCAGTCAAGGCCATCGCCCCGCGCTGTGACGCCATGGTCGTGCTCGGCTCTTCCAACTCCTCCAACACCGTGGCGCTCGCCAAGGTCGCCGTGGCGGCGGGTTGTCCAAGGGTGCTGAGGGTCAACTCGCCCGCCGAGGTGCCCGACGACCTCTCCGGAGTGGTCGGCGTCACCGCCGGTGCCTCTGCTCCGGACTGGTTGATCCGGGAGCTTCTCGATCGCCTCCGGCCGAGGCAAGGCGTGGAGACGGTGCACACCACCGATGAGGACGAGTACTTCCCTCCCCCGCCGGAATTGCGGGACCTGCTCGGGTGTCTCGGCGTCGCGGCGAGCCTGGCTGTCGGGGCGCCGCCGGAGACTTCGGCACCGACCGCGGCCGATCGCCACGTGACCGCGGCCGACATGCTCGCGGGCGCCTCCGTGGGGCTCGGGGAATGAACGCCCGCACGAAGCGCCGCAAGGCGGCGGTCGACGAACTGATCGACCGCGTCGCCATCGACGAGCTCATTTCCGCGCAAGGGCCGATAGTGCTCGCGCCCGTCGTGGTCGTCATCGCGGCCTACAAGGAGCGGGACAACATCGGCGCCGTCGTGGAGGCGATGCCGAAACAGATCTGCGGCGAGGCTGTGTCGCTGCTCGTCGTCGTCGACGGCGAGGACGACGGCACGAGCGCCGTGGTGCGCGCCGCCGGCCACTACGCCTGCGTGGCGCCTGTAAACCGGGGCCAGGGCGCAGCCTTGCGTCTCGGATATCGCGTCGCCCGCGAGAACGGCGCCCGCTTCATCGTCACATCCGACGGCGACGGCCAGACGAACCCTGATGACTTGGCGGTAGTCCTCGAGCCGGTGATGACGGACCGGGCCGACTTCGTGAACGGCTCGCGGCGCCTGGGCGTGACCCATGGCACAGACGCGGTGCGCAACACGGGCGTCGTCGTGTTCGCAAAGATCATCTCGCTCCTCACCCGGACCCCGGTGACCGACACTGCGAACCCGATCAGGGCGTTTCGAGCCGAGCTCACCGCTGAGCTCGTCCTCACCGAGCCGCAGTACCAGGCGCCTGATCTGCTGATCGGGGCGATCATGCACGGCTGCCGCTTCGAGGAGAGGCCTGTGACCGTGCGGACCCGCATCTCGGGGGTGTCGAAGAAGGGCGGGAACCTCCTCTACGGCCTTTACTACGGCCGCGCCGTGGCCCGCACCTGGCTGCGGGAACGGCGAACCCGGCCCGTCCGTCAGCCGCTTTCTGAGCCCGTCTAGACCGCGCCGGGCCCGCCTGGGCGGCGGTCCAAGCGATCATTGACCCTGTGCTTCGGGCAGTTGCTCAAAAGGGCCGCCCAGTCGCTCCTGGCGTCCCGGAACCCCGCGCCAACACCAGGCCATCCCGAGGACAAGCAACACGATGAGGCTCGAGGCGGACACGAAGGGCAGATAGTGGTGCGCCGCGAACAAAGCGCCAGCGAAAAGGGCGGAGACACCCGTCGCCCCCGTCTGAGCCGTCGAGGTGGCACCCTGCGCCCTCCCGAGCTGACGGCTGGGGACGCTGTGGGCGAGCTGCGAGGCGAGCGCCGGCCCGCCGACGGCCACGCACATGGCCTCCGCCGAGCCGAGGCCGACGAGCAGCCAGACGTTGGTGAGGAACGGATAGGTGCTCGCGAACGCGGCCGACATGAGCGTCGCGCCCGCGGCCAGATAGCGCCGATCGAGATGATCGACGAGCCAGCCGCCCGGCAACGACATGGCCGCGAAAGGCAGTGCGAACAGCGTCCAGGACAGCCCGATCTGCGTTCCTGTTGCATGCCGGGAGTGCAGCAGCAAAGTCCAGCAGACCTCGTAGACGCCGACGATGAATCCCGAGGAGGCGTAACCGAGCACGACGCCGCGCACGCTGCGGTCCCGCCAGAGCACGACTCTCGGCCCGCTTGAGTGGGTGTGCCTCACCACTCGGCGCGGCACGACGAGCAGTATCGGGAGGCACGCGAACAACGACGCGAGGGCAGCGGTCACGAACAGCCAGCGCATGTCGCCCACTCCCACGACGCCACCGATGAAGGGGCCGATGGCCAGTCCCACCGTCCTCGAGCCGAACAGAGCCCCGTAGGCACGTCCCTGCATGGAAGGGTGCACGAGCTCGCCCACGGTGGCGTTGTTCGCCACGTCTACGACGCCGGCGCCCGCGCCTTGAACTCCCCTGATCAAAAGGGCGGAGATCGGTGTGCCGATCGCCGCGAAGGTGGCGCTCGCCACGGCGTAGGTCAAAAGGCCGCCGAGCTGCACGGGCCTGCGGCCGATTCGGTCCGAGAGGCGCCCTATCGGGTATTGGACGAGGATGGCGGCGAGGAAGAACACCGCGATCACCACTCCGATGAGGGTGACCGGCGCGCCGAGCTTGCGCAGGTACAGCGGCAGCAGCGGCATCGTGCACCCCGCACCCGCCCATTCGACGAAAGTCGAGAGCGAAAGGGCGACTATGACGCGCCGCGTCCTGCGGGCCTGATCAGGGTCGATGGGCGCTCTCGAGAGCTCGGTCACGTCGAGCCCTTGTTGCGCGCCGCGCCCGGGCGCGCCCGAGCCTTGGAGCCTCTGGCCGCCGCCCCGGCTGCAGCCATCGCCTCCAAATAGGAGAGAAGCTGACCGCGCACTTCGGACCGCATCTCGTCGCCGAGTGGAGCGAGGCTGAACAGCGAGGTGAACCACAACCCATCGGCCGCAAGCCTCACCAGGCTCGAGGCCGCCGGGGGCAGCCCGTCGGCTTCGAGGGCGTGCTGCCAGGCCACGAAGCGCTCCCTGAGCGGCTCGAGGAGCTCGTTGTCGGAGGCGACGCCGGCGATGACGGCGGCGCCGAGGCGCCGCTCCCGGCTCCCGGGAACCTCGCTCGAAGGCCCGAAGTTCGCCTCCAGGTAGGCCCTCGTGAAGGCCCCCGGCTCGCCGGACCAGGCGCCCTCTTTCTCCAAGTCCGCGTCGAACTCGGAGCTGAGCCGCTGCACCATGGCGGTGACGAGGGCGGCCCGCGACGGGAAATGGTAGAGCACGCCGCCCTTGCTGATTCCGGCCTCTGCCGCCGCGGACTCGAGAGTGAGGTGGGCGACGCCGTCGCGGAGAACGACTTCCTCCGCCCCGAAAAGGATGCGCTCCCGTGTGTCCTCGGACCTGGTCATCCGCTGACTATACCGTCTGGACGGTACAGTCGGGCGCGAATTCCGCCCTTGATCCCCGCTCAGCCTGTCCCGAAGACCGCCTCCTGGAACCACTTCCAGGTCAGCGCGATCCCCTCTTTCAAGGCGATCGTCGGCCCATAGCCGAGCATCTCTCGGGCCTTTTCGTAGGAGGCGAAGTTGCGTTCCACCTCGCCGGGTCGCTTGGGCCGGTACTCGATCGGGTGCTTGGGCACGCCGGCGACCTCGCAGCACAAGCGGGCGAGTTCGCTCACGGTCGTCTCCACACCAGAGGCGATGTGGAGCACGGTCCCGCCCGGGACGTCGGCTTCGAGCCCGAGCTCGAGCGCCCGGCAGATGTCGTCGGCGTGGGTGTAGTCACGCGACGCCCTGCCGTCTCCGTAGATGATGATCGGCTCTCCCTTTTCTATCGCCCGGAAGAAAGTCGTCATGGCGCCCTTCTTATGGGCGCTGAAGGGCCCATAGACATTTGCGAAACGGAGCGCAATGGTGCGCAGCCCGTAAGCGGAGGCGAAGGCGTGGGCGTAGCCCTCCCCCGCCAATTTGCTCGCCCCGTAGGGCGAGATGGGCTTCGGGAGCGACTGCTCGCTCACGGGCGGCACGGCGTCACCGATGAGTGCCCCTCCTGTCGAGGCGAGCACCACCCGCCCCACGCCCGCCCGCCGGGCGGCGTCGAGCACCTGGAAGGTGCCGAACACGTTCACGTCGAAATTGCCGCGCGGATCGGCCACGGAACCGACGACCGACCCCGACGCCGCCAAGTGCACGATGGACCCGATGCCTTCGAGCGCCTCGTCGACCACGGCTGCGTCCCGGATGTCGCCCTCGATCAGGCACACGTCGACCCCTGCGAGGTGGGCGGTATCCCCAGTTGTCAAGTTGTCCAGGACGCGGACCTCACGGCCGCCGGCGACAAGCCGCCTCACGAGCGTCGCGCCCACAAAGCCGGCCCCGCCCGTGACAAGAACCCTGCGAGCGTCGGTTTCGGCCACGCCGGGAAGTTAGCAGGCGGCCGCATTGAGCGGACAGCCTCGCCCCGGCAGACCTCCTGGCCCGCCAGTCAACGCCTAAGGCTCGCCTCGGCGGCGTCAAAAGCCTGCTGGACGCCTACGCGCACCCGCGCCGACTGCTCGTTGGTCGCCACCCGCCCGACCCGCCGCCTCCGCGGGGGACCATCGGCTCCCTCCTCGCTCGGCCGAAGCGGTTCGACGAGGTCATCAGGTGAAAGCGGAGGGCCGATCACGATATTGACCCGCGTGGGCTTGGGGAGCGACGAGCCGCGGGGCATGGCACGCTCGGAGCCGCCAATGCCGACGGGCACTATCGGGACCTGAGCCCTCAGCGACACGTAGGCCACACCATCCCTGATCTCGGCGACCTCGGGACCGCGTCGCCGCGTCCCTTCCGGGAACATGACGAGCGGTTCGCCGCCGGCGAGCACGGCCTGGCACTTCTCGAGCGCCTCGCGATCCGCACCCGAGCGGTTGACAGGGAAGGCGCCGCACGCGTAGAGCAGCCGCCCGATGAGCTTGGACCGCCAGAGCTCCTCCTTCACGATGAAGCGGAGCCGCGGTTTGGTCGTGATCCGGGCGACGATGAGCCAGTCGACGTAGGAACGGTGAACCGGCGCCACGATGTACGCACCGCTCGAAGGCAGATTCTCCCTACCCTTCACGGTGCCCGGGAAATACAGCCGGGCCACGTTGACGGCGATGAAGTAGCAGATCCTGTAGATGAGGATGTCGAGGCGCGACGGCGGCGCCTCGACGGCGCTGGGTCTGGTCAAAGCTGCGAGATCACCTCCTCGACGACGGACTCGACGCTTCGCCCGGTCGAGTCGATCACGAGCGCACCCGGGGCGGCGACGAGCGGTGAGACCGCCCGCGTCGAGTCGAGGTCGTCCCGGCGCCGGATCGCCGCCGCCGTCGTAGGAACGGCTTCCGGACCGGCCTTCTCCTGGGCGGCGCGCCTTTGCGCCCGCTCGACCGAGTCCGCCGTGAGAAATACCTTCAGGTCCGCGTCGGGGAGCACCACGCTGCCGATGTCACGGCCTTCGATGACTCCCCCGCCCTTGGCGGCCACCCAGGCCCGCTGGCGCGCCACGAGCTCCGCCCGCACCTCGGGCTGGGCCGAGACGACCGACACGGCCTCGGTCACCTCGGCTGCTCGAATCGCCTCGGTCACGTCGCGCCCGTTCAACATGACCCTCTCCCCGACATTGAGCTCCATCGAGCGGGCGACGGCCACACAGGCCTCGGTGTCGCGCGGGTCCACACCGAGCTCGAGCACCTCGAGGGTGACGGCGCGGTACATGGCGCCGGTGTCGAGGCGCTCGAGGCCCAGCCGGCGGGCCACCTCGCCCGCCACGGTCGACTTCCCGGCGCCGGCGGGCCCGTCGATGGCGATCACGGGCCGGTGCGACGCAGCGCGGCTCAGTCCGAATCCGTGTTCCCCGAGCGCCCGTCGGACCCGCTCGGCGGCGTCGGTCGCCACGGTGAGGATGAGCACGCCGAGCGGCCGGTCCTGTGAGTGGACGATCTCGAGGTCTTCGATGTTCACCCCGAGCTCTCCTGAGATCGTCGTCACCTGGGCCAGCACGCCCGGGCGGTCCGGTATCTGAACGTGCAGCTCGGTCACCGACGCCGGTCTCGAGGCCCGCGGGGGGAGGTTCAACCGGGCGAGCTGGGCGTGGTCCAAGAGCCGCTCCAGGCCCGCTCGGTCCTCGTCGGCGACGATGCGCCGGACGTCACTCAACCGGGCTATGAGATCGTCGAGAACCGGCACGATCGCAGGGGCGTTCTCGCGGCAGATGTCGGGCCAGATCGCGGGCGAGCCCGCCGCGATGCGCGTCATATCCCTGAAGCCGCCCGCGGCGAGGCGCAAAAGGGCCGTGTTGGCATCGGTCGTCTCGGCCGCGAGTCCCATCAGCGCGGCCGCCGTCAGGTGCGGTACGTGGGAGACCATGGCCACGAGCTCGTCGTGACGATCCGGGGCAAGCGCGACCAGGTCCGCACCGAGGCTCGCGATGACCGACTGGATCTTGGAGAAAGCGGCCGGGTCCGTGCCAGAGGTGGGAGTGAGCACCCAAGTGGCACCGGCGAACAACTCCCCGTCGGCCCCGTCGGGACCCTCCCGCTCCGAGCCGGCCATGGGATGGCCGCCGACGAAGCGCGGATGCGAGATCTCCGAGACGATCGGCCCTTTCACACCCCCCACGTCGGTGACGACGAGTCCGCCGGACTCGTCCTCGGCCAGGAGAGCCGTCACCTCTTGGACGATGGCGGAGACCGGGGTGGCGACGAAGGCGACGCTCGCCCGGTGGTCCACCCCGAGCTCGTCGACGGCCTCGAGCTCGAGGGCGCGCTCTGCCCGCGTAGAGTCGAGGTCGTGGCCCGTCACGTGCCAGCCCTGGCTTCGCAGGCCGAGCGCGATCGAGGTGCCGACGAGGCCCAGCCCCGTTACCTGCGCCCGCGACTCGGCGACCATCGGCTCCAAGGCGGCTAGCTCAGTCTGGGAGGTCATCGCGGAGACCGCGTGCTCCCTCGAGGTAGACGTGATGCAACCCCTGCCTGGGAGCCTCGGTGTAAAAGTGCATGAGGACGCGTACACAAAGCGGTCTGGCGTCGACGACGCCCAGCTCTCGGGCGCACATCAAAGGCACGTCGCCGAGGCCGAGGGAACGGGCCGCGGCGGCGGGGAACATCGAGACGATGTCGTCGGTGGCCGTGAACAGGATCGAGACGATGTCGTCATGTTTGATCCGGTTGCGCTCCAACATCGTCGTGACGAGAGCCCGGACCCGCTCGTCGACCTGGGCGACGCTGTCGCGCTCGAGTGTTGTCGCTCCTCGGATGGCCCGCAGGACCGGTGTCATGGGCGCCGAGCCTACCTATCTCACTGGCCTCGAGCCCAAGGCGGCCTGGGTGAGCGCGCGCACCTCCGAGGCCTTGAGCGGCCTGTGGGTCCCCGGTCGCAAAGAGCGGTCGGTGATCGGCCCGATCCTGGTCCGCACGAGCCGCACCACAGGGTGCCCGATGGCGTCGCACATCCGTCGCACCTGCCGGTTGCGACCTTCGTGGATCACGACGCGGACGACGTTGGGCGAGACGGCCGCCACGCGGGCCGGAGCGGTCCTCTCCCCGTCGTCGAGCACGACACCTTGGCGAAGGGCTCGGAGCGCTCCGGGGCTCGGCGCGCCTCGCAGCTCCGCCAGGTATTCCTTCTCGACGCCGAAGCGCGGGTGCGCGAGCAGTTGCGCGAAGGTCCCGTCGTTGGTGAGCACCAGCAGCCCCTCGGTCTGCAGATCGAGGCGCCCGACGGGAAACACCCGAGGCGTTGTAGGCACGAGCTCGAGGACACTCGGGCGCCCCTGCGGGTCCTCCGCGGTCGTCACGACCCCTACGGGTTTGTTGAGCAGGTAGTACACGAGGCCAGGGAGCACACCGACCGGCGCTCCGTCAACGGCCACGAGGTCGGTCTCGACTTCGACGCGCCGCCCGAGTGTCGCCACCTCCCCGTTTACGGTGACCCGCCCCTCGGCGATCAGCTCCTCGCAGGAGCGCCGGCTGCCGTACCCGACGCGGGCGAGGACCTTTTGCAGCCGCTCGCCCTCGGCCTCGCTCACTCGCCCGGCTCGGCCCTGAGCACGTTCTCGAGCATTTCGACGGTCGCCGCGGGCGGGACGAAACCCGCCAGCGGCGGGAGGTCGTCTATCGAGTCGAGCCCGAGGCGCTCCAGGAACATCGACGTCGTCCCGAACAGGATCGACTGCCCTGGGCCTTCGTCGCGACCGACGGGTTGCACGTATCCGCGCGCGACCAGCATCCTCATCACGCTCTCGACGTTCACACCGCGGATGGCGGAGATCTGCGAACGGGAGATCGGCTGCTTGTAGGCCACGACGGCGAGGGTCTCGAGCGCCGCCGCCGAGAGCTTTTGGGGGCCGCCCTCGAGCACGAAGCGCTCCACGTAGGCCGAATAAGCCGCGCTGCTCTGGAACCGGTAACCGCCGGCGACCTTGGCCAGGGTGAAGCCGCGCCCATCGGCCTCGTAGCTCTCCGCCAGCTCTCTGCAGAGCCGCTCCACCTCCTCAACGGGCAGCTCCAACAACTCGGCCAAGATGCCGGAGGCAACCGGCTCGGTGGCCACGGTCAGCACGGCCTCGATGGCCGCCGACTCCGTGCGCGCCCCGGTGTCTCCCGCTTCGCCGGCGTCCTCGGCGTGCTCGGGCTCGAGGCCCGGATCTTCCATCGTCATCCGTGGTAGTCGAGATCCACGAGCGACACTGACGCCGGGCTCCGCCAGGCGCCGTGCACCGGCACCGCGTCGCTGTCTCCGGGTTCTAATGCCGCCAACCGGTCCCGGCCGGTCCACAACACGGTGAGCTCACCGAAGATGGCGGTCTGCTCGAGATCCACCAGGCCCTGCTTGTAAAGCTCGAGGAGGCCGAGGAAATGGACGACGATCTCCATGCGCGACCCGGCCCGAGAAGTGAGAGCCCGGAACGTGGTCGGTGAGCTCATCGGGAGCGAATCGCACAGGGCCGCCACCACCTCGCTCACGGTCACCTCGTCGACGAGCACATGGTCGGTCTCTACGCGGGGCACGGGCTTGGTCGCCAGCGCCCTTTGCGCCGCTGCGTAGACGTCCTCGACGCTCACCTGAGCGAGCAGATCCGGCTGCAATCCCTGGAAGCGCTCTTCCGGTCCGGCAAGACGCGGCCATGACTTCGAGGCGGCCAGCTCCGCCAGGGCAAGTTCGCCTCCGGCGGCGGAGAAGGTCGTGCACTCGACGAGGCGGGCCAAGAGGTAGTCCCTCTCCTCCAGGAGGGCCAGGGTGTCCTCGTCGGACTCCTCCCGGCCGGGGAGCAGCCTTCGGCACTTGAGCTCGACGAGGGTCGAGGCGATCACGAGAAACTCAGTCGCGACCTCGAGATCGAGCCGCTGCATCTCTTCCACCTCGGCCAGGAAGGCGTCCACGATCTCAGACAGAGCCACCTCATAGAGATCGACCCGCTGCTCGGTTATGAGCCGGAGCAACAGGTCGAAGGGGCCTTCGAAGACGTCGGTGTGGACCTTGTATGCCACGAAAACGAGGTTACTGGCCGAACGCGCGAAACGGTCGGATACCCGACAGATCCTGAAGTTCCCGCCCTTCGGGCGCCGCCCAAGTATCCTGCTCGCGATGGATCGGGTGTTCTCAGGCGTGCAGTCTTCCGGCGCGCCGCACATCGGGAACTACTTCGGCGCCTTTCGCCAGTGGGTTGCAGACCAGCACCTGGCCGACTCGCTGTTCTGCGTCGTCGACCTGCACGCGCTCACCGTCGAGCAGGACCCGGCGCAGCTTCGCAGTCGGACCCTAGACACGGCGGCATGGCTTTTCGCCAGTGGTCTCGATCCTGAAGTCTGCACAGTCTTTGCGCAAAGCCACGTCCCCGAGCACACCGGGCTCAGTTGGCTGCTCGAGTGCACCGCCACCTTCGGCGAGCTCAACCGTATGACGCAGTTCAAGGAGAAGGCTGAGGGCAAAGACTCCGTCAGCGCCGGCCTTTTCGCCTATCCGGTGCTCATGGCGGCCGATATCTTGTTGTACGACACGGACAAGGTGCCCGTCGGAGACGATCAACGCCAGCACCTGGAGCTCGCCCGCACCCTTGCCATTCGCTTCAACGGCCGTTACGGCGACACCTTCGTCGTGCCCGAAGCCGTCGTGCCCAAGCTCGCAGCGAGGGTGATGGATCTGCAACATCCGGACCGCAAGATGTCGAAGTCGGTCAGCTCTCCGCTCGGCACCATCGATCTCCTCGATGATGCCCAGGCGATCCGTCAGAAGATCCGCAAGGCCATGACGGACAACGACTCCCAGATGTACTACGACCCAGAGCACAAGCCGGGATTGTCCAATCTGATAGAGCTCTTCGCAGCCGCGTCGGATCGCTCCCCCGCCGAAGTCACCGCTTCCTACGACCGCTACGGACCTTTCAAGGCCGATCTCGCTGAATTGCTGGTCGAAGTTCTCACACCCGTGCGGGAGCGCTACTTGGAGATCACGTCGGATCCGGCCGGCATCTTGAGTTTGCTGAACAAAGGCGCCCTAAAGGCCGGAGCGACAGCGTCCAAGACCTTGGCGCGTGCCCGCGAGGCGATCGGCCTGCTCGCCCCGTAGCGGCACCCCGGCGGCCGACGGGCCGCCTCTTGTCTCAGCGACAGACCCTGAAGAACCACGTCTCGATATTGACGAACACGTTCCCGAGCTCAGTGTTGAAGATGAACACAAAAGCGAGAACCACTATCAGGAACCACATGCGCATCCGGTAGTAGCCGGGCAACGCCGACGCCGGAATCAGTCGTTCGACCAACGCGGAGCCGTCGAGGGGCGGAATCGGTATCAAGTTGAACAAGGCCAGGATGATGTTGACGAACCCGAAGTAGAAGACGATCTGTTCTACGAGTGCGAAGTTCGCCGGGTTGAAAGTGCAGACATAAAAGGAGCAATACAAGGGCGGGGTCCACACGTGCACAACCAGCTCGTGAAAGGTGAGCCCTGCAATCGAGGCCAGGATCAGGTTGGTGGCCGGGCCCGCCAGGGAAACGAGCACCGACTGGTTCCTGGGGTGGCGCAGCCTGTTGACCGCCACCGGGACCGGCTTTGCCCAACCGAAGATGGATCCGGTGGTCAACACGAGCACGAGAGGAACCAGGATGGAGCCCACCGGATCGATGTGTTTCAGTGGGTTGACAGTGAGCCGTCCGGCCCGCTTGGCTGTGTCGTCACCGCACCAGAGCGCGACAAGACCGTGACTCACCTCGTGGCAGATCACGGCGGGCACGAAGACCACCACGAGGACGATCGTGTACTCGCTGACGATGTGGCGCCGGACCACGAGCGCGATCAGAAGCGCCCCGATGGCGGCGAAGATGACGTAGGTCGGTAAGCGCCGATTCGACTTGAGAGCGCGCCAACGCGCCCCAACGCTCAACGTCGAGCCGAGGCGCAGTCGATGCAGAGGGTCGTGGCCGGCTGGGCTTCGAGACGGGCGGGAGCGATCGGCTTGCCACAGTGCTCGCAGTTGCCGTAGGTGCCCTCGTCGAGCTTTCGCAGCGCTGCCTCCACGTGCCCGAGAGACTCCTGCAGCTGCGCGGCCAGCGCCTCGGCCTCACCGCGTTCCGCTGTGACTTGGGAGGAGTCCGCGAAGTTCTGGTCGTAAGTCAGCGTGCCGTCCTCGCCGAAACCGATCTCTTGCAACTGGTGCAGAAGAGATCCGCGCTCCTCCATGAGAAGCGCGCGGTAGTCAACGACATTTGCTTGATTGGACACGGCGTAACACTAGCCCCAGCGGGACCGGTCGCGGCTCACAAGTCCTTGTGGCGCCTCGCGCAGACCGCCTGGGTGACCGGACCCGGGCGACCGAGCAGGATCTGGGCGTCGACGACATTCACCCCGAATTCACCGGGTCATTAGGGGCGCTTCCGCCGCGAGTCGCCGTCGCTCTTGGATGGGCCTGCTCGTAGACTCGTCGCAGCAGCTCAGGCGATACTTTCGTGTACACCTGGGTTGTGGTGATGGTGGCGTGCCCCAACAGCTCCTGCACGACACGGATGTCGGCGCCGTGCTCGAGCAGATGCGTGGCACACGAGTGACGCAGAACGTGTGGTGAGACCCGGTCCTCGAGCTTGACCTTCAGCGCCGCGGTCCTCACGACCTGCCAGACGGCCTGTCGCGACATCCTCCTGCCTCGGGTCGAGATGAACACCGCCTCGGCGTCCACACGCCTCGCCCATCTCACCGGCGCCATCACAGGACGCCCTCGTGGGCCGAGCCACGCCTCGAGGGCCGAGATCGCCTGCCTCCCGATCGGGACGAGGCGCTCTTTGGACCCCTTCCCGTAGGCGACGGCGAGGCCTCTCCCCAAGTCGAGGTCCCCGAGTCGCAACCCCGCCAACTCCGAGATCCGCATGCCCGTGGCGTAGAGGGTCTCGAGGATCGCCCGGTCCCGAAGCGCCTTCTCGTCCTCACCGATCACCGCGGAAAGGAGCAGCTCGATCTCGGCCTCGGAGAGGGCCTTCGGGATCGCCTGGGGGATGCGGGGCGTCGACACGCCCTCAGTGGGATCGGACGCCGCGCCGCGCTCGTCCACGCAGAACCGATGCAGGCCGCGCACAGCCGCCAGGGCACGGGCTGTCGAGGTGGGCCGGCGCGTCTCGCCGAGGAGGGCCACGTAGGCCTCGACGACTAAAACGTCGGCTTCCATGACGGTCATGCCACGCTCGGCGAGGAAGGTCTCGTACGCGATGAGGTCACGTCTATACGCCGAGATCGAAGCCGGCGCTCGGCCGCGCTCAACGCTCAGATAGGAGAGGAATTCCTCGGCGTCCCGACTCAGTACGGCCCGCGGGACCATTGGGCGACGCTCAGTAGTGCTGCAGGGAAGAAGCGCCCGGCGAGCCCAGGAACGAGCGCGCCATCAACAGCCCGACAATCGTCTTTGCGTCCACGATCTCGCCCGTGGCGAGCAACTCCTCCACTTGGCGAAGCGAGATCCGCTCGACGACGAGATTCTCCTCCTCGATCCCGTCCGCGTCCCGGGCGCCCATCTCGAGGCCCTCGGCGAGGAAGCAATACGTCATCTCGTCGCAGTAGCCCGGGGAATTGTAAAAGTGGCCCAGCTCGGTGATGCGTTCAGCCTTCGCTCCGACCTCTTCCGACAGCTCGCGCGCCGCGCACAGCTCCGGCGCCTCCCCGGGGACGTCGAGTTTGCCGGCCGGCAACTCCAATAGGGCCTGATCGACCGCCCCCCGGTACTGGCGCACGAGAAGCACGTGCTCGCGGTCGCTCTCGACCGGCACGACGCAGACCGCCCCGAAGGTCCTTACGATTTCGCGCTCGAAGGTGAAGCCGTCCGGACCGACGAAAGTGCCCACGCCCACCTGCAGGCGCTCGCCCCCGTAACGCTGCCTCTCGCCGATCTGGCGGAATACGCTCCGGTCCGCCGGCAACCCAGGAGCGTCTGACTCAGGAGAGGACATCGTCCAAGTCATACAACCTCGGGGTGCGCTCGTGCGACCTGTTGATGGCGGCGCCGATCAATTCCCGGAAAAGCGGGTGGGCCCTATCCGGGCGACTCTTGAATTCCGGGTGGCCCTGCGTCGCGATCCAGAACGGGTGCCCAGGCAGCTCGATGAACTCGACAAGGCGGTCATCGGGAGAAGTGCCGGAGCACCTGAGCCCGGCAGCAGTCAACCGGGCGCGGTAATCCGGGTTGAACTCATAGCGGTGGCGGTGGCGCTCGGAGACGATCTCGGACCCGTAGATGGCGGCCACCTGAGAGTCGGGCTGCAACTTGGCCCAGTACGAGCCGAGCCGCATGGTGGCGCCCTTCTCCTCGACATCGAGCTGCTCGGGCAGCAGGTCGATGACCGGATGGGGCGTGGTCGGGGCCAACTCCCGACTGTTGGCCCCCTCCAGGCCGGCGACATTGCGGGCGAACTCGACGACCATCATGTGAAGGCCCAAACAGAGCCCCAAACACGGTATGGAGTGCTGGCGGGCGTAGCCGGCGGCGGCGATCTTGCCCTCGAGGCCGCGTTCGCCAAAGCCTCCCGGGATCACGATCCCGTCCAAAGCGTCGAGACGGGCGATCCCTTCGGCGTCCCCCATCTCCTCGGCCTGCACCCACTCGACCTCGACCTTGGCGCCGTGATGGAACCCGCCGTGCTTGAGAGCCTCGACCACCGACAAGTAGGCGTCAGGGAGGTTGACGTACTTGCCGATGACGCCCACCCGCACGACCTCGGAGGCGGCGCGCACACGCTCTACGACCGATTCCCACGTCGAAAGGTCGATGGGATGGCCGGGATCGTCGAGGCGAAGGATGCGGCAGACGATGTCGTCGAGCCCCTCCTCGTGCAACAGCAAGGGGATCTCGTAGATGCTCTCGGCATCGAGATTGGACACGACCGCCTCGGTCTGCACGTCGCAGAGGAGCGAGATCTTGTGCTTCATGTTCTCCGAGATCGGCGCCTGGCTGCGGCACACGATCACGTCGGGCTGGATCCCACGCCCGCGCAGCTCCGTGACCGAATGCTGCGTGGGCTTGGTCTTCTGCTCCCCCGAGGTCGCCAGTTGCGGGACCAGGGTCAAATGGAGATAACAGACGTTGTCCCGGCCGATGTCACGGCGGAACTGGCGGATGGCCTCAAGGAACGGGACGATCTCGATGTCACCGACCGTGCCGCCGATCTCGACGATCACGACATCGATGTCCTCCCGGCCGAGCCGGCGGATGCGCTCTTTGATCTCGTCGGTGATGTGGGGGATGACCTGGACGGTCTTGCCGAGATAGTCACCCCGCCGCTCCTTGGCGATCACCGAGGAGTAGATCTGGCCTGTGGTCGCGTTCGAGTCCTTGTGGAGGTACTCGTCGATGAACCGCTCATAGTGCCCGAGATCGAGGTCGGTCTCGCCGCCGTCCTCGGTGACGAAGACCTCGCCGTGCTCGAAGGGGTTCATCGTGCCCGGGTCGACGTTGATGTAGGGATCGAGCTTGCACATCGTGACCCTGAGCCCACGGGACTTGAGGAGCCGGCCGAGGGAGGAGGATGTGAGCCCCTTGCCGAGCGAGCTCATCACACCACCTGTCACGAAAACGAACTTCGTCACGCTCTCCTCCCGTCCGGTATCACGCAAGGTTACTGGAGCTACCGGAACTCGCGAGTGACTTTCCACTAAGTGCCAGCAGCTCTTTCGCGTGTCGGCGCGCGGCCGCGCTGTCCGGGTGGCCCGAGAGCATCCTGGACAGCTCGACGACGCGGTCGTCGCCGGTCACGGTCTTCACCGCGGCCACGGTTCGCCCCTCGACCTCGCTCTTCGACACCAGCACGTGTTGGTCGGCGAAGGCCGCCACTTGCGCGAGGTGAGTGACGACGAGCACCTGGTGGTCCCGGCCTATCTCGTGCAGGGCCCTTCCCACAGCCAAGGCCGCCTCACCGCCCACGCCCGCGTCGACCTCGTCGAAAATCAAAGTCGGCGGCGCCGCGGACAGCACGAGCCGGGTGGCGAGCATGGCCCGTGCCAGTTCGCCTCCGGAGGCGACCTTCGAGAGGGCGAGCGCCGGCTCACCTGGGTTCGCGCCCAGCAAGAACTCGACGTCCTGGCCAGGCGGGTCGTCGCCGATCCGGACCTCGAGACGGGCGCCCGGCAGCGCCAATTCATGCAGGTGCTCCTCGACCGCCTTGGCGAGCTTCGGGGCGGCCTTGCGGCGAGTGGCACCGAGCTTCGCCTCCGCCTCACCCAATTTCTCGAGAGCGTCCCGGCGGGCTGCCTCGAGACGCTGGCGGGTCTCCTCGGTCCCTTCCAGCTCGGCCAGCTGGGCACGGGTCGCCTTCTCGAAAGCGACCACCTCCGCCAGGCTCGAGCCGTACTTGCGCTTCAGGTCCGCGAACAATTGCAGCCGCCGCCGGACAGCCTCGAGGCGGGCCGGGTCCTCCTCGAGCCTTTCGTCCCGCAGCCGTAGCTCGCGGCCGACATCCTCGAGATCCGCCTGGATCGCCTTCAGGCGCGACACCACCTCAGCGAACGACTCGAAGCCTGACAGCTGCGATGCAGCGACTCCCACCAGGTCGCCCGCCCCGATTCCGCTGGCACCGGGCGACCCCTCCAAGCCCTGTAGGGCCTCGCGCGCCCCGGCGATGGCAGCCCGCACTGCGCCGATCTGGGCGAGCACCGACTCCTCGGAGGCAAGCTGCTCGTCCTCGTCCAAAGCCGTTACCGCCGCGGCGGCAATCTCCTCGATCTGGAAACCGAGCAGGTCCGCCATACGGGCGGCAGCCCGCAAGTCCCCGCCGAGCTCGGAGAGCCGCGTGTCGATGGCCGCCAACTCGCTTCTCGCCCGGGCCACCGACTCGAGGTCCGAGCCGGCGAAGCTGTCCAGCGCCTCCCTCTGGGAGGCCTGACGCAGCAGCGACTGGTGGGCGTGTTGCCCGTGCAGGTCGACCAAGTCGTCGCCCACCTCCGACAGTTGCGACGCCATCGCCATGCGACCGTCGACGTAGGCCCGCGACCGACCGGAGACCGGCACGGCCCGCGAGAGCACTATCTCCCGGTCCTCGAAGACGAAACGACCCTCGACGACGGCCTCGGATGCGCCCGCGCGCACGATGGCGGCGTCGGCACGGCCTCCCACCAAGAGTTCGAGGGCCTCTACAACGAGCGTCTTGCCGGCACCGGTCTCGCCTGTAAGCGCGGTCATGCCGGTCCCGAAGACTAAGTGGAGGTCTGCGATGACTCCGAGGTCCTTGACGCGGAGCTCGACAAGCACGAGCGGCCTCAGTGGTCGGTCAGGCCGAAGTGGTGGCGGAGTGCCAAGTGGAAGTCACGCTCGCCGAGGCTGACGAGGCGGGCCTGCTCTGCCGCCGCCCGGCACGAGACGCTGTCGCCGAGGGTGAGGGGAATGCTCCGCTCCCCGTCGATGACACCGGCGGCATCCCTGTCGCCGACAACCGTGAGACGCACCCCCTCGGTTGGCTCGAGCACCAAGGACCGGTCCAAGAGCATGTGCGGCGACACCGGCGTGAGCACCATGGCCTGCAGCCTCGGGGAGACAACAGGTCCCCGAGCCGACAGGTTGTAGGCGGTCGAGCCCGTCGGGGTGGAGACGACGACCCCGTCGGCGACATAGGTGAGGAACGGCTGGCCGGCTATCTCCACGGCCACGCGGATCGTGTGTCCCGGTCCCGTCTTTTCGACGATGACGTCGTTGAGCGCCATGAAACTGCCCTCGAGGCTGCCCGAGAGTTCAGCCTCGAGCGCCATTCGCTCCTCGACGAGGTACTCCCCGGCCAGCAATCGCTCGAAGGCGTGCTCCATCCCGGCAGGCTCAACAGCCGTCAGATACCCCATGCGCCCGAGGTTCACGCCGAGCACGGGGACCCTATCTGCCAGCACGATCTCGACGGTGCGAAGCATGGTGCCGTCCCCGCCCAGGCTGACGGCGAACTCGACATCCGTACAGTCGGCCGAGGCCGCACCGCGCTCGGCCTCTCGGACTTCGACCACCTCGCGGCCGTGGCTCTGCCACCAGCGTGTGGCCGTCGCTGCCAGTTCCCAGGCTGTTTCCCGCTCCGGGTGAACCACTAGAAGGATGCGCGGCATACCGCCATCCTTACGGTCTCAGTCCCTTGCCGCCACCCGCGAGGGCGGCGACGCAGCTCAACTCGTTCTGGCCTGGGTCTTCTTGACAGCGGGAGCCTTTTTGGCGGCCGTCGTCTTCTTCGCCGGCGCGGCCTTCTTGGCAGGAGCTGCTTTCTTGGCCGGTGCTGCCTTCTTCACCGTGGCGGCCTTCTTGGCGGGGGTGGCCTTCTTGGCAGGAGCTGGCTTAGTCGCGTTCCTGCCAGCGGCCCTCCGCGCCGCCCCGGAGGTGGACACAGCGGCCTTCTTCGTGGCTGTGACGGTCCGGCTCGCGGCTTCCATCACGGGTGCCGCCGCCTTGGTGGTGCGCTCGATGAACTGCTGAACGACCTTGACCACATCCTGATTCGTGGCCAGGTTGAACTGCTTGATCTGTGTGCGGATCTCCTTGCGCAGGATCTCCGCGAACTGCTCAGCGCCATGCCGGCCGCGGTGGATGAACTCCTCAGCCCATTCCTCTGCGGTCCCCATCCCGGCGCCGCTCTCCTTGGCGAGATCGTGGGCGGCCTTCTGCACCCGCTTTCGCCCCGCCTCCGTGAAGTCCTTGCCAGCTTCCAGGTATTTCTCTAGAGGTTTCTTCTCAGCCATAGCCCCATTATACGCCACTGCTTGCAAGAGCAAGCACCTTATGCAGTCACTTCGCGGCTGCTGCTTGCTCCAGTTAGCGCGTTCTCGGCGCTTGTTCACCAAACTCTGAGCGGACCAAGGCGGCAAGATCGCGGGCCTCGACATCAGCTTCAGGCTCGAGCGGGCCGTGCTCGATTTCCGTCACACCGCTCAGAACGAGCCCGAAGCGCGCTCCGAGATTCCGAGCCAGGATCCCGTCGGTCGACGGCCGGTCGCCGACGACGATCTCCACCGTGCCCACCCGATCGCGCACGAGATCGACGGTCGCCGCGTTGGGTTTGCCGGCGACGGTGGGGACGACGCCACTGGCACATGCCACCGCGGCCAGGAGGGCGCCCGCGCCCGGGAGCACTCCGTCGGGTGTCGGCAGCGCGGCGTCGTCGTTGGTACCGATAAGGCGCGCGCCGCCCAGGACGGCGCTCGTCGCGGCTGCCAGAGACGGGTAATCGAACGCCGGATCGAGCCCGACGACGACGGCGTCAACGGCACCAGTGCCCCGCCCGGACCCCGGCCTTACGGTTGCAACACCACGCGACTCCAACTCCTCGACCAAACCGGGGCCGCCGAGCACCAACGCCCGCTCCCCTGGTTCCATCAGTGCCGCCGCCGCCATGGCAGAGCTCAGCAAGTCGGCCGGATCCGTCGGAATCCCGAGACGGTCGAGTTTCTCCAGATGGTCCGATCGCCTCGGGAAGGAGTTGTTCGTCAAGAACACCACCCGCGAGCCTGAGGCTCTCAGGCTCGCCACCGCGTCCGCGGATCCCGGGATCGCCTGCTCGGTGAGCCAGACGACGCCGTCACAGTCGAGAAGCCAAGTCACGAATCCAGATCCTGCCAGAGGTGTGGGCCGCCATGTGATACGTAAGAGGGCATGGCCCGCCTGGAACCGTTTGCCGCCATCCGTTACGACGACTCCCGGGTAGAGCTCGACGACGTCGTCTCGCCCCCGTACGACGTAGTTGGACCTGCCGAACGCGCCCAGCTCGTCGCTCGGAGCCCATACAACGCCATCAACATCGAGCTGCCGGCACCAGACGCGGAGCGCGGGCTCGACGCGTACGCCAACGCCGAGCGGATCCACCGTTCCTGGATTGAATCCGGCATCTTGTTGAAGGACCCCGCTCCGGCGCTGTACGTATACCGCACGGCCTTCCGCGATGAGCACGGGCAGCCCCGGGTGATGACGGGACTACTCGGCGCGCTCGGGCTCGACCTAGACAACGCCGGCCAGGTGCTCCCTCACGAGCAGACGATCCCCAAGGATCGCAAGGACCGGCTTACCCTGCTTCGAAGCACACGGATCAACACCTCACCGATATGGGGCCTGTCCTTGGCCAAGGGGCTCTCCTTGTTGTGCACCCAGGCGATCGGTGCCGCAACGGCCTCCTTCCGGGCCTTTGATTCCGGCGGCGCCCTGCACGAGCTCTGGCCCGTTACCGACAGCCAGCGGCTGGCCGAGATCACCGCTCTCGTCGCCGGGGCTCCGATCCTCATCGCGGACGGCCATCATCGTTACGACACCGCCTGCACCTACGCCGGGGAATGTCGGGAACGCAACGGCAATCAGCCGGGCCCTCATGACCTTGTGCTGGCGTTCGTGGTCGAGCTCTCCGAAGACGAGCTCTTTGTCGGGGCGATCCACCGCCTCGTGAAAGGAGTCCCTGCGGACCGCCTCGTGGAGCTATTGGCGCCGTTCTTCCGAGTCGAGGCGGCCCCAGACGACTTGGCGGCGCTCCCCGACAGTGCACCTCCGGGCGTCATCGGGATCTTCACCGGATCCGGCTTCAAGTTCCTCTACCCGCTAGAGCGCCTCGAGCAAGCCGCCGAGGACGACCTCGACTCGAGCCGGCTGAAAGTTGCGCTCGACAGCCTCCCCGCCTGCGAGATCACTTTCCAGCCGGGTTGGCAGGAGGCGGTCGCCGCGGTCCGCGTCCGCCGAGCCGACGCGGCCTTCCTTCTCCGACCGGTGTCGGTGGCGAGGATCGAACGCGTCGCCTACGACGGACGCCGAATGGCGCCGAAGAGCACGTTCTTCCTTCCCAAGCCCCTCACGGGCTTAGCCTTCAGATCACTGGACGACTGAGCGGCAAACGGTCAGTCGTAGTTCCAGGTGGCGCCCGATCTGAGGAGAGCTTCGAGGTCGCCTTCGCCTTCGCGCTCGCGTGCCTCGACAAGCTGTTCGTCCATCAAGCCGCCGTAGTCGGGCCGGGGGACGTCGCGGAACACGCCTATCGGGGTCGGTTCGTATGGGCCGTTCGCGAGGCGGGACAAGGAGAACGCAAGGCTCCTGTCCTCGCGGGCCTCGTCGTGGATCAGGAGTGCTTCCTCGCCGACGTCCTCCACCTCAACGAAGAGGAGCCGGCCTTGGCCATCGTCCATGACGCCGTGTTCCCCGTTGGCACCAAAGCGGACCCTCTGGCCGTGCTCGAGCGGGATCAGCATGTCGTCGCGGTTCTCCTTGCCGGTGATGCCCGCGAAGGCGCCGTCATTGAAGACGTTGCAGTTCTGGTAGATCTCGACGAAGGCCGCGCCCTTGTGCTCGTGCGCGCGGCGGAACGTCTCCATCATGTGCTTGCGGTCGAGGTAGTGCGTCCGCGCGACGAAGGTCGCCTCCGCCCCGAGCGCCAGGCTCACCGGGTTGAACGGCTTGTCGAGAGACCCGAACGGGGTGGACTTCGTAACCTTGCCGATCTCGGATGTCGGTGAGTACTGACCCTTGGTCAAGCCGTAGATCTGGTTGTTGAACATCAGGATCGTCAGGTTCACGTTGCGGCGCATGGCGTGGATGAGGTGGTTGCCGCCAATCGAGAGCGCGTCGCCGTCCCCGGTCACGACCCACACGTCGAGATCGGGTCGGGTCACCGCGAGACCGGTCGCGATTGTCGGGGCGCGGCCATGAATCGAGTGGATGCCGTAGGTGTTCATGTAATAGGGGAAGCGGGCTCCGCAGCCGATCCCGGAGATGAACACCGTGTTCTCCCGCCGGACGCCGAGCTCTGGCAAGAGCAGCTGCACCGCGGACAGGATGCTGTAGTCGCCGCACCCGGGGCACCAGCGGACCTCCTGGTCGCTGGCCCAGTCCTTCCGGGTGGTTTCAGGAACGATCACGTCAGTCATAGCGAAATCTCCTTTGCGGCGTGACCACTCGCGGCGCGGCCCTTGGTCTTCGTCTTTGTCCGGCCTCGGACATGGGCCTGACGGGGGGCATGCGGCTTGTCCGCACCAGCCTTGAGAGCCTTGATCTCGTCAAGAATCGCCTTTTCGATCTCGGCGTTCCTGAACGGCGAGCCCAGCATGTTCGAGAGCACCTTCGCGTCCACGAGGAACTCGGCGCGCAACATGCGTGTCAGGTGGCCCAGGTTGCCCTCTGGGACGAGGATCGAGTCGTAGGAGCGGAGCACCTCACCGAGGTTGGGAGGGAACGGGTTCAGATGCACCAGGTGTAGTCGGGCGACCGACTTTCCAGCCTTGCGCACCCTGTTCACGCCCGCGATCACCGCCGCGTAGGTGGAGCCCCAGCTCATGATCAGGACTCGCGCGTCGTGCTTGGGGTCCTCGGCCTCCACGGGTGGGATGCTCTTTTGGATTCCGGCGATCTTCGCCGCTCGGAGGTGAATCATCTTCTGATGGTTGGCGGGGTCGTAGGCGACAGTGCCGGGGCCGTCCTTCTTCTCGAGGCCGCCGATGCGGTGCTCGAGACCGGGAGTGCCTGGAATTGCCCAGGGTCTCGCGAGAGTCTCGGGGTCCCGCAGGAACGGCCAGAAGGTCGGCTGCCCCTCGGCGTCAGTCGCGTTCAGTTCCGTCGCGAAAGGAACGGAAATGTCGGGAAGCGAAGCGATCTCCGGCAGGCGCCAGGGCTCCGAGCCGTTCGCCAGGTACCCATCGGAGAGGAGGTAAACCGGCGTGCGGTAACGAAGGGCAATGCGGGCAGCTTCGATCGCGGCGTCGAAACAGTGCGCCGACGACCTCGCGGCCACGACCGGCACCGGTGCCTCGCCGTGGCGGCCGTACATGACGTGCAGGAGGTCGGACTGCTCGCTCTTGGTTGGAAGTCCCGTCGAAGGCCCGCCCCGTTGGACGTCGACGATGATCAACGGCAACTCCAAGCTCACTGCCAAGCCGACCATTTCCGACTTGAGATCGAGACCGGGCCCACTCGTCGTCGTCACCCCGAGAGACCCACCGTAGGCGGCGCCTAGCGCCGCCCCGATTCCGGCGATCTCGTCCTCCGCTTGGAGGGTGCGCACCCCGAAGTTCTTGTGCTTGGAAAGCTCGTGCAATATGTCAGACGCCGGTGTGATCGGGTAAGAGCCGACGAACAAGGGAAGCTTCGCCAGCCATGCCGCCGCGATCAGGCCCCAAGCCAAGGCCGTGTTCCCCGTCACATTCGTGTACGTGCCGGGCTCGTGCTCGGCTGAACCCACGTCGTAGGAGGCCTCGAAAACCTCGGCCGTCTCACCGAAGTTGTATCCGGCTCGCAACGCAAGGATGTTCGCCTGCACGACGTTCGGGTTCGACCCATAACGGCGGGAGATCCAGGTCTCTGTGTTGTCAACCGGTCGGTGATATAGCCATGAAAGCAATCCCAGAGCGAAGAAGTTCTTGCTCCGCTCAGCCTCGCGGGGATTTGCCCCCGTCCTCTGGCAAGCCTTGACCGTCAACGTCGTCATCGGGACCTCATAGACACGGAAAGCCGACAGGCTCCCGTCCTTGAGGGGGTTCTTCTCGTATCCCGCTTTGGCGAGGGCACGGTCATCGAACGAGTCCACGTTGACGACGATGATCGCCCCAGGGCTGAGATCCTTCACATTTGCCTTCAAGGCTGCGGAGTTCATCGCCACTAGTACGTTCGGGGCGTCGCCCGGAGTGAAGATCTCGTGGTCCGAGATGTGAATCTGGAACGCCGAAACGCCCCCCAAGGTCCCTGCGGGCGCCCGGATCTCGGCCGGATAATTCGGAAACGTCGCAAGGTCGTTACCCAGAAGAGAACTCTCGGCGGTGAACCGGTCTCCCGTGACTTGCATCCCGTCGCCGGAGTCCCCAGCGAAGCGGATCACGACCTCGTCGAGCATCTCGACTTTGCCCGGATCGCCGTCCGGTCTTGCCTTCCTCGTCACAGCTCCTCCACTCGGCTGCCGGCCCAGATGCCGCCTATTTGGCGGTCATCGTCTCACCTGCGTGCCCGTGGTGATCAGCATTGTAACGCCAAACCCTTCACAATCCGGCAATGTTCCAGGTCTCCGCAGGCGCGGCCCACGATCCCCACGGCCGGTACGCGCGTCATCGCGCGAGCCGGTGATGTCTCCTCTGTAGGTCTCTAAGCCACCGTCACAGAATCATCGAGGTACACGTCCTGAACGGCGTGGATGATGTCCACGCCCTCGCTCATCGGACGCTGAAAGGCCTTGCGCCCCACGATCAGCCCCATGCCGCCGGCGCGCTTGTTGATCACCGCCGTACGCACCGCCTGTGCCAAGTCGCCTGCGCCCGTCGATTCCCCGCCTGAGCTGATCAGCCCGATTCGCCCGGCGTAGCAGTTCACAACCTGCCACCGCGTCAGGTCGACGGGGTGATCGGTCGTCAGCTTCTCGTACACGAGCGGATCGGTCCGACCGTATTTCAACGCGGTGTAGCCACCGTTGTTCTCTGGCAGCTTCTGCTTGATGATGTCGGCCTCGATCGTGACCCCGAGGTGATTCGCCTGCCCGGTGAGGTCCGCCGCGAGCGCGTAATCGACGCCGCCGATCTTGAAAGCCGGGTTGCGGAGATAGCACCACAGAATCGTGAACAACCCGTGGCGGTGGGCTTCCGCGAACAGTGCGCTCACCTCTCGAATCTGGCGCGTGCTCTCCTCAGAGCCGAAGTAGATGGTCGCGCCAACACCGAGCGCGCCGAGGTCGACGGCCTGTCGGACCGAAGCGAATGGGACCTGGTCGCCCCTGTTCGGATAGGAGAGGAGCTCGTTGTGATTCAGCTTGACGATCAACGGGATCTTGTG
Source organism: Acidimicrobiales bacterium (assembly GCA_050015475.1). Classification (GTDB taxonomy): domain Bacteria; phylum Actinomycetota; class Acidimicrobiia; order Acidimicrobiales; family Bog-793; genus Fen-455. The sequence continues at coordinate 3,225 of JBEKBI010000010.1, read as the reverse complement.
TGCGTAACGGCGCGACACGATGCCGAGGCCCCCGAGCGTCGAGGCGAAGGCGCTGCACCCGGCCGCCAGAGCCAGCTCCGCGAGAGCCGCGGGGTCAAAGTAGGCCGGGTTCTTGGCGAAGCTCGCCGCGCCTGAATGCTCGATTCCTTGGTCGACGGGAAGGATCGACAGGTAACCGGTCCCGGCCAACCTGCCGTGATCGAACATCTGCTGCAGGTTGCGCAGCACGGCCACGGGTCGGTCACTTGCAACAAGGACGCGATCGACAAAATCAGGCCCGGGAAGCGTCAGGCCGTCCTTCCCGATGGTCTTGCAGTCGTGTCCGAGCAGGAACGACGCCTCGTCCCCGAGCGTCTCGCGGATGTCGATACCCATAACGTCGCTCCTCCCGATTGGCGCATTTGCACAGGTCCCCGCTGGATGAAGCCACGAAAAGCGCCCCCACCGGGTCGAGTCTGTGCAGATTCGTGCCGCGCCCTCACGGGCGCTCCACGCTTGATCCTAAGGCCTGGAGACCAATGGCATTGGGCAATCAGCCAGCCATTCCAGCCTGCCACTGACACGCCGTAGAGCGCCAAAGCAGCGACATGCGAGTGCCTCCTGCGTCGTCCCCGAGAGCGCTTCAGACGTTGAACCGGATCTCGAGCACGTCTCCGTCGTGTACTACGTAGTCCTTGCCCTCGAGCCGAACCTTTCCCTTGGAGCGAGCCGCGGCCAGTGAGCCGAGCTCCAAAAGTTCGTCCCAGCGGACCACGTCCGCCTTGATGAAGCCCCTCTGAAGGTCGGAATGGATCACGCCGGCGCACTCGGGTGCCTTCGCTCCCTTCCGGAAGATCCACGCCCGGGACTCGTCCTCACCTGTGGTCAGGAACACCCATTTGCCGAGGATCTCGAAGGCCGCCTGGGCGACACGCACCAACGCTCCCTCCCCGAGGCCCAGGCCTTCGAGCAGCTCAGCGCGTTCACCTGGGTCCAGCCTGGATGCCTCGGCCTCCAGTTGCACGCAGACGGCGAGCACGTCAACAGTGCTGCCGACCTCGTTCTCCACTGCAGCGACGAGCGTGTCGCCGACGCCAACCTGATCCTCCGCTACGTTCACCACGGCCATGGTCGGCTTGTCCGAAAGAAGGAAGAACGGCTTCAGCGCGCTTCGGTCGTCTGCGGACAGGCGCGATCGGTAAAGCGGGATCCCCTGCTCGAGGATCTTGAGCGCCGCCGGGGCGGCCTTGAGGCCAGTAGCGATGGTCGGCTCGACGGGAGCGACGCGGCTTCGCTTCTTCGTGAGCTGCTGCTCGAGGGTGGCGACGTCGCTCAGCACGAGCTCTAGCTCAAGGACGGAGAGAGCGGCCATTGGGTCGGTCTCGCCGGGCACATTGTCGTCCTCAAAGCTGCGCAACACGAGGCAGAGGGCGTCAACCTCTCTCACTCCAGCCAGGAAGCGGCCCCCGAGGGCGTCCCCCTTCTCCCCACCCTTGCTGACCGCGGCGATATCGACGACTTCGAAACCGGCGTAGACGGTCTTGCGGCTCTTGCTCACTTGGGCGAGGGCGTCGACTCTCGAATCAGGGACGTAGGCGACGCCCACCTCCGTCTCAACCGTCGAAAACGGGTGCTGCGCTACGGCGGCACTACCACCAGTCAGGGCATTGAAGAGGGACGACTTGCCGGAGTTGGGGAGCCCTACGAGCCCGACACGGTCCACACCCGTGACGGTACTGCCTTACGACACCTCGCAGAGGCCAAATGTGCAGGCTCATGGTCCGGTTTCTCGCGGCCCCAGGGGACGAGAAACTTGGGCCGGCGATCGCTCGCTCAGCGCAGATTGGCGAGGCGATACTCCGTGTCGAACAGCTCAGGCGAAAAGGAAGCCACGCGCGTGAACAGCTCGCGGGCCCGGGGAAGGTCGCAGGCTCGCTCGTACAGGTCCGCCAAGGCATACCACTGGCGCAAATGGCACGTGTCGGGACGGGCAAGAGCCTTCCCACCAGGGCCGAGAAGGGCGATCGCCTCCTTCAGCTCACCGCGGTCCGCGAGCATCCCGGCCACGACCAACCGGCACTCGACTAGCACCTCCCTGTCGACGCCCGCGTGCCGCAGGGCATCCCAGAGAGCGAGGACCGACTCGTCATGCCCGAGCGCCCTCTCACAATCGGCTATGACCGGGTGCTGGTCGAAGGACCCGGTGAGCTCGTGAAATGCTCGCAGCTCCCGGACCGCATCGCGCCACCGGCCCAGTCGGTAAAGCGTGAGGCCGTACAGCTCGCGAACGGCTCCGACCTCGGGTGCCAGCCGGGCGAGCACGCGCAGCTCCGTCAGCGACTCTCGATACCGGTCCCGCTCGTACGCCCTGGTCGCGATCGCTAGCCGCCGCTCCAGTCCCGCGGAGCGGTCGGCACCGACAGCCTTACGCAGCTCGTCACGTACCGCCGCGGGGAGATCGTCGTCCTCGGCTCGTTTGCGGGCGCGGCGCTCACGCTCGGACTCGTGTCCCGCGACCGGCTCCGCACCTCGGCGCGCCCGGGCCGGGCGCTCAACTGCCGCCACAGCGTCGCGGCGACTGGCGAGAGCCGCGCGAGGGGCGCGGCCATCTCCGGGGGTACCGCGCGGATTGGCCACGGAGGAGAACGTTACCTTGCCTTGGACGCGACAACGCCCACCTGCGCTAACAGGTGGGCGTCATCTGAGATGAATTCCGGCAACGACCTACTCTCCCAGACGACCTACTCTCCCAGGGAGTCTCCCCCCAAGTACCATCGGCGCGGGCAGGCTTAACTTCCGTGTTCGGGATGGGAACGGGTGTGACCCTGCCGCTATGGTCACCGGAAACCTTTCGCTCGAGCAGGCGTCACGGTCCACCGTGACCGCCGGCCGTAGGGCCGGCGTCCCGCTGGAGGCAGTTGATTTCAACTACCCCTCGAGCCTTCCATAGCGAGCACGAGCCCCAAGCCCTCGGCCGATTAGTACCGGTCAGCTGAACACATTGCTGTGCGTACACTTCCGGCCTATCAACGTGGTGGTCTGACCACGGGCCTTACCAGGTTATCCCTGTGGGAAATCTCATCTCGAAACGAGCTTCGCGCTTAGATGCTTTCAGCGCTTATCTCTTCCGCAGGTCGCAAACCAGCCGTGCCCTTGGCAGGACAACTGGCACACGAGAGCTGCGTCCGTCCCGGTCCTCTCGTACTAGGGACAGCCTTCCTCAGATTTCCTACGGCTGCACCGGAT
>JBEKBI010000009.1:0-81895 GCA_050015475.1 Acidimicrobiales bacterium | reverse complement strand
CCGAGGTCTAAGAAGGCCGGCACGAAGCGTCCCGAGGACACAAGCCGCTCGACGCGCTCGATCGCGGCCGGGGACATGAGGGCCACCCAGAGCCCGCCCTCTGAGCCGAAGCACTTTTGCGGGGCGAAGTAGTAGGCGTCGAACTCGCCCGGGGCGACCCGCAACCCACCCGCGGCGGAGGTCGCGTCGACGAGCACGAGGCCCTCGGCCGCGGCTCCGTCGGCGCCCCGGGGACGTTTCACCACGCCCGCGACTCCGGTCGAGGTCTCGTTGTGGGTGAGGCAGTACGCGTCGACGTTCGGGTTGACGACCGGCTTCGGGCAGGTCCCAGGCTCGGAAGTGATGACCTCGGGGTCGTCTAAGAAGGGGGCCGCCTTGGTGCACTCGGCGAATTTCGACGAGAACTCGCCAAAGGCGAGGTGCTGGCTCTTCTTCTCGACGAGGCAGAACGTGGCGGCGTCCCAGAAAGCCGTCGACCCGCCGTTACCGAGCACGACCTCGTAGCCGTCAGGCAGCTCGAAGAACTCCGACAACCCGGACCGCACGCGCTCGACGACGCCGCGGACGCGGGCCTGGCGGTGGCTCGTGCCGAGATAGGTCGGCGCCTCGGCCGCGAGCACGCGCACCGACTCGTTGCGGACCTTGGAAGGACCGGAACCGAAGCGGCCGTCGCTCGGTAGGAACTGGGTGGGTATCTCGAGCTGTGTCACGGCAAACCTCCGAGGGAAATGGATGGGTCGATCGAGGCTGTGGCTTGGAGTTGGGACGGCCGCGGCACCTGACGGCGAGCACGGAACTTGCCGGTGCGGAAACCTGTGTCAGCATAGGCAGATGACGACCGCACTTTCACCTGAGCGCTCGCTGCCATTCGCGCGCATCTCCCGACGCGTGGGCGGGGTTGCGCCCTCTGCCACTTTGGCCATAGACGCCAAGGCCAAACAGATGAAGGCACAGGGAATCGACGTCATCGGATTCGGAGCCGGCGAGCCGGACTTCCCGACCCCGGCGCACATCGTCGAGGCGGCCGTCACCGCGTGCAGCGAGCCGCGGAACCACCGCTACACGCCTGCAGGCGGATTGCCGGAGCTGAAAGAGGCGATTGTCTCCAAGACCGCCCGAGACTCCGGCCTTGAGATCGCACCCAAGCAGATACTCGTCACCAACGGGGGAAAGCACGCCATATACAACGCCTTGGCCACGCTCCTTGATCCCGGCGACGAGGTGCTGCTCCCGACGCCTTACTGGACGACGTATCCCGAGTCGATACGCCTGGCCGGAGGGATGATCGTAGAGGTGCCGAGCGACGCCTCGACCGGCTTCAAGGTCGGGGTGGACGACTTGGCGCGCATGGCCACCGAGAGGACGAAACTGCTCGTGTTCGTCTCGCCCTCGAACCCGACGGGCGCCGTTTACAGCCGGGACGAGATCGCCGCCATCGGCCGGTTTGCCCTTGAGCGCGGCTGGTGGGTGCTCACCGACGAGATCTACGAGCACCTCGTTTACGGCGGTAACACGAGTTACTCGATGCCGGTCGTCGTGCCCGAGCTCGCGGAGCGCTGTGTCGTGGTCAACGGGGTGGCGAAGACCTATGCCATGACGGGCTGGCGGGTCGGCTGGATGATCGGGCCCGCGGATGTTGTTGACGCGGCTACGAACCTGCAATCCCACGCCACCTCGAACGTCAACAACGTGGCGCAGCGGGCCGCCATAGCGGCTTTGACGGGCGACCAGAGCGTCGTGGAGGAGATGCGCACTGTTTTCGACCGGCGCCGGTTGACCATCGTGCGCATGCTGTCGGAGATCAAGGGCGTCTCGTGCCTCGAGCCCGAGGGCGCCTTCTACGCCTTCCCGTCCTTCGAGTCTGTCCTCGGCCATGAGCTGAAGGGCTCGCGCCCGGAGACGACGCTCGAGCTCGCCGAGCTCGTGCTGGAGGAATCCCGCGTCGCCTTCGTGCCGGGGGAGGCCTTCGGTGTGACCGGGTATGCCCGCTTCTCGTACGCTCTGTCCGACGCTGACCTCGTCCGGGGCATCGAGCGTCTCGCAGAGCTATTCGCGGAGGTAGAGAACTAAGCCATGGCCAGGATCCTTGTCACCGAGAAGCTCTCCCCCCGAGGCCTCAACCTCATGACAGAGGCGGGCCACGAGGTCGACGTGCAGCTCTCGCTCACGCCCGAGGCGCTGAACGAGGCCGTCGTCGGAGCTGCTGCGCTCGTCATCCGATCTGCCACCCAGGTGACGGCCGATGTGATCGAGGCGGGACGCGACCTGGTCGCGGTCGGACGTGCCGGCATCGGGCTCGACAATGTGGACATCGAGGCGGCCACGCGGCGCGGGGTGATAGTGGCCAACGCTCCGGAGTCGAACATCGTCTCGGCCGCAGAGCACGCCTTCGCCCTCATGCTCGCCCAGGCCCGGAACATCCCCCAGGCTCACGCCGGCCTCATCGAGGGGCGTTGGGAGCGAAGCAAGTGGGAGGGTGTCGAGCTCAACGGCAAGACGCTCGGGATCGTCGGCCTCGGCCGCGTGGGCTCGCTCGTGGCCCAGCGTGGCATCGCCTTCGGGATGCGGGTCATCGCCTATGACCCTTACATCACCGCCGACAGAGCGCGGAAGATGGGTGCCGAGCTCTTGAGCCTCGAGGACCTGTTCTGCGACGCCGACTTCGTGAGCATCCACCTGCCGAAGTCGCCGGAGACCGTCGGCCTCATCGGCAAGGACCTACTCGCCAAGTCGAAGCCGGGGATCCGCATCGTCAACGCCGCCCGCGGCAGCATCGTCGACGAGGAGGCGTTGGCCGAGGCGATCACCTCGGGCCGAGTCGCCGGGGCCGCGTTGGACGTGTTCTCCACCGAGCCGTGCACGTCCTCCCCCCTGTTCGGGCTCAAAAACGTCGTCGTCACGCCGCATCTCGGAGCAAGCACGACCGAGGCACAGGACAAGGCGGGCGAGCAGATCGCCGAGCAGATCGTGCTCGCGCTCGCGGGCGAGTTCGTCCCCTACGCGGTGAATGTCGCCGCGACCGGAGCGTCTGAGACAGTGCGCCAGTTCCTCGGCGTTTCCGAGCGGCTGGGCCACGTGATGGCCTCGCTGTGCGGAGGGGTGCCTGATCATCTCGAGGTTTCCTGCGAAGGGGCGCTCGGCGGCGAGGACACGCGGGTGCTGTCCCTGGGCGTGTTGAAGGGCATCTTCGCCTGGGCCTGCGAGGAGCCGGTGTCGTACGTGAACGTGCCACGTATTGCCCAGGAGAGCGGCCTGGAGGTACGGGAGTCCTCGACGACCGTCGCGAGCGAGCATGTCAGTCAGCTGACGCTTCGCGGTGGCGGGCATTCGGTCTCGGGAACTCTCGGTTGGAACAGCACGGAGAGGATCGTCATGGTGGACGACCACAGCGTCGACCTTCCCTTTGCCCCGAACTTGTTGATCGTGCGCAACGACGATCGTCCGGGGATGGTCGGCATAGTCGGCGCGGCTTTGGGCAATGCCGGGGTCTCCATAACGAATATGGCCGTCGGCCAGACCTCGGGTGGCGGCACCGCCCTCATGCTGCTGTCGACGGATCGCCCGGTAACCCACGACGTTCTGGGCGATCTCCAGGACCAGCCCGGCATCCTCGATCTCTGCTGCGTCACCGGGGCCTAGTCCCGCTGCCCGGCTTAGCCTCCGGGAGATTCCCGTCTATTCGGAGCCACGAGTTTGACGGCCTCGACTCCGTCCACCACAATCACTGGTGACATGAAGAACGAGCGGCTCGTCCAGAACCTCCTTCTTACCTGACGGCGAGCGCCCTTCCGCGCTCGCCAATGCCTCCTGTGCCTTAGGCCAGGAGGTTTTTTGTTGGTCGAGCACGGTTGCGGCGGCAGTACGCGACCCGGTTGGAGACAGTCCCGGACGAGCCTCGACGATGGAGCGAGCGATGAGCGACAAAGTGGTCATCTTCGACACGACGCTGAGGGACGGCGAACAGTCACCCGGTGTTTCCCTTGATACCGGCGAGAAGCTCGAAATCGCCGAGCAGTTGGCGCGCCTTGGCGTCGACTACATCGAAGCGGGATTCCCTGTCGCTAGCCAAGGTGACTTCGAGGCCGTGCGGGCGATCGCCCGAAGCGTCCAAGGCCCTGTCATCGCCGGGCTTTCCCGGGCCCAGCTCGGCGATGTCGACCGGTGCTACGAGGCGCTCAAGGACGCCGAGGCGTGCCGCATCCACGTCTTCATGTCAACGAGCCCCAGCCACATGGAGCACATGTTGAAACTCAGCGAGGGCGAGGTGCTCGAGGCGGTGCGCGCCGGGGTCGCAAGAGCACGGGAGCACACGAGCGACGTCGAGTTCTCACCGATGGACGCGACCCGCACCCCGGTCGAGTTCATGCTCGAGGTGCTCGCCGTTGCGGTCGCTGCCGGGGCGACGACTCTCAACATCCCGGACACCGTCGGCTACGGGATCCCCTGGGACTTCGGGGAGCTGATCGCGCGCGTCCGCTCAGAGGTCGCCGGCCAGTACGTGATCTCGACCCACTGTCATGATGATCTCGGCCTCGCCGTGGCGAACAGCCTTTCGGCCGTGCGTGCCGGTGCCCGCCAGGTCGAGGTGTGCGTGAACGGCCTCGGCGAGCGCGCCGGGAACGCCGCCCTCGAAGAGGTGGTGATGGCCCTCAAGATCCGCCAGGACCTGTTCCCCGGGCTCTACACGGGCGTGCGGACCGAGGAGCTGGTCCGGACGAGCCGGATGGTGTCGCGCCTCACGGGCTATCAGCTCCAGTGGAACAAGGCCGTTGTCGGCAAGAACGCCTTCGCCCACGAGTCGGGCATCCACCAACACGGTGTGCTCGAGGAGCGCTCGACCTTCGAGATCATCGACGCGGCCTCCGTCGGCCAAGAGGGCGGTCAGATCGTTCTCGGCAAGCACACGGGCCGGCACGCCTTCGTGGACACCTTGGAGAAGCTCGGCATCACCGTGCCCGGCGACGTGCTGAACGCGGCCTTCGCCCGCTTCAAGGAGCTGGCGGACCGCAAGGTGCAACTGAGTGACGCCGACCTCGAGGCGATCGTCGCCGAAGAGCTCGGCATGGTGATGGACGAGGGCTACGTGCTCGACGTCCTCGACGTCCAGGGCGGCACGGTCGGGATGCCGCGGGCGAGGGTCGTCGTAGGCCGGGGCGGGGACAAATTCGAGGCGACTGCGGAAGGCGACGGCATGATCGACGCCACCTGCAAGGCGATCAAGCAGGCGACCGGTATCGACGCCGAGCTCACCGATTTCAACGTCTCGTCGGTCACCGGTGGCATCGACGCCCTTGGCGACGTCGTCATCCAGCTCGACTCGGGCGGGATCCGCGCCTCGGGCCGCGGGCTGTCAACCGACGTCGTCGAGGCGGCGGCGCGCGCCTACATCGCCGCCGCGAACCGTCTTGTCCGAGCCGAGGCGAGGATCGCCGCCGATCCGGGCGCGCTCCACGAAGGCGACGACACGCCCTGAAGCACTGATCGCGCGGCGCCTCAGGCGCTCGCGCTCGGCATCCAGTCCGGTCGCAGAGCCTCGTAGGCATCGATGTCGGGGGCGTATTGCGCCGTGACATCGATGTCGTCCAGACCCTTTAGCAGTCGGTCGCGCGCATCGTCATCGAGCTTGAACGGGACGGAGATCCGGGCCGCGGGAGCCGACAAGATTCTTGTGTCGACATCCACCACGATCTCGAGGCCGGGATTCGCGCTCACCGCTTCCAAGATCGCCCGCCCGCCCTCGTCGTCCACCTCGGCGGGCACGAGCCCGGAGCGGGTGGAGTTGTTGCGGAAGATGTCCCCGAACCGAGGGCTGATCACCGCCCGGAACCCGTAGTCGACGAGCGCCCAAACGGCGTGTTCCCTTGACGATCCCGTGCCGAAGTTCGGGCCGGCGACGAGGATGGTCGCCCCGAAGTGTCGACGGTCGTTGAGGACGAAGCCGGGGTCCTCGCGCCACTCGGCGAAGAGCCCAGCGCCGAAGCCGGTGCGCTCTATCCGCTTCAGCCACTCGCTTGGGATGATCTGGTCGGTGTCGACGTCGGAGCGGTCGAGCGGCACCGCTCGTCCCCTCACTATTCGCACGGGTTCCACGTCAAGCCTCCAGGTCGGCCGGCGTCGCGAACCGGCCGATGATCGCCGTCGCGGCGGCGACCGCAGGCGAGACGAGATGGGTGCGCCCACCCCGCCCCTGGCGGCCCTCGAAGTTGCGGTTCGACGTCGACGCGCAACGCTCCCCGGATGAGAGCTGATCCGGGTTCATGCCGAGACACATCGAACAGCCGCTTTCCCTCCACTCGAATCCAGCGTCTTTGAAGACCCGGTCCAAGCCTTCTTCCTCGGCCTGTTGCTTGACGCTGCGCGATCCGGGCACGACAAGGGCACGCAGGCCCGGTCGGATCCGATGTCCCCCGAGCACTGCCGCCGCGATGCGCAGGTCCTCGATTCTCGAGTTCGTGCAGGAGCCGATGAAGACGGTGTCCACCTCGATGGCGCGAACCGGTGTGCCTCCCTCGAGGCCCATGTAGGCAAGAGCCCGGGCTGCTGCTTCCCGCTCGGGCGCGGTCTCGAGCTCATCTGGGCTCGGCACCTCGCCGTCGATGCTCACGACCTGGGCCGGATTGGTGCCCCAGGTGACCTGCGGACGTATCGAGGCCGCATCGATGGTCACCTCTGAGTCGAAGCGAGCCCCTTCGTCGCTCGCAAGCGAGCGCCAGTCCTCCAAAGCCCGGTCCCAGGCGGGGCCGCTCGGCGCGTGGGGTCGGCCCTCTAGGTAGGCGAAGGTCACCTCGTCCGGGGCGATCATGCCCGCGCGCGCCCCGGCCTCGATCGACATGTTGCACACGGTCATCCGGCCTTCCATGGACAGCCCGCGAATGGCCGATCCCCGGTACTCGACGATGTGCCCGACCCCGCCGGTCGTCCCGAGGCGGCCGACGATGGCTAGGACCACGTCCTTGGCGCTCGTGCCGGGAGCAAGCTCGCCTTCCACGGTGACAGCCATGTTGCGGGGCCTCTTCTGGGGAAGGGTCTGGGTTGCCAGCACGTGCTCGACCTCCGAGGTCCCGATCCCGAATGCGAGCGCCCCGAAGGCGCCGTGGGTCGAGGTGTGGCTGTCACCGCACACGACCGTCATGCCGGGGAGCGTGAGCCCCTGCTCGGGCCCGATCACGTGCACGATGCCCTGACCCGGGTCACCCATCGAGTGGCAGGCGATGCCGAACTCGGCGCAGTTGGCGTCGAGCGCCTCGAGCTGCTTACGGGAGACCGGGTCCGCCACAGGCCCGACGGCGGTCGTCGTCGGCACATTGTGGTCGGCGGTGGCGACTGTGAGCTCCGGCCTCCTCACGCGCCTGTTTGCCAGGCGGAGGCCTTCGAAGGCCTGGGGCGAGGTCACCTCATGGACAAGATGCAGGTCTATGTACAACAGGTCGGGCTCGGCGCCGCCGTCGCCGGCGCGCACGATGTGACGGTCCCAGACTTTGGTGGCGACGGTTTCGGGCATGGGGCGGCGGTCAGACGTTCACGGAGACGATCTCGACCGTGAAGGGCTGTTTGCTCGGCCCTTCATAGGCGACGACCTCGCCGACGTGCCGGCCGAGAAGCGCTTTGCCGAGCGGCGAAGCGGGCGATATGACGGCCACGTCCCCGCCCTTCTCCTCGATGGACCCGACCAGGAAGCGCTCGGTTTCCTCGTCGTTTTCGTACCGGAGCTCCACGACCACGCCGGTGGTCACCACGCCCGCCTCATGGGTCGAGTTGTCGACGATGACGGCGTTTTCCAACATCTGCTGGAGCTGGCGCACGCGGGCTTCCATCTTGCCCTGGGCGTCCTTGGCGGCGTGGTAGTCACCGTTCTCGGACAGGTCTCCGAGAGCTCGGGCGGCCTCGATCTGGCGCGCGATCTCGACGCGTCCCCGCGTCGTTAAGTCCTCGAGCTCCGCGACGAGCCGGGCGTGGGTTTCGGGCGTGAGAAGGGTTTCGTCCACCGACTGAAGGCTACCGGCTGAGCGAGCCCACTTTTGACGGCCCCTGGATTGCTCGCCTCCCGGTCGCTTCGCCGGGCTGACTGAGGCGCGGGCGCCCCACTAGTGTGGCCTTGAAAAGCCCACTTGGGGGCAATAGGAGCACGCGTGCACAAAGTTGCGGTGATCGGGGGCGACGGAATCGGCCCCGAGGTGGTCGCGGAGGCACTCAAAGTCGTCTCCGCCTCAGGGGTCGCGCTCGAGACCGTCGACTACGACCTCGGCGCGGGCCGCTACGAGCGCACGGGTGAGGTGCTGCCGGACTCGGTCCTCGACGAGCTCAAGACGGCGGATGCCATCCTGCTCGGAGCCGTCGGTCCGCCGATCGGATCGAAGGCCGTGCCCCCCGGGACCATGGAGCGAGGCCTCTTGCTCCGACTTCGTTTCGAGCTCGACTTGTACATCAACCTGCGCCCCTTCAACGGGGTCCCCGGTTCGATCGCGGACGGGGCCGATTTCGCCGTGGTCCGCGAGAACACCGAGGGGCCCTATGTGGGCGAGGGCGGCGCGCTCCGGCGCACCACGCCTCATGAGGTCGCCACGCAAGGCTCCGTCAACACCCGGCACGGCGTCGAGCGGTGTGTCCGGTATGCCTTCGAGCTCGCCGAGAAAAGGCCCCGCCATCACGTGACGCTCGTGCACAAGACCAATGTGCTCACGTACTCGGGCGACCTGTGGCAGCGCGTCTTCGACCTCGTGGCCGCGGAGCATCCTGGGGTCGGCACTTCGTACAACCACGTCGACGCCGCCTGCATCTTCTTCGTCGAGGACGCCGGGCGCTACGACGTCGTCGTGACCGACAACCTGTTCGGGGACATCCTTGCGGACCTGGCGGGAGCAGTGACCGGGGGGATCGGGCTGGCGGCGTCGGCCAACTTGAACCCCGCCCGCACCGGCCCGTCGTTGTTCGAGCCGGTCCACGGGTCCGCTCACGACATCGCCGGCACCGGCAAGGCGAACCCGCTGGCGGCCATACGGTCGGCGGCGATGATGCTCGAGCATCTGGGCGAGGTGGCTGCGGCCGAGCGCGTCACGCGGGCCGTGTTGGATTTTCAAATGGAAATGGCCGGCTCTCAGGCACCTTGGAGCACGACCGGTATTGGCGACGCTATTGCAGGGAGGTTGTAAAGGATGCCTATCACCCCGACATCGAAGATCTGGATGGACGGCGAGCTTGTGGACTGGGACAAGGCCACAGTGCACGTGCTGACGCACAGCCTGCACTACGGGATGGGGGTCTTCGAGGGCATTCGGGCCTACGGGACGGCTAACGGGCCGGCGATCTTCCGTTTGCGCGACCACACCAAGCGGCTCTTCAGAGGCGCACGCATCATGCAGATGGAGATGCCCTTCACCGAGGACGAGATCTTTGAGGCCATCAAGCTCACCGTGCGCGAGAACGGGCTTGACACTTGCTATATCCGCCCCCTCGTCTACCTCGGCTATGGCGAGATGGGCCTCAACCCCACCCCGTGCAAGGTCCAGGTGGCGATCGCCGTCTGGCCGTGGGGCGCCTATCTTGGCGACCAGGCGATCGCCCACGGCATCCGGTTGAAGGTGAGCTCGTGGGCCCGCCACGACCCGAGGTCGATCCCGACGGCGGCCAAGGGGACGGGCATGTACATCAACTCGTCGCTGGCGAAGGTGGAGGCGGTGAGCGCCGGTTACGACGAGGCGCTCATGTGCACCACGAATGGCCTGATCTCGGAGGGCACGGGCGAGAACGTCTTCGTCGTCCGCAACGGCCGGATCTTCACACCGCCGTCCTCCTCGGTCGGGGCGCTCGAAGGCATCACCGCCGATACGGCCACGACGATCGCTCGCGACCTTGGGTACACCGTGACCGAGCGCGACATGCGCCGGACGGATCTGTACATGGCCGACGAGGCGTTCCTCACCGGAACGGCGGCGGAGATAGTCCCGATCGGCTCGGTGGACGACCGCCCCGTGGGCACGGGCCTGCCCGGGCCGGTCACGGTCGAGATCCAAAAGACGTACTTCGCAGCCGTGCGAGGTGAGGCCGACCAGTACAAAGACTGGCTGGAATATGCCACCTGAGCGTGGCGTCCCGGTCGCGGTCGACATATACGACACGACGCTGAGGGATGGTTCGCAACAAGAGGGCATATCGCTCACGGTCGACGACAAGCTGCACGTCGCAGAGCAGCTTGACCATCTCGGCATCGCCTACATCGAGGGCGGCTGGCCGGGCGCGAATCCTAAAGACGGGGAGTTCTTCTCCCGGGCCGCCAAGGAGCTGCGGCTGAAGAGCGCCACCCTCGTCGCGTTCGGGTCCACGCGCCGTCCGGGCGTCAAGGCCGCAAGCGACAAGACCCTCCGCCATCTTGCCGAGGCCGGGACACCGGCTGCGTGCATTGTCGCCAAGGCCTCCGATCTCCATGTGACCGAGACCTTGCGAACGACCCTCGAGGAGGCGGTCGCCATGGCGGGCGACTCCGTGGCGCAGCTGAGGGCGGCCGGTCTACGCGTGTTCCTCGACGCCGAGCATTTCTTCGACGGCTACAGGCGGAACGCGAAGTTCGCCCTGAGCGTGCTCGAGGCGGCGGAGACAGCCGGCGCCGAGGTCCTCGTGCTCTGCGACACCAACGGCGGCACCCTCCCGGACGAGGTCGAGCGCATCGTGGCCGAGGTGCGCAAGCACTCCTCAGCGGCGATCGGCGGGCACTTCCACAATGACGGGGGCTGCTCAGTGGCGAACTCGCTCGCCGCCGTCCGGCAGGGAGCGACCCAGATCCAGGGATGCATGAACGGCTACGGCGAGCGGACCGGCAACGCCGATCTTTCGGCTGTGATCGCGAATCTGAGCCTCAAGATGGGCGTGAAGACCATCCCTGCCGACCGGCTCGAGCGCCTCACCCCTGTCGCTCACCACATCGCCGAACTCGTGAACGTGACCCTCGACCCGCAGCGTCCCTACGTGGGTGTGGCCGCTTTCGCCCACAAGGCGGGCCTGCACACGAGTGCGCTCGTCCGCCGCCCCGACGCCTATGAGCATGTGCCGCCCGACAGCGTCGGCAACGGCACCCGCGTCGTGGTGAGTGAGCTCGCGGGCCGGTCGACCTTGCTGCTCAAGGCTGCTGAGCTCGGCCTGGAGCTCGACTCACCCGCGCTCGGGCGCGTCCTCGATGCCTTGAAGCAGCTCGAGCACAACGGCTACCACTTCGAGGCGGCGGACGGCTCCCTCGAACTGCTGATGCGCGCCGCGGCCGGCGCACTCGGAGGCCGGCTCGGCGACCTGTTCAGCATCGAGTCGTTCCGGGTCATCACTGACTGGCGCGCCTCGCCCACCAAGGCGGAGGACGGGACCGCTCCCGACGCGGGGCGCCTGCTAGTGCACCCCTGGGCCTCGGCGGGCGAGCTCACCACCGAAGCGACGGTCAAGGCGCATCTGGGCAAGAAACGCGTCGTGGCGACAGCTGAAGGCAATGGCCCCGTAAACGCGCTCGATGCGGCGCTTCGACTCGCCATCGAGCCCCATTTCCAGGAGCTTCGCAACGTGCATCTGACCGACTACCGGGTGAGGGTGCTCGACACGAAGAGGGGCACCGGAGCAGTCACGCGGGTGCTCTTGGACACCGCCGACTCCGAAGGCAGCTGGTCGACGATAGGAGTGTCGGAGAACATCATCGAGGCCTCCTGGCAGGCACTCGTGGATTCCGTGGTGTTCGGCCTCATCCGCGCGGCGGCAGGCGAAGCGGAGAGGGCGGGCGGCGCCGAAGGCGAGGTGGAGAAGTGACCCAGCCCAAGTTCGCTCCCATCATGGAGCAGCACGAGGTTCGCGAGGTGCAATCCATCGCCGCCCCGGAACCGTGGACTTTCCATCGCCCGGGAGAGAGCCGTCCTCAGCCCCATCCGGCCCGAGCGAGAGGTCTGGGTGTTCCCGGACCGGACCAGGGATATGCGCTCAAGTTGGCGGCCGCGTTCGAGGACCGCGTCGCTCTCGCTCCGGGCGAGAGTCGGGCCGACGTGTTCGCCGGCGCCGTCGCCATCGCGTTACGCCGAGCCGCGCTCTTCGGCCGGGCTCCCATCGCGGCTGACATCGAGCTCGCCTTGATCCTCCTCGGGCACCTGGCCCGGAAGGAGGGAGCCTGGGCACCAAGCGGCCTCGTCGAGCTGAGCCGCCAACGCCTGGCGGGAGCGGCACACGACTACTCGCGCCTGCGCGCTTTGGTCGACGCGATCCCCGAGCAGAGTCTCCGGCTCAAGCCCGATGCGCTCTGCGAGCGGCTGGATCTGGACCCGGGCTGCTGGCGGGAGCTGGCGGGCGCCTGAGCCGACAAGCGGCTCAAACGGGCTCGAGGCCGGGCCCGCTACGGCGCCGCGTGTGACCGGACCTCCGGCGTGGCGGCGGCCGATCTGAGAGCTGCGTCGATATCGCGGAGATGGTGCTCACCCTCATGGACGGCCTGGCAGCCGAGCCAGAACACCGTCCGTTCGCACGGCTCGGGGAAGTTGCAGACGAGGTGCCGCTGCCACTGGGCAGGGTCCAGCCCCTCGAAGGCCCAGGCGAGCATCTCTGCGGCGAGCTTCACCTGGTGACCGACTTGGCCGGGCTCCTCCTCTGCATAACGGGCCAGGCTCGCCCGCTCGTCGCGGTACATGGGAGGGACGGTCGGGCACTCCTGGACGAGGCTTGTGTAGACGCGCTCGCGTTCGACGAGGAAGACGTCCCGGACGTGGCACGCATACTCGAGGGCGGACCAGATCCTCGGGCCCGGTCGCGTCCGGATGGTGAGGTCGAGCGCCGGGTTGGAGCGTTCGTTGGAGATTCGCATGGCAAAGCGGCCCCCAAGGGCGCGGATCGCGCTCGGGATATTGGCTGGGCTTTGCGCGTCGAAGTCGAATTGGCATTCATCGCAATGGTCCACGGCTACATCGTGGCCGATCCGATGCCGGCCGTGGTGACACTCGTGCATTGGCGGTAGGGTCGTTTTTCTACAGGACAGTTTTGGCCTTGTGTGGCCACGATGTCATCGGAGGCGGTGCCATGGGTTTGATGGACAAGGTGAAGGCGCAAGCATCGGTACTGGCCGAGAAGGCCCAAGAAGGGGCGAAGGCCGGACAGGCGAAGCTCTCCGACCTCCAGGCTAAGAGGCACGCGGACTCGCTCGTGTTCGAGATGGGCGGCATCGCCTATTTCCAGCAGACCGGCCGCGCGCCCGCCAACGCGGACGCGAGGATTTCTGAGCTCGTTGTCGAACTCCGCCAGTACGAAGCGGAGCACGGGCCTTTGACGGTGACTCCGGCTCCGGCCGCGGGTGCACCCTCGAGCGACCCGGCGCCCGCTCCGACGACCGACATGCCCCAATCGAGCGGCGGCATCCCGACCGGCACGTACTCCTCCGACACCGAGGAGTCCTGACAGCTCGGGCGCCGGGCCCTCACCGCTTGGCGCCCTGACAGGAAATCCGCGCTCGAGTCCATCTCTTGTCGCGGGCGAATCGCGGCACGTCCGGCAACCGCCGCCGACGGGGCTTGCGGTTTGGTGCGGCAAGGGGAACGGTTCGCGACCTTGAGAAGCCGAGCAGGTCGCGGCTTGAAACAACGTGGCCGGCCGAGGACCGCCAGCACCTGCTGAGTGAGAGACTTGCTTTCGAACGGAAAGGCGGCGAGGCATGCCAATACAGAAGGCTCGCAGTTATCCGGGGATCAGCGCCCAAGGCTTCGCCCACCCTGCAGACCGGGCGGCCGTGGCGGCGCTCCACACCGTGCCGATGCTCGATCGAGTGATCAAGAAGTTGAGCGAGATCGGCTATGAGCGAAAGCTCCGCCAGCTCATGCTCGGCACCGCCGTCCGGATCGACAAGAGCCAGCTGCCCGAAGCGTGGGCGATGCAGTTGCGCTACGCGCACATCTTCGACATCGACCAGTGCCCGAGCTTGTATGTCACCCAGTACCCGGTCGGCAGCGCCCTCACCATCGGCGCCAGCGATCCGATCACGCTGGTTTCCTCCGGGCTGGCGCGATCGTTCGAGTCCGACGAGTTCCAGGCCGTGCTCGCCCACGAGATGGGCCACGTGCTGGCGGACCACGTCACGCTCATGACGACGTTCGAGCTTGTCTCCCTCGTCACGCGAAAGGTGCTGCGCGGGGCCCCGCTCGCAGGCCTGCCGTTGCAGGCCCTCTACTACGCCCTTCTCGAGTGGTCGCGGGCCGCCGAGCTGACTGCGGACCGGGCGAGCGCCATCGGGACCGGCGACCCGCTGCTCACCTGCCGGACGCTCATGCGCATGGCGGGCGGCCCGGTGCCGGGCCTCGACCTCGACGCCTTCATCAAGCAGGCGAACGAGTACGAGGGAGAAGGCGACCCCTTCGCGCGCTACTCACGGTTCTGGACCGAGATCGACACCGACCACCCCTTCCCCGTGCGGAGAGTGAGGGAGCTCGTCACCTGGGTGGCGTCCGGCGACTTCGACCGGCAGTGCTCTGGCGACTATCTGAGGCGCGGCCAGGAGCCGCCCCCGTCGGCCGAGTTCGACGCCGCTCTCAGCCATTACAAGAAGCGCTTCGCGAAGATCGTCGAGCGCGCCGGCGGAGGCGTGCAACAGGTCGTGAGCCGTTTTGCGGCCTGGCTCGACACCGATGATGAGGACGACGACTCCGACTCGTAGGTAGATCAGCCTCGAGCGTGACTTCTCCGGACGGGGCGTCGTTCGGTGGACAGCGGCCAGGAATCCCTCAGCTGGAGGCGCTGATTCCTGCCGGTCGCCACATGACCACGTGCCAGCCGATGTCAGGTATCTCCCATCGCTCTCCGAAGGTCACGAAACCGGCCCTCTCGTAAAAAGTGATGGCGCGTGCCCGCGCGTTGCACCAGATGAGGTCGCCGCGCTCGTTCGCCACGTGGTCCATGGCGCGGTTGAGGACCAGAGCACCGACTCCCTGTCCCTGGAGGTCTTGGCGGACGGCCATCCCGCGCAGTCGCCATGCCGTCAAAGGCGCGCCGTTGGGACCGGGGAGGATTCCAACGACGGATGGGTCGAACGGGGCCGACTCGGGAATGACGGTGGCCACGCCGACGATGTCGCCGGTGTCGCGGTCGATCGCCCCAAAGCTGGCCGTGCCTGGCACGTCGTCCTGTGCGTAGTGCATCTCACCGATGCTCTGGTGCGGCCTCAGGATCGCGTGCCGGAGCGGGTAGGTGGCGGCAGTGGGGATCCGTTCGATGTCGAGGTTCACGCTGTGGAGCGTAACGACCGGGCGGATCCTTCCGGGGGCAGTGTCGCCGTCATTACTCGGAGCTCGAGCACTCACGTTGGCCGTGGTGGGCTGGTATCCGGCTTACTCTTGAGTCCCGGCGGTTCGCGCGAGTTTGCCCGAGCGCCCGCGACCCACGGCACCATCGTGCCGTCACCACCTCTGGAACGAAGACGGACCCCTAATGATCACTGCCACCGACCTCGAGCTTGCCGCCGGCGGTCGCCAGCTGCTCGAGCCGGTGACCTTCCAGGTCGCGTCCGGGGACCGGATAGGTCTCGTCGGCCGCAACGGGGCCGGCAAGACCACGCTGGCCAGGGTGCTCGCGGGCGAGGCTCTCCCCGAGGCGGGATCGGTCCGTCGATCGACCGCCGTGGCGTACCTTCCCCAGGACCCCCGCACCGGCGACATGAGCGTCGTCGCGCGTGACCGGATCCTCGGGGCCCGAGGCCTCGACCGCATCGTCCGTGAGCTCCACATCGCCCGTTTGGACATGGGTCGCAGCGACGCCGACCACCAAGACCGCATCCTCAAGCGCTACTCCCGGCTCGACGAGCAGTTCCACATCCTCGGAGGCTGGGCGGCCGAAGCCGAGGCCGGCTCCATCGCGTCGAGCCTGGGCCTTCCTGAAAGGGTGCTCGTTCAACCGCTCGGGACGCTCTCCGGCGGCCAACGGCGCCGAGTGGAGCTAGCCCGGGTGCTGTTCTCGGGGGCCCCCACTCTCATCCTGGACGAGCCCACGAACCACCTCGACGCGGACTCGATCGCGTGGCTGCGCAATTTCCTGCGCGCCCACGACGGCGGTCTCATGGTGATCAGCCACGACGGCGAGTTGCTCGACTCGGTCGTCAACAAGGTGTTCCACCTGGACGCGACGCGTTGCCAGCTCGACGTCTACCGGCTTGGCTGGAAGCTCTATCTCGAGCAGCTGGCCACCGACGAGCGTCGGCGGCGGCGTGAGAGGACCAACGCCGAGCGCAAGGTCGTCGAGCTCAAGGCGCAGGCCGACCGGATGAGGGCCAAGGCCACGAAGGCCCGGATGGCGCACAACCTCGACCGTCGCGCCGCGCGCCTCACCGAGGGCCTCGAGGAGGTCAGGCGCGCGGACAAGGTGGCGAGACTCCGCTTCCCGACGCCGTTCCCCTGCGGCCGTACGCCGCTCAGCGCGACCGGTCTCACGAAGTCCTACGGGTCGCTCGAGGTCTTCTCAGGCATCGACCTCGCCATCGACCGCGGCAGCCGGGTCGTGATCCTCGGGTTGAACGGCGCCGGCAAGACCACGCTTTTGAGGGTGCTGTCCCGAATAGAGCCGCCCGACGCGGGCGAGGTCGTCTACGGACACGGCCTCCGCTTGGGCTATTACGCCCAGGAGCACGAGACCTTGGACCCGGTAAAGACGGTGTACGAGAACGTGAGGCACTCGGCGCCGCCGACGGTCACCGACGCCGAGCTCCGGCGCATCCTGGGGTCGTTCCTCTTCGGAGGGGAGCGAATCGACCAGACGGCAGGCACCTTGTCGGGGGGCGAGAAGACCCGGCTCGCTCTCGCGACGCTCGTCGTCTCGGCCGCCAACGTGCTCCTGCTGGACGAGCCGACGAACAACCTCGACCCGGCCAGCCGGGGCGAGGTCCTAAAGGCCCTTCGCAGCTACGCCGGCGCCATCGTGCTCGTCACCCACGATCCCGGGGCCGTTACGGCGCTCAGTCCCGAGCGGGTCGTGCTGATGCCCGAAGGCGTGGAGGACAGCTGGAGCGACGACCTCGGCGATCTCGTCGTGCTCGCCTGAGTCGCTCGAGAATTGCCGCGAATGGTGCGGACGGAGGGTCCGGTGCATAATTTTGCGAAGGCGCTACGGGCGGGAGAACCCTGATGGGCAGTGAACTGGTATCCACGCCGGCAGATGTCATGGCCCGGGCGACCAAGATGTTGCAGCGCAGCATGCTGCTGCAGCGGCTCTGGTTCGTGTGCTTCTTCGGAGGCGGCGTGATGATGGTGATCACGGCGTGGAGGAACAAGCACCTGCCGGCCGTCTGCAAGGGCGTGATCCACACCTCGGGGCCATTGCTGGCCAGCTGTGGCAGCCACTCCTACCACCTGTGGGTGATCCTGACCGTGATCGGGGTCGCCGGGATGCTCCTGACAGGGTTCGTGACGACGCGCCTCGCGGTCGGGTACTTCGGTGCAGGGGCGAAGGCGTTCCTGCGCCAGGGTCGCAGTTTTGTTGGCCCGTTGGGCCCGCTCGTGCACGGCAAGGACCCGGGCCAGGGACGTTAGGGACCGGTTTTCTGCTCTGGCGCCCTCCTAAGGCAGGGCGCGGCGGTAACGGACTTCCGGCAGGCGCTGTCCGGCGACTTCGTAGGTCTTGGAAGTTCCGTCTGCAGCCCAGCCATGGTGCTCGTAGAACGTTCGGGCACGGGGGTTGTCGGCCAGCACCCAGAGCACAGCCTCGCGATATGCGGCGCCGGTGAGCCTCTCGAGTGCGGCCGCCATGAGCGCCCCTCCGACGCCTTGGCACCAGTAGACGGGGTCTACATAGCAGGCGTACACCTCGCCCAGCGCTGCCCCTCCCGGGGCCGGGGTGCGGTAGGGGCCGCCACCCAGCCAGCCGACGATCTCGCCCTCGACCTCGCCGACGAGCACGAATCTGTTTTCGGCCTCGGCGCCGAGGATCTCCGTCTGGATGTGCAAAGTGCGCTTGGCGAGATCCTTGTCCAGGCCGCGGAGGAAGGCGTCTGGTATCACGCCCGCGTAACCGACCTGCCAGGAGCGCACGTGTGAGGCCGCGATATCGCCGGCGTCGGCCACTTCTGCCGGGCGCACGGTGAGGGTGATGGTCGATTGTGCCATTCCCAAGGCCGCGCCGGGCGCGGAACATCCTCTTTGCTTATCGAACATACGTTCGTATACTGCGACCATGGCACCGCATGTTCTTGCCGGGGCGTTACCCATCCCAGGTGCCTACCCGCCTGCCGGCATCGTTGTCCCGGGCCCAAGCCCCCACCCGGGTCCGTTGCCGATTGAGCGGACTGTGCCGGTCCTTCCCGAGCTGGCCGGGTTGTTCCCGGGCGCAGGGCTCCCAAAGGGCGGCACCGTCCTTATGGGACCGGCGACAGCGCCGGGACTGACGAGCCTGCTGCTGTTGCTGCTCGCGGGTGCATCGTCCCAGGGCCACTGGTGCGCAGTCGCCGGCCTGCCGGAGCTCGGGCCCGTGGCGGCTGCCGAACTCGGGGCCGATTTGAGCCATCTCGTCCTCGTCCCGAACCCTGGTCCGGAAGGCCGCTGGCAAAACGTCGTCGCGACACTGCTCGAGACGGTCGATCTCGTCTGTTTCGCCCCGAGCGTCCCTGTGCGACCCGGCGATGCCAGGAGGCTCTCGGCCCGTGCGCGGGAGCGCTGCTCGGTCCTCGTCGTGTTCGACACCGAAACAGCGAGCTCCAGGGTTGCAAGAGGTTTCCTTCCCGGCGGCGCTTCGCGGCCGGGACGTGCCGTGCCATGTTGGCCTGGTCCCTCGGACCTGCGTTGCGCCATCAGGTCGTCGGAGTGGTCGGGGCTGGAGCGTGGCCACGGTCGGCTCGGCCTGCGCCATCTCGAGGCGGAAGTCGGCGGCCGGGGCTCGGCCTGCCGGCCGAGACGGGACCTGCTGCGGTTACCGGCCTGAGGTTTTCATGGCTCCTCCCGTTCGCATCCTCGCGGTTTGGTGCCCTGACTGGCCTTTGGTCGCAGCCGGGCTGGCCGATCGGCCGGCGGCAGTTGTCACGGCCAACCGGGTGATTGCCTCCTCCGCCCTCGCGCGAGCCGAAGGTGTACGCCTGGGGCAGAGGCGGAGGGAGGCCCAGGCATGTTGCCCGGACCTCGTCGTGGTGGGGGAAGAGCCGATTAGGGACGCGCGCTGCTTCGAGTCCGTCGTCCTGGCCGTTGCGGGTTTCACTCCCCAAGTGGAGGTCACCAGGCCGGGGATCTGTGCCTTACCCGTCCGTGGCCCGGCCCGCTATTTCGGCGGGGAGGTCCCACTCGCCGAGAAGGTTCGCGACGCAGCGTCTGCGGCTGTCGTGGCCGTTGCCGGCACGGCCGGCGCCGTGGCTCCTCGGCCACCGTGCCATGTCGGTATAGCCGACGGGCCGTTCGCGGCACGGCTCGCGGCGCGTAACGGCGTGGTCGTGCCTCAAGGCGCGACAGCTAAATGGCTTGGTGATTTCCCAGTGGAGTTTCTCGGCCTGCCCAAGCTTGCCGACGTTCTCCGGCGGCTCGGGATCCGCACGCTGGGTGACTTCGCAGGGCTGGACGAGGGCGCAGTGCTGGCCCGGTTCGGGTCGGAGGGCGGCTTTGCCCACCGCCTTGCTCGAGGGCTCGACGAGCGGTCACTCGTTTTGGGTGATCCTCCAGCGGACTTGACGGCTCACCGGGAGCTCGACCCACCCGCGGACAGGGCCGACGCGTTGGCCTTCTGCGCCGTGGGGTTAGCCGATGAGCTCGTGGGTCGCCTCTTACCGCACGGACTTGCTGCCACCCAGCTGCTTGTCGAGGCGGAGACGGACCACGGCGAGGAGTTGCGACGCTGGTGGAGAGGGGATCGTCCTCTCACCGCCCGCGCCATGGTGGATCGGGTCCGGTGGCAGCTCGAGGGATGGCTGCAGGGGCCGGCCGCCCCCACCGGCGGGGTCACCCTGCTTCGGCTCACGGTCACCGGCGCGGTGCCCGATGACGGTCGTCAGATGGACTTCGAAGGTGGCGCGGTCAGTGCCAGCCGGCAAGTGGAGCGGGGGCTGGCCCGAGTCCAGGGTCTCTTAGGCCACGAGTCGGTCCTGATGGCGGTGCACACAGGCGGGAGGGGCCCAGGCGAACAGACTCGTCTCGTGCCTTGGGGCGAGCAGCCCGAAGAGGATCGCGGCACCGGAGGGAAAAGTTCCAAGACGGCTCGCTCGAAAGGCGCCGTGAGGCGGGCTCCTTCCGGTGCCCGACCGGGGCGCCGGACCGCTGCGGCCGGCGCTCGGGACGCTCCACCTTGGCCGGGCTGTCTCCCGCCGCCCTCGCCGGCGTTGGTCCATGCGGTGCCTGTTCCCGTCGAGGTGCTCGGTGCCGACGGGACTCTGGTCGGGGTGACGGGCCGTGGGCGGTGCACGGTGGTTCCTTCCTGCTTGGTCGTGCCGAACGCGGGTGGCTCGCCGGTCGGGATCACGGGATGGGCGGGCCCTTGGCCGGCCGATGAGCGGTGGTGGGACCCGTCGGCCGCCCGGCGGCGGGCCCGTGTGCAGGTGCTGCTCGACGACGGGACCGCGCACCTGCTCGTGCTCGAGCGGGGCCGGTGGAGCCTCGAGGCCACCTATGACTGAACGGGGGCCCACCTTGATTGCTCGGCCGGCGTCACCGGCACGCTTGAATGTTCTCAGTGACTTCACAGTTTGTGTGGAGGAAGAACTGAGTACCGAGTCACATAATCTGGCTGTCAGAGTTCGAACGGCGTCACATGGACGACGGATCGTGAGGTCTTGGCCTTGCGCTTGAGAGCGCTTGACCGGAGGTGAGCGTGATGGACGATTGGGGCGACGAGCACCGCGAGGGTGCAGAACCCACAGAGCCTTTGCCGGAGAGGACGACCCCTGAGGCCCCGGGGGCGATACCGGTCGATCCCTGGTATCCGAGCGCGACTTGGGGCGACAGACCCGATAACGGAGCTCCGCCGGACGGACCGCCGGTTGGTTATGACCCCAACTCCTACCCGCCCGTCGGCGGGTACGGCCCAGTCGGCTACCCGAGCGGCAGTTACGGCGCCGCCTACGACCCGAGCAGCTACCCTCCCGTCGGCTACGGGCCTTATGGCTACGGTCCCATCGACTACCCCCAAAGCGCGCAAGGCTCGGGTGACAACCCGCCGGCCGGGCAGAAGCGCTCCAGGCGTGGCCGGAAGCTCTCCGCCCTCCTTGCGGCGGTCGTCATCCTCCTCGGTGCCGGCGCCGGGGCGGGGTTCGCCTACGCGTCCCGGCATGGCCGGAGCTCGCTGGCGGGCCTCACCACGGTGCCGGCCGGGCATTCGCTTTCCACGGCCCAGATCGCCACTGCCGTCGATCCCGCCGTCGTGGACATCGACACGAATCTCGGCGAGGGGACCGGCATGATTGCCACGTCGAACGGCGAGATCATCACCAACAACCACGTCGTCGACGGAGCCTCGTACATAAAGGTCGTGGTTGACAACGTCGGCACCTACAACGCCACGGTTGTCGGCACAGACGCGACGGCGGACGTGGCAGTCCTGCAGGTGAAGGGAGTGACTGACCTGCCGACCGTGACATTCGGTGACTCCTCAGCGGTGAAAATAGGCAGCACAGTCGTCGCGATCGGGAACGCTGGCGGCCAGGGATTCCCGTCGACTGTCACCGCCGGGGCCGTCACTGCGCTGGACCGCACTATCACGGCCAGTGGCGAGACCGGCGAGAGCGAGACCCTCTCCGACGTCATTCAGGTTGATGCCTTGATAGAGCCAGGGAATTCGGGCGGACCGCTGGTCAACTCGTCGGGAAGAGTCATCGGCATGAACACGGCGGCGGCCACCGACGAGGGGGCCACCCCAATAGGTTTCGCGCTCCCAATTGATGGCGTTCTCCGGGTAGCCAACGAGATCGAGCACGGCGACGCCGGGCACGGGATCGTCATCGGCACCGTGGCGTTCCTCGGCATCGAGGGCGAGACGGTTACCGTGCAGGAAGGCACGCTGTCAGTGACCGGCGTGGGGCTCGAATACGTGGTCCCCGGCAGTCCCGCCGACCTTGCCGGGATCGAGGAGGGCGACATCATCACCGGCTTCAATGGCCACGCGACCCTCTCACTACCGGCATTGGCGGCTCGCATTCATGCTCTTCGTCCTGGGGACCACGCGACGGTCACGTTCGCCAATCCCAACGGCGAAGTCCAGACCGTCACCGTCACGCTCGCGACGGCGCCGCCGGCCTAGTCATTGGCCTTCGGGGCGGTCGGGTGAGCACGGCGGTGAGGCGCGAATCATTCAAGCTGACCGGGCGCCTTGTGCTTGGGAGGCCGAGTCGGGGATGCGCGCGACAGGCCCGAGATCGACCATCTGCCACTGGAGGATCCGGTCCTTTGGATGACGGCCCGGACTGGGCGGTGGAGGCCACGGGAGCCAGTCCGTGGGGATGGAGTGCTTCGAATTCACCCTTCGGTCAGCTGACGGAGCTTCGATAGCAGCGCTCGTTGTCATGCACGGTGAATCCCGCACCGACGAGGATCGGGGCCGAGGTCGTAGTCCGGCCCCTCGTTATGGCGATGGTCGCCCCTCGCTCTTGGGCGATGTGCAGCCTCGACGCGAGTACGCCGTGGTAGCAGCCCCGTCCCCTGAACTCAGGGAGGGTGACCGCACCCCAGAGTCGGGCAGTCTCGCCCTTCACGGCGCACCATCCGACAGCGGCTGGCGTGTCGTCGATGTAGGCAACGACGCAGAAGCGGTCGGTTGAGCGTTGCTCGGCAAGCCTTGCTTCCAGGTAGCTGCGGAGCTCTGCCTCGCCCAGCGGGGCCCTACCCCAACCGGACGTCTCGATGACCGAAACCGCCCGGAAGGCATCGGCATCGCTGGCTTCTTTGACCGTGACGTTCCTCGGGACCTGGAGTGTGACCTCGGGCGCACCGACTGCCCGCGCAAGCACCTGAGCATTGTCGCTGAGCGTCGCTCCTTGTTCGAGCAGCTTTCGTTCGACGTCCGGAGGCGTTGTGCATGCAGATACCCACCAATGCACCGAAGCGACTCCCCACGATCGGACGATGTGCGCGACCTCCTCGAAGACGTCGTCGAACGACCTTGTGAGATCGAGGTGGTCGACCTGAACCGCGGGGAAAGTCGGTGAAACCAGCCGTTCGGGGTATCGCACGAGTCGATACTCACCAGTCACAAGTTCCTCGACGTCGTCCGGCACGGGTTCATCCTCGAAGCTCGACAGTGCCGCCAGAATTCGGTCCTGGTCCCAGGATGGATCGCTCGAGGCAAGGCTGCCGAACTCGAGCTTGTCAGTCATGCCGCGTCCAGCCGTTGGTTCGAGCGCTCGCGGGATACCACGTCTCGTTCGGCATCACCAAAGGATGCCTGAATCCTGACTATCCGGAAAGTGTGTCGGTGTCGGGCACCGCATCACACTGTTGGTAGTGGGCAAAGACGGGGGGGTACTCCGGCCGCGGCGGGCGCGTGCCCTATACCGCTCAAGACTTGAGGAGTTTCTGGACGTGGCCCGGGTCGGCCCTCTTTGTCTCGCAGTGGTCGTGGGTTCCCTTGAGTTCGGGGAACACATGATCAGGCCGAAGCTGCCTGGGGGCTTGCGGCAACCATCTGCACCGCGGCCAGCCCAATGATCTTCGACTAAGGGCTCGATTATTTCCGCGAACCAGATGCCTTAGTAGCCCCGGACCGTCACGAGAGCCGTATCCCATCTCGCAGGACGGTGCGCCCGATGATCTCGTCGACGTCGCTCGAAACCTGAATTGCTTGAGGCCGCAGGCACACGTAGACGAACGCGCCAGCTTCTTCGTCTGGATCCCGGCCAGTTCGTTCGCGGTATGCCCTCTTGAGAGACGGGCATGTGTTGAGTGTGTCGACCACCGCCGCAGACGCGCCGATCATGACGACGTCTCGGCTCGTCCCGAGCGCCAGTCGCGCTGGAGACGACTTCTCCGCGTTCTGGGCGGTCCGGCTCCGCGCTTCGGTGGCCACGACCACTTCCCCGTTATGTCAGCACAACGACGGCGGCACGAGATGGGCGTTTCCGTGATCGTTGGCGGTGGCGAGCCACACGTCGATGTCCCCTCCGAGCTTCGCGATCGCGTCGCTTTTGCGCTGCTCGGTTGCTCTCATGCTCGAACTGCAGCTATCGATCCCGTCCGTGCCCTGCGGCGCCCGAGAGCAAGAGTGTCACTAGGCGAGACCAAGTGTGACCCATCCGACGTAGCGTTGTTCGTGAACCCGGCGTCCCGTCAATACACCCTGCGGTTCCGATTGCTAAGGCGGGCTAGACGGGGGTGCGCGCCGCGACCACAACCGCGCGGAGACTGATCGGCGGTCGCGAGTAGGGCTTTTCTTCGCGACCGCCCCGGAGTGTGGCGCTTCGGGAAACAGCCGACAGCGGGCGAGACGAGTTCGGCGAGATCAACCGTCGACAACGGGCTTGTCGAACAACAGCATCTCCTTTCGGTCGGGAGGCTGGAAAATCGTTGCCCACTTTTCAAAGTGAGCCCGTGTCATAGGCGAGGCTTTCCACTCGCCCGAGGCATTGCGGCGTTCAGCTCGCTCGATCAACTCCTCCAGGGGCACATCGAGGTAGTGCAGTTCGACTCCCACCCCCAAAGCTCGCGCCCCGAGTCGTTTCTCGTCCCGTTCAGCTCGTGCCCAGTGGCCCCATTCCAGAATCACACTCTGGCCCGCGGCGAGGAGATCTTGGGAAAGAACCCACAGCTGATGCTCGAGGCGCACTCGAAACTCTTCGTCCCACACATCGGCGCCCAGTTGACCTACCCACCGGTCCTTATCCAGCCTGACGGCGGGGATCTTGGGTGCGAGCTGACTAGCGAGTGTCGACTTGCCTGAGGCCGGAAGCCCACATATCAACACGAGCCGCGTCGATGACTTCGCCATGCACGGTTTCTAACATGAGCAGTCGTCTGCCCGGAGAACCCGGGGAAGCGCGGGCATGGGAAGTGGGTTCCAGGCTGGTCGCGCGTCACAGGGTTGACCGGCAACACAGCGCTCACTATTCCCGACGCGGGGTGTCGTGCTTCAGTCGTCCGTTTCCTTCGCTCCCCAGGGGGGCGACTCCGGCTCCGGCTCGACTGGCAGCTCGACGCTGAAAGTGGCACCGCCGCCGGGAGTCTCGCTGATCGAAACGTCCCCACCGTGGGCTTGAGCAACGGCTGCGACTATCGACAGTCCGAGCCCGGCACCGCCCTGGGAGTGCACGCGAGCAGGATCCAAGCGCCAGAACCGCTCAAAGACGTGAGACACGGCTTCCGCAGGTATGCCGGGGCCGTGGTCGACCACGCAGATCCTCGCCTTGGCGTCTCCATTTGAGGGTTCCAACGCGGCAGTGATTTCGATCGGGCTGTCTGCGGGTGTGTACGCGAGAGCATTCGAAACGAGGTTCCCGAGGAGCTGCCGCAGGCGTCCGTCGTCGCCGTCTACGAAGCAGGAAGACGGAGCATCGACCGTGACGCTACGGGATGGGTCGACGGCGCGTGCGTCCTGAGCGGCGTCCGCGACGAGGACCGTGAGATCGACGGCTTCTCGTTCGAGTGGGCGACCCTGGTCGAGGCGTGCGAGCAACAGCAGATCGTCAACCAGACCCGCCATGCGGACAGATTCGCTGTCGATCCGGCGCATTGCGGTGTCGAGGTCGGCGGGGCGGTCAACGAGCCCGTGCTGGAACAACTCCGCGTAGCCCCGGATCGACGTCAGTGGGGTTCTCAGTTCATGTGACGCGTCCGCCACGAAGCGCCGGAGTCGCGCCTCGGATGTCTCTCGTTCTCTGAACGCTGTCTCGATCCTGCCAAGCATCACGTTGAGTGCACTGCCGAGCCGCCCAACCTCGGTCTTGTCGTCGGTCTGCTTGACTCGCTGGGTCAAGTCGCCGGCCGCGATCGCGCCCGCCGTCTCCGTGATCTCCTCGAGCGGGCGCAGGCCGATCCGGACTGTGAGCCACGCTGCCAGCACCAGCGCTATCAGGACGGCAAGGGTGACGAGAAGCTCGAGGACGAGCAGTCGGTGGGCAGTGCCCGTAACCCCGTTGAGCGGGATTGCCACGACGAAGATCCCGTTGAACGGCACCGCACCAACCCCACCCGGCTTCACTACCACGGCTTCCGCGAACAGCCGGAAGTGGGTACCGGAGGTTCCTGCCGTCGTGAGCTTGCGTGACTCGCCCTCGGTTGTGAGCGAACGTTCCAAGCCGCCAACCGGGACAACGGGGACTCCGCCCGTCCATCCCGCCGTGGCCGGCAGCTGTTCGGCGAGCACTCCGTTGGCATCG
The DNA here is from genome assembly GCA_050015475.1 of Acidimicrobiales bacterium. GTDB lineage: Bacteria > Actinomycetota > Acidimicrobiia > Acidimicrobiales > Bog-793 > Fen-455. The sequence goes on along the minus strand of JBEKBI010000009.1, from coordinate 55,641 downwards.
GTGTCGTAGATGGCGGCGAACGTCCCGTTCGGTAGGCCCAGCTCGTTATTCGCGCTGTTGTTCTGTGAGTTGTACAGGGCGTTCAAGACAACCCCGTTGGGCACCGCGCTGATGCTCGACAGCGTGTTGTCAAGCTGCTGGAAGAGATAGCTCCTAAGTGACGTGTAAGTGATCGTGTCCGTCGCTCCGAGCGCGACGACCATGAGACCGATCAACATAAGGATGATCCGTGTCCTCAACGACAATCGCCAGTTTCTCCCGGCAGTTGCCGCAGCCGGCGCGGACTCTACCGAGGTCTCAGTCGAGGTCACGTGCGGGGAGGGCGGAGCACGTAACCGACTCCGCGGACGGTCTGGATCAGGTGGGGCTCAGTGAAATCGACCTTCTTTCTGAGGTAGCTGATGTAGGTCTCGAGTACGCCGGCGTCGCCACCGAAGTCGTAGCTCCAGACGTGGTCGAGAAGCTGGGACCTCGTGAGCACGTGTCGCGGATTCGAGAGCAGATAGCGAAGCAGCCGGTACTCGGTCGCCGTGAGATCGATGAGCTGCCCGGCGCGCCGCACTTCATGGGCGTCGTCGTCCATCTCGAGATCGGCGAGTTGGAGTACTTCGTGGCCTTGCCGACCCTTGCCCACTCGGCGGAGGATGGCCTGGGCACGAGCCACGAGCTCCGCCACGCTGAAAGGCTTAGTCACGTAATCGTCGCCGCCGATGGTGAGGCCTCTGACCTTGTCCTCGGTGGCATCGCGCGCTGTTAGGAACAGCACCGGGATGTCACGCCGGTCGCGTCGCAGGCGTTCAGCAATGCTGAAGCCGTCGATGTCGGGCAACATGACGTCGAGCAGGATGAGGTCGGGCCGGAACGCGTCGATCTTTTCGAGAGCTTGATACCCGCTGGAGGCGGTTTCGACGGCGAAACCCTCGTAGCGAAGCGCCATCGAGACAAGCTCGGTGATCGACTCCTCGTCGTCGACGACGAGAACGCGGGGTTCCGCCCCTCCTTCCGTCACACTCACATTGTGGCCGATACTGCTGGGAACTTGCTGAGAGCCCAGCTCGAAGACTGTTCGACAGGGTGCCCGCCAGCTCGGTGGCGGAGGGTCGCGCGACGAACGTATGTTCGATCAAGTCACTATCCTGTGCGAATGGCGCTGTACGCGGAACTCCACTGCCATTCGAATTTCAGCTTCCTCGACGGTGCCTCCCATCCGGAGGAACTTGTCGCGGAAGCAGCCCGGCTCGAGCTCGGAGCCTTGGCGCTGACCGATCACGACGGGCTTTATGGCGTGGTGCGTTTTGCCGAGGCGGCAAAGGAGGCGGGGGTGCCCACCGTCTTCGGCGCCGAGCTCAGCCTCGCCGGCCGTGGTCCGGAGTTGGTCGGTACTCCGGTCGTTCCTGCGCCGCCGCGTACCGGAACTCCCGACCCGTCCGGGTCGCACCTGGTCGTCCTCGCTCGCGATCCAGAGGGTTACTCCCGTCTCGCCCGCGCCATCAGCGAAGGACATCTCGCCGGAGGTGAGAAGGGACGTCCCCGTTACGACATCGATCTGTTGGCCGAGATCGCAGGAGGGCACTTCCTGGTGTTGACGGGCTGCCGCAAAGGGGCGGTGCCTGCCGCGCTTGTCGGAGCAGGTCCTGTCGCAGCGTCGCGAGAACTCGACCGGCTCGTGGGCCGCTTCGGTCCCGAGAACGTCGTCGTCGAATTGTTCGACCACGATGACCCTCTCGACGCGGCCCGCAACGACGCTTTGGCCGCTCTTGCCGTGCGTAGAGACCTCGGCATTGTCGCGACGAACGTTGTCCACCATGCCCGGCCCGCGGGTCGCCGCCTCGCCTCGGTGCTCGCCTCGGTTCGCGCGGGTCGCCCGCTAGACGAGCTCGACGGTTGGCTTCCCGCGGCGGGAGCGGCTCATCTGAGATCGGGAGACGAGCAGGCGAGGCGCTTCTCCCGCTATCCGGGAGCTGTGGAGTTGGCCGCGGAGCTGGGGAAGGAGTGTGCCTTCGACCTCCACCTTGTCGCTCCTAAACTCCCAGACTTTCCCGTGCCTGAGGGCCAGAGCGAGATGACTTTCCTGCGTCGACTCGTCGAAGAGGGGGCTGCCTCTCGTTACGGCCCGCCGGAAGCCGAGCGCGTGCCAGGCGCTTGGCGTCAACTGGAGCACGAATTGGCGATGATCGAGGAGCTTGGCTTTGCGGGCTATTTCCTTGTCGTCTGGGACATCGTCCAGTTCTGCCGTCGTTCGGGTATTTACTGCCAGGGCCGAGGCTCCGCGGCGAGCTCGGCTGTCTGTTATGTCCTCGGGATCACCAACGCTGACGCTGTCGCTCTCGGCCTTTTGTTTGAGCGGTTCCTCTCACCTGAGCGCGACGGACCGCCTGACATCGACGTTGACATCGAAAGCGGGCGACGCGAGGAGGTCATCCAGTACGTCTACGGCCGCTACGGACGCGAACGGGCCGCGCTTGTGTCCGTGGTCGTGAGCTACCGGGCGCGTTCCGCCGTGCGGGACGCCGCCAGGGCGCTCGGCCACTCGCCCGGGCAGGTCGACGCTTGGACGCGACGCATCGAGCGGTGGGGGCGGCTATCCGGGCGACACCCTCCTGGCCGTGACGACGTCGCCGGCGAGCCTGGGCCCATAGAGGCCGCGAACGAGCTGGGGATACCGGTGCGAGTGCTCGAGGTGGCGACCGAGCTGGAGGGCTTCCCCCGCCATCTCGGTATCCACCCAGGGGGCATGGTGATCTGCGACCGCCCGGTCTCGGAGGTCTGCCCAGTCGAGTGGGCGCGCATGGAGAACCGGACCGTGCTGCAGTGGGACAAAGACGACTGCGCGGCGATCGGCCTTGTGAAGTTCGACCTCCTCGGCCTCGGGATGCTCGAGGCGATCCACCGGGCGGTCGACGCCGTTGACGCGTACCACCACGACAAGATCGATCTCGCTCTGATCCCCCAGGAGGAGGCCGTCTACGACATGTTGTGCCGGGGCGACTCGGTGGGGATCTTCCAGGTGGAGAGCCGGGCGCAGATGGCCACGCTGCCCCGGTTGCGACCGCGCTGCTTCTACGACCTCGTCGTCGAGGTCGCCCTCATTCGCCCTGGCCCTATCCAAGGGGGGTCGGTTCATCCCTACCTGCGCCGGCGCAACGGGACAGAGGCGGTGACGTACCTGCACCCATGTTTCGAGCGGAGCCTGGCGAAGACCCTTGGGGTGCCTTTGTTCCAGGAGCAGCTCATGCAAATGGCGATTGATGCCGCCGGGTTCACCGCCGCCGAGGCCGATCAGCTTCGCCAGGCCATGGGGTCGAAGCGCTCCGCTTCGCGCATGGAGCGTCTTCGTACTCGCCTTTATGCAGGCATGGCCGAGCGAGGGATCACCGGCGAGACGGCGGACACCATTTGGGAACAGTTGGCGGCTTTCGCCAACTTCGGGTTTCCCGAGAGCCACTCGGTGTCCTTCGCCTATCTCGTATACGTGAGTGCATGGTTGAAGCTGCATTACCCGGCAGCGTTCCTCGCTGCGCTGCTCAATTCCCAGCCGATGGGATTTTGGGCACCGCACACCCTCGTTGCCGATGCCCGCCGTCATGGGACCAATGTCCTCGGTCCGGACGTGAACCAAAGCAAGGTGGGGGCTTCGCTCGAGCCTGATGTCACACTCGGGCCCAGGGCGGGAACCGACCCGCTGGTCCGGCTCGGCCTCACCTCGGTGAAGGGAATCGGAACCGAACTGGCCGAGGAGATCGCGGCCGGTCGGCCATATGCGGACATGGAGGATCTCGTGCGTCGAAGCGGCATCGGCCGTTCCGGCCTCGAAGCCCTTGCCACCGCAGGAGCCCTGATCGGGCTAGGCGAGGTCCCAACCCGCCCGCTCAACCGGCGCGAGGCACTTTGGACGGCGGGTGCAGCCGCCGAAGCCCGCCCTGATCGTCTTCCCGGCACCATGGTCGGCACCAGAGCCCCCTCGCTACCCGAGATGGACGAGATCGAGGAGATGTTCGCCGACCTAGAGACACTCGGGCTGTCGCCGGGCCGTTCTCCGATGGCCTTCACTCGACCACTACTCGCCGGCCGTGGTGTCATCCCGAACGCCGATCTCGTGAAGGTCCCCGATGGAGGGAAGGTCGTCGTCGCCGGTGTGGTGACCCACAGGCAACGGCCGGCAACGGCGGGAGGAACGACATTTCTCAACCTGGAAGACGAGACAGGGCTCGTGAACGTCATCTGCTCACCGGGATGCTGGACCAGATATCGCAAGGCAGCGCGCTCTGCCCTGGTGTTGCTGGTGCGGGGGAGGCTCGAGCGGGGAGAGGGGGCAGACCCATCCGCGCCCTCGTCCTCGAACGTAGTGGCGGAGTACCTGGAGGAGATCGACTTCGCCATGGCGGTCGGCCCTTCCCGTGACTTTCACTGACCCGCGAGTTCAGCCGACCGGCCCGGCGTGCTGGTGTCCACCGTGAGCCCGCGGGCGCTCGCTAGCGGCTAGGTTGCTTAGGAATCTCGGCCCACCGGCATGGTGCGTGGGGTGCCGCCCACCCACGAAGCCCGCCGGAGGCCCGCACCATGAAAGAAACGATGGGCCAAGCTCCCGCGAATCTTGAGACGGAGGACCCGCACGGATGGAAAAGTTCTTCAACGGCCTCGGGCGATTCACGGTCCGGTTCCGTTGGCTGATCGTCGTGGTGTGGGCAGTCGGCACGCTCTCGGCGGTTCACTTCCTGCCTTCGCTGGCGAGCCAGGTCAACAACGACAACTCGGCCTTCCTGCCCGCGAACGCGCCGAGCATGGTCGCGGCCAATCTGGCTGAGCCGTTGATCGGCAAGTCAACGCTGGTACCCGTCATCATCATCGGAGTCGACCGGCAGGCACCGATCACGGCGGCAGACACTCCGGCTCTCACACGGCTCGTCATCGCCGCCAAAAAAACCCCGAATGTGGAGGCGGTGCAGTACGTTGGCGCCTCGGCGAACGGGCATGCCGTGCAGTTCCTCGTTGAGGCGAACATCGCCGGGTACAGCCCGGGGCCCTCGGCGCAGGTGGTCAATGGGCTGACCGCGGATTTCACGAAAGCAGGAGCTCCTCCCGGAATCCACTTCCACCTCGCAGGGGTGGTTGCCACCAACGTCGCTCAGCAGCAGCAGTCGAAGACCGTTGGCAACCGGACCCAGTTGTTGTCGATCCTGTTCATCATCGTGCTGCTGTTGTTCGTCTTCCGTTCGGTGCTCGCGCCGCTTGTCACCTTGTTGCCAGCCGCGGTCGTCCTGCAACTGTCGGGCGCGCTCATCGGGGAGCTCGGTTCTCAGGGGCTCAAGATCTCACAGATAACCCAGCTGCTTCTCATCGTGCTGATTCTCGGGGCGGGCACCGATTACGGGCTATTCCTCGTCTTCAGGGTCCGTGAAGGACTCCGCTCCGGCCTGGAGGCGGGAGACGCGGTGGCGCATGCGGTGTCCCGCGTCGGTGTGTCTATCAGCGCTTCGGCCGGGACGGTCATCCTGGCGTTGTTGACGCTGATTTTCGCGAGCTTCGGGATCTACCACGACCTTGGCGTGCCTCTTGCGATCGGGATTGCCGTGATGCTGGTCGCGGGCGTGACGCTGCTGCCGGCACTGCTGGCGATTCTCGGCCGGGCTGTGTTCTGGCCGGCGAAGATCGTTCCGGGTGAGGCGAGGGAGGCTTGGTGGGGGCGGGTGGCCCAACGCGTGATCAGGCGACCTGCCCACACGCTCGGGGTAGGCATCCTCGCGTTCGGGGCGCTCGCGTTCGGGGCGATGTTCTACACACCCGCCGGATTCGGCGGCGCCACCGCGGCTCCGAAGGGGAGTGACGCCGCGGCGGGCAACGCGGCCCTGGCGAAGTACTTTCCCCAGTCGAGCGAGAACCCGACGAGCCTTGTATTGAGGCTCGCCGTCCCGGTGTGGAAAGACCCCGGCGCGGTGGTTACCGCCGAGCGCGAGCTGTTCGCGACGGGCCTGTTCAAGGCGCTGCCGGGACCGCTCGATCCTGCGGGAGCCGCTATATCGCCTGCGGAGTACGTGAGCATGCACGCCATGCTCGGGGACCCAAGGTTTCTCCCCTTGTTGCCGACGCCAGGGTCGCCGGGCGCGAGAGTGCCAGCGATCCTTTACGACTCCTATCGGGCAACAGCGCGTTTCATAAGCCCTGACGGTCATACCATCCAGTTCGAGGCGGGGCTCACCGCGGGAGATCCAAGCTCGACGCCGGCGTTGAACGCCGTGCCGGCAATCCGCGCTGCCCTGACGTCGGTGCAACACAACATCGGCGCCACCGCGAGCGGAGTCACCGGCGAGGCACCAGGGCTTGCCGACGTCAGCTCGATCTCTGACCGTGATCTTTTCCACATCGTCCCGATCGCGATCATCGCCATCGCGCTATTGCTGGCGCTCGTACTCCGGAGTCTTGTCGCCCCTCTCTATCTCATCGCGAGCGTCATGCTCTCGTACTTCGCGGCGCTCGGCTTGTCGTCGATCATCTTCATCAAGCTCGCCGGGAGCGGAGGCCTCACCTTCCTCTTACCCTTCTTGATGTTCATCTTCCTCTTAGCCCTGGGCGAGGATTACAACATCCTCGTCATGACGCGAATACGGGAGGAGGCGCACAAGCGCCCCCTTCGCGACGCCGTCGTGACGGCTGTGGGAGCGTCGGGACCTACGATCACGTCGGCCGGGCTTGTCCTCGCCGGGACGTTCCTGGTGCTGGCGGCGACCGCGGCGGGCGAGCCTGGTGGGAGTCAGATTCGCGACATCGGCATCGGGCTGGCGCTCGGGATCCTGATGGACACGTTCCTCGTTCGCAGCTTGCTTGTGCCATCGACGGTGTCGTTGCTCGGTCGCTGGAACTGGTGGCCCGGCAAGCTCGCCGAAATGGACATTGCCGACGCCCCCACCGGGGACGACGGACACGTCGCCTGACTGGGAGTCGTAGCGAGGGGCAGGTCCGCCCAGACGGCTGGCCGACTGTTGCTCGTCGCAGCGGCGCAGGCCCGTGGCCGGGCCCGGCAATACTGAGCAGGTGCACAGCCCAGCGGACGCTGTCCGCCCACCTGAGGTGAATGCCAAGGCTCTCCTTGTGCTCGTGAGCGCGCTCGTGCTCTTCGACACCACCTTCTTCACTGCTATCACGCCGCTGTTGCCGCATTACGTGCGGACTCTCGGGTTGGCCAAGTCCGGCGCCGGAATCTTGGTGGCGGCGTATCCGGCGGGCGCGCTGATCGCCGCGATTCCAGGTGGGATGCTCGCCAGCCGGATTGGCGTGCGTCCCTCTGTGGTGTTCGGTCTTTCACTCATAAGCGCCGCGACCCTTGTGTTTGGTTTCGGGACCTCGATCGTCGTTCTCGACACGGCGCGCTTTGTTCAAGGCGTCGGCGGGGCGTGCATGTGGGCGGGAGGACTCGCCTGGTTGGCAACAGGCACGCCCTCGGACCGGCGGGGTGCCGCCCTGGGCGTCGCCTTCGGCTCATCGGTGGCAGGAGCACTACTGGGACCGCTCATCGGCGCCGTCGCGAGCAGAGTCGGCACGGCGCCCGCCTTTGCCGCCGCCACCGTCGCCGGGCTCTGCCTCATGGTCGCGAGCTTTCGCGTGCGCACGTCGTCGGGCAGTGAGTCCCAGCGACTCAGCAGCGCGCTGCGAGCCCTGCGTGACCCTGGCGTCTCCGGCGGTATGTGGCTGACTTGTGTCGCCGGGCTCTCCTTCGGCGTCATCGACGTCCTCACCCCACTGCGCCTCAGCGCCCTCGGCGGCAGCGCCATCGTCATTGGCGGCGCTTTCCTGGCTTCCGCCGGGCTTGAGGCAGCCATATCCCCTGCAGTGGGTCGCTTGTCCGATCGCCGGGGGCGTCTCGCGCCGGCGCGGCTGTCGCTCCTTGCCGCCATTGTCGTGAGCTTCCTCCTCCCGGTGCTTCATCCCCTCTGGCTGCTCGCGGCACTCGTGGTCGTTGGTCTCGGGACTTATGGGACCTTGTTCGTGCCAGGCGCGGCCATGATGAGCGACGGAGCGGAACGGCAGAATCTCCATCAGGGCCTCGCCTTCGGGTTGACCAACTTCTCCTGGGCGGCTGGGCAGGGCGTGGCAGCGGCAGGGTGTGGCGCGATAGCTGAAGCGACAAGCGACCTCGTGCCGTTTCTGATCCTGACAGCCGTGTTGAGCGGGACGTTCCTGGTGATGCGGGGGCAGACTCGACGCGGTTTGTGACCGTTGGTCGCGGCGCGACGAGCGCTCAGCTCGCGGACCCGACGAGGCCCGGGTCGTTGGCGCCATCAAGACGGGCGCACCGTCGGAGCCCAGTTGCAGGTCGCGCCGTGAGCGGGGTTTCCTCCGAGTATCCGCAGACCGTCGTGACCTCGACCGGAACTATGGTCGACGACGGCCGGGATGAGAGTCGTGAAGGGGTCTGTGATCGCAGGGTCACGCGACCGATGAAAAAGGGGGATCTACCGATGGCGCCGACGATCCGAGCGCTGCTCGCCGACATCACCACCCTCGAGGTGGATGCCGTCGTCAACGCTGCGAACAACGCCCTCAGGGGTGGCGGCGGGGTAGACGGCGCCATCCACCGCGCCGCCGGAGCGTCCGACCTCCTGGCCGCGTGCGCCGCCCTCGGCGGTTGTGACACGGGCGATGCCAAGGCGACTCCAGGTTTTCACCTTCCTGCCCGTTACATCATCCATACCGTCGGTCCCGTCTGGCACGGAGGCAACAGCGATGAGGCTGATCTTCTTGCGTCCTGCTATCGGCGATGCCTGGAGGTGGCGGACGAGATCGGGGCGAAATCCATCGCGTTCCCTGCGATCTCCACTGGAGTCTTCGGCTTCCCCAAGGAGAAGGCAGCCCAGGTGGCAGTGAAGACTCTCCGCTCAGCGAAGACCGCGGTGGAGAAGGTACTACTGGTGGCGTTCGATCAACGCTCGCTGGAACTTTACGAGCGCGAGCTCGCCGGTTGAGGCTCCGCGAGACCAGCTTGCACTTGGCATGATTCGAAGTGTCAGGATCGGGACTCGACCGCGCAGGCGCACTTGGAGTTCGCGCGGCCTGTCTCTGCCGCTGGATGCAGGCAAACCAGCCGTCTCACCTGAGCGATGAAGGAGGAACGTGCACGAGCAGGCGACACTGGAGTTCACATGGGAGCGGGCCGAGTACATGAGGATGTCTCGTGACTACGGGCTCATCAGATTGTTCACGGCCACTTGCATGTTTGGAGTGGTGGGCTGTGTCGTGGCCGGGATCGGAACGGCGACCGTTCACAGCCCATTCGTTTGGGCTTTTGCGGGTTTTGCTCTCTTCTGTGTCGTCTACGCCCTGTGGATGAGATGGTTTCTTCCCCGTAGCTCTTGGCGCAAGGCGCGTGGCGTCCAGGGTTCCACCGGTACCTGTTCACTGACGTCGGAGTGGAGACGCATACCGAATTCGACGACAGTTCGTCGAAGTGGGGCTTTTACAAGTACGCCGTCGAACACAAGGACTGCTACGGGCTGAGCCCATCGAGGTGGTTTGCGTTGCTGATCCTGCCCAAGCGGGCGTTCACCACAACCTGGGATGAGGATGTGTTTCGCCTGGTCCTGCGGAACCACACCCAGGCAAAATTCAGGCCAAGCTAACGGTTGTGACCGTCGCGCTCGGCTGGCCCCGGGGACGTGACCTAGCCCGTGACGCCGGCCTGCAGGCCACCGTCCAGCAACAGCTCGGTGCCGGTGCAGCAGGCGGAGTCATCGCTCAAGAAGAAGAGGACCGCGGCGGCGACGTCGCTCGGATGGGCGAATCGGCCGAGCGGTGTCGGACCCCACAGCGCCGGGTCGTCTCCGGCCGCAGGATCGCTTACCGGCCCGACGTGACGCATTCCAGGGAACGTCAATCCGGGACAGACACAGTTGCACCGAATCCCGTCCGGCGCGAGATCGAGCGCGAGGAGACGGCTCATCATGACGAGGGCAGCCTTGGAGACCGAGTACGCGCCGATCGCCTGTTCCCCGAACAGCGCCGCGTCCGAACCGATGTTGACGACGCCGCCTTTTCGTTCGGTCAGGTGAGGATGCGCTGCCTGGACGTAAGAAAGCACAGCGTGCACGTTGATTCGGAACAATCGGTCGAACTCGGACAAAGGTGTCGACAGGAGCGTCGCCTCCAGAGCGACGCCGGCGTTGTTCACGAGCGCATCGAGTCCGCCGAGCAACCTCACGGCTTCGTCGACAGAGGCACGAATCGCGGTCTCGTCCTCGACGTCGGCCCGCAGGAACCAAACATCGCCCCGATCCTGCAGCTGCTTCACGATCTCTTGGCCTCGAGCCTCATTTATGCCCGTGACGACAACCCTCATGCCGCGCTGCAGCATCGCCTCGGTGATTCCGAGGCCGATCCCGGAGACCCCTCCGGTGACGAGGGCCCTTCGTCCCTCCAGCGAGCCCGTGCCTTTTGTCTCCATGGTTACCTCCGATCAATCAGCAGGCTAGCTATCGATCCAACGACTGTTCGCAAAGCGGGGAAACACCGATTGTCGTCCGCTAGGCGTGCCGACCCTTGCCGTTCTCGCTGACTTGGCTTTCTTCTATCGACGTGGCAGTTGCGTCAACTTTTCGCTCCGCGGGCCTTCCTGCGGCGGTGAACGCTACAGGCACTATGACTACGCCGCTCATCGCTATCCATGCCCCGCCGGTCGCGGGACGAAGGCGGCGATAAGCCCCATAACGAAAAGGCCGGGGAAAAGCGCCAAGTGACTAAGTGTTTGCCGCCGCGTCTCGGCGACTGCTCCGACCTTGCGGAGAACATGCGACCGGAGCTGCAGCCAGGCCCACGCCATTCCGAGGCCCACAGTCGCGGCCGCCATTCCACCCAAGCCGAGCCCGCCGGGTTGCGTCACCGACCCGAGGCTAATGAGCTGAGCTGGGAGCGACTTGTGGGGGGAGGGCCGTTCTTGGCCGAGACCTGAGCTAACGCGTGAGGTGCTCGGCCAGGAACGACAACGAGGGCGGTCCCTGCGAGGCGAAGAACGGGCTTGTGTGACAGCCCTGAGCGAACTCCACGACGGCCCCGGGAGGCAGCGCGGCGGCGAGAGCCTCGACTCCCGGGTGGAAGGGGTCCGAGTCTCCCGACGCGATCCGGACGGGCATCCCTCTCAATGCGGCTGTATGCGTGACGGCGTCGTCCGCGGCGAAGTCGGCAGCGGACGCGTACGCCCCGGGATTCACGCTTCGTGCCTGCGCATAGCTGGTCCAGATCGCCGGGCCCACCGCTGCGACCGCAGATATCACGTGTGGATATCTCTCTGCGAAGAGGATGGCTCCGTAGCCGCCCATCGAGATTCCCATCGTCCCGATCCGCTGTGGCGGGCGCCCTAGGCCGAGGCCCTGGCAGAGCGGAATCAGCTCGTCGAAAACCATCGCCATCGGATTATCGCCCGGGTGCGGGTTCCAATAGCCACGGCCGCCGTCGACGGTCACCAGGGCCATGGGAGCAAGCGGCTTGTCTCCGACGTGAAGAGCCGTGGCCTGTGCTGGCGTCATGCCGCACACAGAGCTCAGATGGTTTCCCCCTTCGCCGTGCAGCATGATCACGAGCGGCAAACGGCTTTCCCGCGCGTGCCCTGGTGGCCAGGCAATCGTGTATCCCACCGTCCGATTGCGCGCCCGAGAGTAGAAGGTGCTCGACGTCGAGGGCCCGAGCGGCGAGAAGGTCTCTTGAGGACTCGCCACGGAGCACTTTCCCTCCAACTGATCAAGGGCCTGTTGTCCGGGCAGGATGCCACGTGAGACAAGGTCGACACCGGCCGCTCCTGCGGCCGCCACGACCACGATCCCGCCGAGTCCGTAGGCGAGGAATCGACGCCGATCGAGTTCCCCTCGCGTTGCGCCTTCGGGCTGACTGTCTTTTGAACCGGTCACGAGTGCCTCCCGCCGTGTGACAACTCGGCCATTCAATCGCAGAAACCGCGGAAAGTGTCCGTCGCGTCCATGCAGATCTCGCCCGAGCGTGCGATCCCTTCAGCCCGAGTCGCGCACAGCGGTGAGACAGTAAGTCCCGGGAGAAGTTCGCCTCGGCCGAGCTGGACGGCATTCAAGTCCCCCTGTCAGGGGCTCGGTGATGGAGGCGCGTAGCCGTCGACCACGCTGTCACTGCTCATCGACGAGACGATGGTCGGGTTGCCGGAGTCGCACAGATGGTAACCGTCTGTGGCGCGAAATAGGAAGGTCGCGTCGAGCGGGCCTGAGTCCGCAGATAGCGACACGCGAATCGCCGAGACGCGGGTGCAAGAGGAGCTCGCGGGAGGAAAATCGCGCGACAGAACGATGAATCCAGCCGTTGGGGTCCGCCCAGCAGCGATAGTTAAGCGACCTGGTTGTCCAAAGCCCTCCAGTTTGTTGTAGGCATGAGAAACGGCAGTCCTCTTCGCCCTCCCAGAGGAGTTGACGAATGCGCCTGTCGGCCAGCCCGCCAACTAGCAAGCGGTTCTCGACGAATTCGTAATCCGAACCGCGAGTATCCCGGCTCCGGTCGCAGCGCTCCCACTGAGGTCGCCGATTCTCAGCTCTCCCGCAGCGCATTCCGCTGGTCGCAGTGGCGTAGTGGTCGAGGATGTGGGACCAGTGACGCTCGTGGTGGACCGCGGTGGCGGCGCCGGCCGAGAAAGTCGACCGCGCGTCTTGCCCGAGATCTCCGGACCTTGCCGCGCTCTAACTCGGCCCAAACGTGTCTTCGTGCTGAGCGTCTTCTGGGGTCCGCCGGACCGAACCCAGGACGCCTAGAAGGCCTGGTCGGTGTACAGGTCGATCCCGTGCGGTTCCTGAATCACATTTCCACCGTCGATCACTATGGACTGTCCGGTTATGTAGCTCGCCGAGGGAGAGGCGAGAAAGGCGACGAGTGATGCGACCTCGTCGGGCGTCCCAGGCCGTCCTACTGGCGTGCTGCGCCCAGCGGCGAGCTCGTCCTCGGGCGAGGTGCCTGTCGCTATCCAACCGGGCGCAACGGCGTTCGCTGTTATTCCAGCGCGCCCATATTCGAGGGCGATGCAGCGCATCAGGCCTTCGATCGCACCCTTTGAAGCGCCGTAGGCCGACTCGTGGGGGGCTGTCACGAGCGGTCCCGTCACGGAAGAGATGAACACGATACGCCCGTATTTTCGCCTCACCATGCCCGATATGGCGGCCTTCGTCGCGTAAATGGCGGTCATGAGGTTGCAGGCGAGTTCTGCCTGCCAGTCCTCGGAAGTGAACTCGGCGAACATCGCCTCCGGGGGAGTCGTTCCGCTGCGGGCGATCCCGGCCGCGTTGACCAAGATGTCGATCGGACCGAGCGCTGCCTCGACGGATGCTACGAGTGATTGAGCTTGGCCTTCGATCGAGAGGTCCGCAACGTAACCGAAGGCAGTTGCACCGTCCTCGCGCAACTCGGCAGTGCGGGCGTCAATGCGTTCGGTCGTTGAGGTGATCGCGACTCGAGCTCCGAGACGGGCAAGCTGGCGGGCGCAGGCAAAGCCGATGCCGAGGTTGCTGCCGCAGCCCGTGACGAGCGCGACGTTGGGCCGTAGGTCGCAGAACCCGGTGGTGAGATCGGCAGGTGGGATGGGAGGACGGTACCAAAACGCAGCGACGCCGCGTCAAGACCCTTAGGTGACGCAGGGTCATGTTGATTCGCGATACCTGCTCTGCTGTCGCGCGACATAGAGCGCAGCCGTCTCGCGACGCCACGTTGGGGAGTCCGCTAGGGACCGACCCTGCGCTCAAGGGATCCTGCGGCCACGCCGACCCGTTCGAAAGCTCCTCGCACCGTCCGACCAGGCCCCCAACGGCCATCCTGAACAGGCCGTTCAGCCCCGAAGCAGGGCGCTAGTTGTGAGCACCGGACGACGTGGGAAGCCCAACCTTGAGTGGATGCCGGGTTCCTAGTGCTTTGGAGTGGCGGACTCATGAAGCAGTGTCTTGCGAGCGTCCTTCATGAGAAGCACGAGATGGAGTTCGTCGGTCGGGCTCGATTCAAGCTCGGGAATAAGGTGGAGGTAGAAGTCGCGCGCCTGAGCAGTTTCGGCATGGATTAGCAGGCCCCGACGACCTATGCCTTCGCTGATACTCAGCAGCCGTGTGATCGCGTCAACAAGAAGTCCAGCTCCCAGCCCTCGACGTTCGTGCTCAATGTCGACGGCAAGCCTGGCGAGCAAAGCGACTGGTTGCGGATATCGTCCTGCCCCTCTGCGAAGCCGTGACGGAGTAGCCGCGGTGTCGAGCTGCGCCATGCGCCACGCGTAGTACGCGACGACCCTGTTGTTGCTTCGGGCCGTAACAACGAAGACCCTTGTTCCACCTGCGGAGGTGGACTGGTGCGCGTGTCTTCGCAACCAATTGGTCTGCTCCGCAGATCGACAGTTGAACTCCTCGACCTCGTCTGCGGCAGCCGATAGACGGGGCGGGCAGCAGGCAGGCCTCACTCCGTGAAGGGAGAGGGCCGCTCCATGAGCCGGCGAAGACTGGTCAGCTCCTTGGCCGAGCAGTGGTTAACTCTTTCCCACTCGTCAAGGGCGTCTTGCGACAGGCGAAACGTTTCGCGATCTGCCAGGATTTGACGCGCTGCGTTGACTAGGTGCTCGACGACGAAAGAGGTCAGATCCGTGCCCGTGCTGTCGGCGGCGCGGTCGATGAGCTCACGCTCCTCAGTTGTGGTGCGAACCTCCAACCGCCTGTTCTTCGTTCGGGTAGTTGTCGCCATCGAGGCTTCTCCTGACTGATGTACGGCCACTGTACGGCCACGATCGGTGCTAGCGCAAGAATGTCAAGTGAATGGACTACCGTCCGAGAGGGTCCGCAAGGCCGCCAAAGGCCTGACCTGTATGTGGTTTGTGGGCCTGTGAGTGTTCGGACCGAATCAATACACATTGGTGGACCTGGCAGGGGTCGAACCTGCGATCAAGGGATCATGGGGCCACCTGACCAGTTCGACGGCGTCTCGCACGGTCCTGCAGCGTCGGCAATTGCGCTCCTGAACAGGTCGTGCATCTCCAAAGCGGGACGCCTCTGGACGGCACAGTTGGGAAACCCAATGTTGGGTGAATGTTGGGTGCGCCAGCCGAGTTTGAGTCCCTCGGACGACTCGTCACCTAGAAGAGCCCAGGTCCGGCATAGCCAGCGGCTGTGAGTCGACTATCCGCGTCTGGTCCAAGGCCCAGCTCTCCGTGACTGCACCACGCATACTGACAACTACGAAAGTTAGCGATATACTAACTTTCGTGGCTACCAGTACGCGTTTCGCCAGTGTTTGGGACGAGCTTCTCAGCGAGGGACAGGTAACGGTCACGCAGGAGCAAGTTCGGGATCGCTCAGGATCTTCGCCAGGATCGGTGCGAGTTGCCGTCGCCGAGGCGCAACGGCGGCACCTCCTCTTCAGTCCAGTAAGGGGCCTGTATGTCATCATTCCGCCGCAGCACCGGCACGAGGGCACCGTACCGGCCGACTGGTTCCTCGACGACCTCTGCCGTCACCTTGACCGGAACTACTACCTTGGTTATCTCTCCGCGGCGGCCCGCCACGGAGCGGCGCACCAAGCGGTCCAGGTAACCCAGACGGTCGTCGACCGTTCAGTAATTAACAGGACATCCGAGCCGAGACTGCATTTCTATACTGATGCCAAGATGGCAGAATGGCCGGCGGCGATCACGGCTGGCCCCACTGGGTCGCTTCAGGTCGCGACCCCGGAGACGTGTGCTTTCGATCTCGCTCAGGTCCCGAGTCGAGGCGCTGGCGTCGGCAACGTCGTAACTGTCTTGCGTGAACTCACTCTCGACGCCGACAGTCTCGCAGAACAGACGTCGCAACGGCCACGGGCGGCCGCGCGGCGACTGGGCTTTCTTCTCGAGCACGTCAAGAGTGACATGGATCTGAGCGCACTGGAAGAGTCCGCCAGGGCGGACCGCAACCGCACGCCGCTTGACCCAAGAGGACCGGCGCACGGGGCGATCGACCGACGGTGGCAGGTGATAGTGAATAGCGCAGTGGAGCCTGACGAATGATTCCGCCGCCGGTCCTAACCCAATGGCGTCGGGAGCATCTGTGAATGCCGATCGAAAAGGGGCGCGCGAGCTGTCCCTGGCCCGTCGTGTCGGGCCGGCGGCCTCATCCCTCTCTCCCACATGTGGTTTGTGGGCCTGAAGTATCGCGCCTGATGCTTTCCACAATGCGTTCGGAGGATGCTTTACACCTCGATTAGTGGTTGGTCATCGAAGCGCAGCCGGACGCTGCGCCCGCTTCTTTCGGATGTCTCCTTTCGTCGTGCGAAGAACGGTCTTTATCAGCTCAGCCCCGAACCAGACCTCGAGAACGTTGTCACTCAGGTGCACGTCGACAATCTCACCACCGTGGTGTTTTCCGACCGAAAAGGCCTGGTAGGCGACAGAGATGACGCCGTTCGCGGCAACGGTGCGACTCAGCCAATCGTCGCCCGAGCGCAACGCCGCGAGACGAGTGTCCGCTGCAAGCTCGAGTGCTGTCGACTGGGGGTCGCGGACATAGAAGCGCTCGGCGGGAGTGCACATGCCGATGCCCTGATGAGGACGGTTGGTGTTGTAGTCGGCCACCCAGTCGTCGAGCTCGCGCTGGGCCTGGGCGAGGTCGGCAAAGACCTTGCCGCGGAGGAACTCTGTGCGAAGGCTGCGGTGGAAGCGCTCGATCTTGCCCGTTGTGGTCGGTGAGCGGGGAGCTGTGAGCCGGTGGGTGATGCCGTTCTCGCGGCAGATCTTGTCGAAGAGCACCTCCAAGGCGTTGCCCGAGCGCCGAGCGGAGAATACGAGACCGTTGTCGGTGAGGATCTCCTCGGGCACCCCGTGGCACTCCAGGGCGGCCGCGAAGACGGCGCAGACGTTCTTCGAGATGGCCCGTTTCATCAGCCCGGCCGAGACGCAGTAACGGGAGTGGTCGTCGACCCCCGTCAGGCACTTGAGCTCGGTGCCGTCGGCGAGCAGGATCCCGCCCACGATGTCCATCTGCCACAGCTCCATCGGCCGCCCGCGTTCCCAGCGTTTGTATTCCACGAGGCGCTTGCGCCTCGCCTTGGGTTCGATGAGGCCGTGTCGCACAAGGGAGCGATAGACCCCGCTCTCGGACGGAGCCGGCGAGTAGCCCTCCTTGGCGAGCCGGTGGGCGATCGTGCGCTGACCCCAGAAGGGGTGCAGTCGCCGCAGTTCCAGCACTCTCGCCTCGGCAGCTCCGTCGATCTGGTGCGGGACGTTCTTTGGCCGGTGGGAGCGGTCCGCGAGAGCCTCGATCCCGCCTGCCTCGTAGCGACGCAGCCAGGCGTGCAGGCTCTGGCGGGTCACCCCGAAATTCTCGGCCACCTCCGTCACAGCGAGGCCATCTCTGATGACGCCCATGACGGCGTCGTAACGCTGTTCCACCTTGCTGAGCTCCCTGAGCACTTGGCCGCCCCCTTCCTCGACCAGGCGAGGACACCAGGGCGGGGCGGAGGTGTAAAGCATCAGCCGAATGCGCGTAAAGCATCAGGCGAAGTCGCGTAAAGGATCAGCCGACGTCAAACCGTCAAGAATCAGGCGGATTAACACACGTGGTTTGTGGGCCCGGCAGGGATCGAACCTGCGACCAAGGGATTATGAGTCCCCTGCTCTGACCACTGAGCTACGGGCCCGTTGTCGACGTGTGTGTCTCGCTAATCGAGGCGATCCTCAGCCTCTTGTGCTGGCAGGAACGCTAGTCGGCACGGTTGTCGCCGGGGCCAGTTCGATCCAGCGGCGTCAGGATTCGGCGCGCGACCGGGACCCGAATGAAAGGGACAGGCCCCGAAACTGACCGGTTTGGTGGGTCAGAGTCGACAATTGACTATCATCCGGCCGTGCGGGATAGGGCTGGTCACCGACCGATTTCGGGTACCCTTGCCTCGCGTGTGGCCCTTTGGGGCGCGTGGCTGGTGGGTGGCATTCTGCTCACCTACCTGCTCTATCTCTCGTCGGTCCACTCCTATCCCGGGAGCTCCGATGGGGCGAGCGTGGTTCTTGAAGGAAAGGCCATGCTCAGCAACTTCACCCTCACGCACTGGGCGCTGTCACTGGACTCGTTCTGGCTGGTCGACGCGCCTTTCTATGCCGTGGCGGTCGCGCTAGTTGGTGTGCACCCACAACTGCTGCACCTCGTGCCCGCCGTTATTGCGACATGCGTAATCGGAATGGGCGCGTGGATAGCGCAACGTGGCCGCGGTCGACTGCCCGGCTTGGCTGCAATTGCCGTCGTGGTGGCTCTGCTCGGGTTGCCGGCGCATGCCCTCGCTGAGTTCTTTTTGATTGGCCCATTTCACGTGGCGACGACACTCTGGTGCCTCATCGCGTTCGTGGCGTTGAGAAAAGGACGCTTCGGCTGGGGATGGCTGGTGGCGGTCACTTTCTTGGCAGCGGGTCTGCTGGGAGACCTGCAGACCATCGTGCTGGGCACAGCTCCGATAGTTCTTGCAGGTTTCGTCGCCATGTTCCGACAGCGTCAATGGCGAGCAGGCGCGCCGGCTGTCGCGGCTGCGGTGGTCAGCACAGTGCTCGCGGAGGTGGTGCGCCGGATCGCTTTGGCGATAGGGACCTACTCGATAGGCGCGGCCAACCCTCGCGCGGCATTTCACCAGATGATCCACAACGCTTATCACGTCATCAAGTACGGGGCGGCCTTGGGCGGTGTCGGGACGAGGACGTTTGGTGCTCCCGCTGTGCCTCCGGTTCTGGAGGTTGCACACGCGATAGGGCTGTGCCTGTGTGTGGTGGCTGTGGTGTGGGCGCTGGCCGCGATCGTGAGAGCGGCTCTCTTCGGGGCCGGGTCGCGTGATACGGAGGGTGTCGCGAAGCCCGGCTGGTTGGAGGCCGCCTGGTTCGAGGACGTCCTTGCCTTCGCCTTCTTGGGCGGGTGCGCCACATACGTGTGGTTCGCTCTGAATGCCTCCGCACCCTTCGCCCGCTACCTCACCTCCGCAGTGGTCTTCGGCTCAATCCTCGGCGCGCGTCTCGCGGGCAGGATCGCGGAACGGGCGCGAAACGGCTGGCCGAGAGTTGCCGTCGCCAGCGTCGCAGCACTGGTGGCGGTCGGCTACGTGGCGACCTTCGCGAACACTCTCACTGTTGCTCCTCCGGGACAGTCCGTCGTCCATCTCGCCACGTATCTGAAGGAGCATCATCTGACCAAGGGCGTGGGCGACTTCTGGAGCGCGTCAATTGTCACGGTGGAGTCCTCCGATGCCGTAGTGGTCCGTCCGGTTGTTGCGGTCGACAGCGACGGACACGTCGTGAGGTACACGAGGCTGTCGACCTCGGCCTGGTACGGGGGCGGCTTTCAGTTCCTCGTCTACAACGCCGTGGCCGTGTGGGGGGGAGTCGACGAGAAGTCAGCTGTGGCGACTTTCGGTGCACCGCAGCATGCCGCCATGGTCGGGCCATACGAGGTGCTGACCTGGTCGCACGACATCTCCGTATCAGGAACCGGCACTTATTTGCCCGTTAACGGCGCGAACCGACCGTCACAATCGAAGACGACGGGCTAGCCCTCCGGGAGTCGTGGCTCCGGGGGAGAGACTCGAACTCTCAACCACACGATTAACAGTCGCGTGCTCTGCCGATTGAGCTACCCCGGAATGCAATGCGAAGCCTATCTGGCCTGAGAACCAGGTTTTCAAAGTCGCGCTGGCGGAGCCTGGGCACGAGGGCTAAGAAGAGCGGATGCGCTTTAGAACCGGGTTCGTCGTTGGCTGTGCCGCGGGTTACTACCTGACACAAAAGGCGCGGCAGCTCCGAGCGCCCGTTTCGGGCCGCACCTCGACCGGGTCCGTAACCGACTCGGATGCAGGCAAGATCGTGTCGCTCAGCGATCTGGCACGCGAAAGGGCCGGCGATCTATTGCACAGCCAGATCGGGAATCTCGCCCGGGAGCGGGTGATTGCCTTGTTCGAAAACGCGTCCGCGATCCAACGTTCCGAGACGATCAGCAGGAACTGATCTCCGGGTGCCCGGAGGTCAATCGCCTTCGACGTAGTCCCTGAGTGGGCGCGACACCATTGGGTGCCGCAGTTTCGCGAGTGTCTTCATTTCGATCTGGCGGATTCGCTCGCGAGTGACGCCGAAGATCTGCCCGACCTCCTCGAGAGTGCGGATGCGGCCGTCATCGAGGCCGAAGCGGAGCCTGACGACTTCCTGCTCACGCTCGCTCAGCTCCGAGAGGGCTCTCTTCACAGCCTCGTTGAGCAGCATCCGCGTGGCGGCGTCCACGGGAACCTCGGCCGTGTGGTCTTCGATCAGATCCGACAGGCTGGACTTCTCCTCGTCGCTGATGGGCTGCTCCAGTGAGACAGTGTCCTGACTGATCCGCTGGATCTCGCGCACGCGCTCGACGGGGAACTGTGTGCGGGCGGCGACCTCCTCCACGGTCGGTTCGCGGCCGAGCTCCTGGGAAAGCTGGCGCTGGGTGCGCACGATCTTGTTGATCGTCTCGACCATGTGGACGGGGATCCGGATCGTGCGCGCCTGGTCCGCTACGGCCCGCGTGATCGCCTGGCGGATCCACCACGTGGCGTAGGTGGAGAACTTGAAGCCGCGGCGGTAGTCGAACTTCTCGACCGCCCGCATCAGGCCGAGATTGCCCTCCTGGATGAGGTCCAAGAAGGCCATGCCGCGGTTGCGGTAGTGCTTCGCGATCGAGACCACGAGCCGCAGGTTCGCCTCGATCAGATGGTCCTTGGCTTCAAGGCCTTCGTGGATCTTGTGCTCGAGCGCTCGGCGCTCTTCGAGGGACAGCTTCTCCAACGAGCCCGAGGACACACGGGCGGCCAGCTCTGCTGCTGCCTCCTGCCCGGCTTCGATCTGTCGTGCGAAGAGGACTTCCAACTCGAGCGACAGCAGCGAGACGCGCCCGATCTCTTTGAGGTAGGCGCGGACGGGGTCGGTTCCCTGCGCGTCGCCGCTCCCGCCTGCCGAGGACATCGGCATCGACACGAGATGGGGTCGCGGTTTGTGGGCTGCAGGGAGCTCTTGGGTCGGCTCCTCGTCTGGAGCCGTTTCGGCGGCGAGATTACCCATATCGGCCGGCAGCGCCTCAGCCGACCGGTGGGTGCTCACCCGCGATGTGCCCGCTCTCGAGCGGCCAGCATTCGGGGAGCGCTTGACGCTTGGCTTGGGCGCCTCCTCAGTCGTGCCGCTCATCTCGCCTCCAGGTAGCGCTGCAACAGCCACGCTACCAATCGCTCGGCAGCCTCCGTCACGGCCACAGAAGTCCTATCGGCCGTTCCCGGCTCCTGCATGAGTTCGAGCTCAGACTTGAGCCAGCCGATGGCGGCGCCCGCGGCGGCAAGCCTGGCCTCGTCACCTTCGGCTTCCGCCTGGCGGGCGTCAGCCTCGATCTCGTCGAGAGCGACCTGGGCGGCAGCCCTGGCGAGGGCCGCCACGGTCTGATCTGGATCGGCGTCGGGCTCCGTCACGGCGAGGCGCCGCAGCAGGTCCGCCACGTTGTCGTCTGCTTTCTCGATCGCCTCGTGCAGGCTTTCGGAATCCAACAGGGCCCTCAAGGCGGCTCGCTGCAGGGCATCGGCGAACAGGGCCTCGTTGAGCCGCCCGGCCATCGTCTCGGGCTCGCGGATGGCGAGCACGAGCGCGTCCCGGCCGGCGCGGGCTCCTGGGGGCACCCTGGCAAAGCCCCGGCGAGAGTTCGGCCCTGGTCCGCTCGGGCGCGGAGCGGTCGCACCTTCGTCTGAGCCCGCTTCCGGGTCCGGCTCCCACGGTGGCTCCTCGTCGGGCTGCCGAGGTCGGTTGCCTGCGGTGGGACGCCCTGGGTCGCCGGACGTCTTCCGTCCCGAGGCCTCGAAGGCCCGGACAAGGGCGTCGAGCATCGGTCGCAGCCGTTCGGCATCGACTCTCGTGCGGTCCGAGACCGTGACGAGATACTGGTCACGGACCAGCTCGTTGGGGTGCTCTGCGACCATGGCGAGTGCAGCCTCGGCCGCATGCGCTCGTCCCTCGCCGGTCTTGAGCTCGCTCGAGGCCAAGACCCTGTCGACTCTGAAGGAGAGGAAAGTCTTCGCCTGCTCGACCGCCTGTTTGAGCACCTCCGGGTCGTGCATGGCAAGATCCGCCGGGTCGCTTCCTTCCGGTAGCGCCGCCACGGCGACCTCGATCTCGTGGCGCTTTTCCCACTCGTAGAAGCGGGCGGCCGCGGACTGGCCCGCCGAGTCGGCGTCGAAGGCGAGGACGACGCGCTTCGCGAATCGCCCGAGAAGACGGAAGTGCTCTTCTGTAAGGGCGGTGCCGCACGTCGCAACGGCGCGGGGCAACCCGGCGGTGAAGAACCCGATGACGTCTGTGTAGCCCTCGCAGACGATCACCTCGCCCGCCTGGACGACGGCGTGCTTGGCCCAGTTGAGGCCGTACAGGGTGCGGCGCTTGGAGTACACGGGCGTCTCGGGGGAGTTGCGGTACTTGGGGCCGGCTGCGTCTCCGGCGCCCGGGAGGATTCTCCCGCCGAGGCCGATCGCCTTGCCCGCCGGGTCGAATATCGGGAAGATCACCCGGCCCCTGAAGGCATCCCGGAGACCGTTTTGGCCCTGATGGGCGAGCCCGGCTTTGACGAGGAGTTCCGTGGGTGCCCGAACCGCTTGCACGAGGGCGCGGCCGGACTCCGGAGACCAGCCCATCGCGAACTGGCGCACCGTTTCGCCTTCGTACCCGCGGGACCGCAGGTACTGGCGGGCCCGCTTCGCGTCCGAGGAGCTCAGCAGCTGCTCGTGGTAGAAGGCGACGGCCTTGTCCATGACGCCGAGCAGCGCCTGGCGCCCTTCACGGTCGGACTGGTCCTTGCCCTCGGTGTCGTGGCGGATGGCGATGCCGGCTCTCGACGCCAGCCGGTCCACCGCCTCCACGAAGTCGCAGCCCTCGATGTTGCGCAGGAACGTGATCGCGTCCCCGGACGCCTGGCAGCCGAAGCAGTAGTAGAGGCCCTCCTCAGCGTTGACCGAGAACGACGCCGTCTTCTCGGAATGGAACGGGCACAGCCCCACATAACGCCGGCCGACTCTCTTTAGCGGCGTGTACTCCCCGATCAACGCGAGGATGTCGGTCGCCGCGCGGACCTCGGCTACGTCCTCATCGGGGATTGCCATCGTCTGGACCGTATCGCGGCTCGAGGCGCGGGCGCCCGTGGAGGGACACTGTGTCCCTCTCGAGCCGAGCCCTGCTTAGACGGAAGCCTTCGCGGCCTTCTCGGCGTCGATCGCCAGCACCGAGTGGGCGGCCGCGAGCCTCGCGATCGGCACCCGGTAGGGCGAGCAGCTCACGTAATCGAGCCCCGCCTTGGCGAAGAAGTCGATCGAGGCGGGATCGCCGCCGTGCTCGCCGCACACGCCGATCTTGAGCCCCGGCTTGGCAGCCCGCCCCCGTTCGACGGCGACACGGACGAGGTCGCCCACGCCGTCGACGTCCACGTTCTCGAACGGGTTCGCGCTGAGCAGGCCCTGGCCGACATAAGCGGCCATCATCCGGCCCTCGACGTCGTCACGGCTGAAACCGAAGGTCATCTGGGTGAGGTCATTCGTGCCGAAGGAGAAGAAGTCGGCCTCCTCGGCGATCTCGTTCGCGAGCAGTGCCGCCCGCGGAGTCTCGATCATGGTGCCGATGGCGACCTCGGTCCGCCCGGCGGCCTCGGCGCCCACGCCTTCAGCGGCGGCGGCGTCCTTGAGCGCCTGCTCGACCCAGGAGCGGGCGAGAGCCATCTCCTCGCGGGAGATCGTGAGCGGGATCATGATCTCGACGACCGGGTGCCCACCGACCTTGGCCCGCTCGTAAGCGGCCTCCATGAGGGCGCGCACCTGCATCGCGTAGAGCCCGGGCTTGAGCACGCCAAGGCGCACCCCGCGCACGCCGATCATCGGGTTGGCCTCCCGCCAGAACTTGGCGGCGTCGAGGAGCTTCTTCTCGTCGTCGGAGAGGCCCTCGCGGGCTTGCTTGACGAGGAGGGACTCGACGTCGGGGAGGAACTCGTGCAGCGGTGGGTCGAGGAGCCTGACTATGACGGGCAGGCCGTCCATGGCCTCGAGGATCGAGAGGAAGTCGGTGCGTTGCGCCACGCGCAGCTCCTCCAAGGCGGCGTTCTCCTCTTCCTCGGTGGAGGCGAGGATCATCCGCCGGACGATCGGCAGGCGGTCGCCGAAGAACATGTGCTCGGTCCGGCACAGGCCGATGCCTTCGGCGCCGAGGTCGCGTGCGTTCGCGGCGTCATCACCGGTGTCGGCATTGGCCCGCACTCCGAGGCGGCCCGCTCGGATCTCGTCGGCCCACACGAGCAGTGCCTTGAGTTCCGGGGGCGCTTCCGCGGCGATGAGCGGCACGGCTCCGACGACGACGGATCCGTCCGAGCCGTCGATCGAGATCACGTCGCCTTCGCGGACGACTGTGTCGCCGACCTTGAACACCTTGTCGGCAGCGCTTATCCGCAGTGCCTCGGCGCCGACGACGGCCGGCTTGCCCCAGCCACGGGCGACGACGGCGGCGTGGCTCACCAGCCCGCCCCTGGCCGTCAAGATTCCCTCGGCGGCGAGCATGCCGTGCACGTCCTCAGGGGACGTCTCGTTGCGGACGAGGATCACGTGCTCGCCCTTGGCAGCGGCAGCGGCGGCGTCGTCGGCTGTGAAGCAGACGGCCCCGACGGCGGCGCCCGGCGAGGCGGCGAGCCCGCGGGCGAGCACCGGCGCGGAATTGCTAGCGAATTGCGGATGCAGCACGGCCTCGATGTTGTCGGCGGTGATCCGCTGTAGCGCCTCGGCGTGCGTGAGCTTGATGACTGGATCGTCGACCATGTCGACCGCCATGCGCAGTGCCGCCCGGCCGGTCCGCTTGCCGACGCGGGTCTGGAGCATCCAGAGCTTGCCCTGCTCGATCGTGAACTCCGTGTCGCACATGTCGCGATAGTGCGCTTCGAGCTTCGCGAATACCTCCAACAGCTCCGAGTAGAGGGCAGGGAACCTCTCGCCGAGGGCGGAGAGCGGCTCGGTGTTGCGGATGCCCGCCACGACGTCCTCCCCTTGGGCGTTCACGAGGAAGTCGCCGTAGGCGCCCTTCGCTCCTGTCGCCGGGTCGCGGGTGAAGCCGACCCCGGTGCCCGATTTGTCGTCGTGGTTGCCGAACACCATCGCCTGCACGTTGACCGCTGTTCCGAGGTCGTGCGGGATCTTCTCCTGGTTCCTGTAGGCGACGGCCCTCGCTCCGTTCCAGGACTCGAAGACAGCCTCGATGGCGCCGCGCAGCTGGTCGATCGGCTCTTGCGGGAAGTCCTTGCCGGTCGCCTTCTTTACGACGCCCTTCAGCGTCTCGACCAGGTCTTTGAGGTCCGCAGCCGCGAGCTCGGCGTCCGAAGCCCCCCTGAGCTCCTTGAGCGCTTCCAGTGGGCCGTCCAACTCCTCGGTCGGGATGTTGAGCACGATGCGGCCGTACATCTGGACGAAGCGACGATAGGAGTCGTAGGCGAAGCGCTCGTCACTGGTCTGGGTGGCCAGGCCGACGACCGACTTGTCGTTGAGCCCGAGGTTGAGGACCGTGTCCATCATGCCCGGCATGGAGAACTTCGCTCCCGAGCGGACAGAGACGAGCAGGGGGTTCCCCGGGTCGCCGAGGCGCCGTCCCATGCGCTCCTCGAGCCTCGTCAAGTGCTCGGTGATCTCATCGTCGAGCCCTTCGGGCCAGCCCTCGCCCATGTAGGCACGGCACGCGTCCGTCGTGATCGTGAAACCGTGCGGCACCGGCAGTCCGAGCACCGAGGTCATCTCGGCCAGGCCTGCGCCCTTTCCGCCGAGGAGCCCCTTGAGCTCCATCGGGGGCTTTGGGTGCTTGTAGTCGAAGTCGTAGACGTAGCCCATGAAGACCTCCTGAAAATCGTCCGGGCAGGCGGAAAGCCTAAACGCGATCGGGGATGGCTGAAACAGGAATTGTCACCTTGGGGGCGGGACCGGCTCAGATCTTGAGCCGCTCGAGCAGGTGTGGGACGAGCCCGTCGATGCCAAGGCGCGTCTGTTCGGTCGTGTCACGGTCGCGCACCGTCACCTGCCGGTCCTCGAGGCTGTCGAAGTCGATCGTCACGCAATACGGCGTTCCGATCTCGTCCTGGCGCCTGTAACGGCGGCCGATCGACTGCGTCTCGTCGTACTCGCACATGAAATGCGGCTGAAGCAGGTGGAGGACCTCCCGCGCCACGGGCGTGAGCGTCTCCTTTTTCGACAAGGGCAGCACAGCCACCTGGTAGGGAGCCAAGCGCGGGTGCAGCCGCAGCACGGCCCGTCGCTCGCCACCCACCTCGTCCTCGTCGTAGGCGGCCATCAAGAACGCCATCATCGCTCTCGTCGCACCTGCTGCCGGCTCGACGACATGGGGGACGTACTTCTCGTTGGTGGTCTGGTCGAAGTATTCCAGCGACGTGCCCGAGTGCTCCTGGTGGGCTTTGAGGTCGTAGTCGGTCCTATTGGCTACTCCCTCGAGCTCCCCCCAGCCCCAGGGGAAGAGGAACTCGATGTCGGTCGTGCCGGCCGAATAGTGGGAGAGCTCTTCCTTCTCGTGCGGCCGGAGGCGCAGCTTCTCGGCGCTGATGCCGTAGCGCTTGTACCAGCCGAGCCGTTCCTCACACCAGTAGGAGTGCCAGCGCGGGCTGTCGGCGGGAGGGACGAAGAACTCAACCTCCATCAACTCGAACTCCCGGGTGCGGAACACGAAGTTGCCGGGCGTGATCTCGTTTCGGAACGCCCGGCCGATCTGGGCGATGCCGAACGGCGGCTTGCGCCTCATGGAGGTGAGCACGTTGAGGAAGTTGACGAACATGCCTTGGGCCGTCTCGGGCCGGAGGTAGGCGACGGAGCTGTCGCCCTCGACGGGCCCGACGAAGGTCTTGAACATCAAGTTGAACGGCCGCGCGTCGGTCAGGTCTTTAGAACCGCATTGCGGGCACGTGTCCTCGATCTGGTCCGCGCGCCAGCGCTCTTTGCAATTGCGGCAGTCGACGAGCGGGTCCGTGAAGGTCGCCAGGTGGCCGGAGGCCTCCCAGACCTTGGGGTTGGTGAGGATGGCGGCGTCGATCGGGACGACGTCCTCGCGCTCCTGGATCATCGCCCGCCACCACGCCTCCTTCACGTTGCGCAGCATGAGGGCGCCGAGCGGTCCGTAGTCGTACGTGGAGCGGATGCCTCCGTAGATCTCAGCGGAGGGGAAGACGAAACCACGTCGCTTGCACAAGTTCACAATGGTGTCGAACAGCGAAGGGTCGGTTACGGGCTCGGGAGTCATCGCCATGGCGGCAGGTTAACCGCGCTCGTCTCGGCGCCTCGGTGGGCCGAGCGCACCTTCCGGTCCAAGTGGTACTCGGTGGCGGCCAGAGCGAGGCGCTCGGACTCCGCCACGGCCCTGTTGGGCGGCTGCTCCAAGGCGCCGCGGAGCCCGCCCCCGAGAACCTGGCGAACCAGCTCCACCGTCTCGGCGCCGACAGCTTGGCCCCGACGGCAGTTGCGGCACAGGAACCCGCCTTCGCCCGGGTCGAAGGCGACCAGCTCGGCCTCAGAGCCGCAGCCGGCACACTGGTCGACCGAGGGCCCGACTCCCTCGAGTGCGAGGAGCTTCCAGAGGAAGGACCCGAGGAGGGCAGGCGAGGGGTGCTCTTCGAGGGTCCGCAGCGCACCGACGAGCATCCGGAACATCTCCGGCATGGCGTGCCTCTCGAGAGCGAGGTGATCAACGACCTCGAGCATCGTCATCGCGACCGGCACCCGGTCGATGTCCGCTCGTATCGCCTTGAAGTGCTCGAGGGCCTCGACCTGGTTCACGATGTCGAGATCCCGTCCCTTCCAACACATCATGGACACGTAGGTGAGAGGTTCGAGACGCCCGGCAAGCCGACTCTTCGGCTTGCGGATCCCTTTGGCGACAGCTCGGACTTTGCCGTGCTCGGGAGTCGCGAAGGTCACGATCCGGTCGGCTTCCCCGAGCTTGATCGAGCGGAGTACTACGCCCTCGTCGCGGTAAGTGGCCACCTCAGGGTCAACGACGCCCGCGACGCCACCGTGGGAACGGCGCGCCGGTCGCGATTGCCCGGTTACTCATCGAGGCCCCCGTATCGGCGGTCCCGGCGCTGGAATTCGCGAACGGCTGCAAACAGGTTCTCCCGGCGGAAATCGGGCCAGAGCACATCGGTGAAGACGAGCTCGGAGTAGGCGAGCTCCCAGAGCAGGAAGTTCGAGATGCGGAACTCGCCCGAGGTGCGGATCACGACGTCAGGATCGGGCATGTCGGGCCAGCACAGGCGTGAGTGGAGGGCGCGCTCGTCCACCTTGTTCGCGGGCACGCCGTCGGCGACGAGCCGTTTCACGGCGTCGATGATCTCCGCCCGTCCGCCGTAGTTGAAGCAGACCGTGAGGGTGAGGCGGCGGTTGGCGGCAGTGAGCTCGGCGGACTCGTCCATGTGCCGGATAAGCCGGCGCGGCACGCGCCAGTCCCGACGGCCGGCGAAGCGGATGCGCACTCCCTTGGTGTTCAGATCGTCACGATGGTTCGTGAGGATCCTCTCGTTGAAGTGCATGAGATAGCTGACCTCGTCAGGAGGCCGCCGCCAGTTCTCGGTTGAGAAGGCGAACATCGTCAGCCACTCGATGCCGAGATCGAGCGCGCCCTCCACGGTGTCGAACATCGCCTCTTCGCCGGCGGCGTGGCCTTCGGTGCGGGGAAGCCCGCGGTGGCGGGCCCAGCGGCCATTGCCGTCCATCACGCATGCGACGTGTTTGGGGATCCGAGCGGGATCTACCTCAGCTATGGCCATCGGCCCGAAGTTACTCCCGCTTGTCACCGCGGCTCGGGTCAGGCGACCCCGCGGGAAGCCCCGGCCTTCTCTTCAGGCCCATGCCTGTCACCGTTATGCTCCGCCCAGTGGTGAGCCCGAGGATCCCTGAGGAAGTGGTCACCGACCGACTGGTGCTGCGCAGATGGAGTGCTTCCGACCTGGACGCGCTGGCCGAGGTGTTCGCCGAGGCCGAGGTGTGGGAATTTCCTTTGGCGAGAGGCATGACACGCGAGGAAGCCGCGATTCAGCTGGACCGCTTTCTCGAAGCGTGGGACCGGGACGGGTTCGCGAAATACGCCGTCGAGCTGGGCGCGGACGGGACGCTCGTCGGTTGCGCAGGTGTGCAGCTCGCCACTTGGTTTCACGAGATCAATGGCGAGGTGGAGGCCGGCTGGCGCTTTCATCCCCGGTACTGGGGCCGTGGCTACGCCACTGAGGCGGTAAGGGAAAGCATGCGCATCGGCTTCGAGCATCTCGGCACCGAGCGGATCGTGGCGGTCGTGGAGCCGGCCAACCTCGCCTCCAGGCGCCTTGCCGAGCGCGTGGGGCTGCAGCTTGTCCGGGAGACGGTCGAGCCTGAGCTCCACAAGTCGCTCGGTGTCTATGTGCTCGACCGTAAGCGGTTCGAGGAACTGGCCGCGGCGCCGAACGCGAACGGCTGCGCCGAGGTGACAGAGGATTGATCAAGTACCTCGGGTCCAAGCGGCGCCTCGTGCAGACGCTTTCCGCCCTTGCCTCGGGCTGCGGCGCCGTCACCGCCGCCGATTTGTTCACCGGCACGACCCGTGTCGCCCAGGAGCTCAAGCGTCAGGGGGCCTTTGTTACCGCCGTCGACACGGCGACCTACTCAGAGATCATCGCCCGGTGTTACATCGCCACCGACGCGGCATCGGTCGATCACGACGAGATAGCCGACGCGATCGCCGAGCTCGACAAGCTCCCGGGCCGAAGGGGGTACTTCACCGAGGTCTTCTGCGAGAAGTCCCGTTACCTACGGCCCGAGAACGGCGCTCGCGTCGACGCGATCCGTGACGCCATAGAGGAACGCCACGCCGGGAGCTGGTTGTACCCGATCGTGCTCACGAGCCTGCTCGAAGCGGCCGATCGGGTGGACTCGACGACCGGGTTGCAGATGGCGTACTTGAAGCAGTGGGCGCCGCGGTCGTTCAATCCGCTCTCGCTCCGTGTGCCCGAGCTGATCGCCGGACCGGGGCGGTCGATCCTGGGCGATGCCCGCGAGGCGGCCGCCTCCCTCGGCCCGGTGGACTTCGCCTATCTGGACCCCCCTTACAACCAGCACCGTTACTTCACCAACTACCACGTCTGGGAGACCTTGATCCGCTGGGACGCACCCGATCATTACGGGGTCGCGTGCAAGCGGGCGGACTCGCGCAGCGCCGAGACCCGGAGCGACTTCAACTCGAGACAGACCATGCCGGCCGCGCTCGCGGAGACCATCGGCAAGTTGGACTCAACCGTCGTCGTCGTGTCTTGCAACGACGAGTCCTGGCTGAGCCGTGACGACCTCGTCGCCATGTGTGCCGGGCGCGGGCACGTCGAGCTGCTCGAGTTCGACTCGCGGCGCTACGTCGGCGCCCAGATCGGGATCCATGACCCCTCCGGGCGCAAGGTGGGCAAGGTCTCCCATCTTCGCAACCTCGAGCGTCTCGCGGTGTGTGGCCCGAGGGACGCCGTAAAGAGCGCGATGGGGGGCTGGCTGCGACTCGCCGAGGCGGCGCTCGGGTGAGGCGGCGATGACCACCTCCACGATCGTCCTCGTCCTGGCTGTGTTCGGCGCGAGCTGCGTCGAGATGGTCGAGGCGCTCACGATCGTCACCGCCGCTGGAGTCACGAGGGGCTGGCGGTCCGCGCTCGAAGGCGCCGCCGCCGCCGCTGTCGTGCTCGTCGCGCTCGTCGCCACGGTCGGGATCCCGCTCGCTCGGCTGGTCCCGATCGACATCTTGCGCGTGGTGATCGGGGCGCTGCTGCTCGTGCTCGGCCTCGACTGGTTGCGAAAGGCCGTGCTGAGGGCGAGCGGCCACAAGGCGTTGCACGACGAGGACGCCATCTACGAGCGGACCGTGGCCGATATCTCGCGCAACCCTCGCGATCCTGCCCAATCGGGGCCTGCGACCGCCCAAGCGGGATCGTGGCGGCACGGGAGGCGTGATGCCACGGGCTTCACGGTTGCTTTCAAGGGCGTGTTCCTCGAGGGGATGGAGGTCGTGATGATCGTGATCACCCTCGGCGCCAGCTCCGGGCACCTCGCTCTGGCGGCCCTCGCCGCGGCGGCTGCGGTCGTCGTCGTCGGCACCGCCGGCTTCGTGGTCGCGCGGCAGCTTTCCGAGGTGCCCGAAAACTCGATGAAGCTGGCGGTGGGCGTGATGCTGACGAGCTTCGGGGTCTTCTGGGTCGGCGAGGGGGCGGGCGTGCACTGGCCGGGCAGCGATCTCATGATCCTCGGCCTCATCGGGCTATTCGCGGCGGCGTCGGCGGTGCTCAGCGTCACGATGCGGCGACTGGGGCCATCGAGGCAGGCCGCCGCCGTGGGCACAGGATCGCCGTCATGACCGCCGTCACCCGAGCACTCAGGGCCTTCGTCGGGTTCTGGAGGGATTTCCTCATCGGCGACACCCCCGAGATGTTCTTCGGAGTGCTCGTCTTCGTCGCGGCCGCGTTCGCTCTCCACCACCACCGCGACGTGGCGATCGTCGTGCTACCCCTCTTCATCGTCGCCCTTCTCGCCGCAAGCGTCCTTCGAGGTCGGGCCAAGGCCTGAGCCCGTCGTCCCGGCGGGCGACAGGCGTCCGGTAGCGTCCCGGTGTGGCCGAAGCCGGTGTCGCGGACTTGTTGCGGAAGGTCGTCGCGACGCTTCCCGCCGGTGAGGTGCGAACGGGCCAGTTGGAGATGGCCGAGGCGGTGGCAAGGTCGTTGCGGACGGGAGCCAGCCTCGCGGTGGCTGCCGGCACCGGCACCGGCAAGTCGCTCGCCTATCTGGTGCCGGCGGTCGCCTCGGGCAAGCGCGTGGTTGTCGCCACCGCCACCAAGGCTCTGCAGGACCAACTGGCCAACAAGGACTTGCCGCTCGTAGCCCTCGGGCTCGAGCGGTCTGTGAAATGGGCCGTGCTGAAAGGACGCTCGAACTACCTGTGCCGCCAGCGCCTTGCGGAGCTCGAGCGACTTGGCGACCAACAGAGACTCGACACGTCACTGGACGCCGATGCCGTCGACGACGGGCAGGGTGGCGATGAGACCCCCAGCCCGCGCCACAAGGGTCAAGGCGGTGGCAAGGCGCGCAAGCTCACGGCGGGCGAGATCGGCAAGCAGGTGAGGAGCCTGGCCGCCTGGGCTGCCTCGACCTCGAGCGGGGACCGCGCCGAGCTCGACTTCGAGCCGTCCAACGCGGCCTGGTCGAGCGTGAGCGTGTCGGCTGACGAGTGCCCGGGGGCGCGTCGGTGCCCGATGGGCGCCGAGTGCTTTGCAGAGGCGGCTCGCGCCAAGGCCGCCGTGGCCGACATCGTCGTCGTGAACCTCCACCTGCTCGGCGCAGACTTGAGGTGCGGTGGCGAGGTGTTGCCCGAGCACGACGCTCTCATCATCGACGAGGCCCACGAGCTCGAGGACGTTCTCGCCGCCTCTCTCGGCGTGGAGGTCGGCCCGGGGCGGCTGCGTGCGCTGGCCTCGGCAGCCCGGGCCGCCCTATCCGCCTCAGGTCGCCGTGCCCAGCGCAGTGAGGAGACCGCGGCATCGAGAGCCGTGGAGGCGGTCATGGCCTCCGCCACCCGCTTCGAGGAGCTGTTGGCGGACAGTGGGGACCAGCGCTTGGCTCCGGGTCTCGGCGGCGAGATCGGCGAGCAGGTGGCGCTCATGGTCGATCGCCTGGAGCGGCTCTCGGGCGAGCTTCGCCGCGGTTCCAACCCTGGCGCGAGCCCGAGCGGAGGGGCGGGGGAGCGCGCGACAGAACGGACCGCTGCCAGTGACTCTGAGGCAGCCCAGCGCTGCCTCAGAGCGCTCCTCGGGGTGGATCGGTGCCGTGAGGAGCTCGCCTCCTGTCTCGGGGCAGGCGACGACGAGGTGGTCTGGGTGAGCGGAGGGTCGAGGCCGGCGATGAGATCGGCACCGCTCGATGTGAGCGGGATCATGTCCTCCCAGGTCTTCTCCTCGATGCCGGTCGTGATGACCAGCGCCACCTTGCCTCGAGGGCTCGCCTCCCGGGTGGGCGCGCCGACGGAGACAACCACGGAGCTCGATGTCGGCAGTCCCTTCCCGTATCAGACGCACGGACTTCTCTACTGCGCCGTGGCGCTGCCCGATCGGCGCAGCCCGGAAGCCGAGGCCGCGATCCACGACGAGATCGAGGCGCTCATCCTCGCCGCGGGCGGGCGGACCCTGGCGCTGTTCACGAGCTGGCGGGCCATGGCCGCCGCGGCCGAGGAGCTCGCCGGCAGGCTGCCGTGGCCGGTGCTCGTCCAGGGGGAGCTGCCCAAGGCGGTGCTGCTCGAAGCTCTCAGCTCCCAACAGGCGGCGTGCTTGTTCGCAACGATGAGCTTTTGGCAGGGCGTCGACGTGCCCGGCCCTGCGCTCACCCTCGTTGTGATCGACCGGATCCCGTTCCCGCGCCCGGACGACCCGTTGATGGCCGCGCGCCGGGAGGCGGCCGGCCGGGCGGGCTTTCAGACCGTCGACCTCCCCCGGGCGGCGACGCTGCTCGCCCAGGGCGCCGGGCGTCTCATCCGGACCGCTACCGACAAAGGGGTCGTCGCCGTGCTCGACTCGCGCCTGGCGCATGCGTCGTACGGGCCGGCGCTGGTTCGGGCCATGCCGCCCATGCGGCGCACGAGGGACCGGGCCGTGGCGGAGGGATTCCTCAGGGGGATCCACGCCGAGGCCTCAGGGGCCGTGCCAGAGGCCTGAGGCACTCGAAGGACGGCTTCTCCGCTCGTTGCGCCCGAAGATGCCGCGGCCTGCGGGAGACCATGGCTTGCGGGCCTAAACTTCTCGCTCAACTATGAACGACTCTCCCGAAGCGCGCCCGGCCTCACAGCCGAATCCCAAGCCGAAGCTTGCAAGCTCGATCGTCTGCGGTGGCTGCGGGACTGTCATCGACGACGCCGAGGCGTACCCGTTCCGGTGTCCGCGGGTCGGCGACGGAGGCGACCACGTCTTGAGGCGGGTGCTCGACGTCGAGCGGCTCGAGTTCTCTTTCGACGGCTCCGAGCCGAGCCCGTTCGTGCGCTGGCGCCAGCTGCTGCACTCCTATCACCTCGGGACCTCGCGCGGGATGAGCGACCAGGACTTCGTAGCGCTGGCTCGCAGGCTTGACGGCGAGGTGGCGCGAGTGGACGGGCACGGCTTCGTCGTGACGCCCTTCAAGGCCGAGCCGCGGCTCGGGGAGCGCCTCGGGTCTGGTGCCGCGATCTGGGTGAAGGACGAGACGGGCAACGTCGCCGGGTCTCACAAAGCCCGCCACATGTTCGGGCTCCTGGTGCACTTAGAGGTGGTCCAGCAGCTCGGCATGGTCGAAGGCGAGCTCCCGCCTCTCGCCATCGCCAGTTGCGGGAACGCCGCCCTGGCGGCAGCGGTCATAGCGGCCGCCGGACGTCGCCGCCTCCTGGTCTTCGTGCCGACGGACGCCGAGCCCGCGGTCGTGGACCGCTTGCGGGCCCTTGGGGCCGAGATCACGGTCTGCGAGAGGGCCGAGGGAGTGGCCGGGGACCCGACCTACCACCGCCTGCAAGCCGCCATCGCAGATGGGGCCCTGCCTTTCACCTGCCAAGGCAACGAGAACGGGCTCGCCATCGAGGGCGGTGCGACTCTCGGCTACGAGATGGCCGCGGGCCTGGTGGGTCACGGACGGCTCGACCACGTCGTGATCCAAGTCGGTGGAGGCGCGCTCGCGAGCGCCGTGGCGCAAGGCCTTTCGGAGGCGAGTGCCTTCGGCGTGCTCGAGGGCCTGCCCCGGGTGCACACGGTCCAGACAGAAGGGGCCTGGCCTTTGGCGAGGGCGCTCCGGCTGGTGGCCGAGAGGTTGCCTGCCTCGCCCGGGCCAAAAGACATCCGCGCGGCCGTCAGTTACGCGGCCGCGCACCGGGCCGAGTTCATGTGGCCCTGGGAGACCGTTCCCCACAGCCTCGCCCACGGCATCCTCGATGACGAGACCTACGACTGGGTGGCGGTCGTCGAGGCGATGCTCGCCACCGGCGGCGAGGGCGTCGTCGTGGACGAAGACGAGATCATCCAGGCCAACGAGCTCGGCGCCGAAACCACTGGCATCGCAGTCGACCCGACCGGGTCCTCGGGCCTGGCTGGCTTGGCGCAGCTGCGCAGGCGCGGCCTGATAGCGCCAGACGAAACTGCGGCCGTGCTCTTCACCGGCGCCCGCCGCTGACTCACTCGGAGCCGCGGGCACCTCCAGCGTCAATAGCCGAGGCGCTCGATCATGTCCGGGTGCTGCTGCCAGCCCTTTTCGACCTTGACGAACAGCTCGAGATAGGCGCCAGGCTCGAGCTGCTGGCGCACGGCTGTGCCGACGGCTTTGAGCACCTGGCCGTGCTTGCCGATCACGATGCCCTTTTGCGATTCGCGCTCGACGAGGATCTCGCAACGAATGCGCGGCCATTCCCACTCCGTCACTCGGCACGCGATCGAGTGCGGCAGCTCCTCCTCGGCGTGCCTGAGAAGCTGCTCGCGCACCAGCTCCGCGACGTAGAAGGCCTCAGGTACGTCGCTCACCATGCCGGCCGGGAAATAGCGCGGACCTTCGGGCATCCGAAGAGCCAGGTGCTCGACGAGCTCGGGCACTCCCTCGCCGGTCTTGGCGGAGACGGGGAAGTACTCGGCGTCGCTCAGCCCGAGTTCGGCGGCGGCGAACGCCAAGTGCTGCAGGACCCTGGCGCCGTCCACGCGATCGATCTTGTTGATGGCGAT
Source organism: Acidimicrobiales bacterium (assembly GCA_050015475.1). Taxonomy (GTDB): domain Bacteria; phylum Actinomycetota; class Acidimicrobiia; order Acidimicrobiales; family Bog-793; genus Fen-455. Next base: position 19,894 of record JBEKBI010000009.1, on the reverse strand, counting down.
GACGGTGTCGGCTCGCAGCTGGGCAGCGATGAAGCGGTCTCCGGTGCCTATCGGGGCGCTCGCCTCGAGCATCAACACGCAGCAGTCGACGTCGTCGAACGTCGATGTCGCCGTCTGGTTGAGCCGGTCCCCGAGAGCTGTCCGAGGCCGGTGGACGCCCGGGGTGTCGGTGAACACGATCTGGCAGTCCGGCCGGTCGAGCACGCCCCGGACGCGGGTCCGGGTCGTGTGGGGCGTCGGCGAGGTGATGGCGATCTTGCGCCCGAGAATCTGGTTGAGCAGCGTCGACTTGCCCACGTTCGGTCGCCCGACGAGGGCGACGAAACCTGAACGAAACGCGTCGGGTGCGTTCACGCCCTCCGGACGGCTCACCAGGGGAGACCGAGGGGAGCTCGTCGGGTGCTCGCCGTCAATGACGGTTCTCACCTTCGGTCCGCTTGGCGTCGTTGGACCGTTCGGGCGTGACGGATCCGACCTCGCGCCCTGCCCGGGCGCCGGAGCGCTCCTCGCGCTCCACAGTGCGCTCGGCTTGTTCGGCCAGCCATTCCTCGTCGGGGTGCCTCGGCCCGGTGTGGAGGGGCGGGCCCGAGAGCCGGAGGATCCGCACGCTGCCGATGCGCCGGCCCTGGAGTTTCTCGGCCACGAGGAGGTGGCCGTCCACCTCTATCGACTCGCCTTCGGAAGGGACGTGGCCACTTGTGGCCAGCACAAGGCCGCCGATCGTGTCCCAGTCCCCAGCGGGAAGCTCGGCGCCGAGCAACTCGTTCACGTCGTCCACGGCCATCTTGGCCGAGACCCGGAACTGGCCGCCGCCGAGGGAAGTGATCAAGGGCTCGTCGACGTCGAACTCGTCCACTATCTCGCCCACGAGCTCTTCGATGAGATCTTCGAGAGTCACGATGCCGGCGGTGCCGCCGTACTCGTCGATGACGACGGCGAGATGAAACTGGCCAGCCTGCATCTCGCGCATTAGCGGTGCCACACGCTTCGTCTCAGGCACGAAGTTCGCCGGGCGGCAGACCTGAGCGACCGGGCAGTGTTCCTTGCCGCTGCGGGCGACGCGGATCAAGTCCTTGGTGAAAGCGATCCCGACGACGTCGTCGAGGCTCTGTCGGTAGATGGGGATGCGGCTGAAACCGGCCTGTATCGCCTTTTCGAGCACGGAACCGACTTCGGCGGAGTCCTCGACGGCGATGACGTCCGGCCGCGGCACCATGACCTCTCTCACGATCGTGTCCCCGAACTCGATGATCGAGTGAATGAGCACCCTCTCGTCGCTCTCGATCGCTTCGTCCAAAGCCGCGACATCAGCGAACGCCAGCAATTCCGACTCGGTGACATCAGCTTCGACGCGGCCGTCGCGCCCGCCGGGAGTGATCAGGCGGGCGAAGCCGATCAAAGCGCTCGACACCGCTCGCGTGATGGGGAACTTCACCAGGGTCGTCACGAGTGGCGCGGCGAACAAAGCGGCGCGATCGGAGTGGCGGACGGCCCATTGCTTGGGCACCGCCTCGGAGAACACGAAGATGACGACGACCTCGAACACTGTCGCCACGGCCACGCCGATGGGCCCGAACACCTGGGCCGCGATGACCCCGACGAGGGTGGCGGCGACCAGCTGGCAAAGCAGCACCACGAGCAGGATCGGGGCAAGGAAGTTCTCGGGATCTTCGACCAGTCGCCGCAGCGACCTTGCTCCGCGATGGCCCGCGTCCTCGAGCGATTTGGCGCGCGCCCGCGATGTCCGCGTGAGGCCGGTTTCCGCGAGCGACAGCACGGCGGAGCCGGCGATCAATACGAAGACGGCGACGAGCAGCCCGGCGTCCGTGCCAGAGAAGCTTCGTGTCGCGGCGAGGATCATGAGCCGGCGCTCGGGTCTCGGTAGTGGGCGGCGAGGAGCTGTTGCTCGAGAGCTTCCATCATGGTCGCCTCGGCCTCGTCGTCGTGGTCCATGCCCAACAGGTGCAAGATCCCGTGCACGAGCAACAGGGCGATCTCGTCCTCGTAACTGCCCGCGCGGGCGGACGCCTGTCGCCAGGCGATTTCAGGGCATATGACGACATCGCCTACGAGCAGCGGCATCTCCTCGAACTCCTCAGGCCCGCGCCCCGGCCCGCTCGCCTCCTGATCCGGCACGTGACCCGGGCCGATCAGCTCGTCCTCGATCGGGAACGACAGGACGTCAGTGGGTCCCTTGCGCCCCAAGAAGCGCTCGTTCAAGCCCGCGATGGCCTTCTCGTCGACGAACATGAGGGAAAGCTCCGCCCCTTCGCCGATGCCGCGGTCAGCGAGCACGCGCTCGGCAAGAGCCACCCAGCGACCGAGGTCGACGGCGCGCTCGGACTGCTCGTCGGCCGCGAAGACTTGAGCGCTCATTGCCCTGACCGGGAGGACGGGCTCTGACGGATCCCTGACGAGATGCTCTCGTGGCTCCCGTTGCCGCCGTCCGGATTCCCCTCGGCCTCCCCGTCCCTGTAGGGCAGGGGAGTGCGCACGGCGCCGGCGCCGGCGCCGATTTTCCTCGCCTGGGAGGAGTGCTCGTAGGCGCTGACGATTTCCCGCACGATGCGATGGCGCACCACGTCGCCTTGCCCGAGCCTGACGAAGGCGATCCCGTCGATCCCGCCGAGCAGCTCCTCGAGCTCCAACAGGCCCGAACGTCCGCCCGCGATGTCGATCTGTGTCACGTCGCCGGTGACGACCACCTTCGTGCCGAAGCCGATCCGGGTGAGAAACATCTTCATCTGCTCCGGGGTCGTGTTCTGGGCCTCGTCGAGGATCACGAAGCTCCCGTTGAGCGTCCGGCCCCGCATGAAAGCGAGCGGGGCGACTTCGATCGCCCCCCGCTCCAAGAGCCGCTGCGTCCCTTCCGGCTCGAGCATGTCGTAAAGGGCGTCGTATAAGGGGCGCAGGTACGGATCGACCTTGGCCATGAGATCGCCCGGCAGGAAGCCGAGCCGTTCCCCGGCTTCGACCGCAGGGCGGGTGAGGATGATGCGGGCGACGTCCTTGGCCTGGAGGGCCTGCACGGCCAGGGCAACGGCGAGATACGACTTGCCGGTGCCTGCCGGGCCGATCCCGAAGGTGATCGTGTTGGCGGTGATGGCATCGACGTAACGCTTCTGGCCGGCGGTCTTCGGGTGCACCTTGCCGCCTCTGGCGGACCGGCCGACTTCGGCGTTGAGCACCTCCGAGGGGCGCACGTCCTCCTTCACCATCTCGATCGTGTGCCCGAGGTTCATGGGGTCCAGCCAGTGGCCGCGCTGGAGCAGGGAGACGAGCTCTTCGAACAGATGGCCGACTCTCTCGGCTTCGGGGCCATCGATGGTGATCTCGTTGCCGCGCACGTGGATCCGCGTGTCATCGAAAGCGTCTTCGATGGTACGCAAAAGCTCGTCGCGTTGACCGAGCAGTCCCACCATGAGGTGGTTTCCGGGGACGAGGATCTTGACCTGGGTGGATGACACTTGGCTCTCACACGAAGGGTACCAGGCACTCCACCGCCGGCGTGACGGCCTGTCGATTCTGCCCCTCGTCACCCGACAGGGCCGTCGGTCTTCTCGGTATTGTCGCTAGCGGCGGCGGGTTCGCGCGACATCTTCATCGCCGCCGCTCGGAGGGCAGCCATGAACCAGGCACTGATTGTCATCGACGTGCAGAACGAGTACCTGACGGGTCAACTGCCCATCGTGCACCCGGACCAGAAGGTGTCGATGGAGCGAATCGGCGCCGCCATTGATGCAGCCGTCCAGGTGGGCGTGCCCGTGGCCCTGGTCCGGCACACCGAGCCCGATCCTGCGGGAGGCGTCTTCGTGGCCGGCACCGCCGAGTGGGAGTTGCACACGAGCGTCTCGGAGCGGCCGCATGACGTGCTGATCGACAAGCAGCTGCCCGGAGCGTTCACAGGCACACAACTCGAGGCGTGGCTCCGCGAGCGCGACGTCGAGCACCTGGTGATCGCCGGCTACATGACGCACATGTGCGTGGACACCACGGCTCGCCAAGCGATGCACCTCGGCTTCGACGTCACCGTGCTCGAGGATGCGACCGGCACCATCGACTTGTCGGATGAGCTGCCCGCAGCGCTCGTGCACAAGGTCGAGCTTGGCGTCCTCGGCGACGGTTTCGCCACGGTGCGTGACACAACCGACTGGATGAGCTCGCTCGGCTGAGGGGCACGACCACCGCTGGCCGACCCGATCCATATAGGCGCGACCTGCCAGCCTCACTGCCTCGTGTGTCCCGGCCGCTCCGCCTCGGGCGAGGCTGCGAGCCCGCCCAGTGCCACACGCCTCAGCCGGGAGGCCACCCGAGCCGCCGCCCACCGATTACGTGCAGGTGGAGATGCGGCACGCTGTTGCCCGAGTCCGGGCCGACGTTCATGACAAGGCGGGTGCCGCGTTCGGCGAGCCCTTCGGACGAAGCCACCCGTCGCGCGACGGCGAACATCTCCACGAGCAAAGGCCCGTGCTCGGAGGTGAGGCCGGCGGCATCGACGATGTGCTGCCGAGGCACGACGAGCACGTGTGTGGGGGCGACGGGACGCGAGTCCCGGAAGGCGTAGACGAGGTCGGTCGAGGCGACCTCGCGCGACGGGACAGTCCCCGCCACGATGGCGCAGAACAGGCAGTCACTCACTTCCGAGCGCCGAGTTTGGCGGCACTCGCCGGCACTTGCAGCCGGCAGGCGACCTCGTTTGCGAGCAGCCGTCCCCTGACGGTGAGCACCGCCCGGCCTGCCGTGCGTTCCACGATCCCTTGCAGCGCTTCGTCAGGGGCGAGTGCGGTCTCGTCGACGCCGTCGCGGGTGCGGATCGCCAGTTCGAGCCCTTCGAGCTGACGCTCTTGGGGGCCGAGGCGCTCATCCCCGGCCACCGCCGAGCGTCCGGAAGCCAGCGCCTCGATGTAGCGGGCGGGCGTAGCCACGTTCCAGAACCTGCGGCCGGCGAGATGGCTGTGAGCGGCACAGCCCACGCCCAGGTACTCGCCCTGCCTCCAGTAGTTGAGATTGTGGCGGCATTCGTGTCCTGGCCGCGACCAGTTCGAGATCTCGTACCAGCCCAGGCCACCCGCCTCGAGAATCTCGTCGGCGATCTCGTAGCGCCGAGCCTGGATGTCGTCGTCCGGGTGGCGCCTCGGGTCGCGCCCGAGTGGCGTGCCCGGCTCCGCCTGGAGCGCGTAGGCGCTCACGTGCGGTGGCGGGGGATCAAGGCCGAGCACACCGCCCAAGGTGGCGGTCCAGTCGTCGTCGCTCTCTTCCCTGGCGCCGTAGATGAGGTCGAGGTTGAACGAGGCGAAGCCGACCTCAGCGATGGCCGCGACCGCCCCCGGGACCGCCTCCGGGCCGTGCCGGCGGCCGAGGCTGGCGAGCACATGCGGTGCGAGCGATTGCACGCCGATGGAGATTCGGGTGACGCCGGCCGCCGCGTAGGAACGCATCAGCTCGTGGGTTACGTCTTCGGGATTGCATTCGACTGTCACCTCGGCATCGCCTCGGTGATGGATGCCGTCGAGCAGACGCACGAGCTCGTCTCCGGGGAGCTGGGATGGCGTCCCCCCTCCGAAGAAAACGGTGGCGGCGGCCTCCAAGCCCTCGGCGTAGGCGTGGTCAAGCTCGGTCAGGCAGGCATCGACGTAGGCCGTGGCGAGGTGGCTCGAGTCGGTCGATGAGACGAAGGCGCAGTAGTCACAGCGACTGGCGCAGAAAGGCACGTGAACATAAACGCCGAGCGAACGTCCGGTGGCGGCCTCCGGCTCACGCACGAAGGATGCCGAGCTCCTCCAGCCGCTTCAGGAGCACGTCGAGGCTCTGGCCGAGCATGGACGCCATGACCCGTAGGTCGTCGGACCTTATCGTGAGCACCTCTCCGTTGAAGTCCTGACGCTGCAGCTGGACCGTGGAGAGGAACCGCCGCAGCAGTTCGCGCTCGGGGCCTTGGGCCTCGGCGAGACGGGTCAGGTCCACGGCGATCTTGAATGTCTTGTCCCGCGAGTCCGGGCTCTCACCGTTGCTGTGGCGGGACGGAGCGCGACCGGCACTCGGTGGCTCCCCGGCGTCGACCGGGAGCAGCTGGTCCACCGGCACGCGGTACAGCTTCGCCAGCCGCTGGAGCCGCGGCACTGAGATCGTGCGCTCGCCCCGTTCGTAGGCACCGAGCACTGACGCCTTGAACTCCAGCCCGGAGGTCTTCTCGACAGCTTGGAGGGACAGCCTCTTCTGGCGTCTCACAGCGCGTAGGCGAGCACCCACGGCGACCGCGTATTTCGGGTCCACTCCCTCTGTCGTCTCGCTTGGGGTCATTCCGGTCACTCCCAGGTCGGTGTCGCCGCCCTCTGACGTCCAGCCATCCGCGCTGGAGCGCATCCCGCTCCCGCTGTGCCAGAACGCCGGGTCCGGTCGGCGGTCGCCGGCCAAGGACCCACCCCTCAAGTGTTGCTCGCGATGGCGGCATCCTGCAAGGATGCCGCCTGGTCGAGTGGGTTGCGGCCTTCACGGGGCAGGTCCGGCTTAGGCGACGGCCCCGCTTCTGAGGGCCGCGAGGATCGTGCCGGCGGCCAGCGCGGCCGTCTCGATCCGCAGCACCCCGTCTCCGATCGACACATGCTTGGCCACCAGCCGAAGCTCTCGCGGCGACCAGCCGCCTTCAGGACCGACCAGCACAATCGGTGATTCGAGGGAAAGCGGATCTCCCCCAGGCTCGGCCAGTGCCACTTGCGTTCCGCTCGCGCGCCGGATGACTTCATCGACACTCTGCGTGGCGCCGATCGTAGGGAGGAAGGGCCGCCGGGACTGCATGGCCGACTCCCGGATGATCTTGGAGAGCCGCTCTTGGCGGGTCGTCCCGGCGCGGTCAGGTCGGACGACCGTCCGATCAGCCACCAGAGGCGTCAGGAGATCAATGCCCAGCTCCACGAGCTTCGCGACCGCCCATTCGGTCCTGTCCGATTTAGCCCAGGAGAAGCCGACCTCGAGCAGGGGAGATGGTCTGTCGACGTGCCGGACCGGACCGGCGACTTCCAGTCCCGGTCGGCGGTTCTTTGCCTTGCGCCCCATTTCCTCCCCACGAGCCGGGTGCTCTGGCGCCGTCAAGGTGCACATGACCCAGGAGCCGGCGCCGTCCGCAGCCGCCACGGCCTCGCCCGACTTCAAGCGCAGTACGTCACCTAGGTGGTGGGCGTCATCATCGCCGAGGCCCGGCGAGGCGAGGTCATCGACGAACACCATGGTCGCAGCAGCTCGAAGCTCGGCGTCAGGCCCCGGGGTTGTCACGCTCAGCTGAGAGCGGAGCGGAGCCGGGAGAACAGGCCCGGGTCCGACGGCTGAACTTGCTCGCCTCGCAGCGCCGCCAGCTTGCGAAGCAGCTCGTCCTCCTCTTTCGAGAGTTTCGTCGGCGTATCGACGAACACGCTCACGAGAAGGTCGCCCCGCCGCCCGCCGCGTAGCTTCGGCACGCCGTGGCCCGCGACCTTCAAGGTCCTGCCCGTCTGCACACCGGTGGGGACCGCGAGGAGGAAAGGCCCGTCCAAGGTCTCGAGCTCGATCTCGGTGCCGAGGGCGGCCTGGGCCACAGAGACGTGAATGGTGGTGATGAGGTCGGTGCCCGACCGCTCGAAGCGGTCGTCGGCCTCCACGCGGAGGTGGACGTAGAGGTCACCGGACGGCCCGCCTCGCAGGGCCGCGGCGCCCGCGCCGGCGATGCGGAGCGTCGCCCCGTCGTCCACACCGGCAGGAATCTCGACGGTGAGGGTCCGGTCCTCGAGCTTCCTGCCCTCGCCTCGACAGTCCGGGCACGGGGACGTGACGACCTGCCCGAGGCCGTTGCAGCGCCCGCAGGGGGTGGCTGTCACCATCTGGCCGAGGATCGACTGGCGGACCCGTTGGATCTGGCCGCTGCCGCGGCAGTCCGGACAGGTGCTCGCGCTGGTCCCGGCGCGGGCACCGCTGCCTGAACATGTCGTACAGGGCACCGGCGCCTTCAAGTTGACGTCGCGATGAGCCCCGAAGACAGCATCGGCAAGAGTGATCTGGAGGGCGATCTCGGCGTCGGCGCCCTGGTTACGCGCCCCGCGGGCTCCGCCCGCGCCGAAGCCCTGGTTGAAGAAGACGTCGAAGAGGTCCCCGAGCCCCCCGGTGAACCCGAAGGTCTCGCCGGCGCCTGTTCCGCGGACGGCCTCGGGGCCGAACATGTCGTAACGCCTCCGGCGTTCAGGGTCCCGCAGGGTCTCGTAGGCGACGGTGACCTGCTTGAAACGAGCCTCGGACTCGGCGTCGCCAGGGTTCGCGTCCGGGTGCAGTTCACGCGCCAGGCGGCGGTAGGCCTTCTTGATCTCGTCCTCGGAGGCCGACCGCGGCACGCCGAGCAGCTCGTAGAAGTCCTCGGTGATCGCCATGGTCAGCCCTGGCGCAGCTCTCGCGTGAGCCGCTGGCCAACGATCGCGACCGCCGCGAGGGCGTGCTCGTAGTCCATCCGTGTCGGCCCGAGCACACCTATGGTCCCGAGAGCGACGCCGTCGGACTCGTAGGGAGCGACGACGAGCGAGCACTCGGCCAGCGATTCGATGCCGGCGTGCTCGGAGCCGATCGAGACCGACTCCCCCTGGGCGAGCACGTCTCGGAGCAACGTAACGACCACGAATGACTGCTCGAGTATCTCGAGCACTGCCCGGACCTTCTCTATCGCGTCGAAACGCTCCGTCACGAAGGCGGCGCCGCCCACGTAGACCTGGTCGTCGGCCCCGGCGACGGCTCCGTCCTCGAGCGCCTCGAGACAGGTCTTGACGACTTCATCCACGTCCGGATCGCCGCTCGGCATCTCGTGGCGGGCGCCTCCGAGCGAGCTGCCCGAGAGCCGCTGCTGCAGCACCGCGCTTGCCACGGCCAGCACGGCCTCCGGGACGTCTTCCCGGACGCTGATCGTGCGCTTTTCCACGACACCGTTCGAGAGCACGGCCACGGCCATGGCGGTGTGGGCCGAGAGGCGCACGACCAGCGCTGACCGGACGACGAGTGCCTGATGGGCCGGACTCACGACGACTGCGGCACAGTCCGTGAGCTCGGCGAGAAGGCGCGAGGTGTCCTGGAGCACTCTCTCGAGCTCGCCGTGGGCTTTGGAGAAGAAGTCCTGTACCTGCTCGTGCTCGGCGCGGGCCAGCGGTTGCGGATTACCGAGGTGGTCGACGAAGAACCGGTAGCCCTTGTCGGTCGGGATGCGCCCGGCGCTTGTGTGGGGATGGGTTAAGAAGCCCTCCCTCTCAAGCGTGGCCATGTCGGCCCGGACTGTTGCCGGGGAAACGTCGAGCACCGAATCGTGCGCGACTTGCGAGGACCCCACAGGCTGCGCGGTCTCGACGTACCTCGTGACGACGGACTTGAGGATCGTCGCCTTGCGATCGTCAAGCGGCTCTGGATCGTTGTGGACTGGCATCAGATCAAGCTCCTCGACAGCGATTCTACTTGGGGTATCCCTATGCGACCGCAAGGAGGGCACTTCAGGTGACGAAAACACCGCCCGCGAACGGCCTCCCGGCCATCCACGAGGCCCGGGGCCGGTTCACTCCTCCAGTGTGAGCGCGCTGATGAAGGCCTCCTGAGGGATCTCAACTCGCCCGATCGACTTCATCCGCTTCTTGCCCTCCTTCTGCTTCTCGAGGAGCTTGCGCTTGCGGGTGATGTCGCCGCCGTAGCACTTGGCGAGGACGTCCTTCCGCTTGGCTTTGACCGTCTCGCGGGCGACGATCCGCCCCCCGATGGCGGCCTGTATGGCCACGTCGAACAACTGGCGGGGTATGAGCTCACGGAGCTTGGCGGTCATCTTGCGTCCGTAGTCGTCCGCCTTGGAGCGGTGGACGATCGTCGAGAAGGCGTCCACGTGCTGGCCCGCGAGGAGGATGTCGACCTTGACGAGGTTGTCGGTCTGAGTACCGGCCGGCTCATAGTCGAGGCTTGCGTAACCCTTGGTCCGGCTTTTCAGCACGTCGAAGAAGTCGAGCACCACTTCGGCCAGGGGCAATTCGTAGATGAGCTCGACTCGGTCTGTCGAGAGGTAGTCCATCTTGCGCATACGACCGCGGCGCGTCTGGCAAAGATCCATGATCGTCCCGGTGTACTCGGCCGGGCCGATGATCGTGAGCTTGAGCAGCGGCTCGTCGATGTGGTCGATGAACTGCGCTTCGGGCATCTCCGAGGGATTGTCGACGGGCAGGGTGGTGCCGTTGGTGAGGTGGGCGATGTACTCGACCGAGGGAGCCGTCGCGATCAAGGAGAGGTTGAACTCGCGCTCGAGCCTTTCGCGGACGATCTCCATGTGGAGAAGTCCCAAGAAGCCGCACCTGAATCCGAAACCGAGGGCGGTGCTCGTCTCGGGCTCATAGGTCACACTCGAGTCGTTGAGCTTCAACTTCTCCAGGGCGTCGCGGAGATCAGGGAACTCATCACCGTCGATCGGGTAAAGCCCGCAGAACACCATCGGCTTGGGGTTCCGGTAGCCCTCGAGAGGCTTGGAAGCCGGACGGGCGGCCTCGGTGACCGTCTCACCGACGCGCGCCTCACCCACGTCCTTGATGCCCGCGATGAGGTATCCGACCTCGCCTGGCCCTAGCTCGTCTACAGCGACGGGCGTCGGCGTGCGGATGCCGACCTCCTCGGCATCGTGGGTCGCCCCGGTCTGCAGGAAGCGCAGGCTCGCTCCCGATCTCATCGTCCCGTTCACCACCCGCACCGCGCTCACCACTCCCCGGTACTGGTCGTAGTAGGAGTCGAAGAGCAGCGCTCGCAGCGGGTCGCCCGGGTTGCCCTTGGGGGGTGGGATCCGCCTGATCACCTCGTCGAGCAACTCCGCCACCCCGGCGCCGGTCTTGGCCGAGATCCGGAGTATCTGATCGCCCGGCAGGCCGAGCACACGCTCGATCTCCTCGGCATAGCGGTCCGGATCGGCGGCAGGTAGGTCGATCTTGTTGAGCGCGGCGACGATCTCGAGATCGTGCTCGATGGCGAGGTAGCAATTGGCGAGTGTCTGGGCCTCGATGCCCTGGGAGGCGTCGACTAGCAGCACGACGCCCTCACACGCCGCGAGGCTCCTCGAGACCTCGTAGCCGAAGTCGACATGCCCGGGGGTGTCGATGAGCTGGAGCACGTAGTCGCGCCAGTGCACGCGCACGTTCTGGGCCTTGATCGTGATCCCCCGCTCCCGCTCGATGTCCATCGAGTCGAGGTACTGGGCCCTCATGTCGCGGGGATCGACAGCCTTGGTCAATTCCAAAATGCGATCCGACAGGGTCGACTTGCCATGGTCGACGTGGCTGATGATCGAGAAATTGCGAATTACTTCCGGGTCGACCACACCGTCCATCGTGCCATCTCCGCCACGGTGTGCCGTGCGGTTCGGGTTGCTGGTACTCTCGTTGATCCCGGAGGCTCTGAGCCTCGGTCCGTACGCGTCGAGGGACGAATGGCCAATATCAAGAGTCAGATCAAGCGAAACCTGCAGAACGAGCGTCGCCGTCTCAGCAACAAGGCTGTGCGCTCAGAGCTGAAGACGCGCACGAAGAATGCTCTCGTTGCAGCGGAAACCGGAGCCGAGGACTCGGCGGAGCGGTTGCGCGATGCCGTCAAGAGGATCGACAAGGCTGCGGCGAAGGGTGTCATCCACGCCAACCAGGCTTCCCGCCGCAAGTCCCGGCTTGTCCGTCGCATAGCCGACATCACAGCCGAAGACGTCGAGGCGAACTGAGCCGAGCGGCTCGACCACCGCTCGGCTGAGCGGCGGGATCAAGTCCTAACTGCTGGCGAGCGGGAGTTTCACCGGCGCGCTTCCCCCGAGCAGAGCGGCGCTTATCGACGCGTCGGAGCCCGACATGCCGAGGTCCCAGACCCCGACACCGGCGCAGTGGTATTCGGCCGCAAGCGCAGCCTTGAGGGCGATCGACATCGGGTCGTCGAACCAGGTCTGGTGCCACTTGCCAGCGCGTCGGAACACAGTCCAAGGCGTCTCGGTCACCGGGTCCCATAACGGCTTGTGGCCCGCGGCAACGATGTCAGCGTAGGTGACGGCGACCGGAGTACCCACGGTTAGCGCCCCGTCGAATCGACTTGTGGCCGCGAAATCGACCCCGTAAAGGGGAATTCCGAGGATGATCCTTTGCCCGGGCACGACCGCGGCGTACTCGGCGAGCGCCATGACGTCGCTGATCGAGGCGTTCGTCAAAGGAGCGTTCGCGGAGGGGACGTTCGGGTTGTCCATGTCGTAGCCCATGACGAAGAACTCGTTCACGTACGGCTCGAGTGCCTTGATGTCGAAGAAGCTCAGCGGGTCGAAGGCGGACGTCGGGTAGGTGTCGATCATGATCGACCACGCGGGGTCAATCGCCCTCAGCGCCTTGGAGAACGACGCCACGAAGAGGGCGAAACCGTCTCGCTCTGCCGTGCTGTCACCCTCGAGGTCCAGATTGACCCCGTCGAAGTGGTACGCGGTGAGCATCGGCGCGACCCGGTTGGCGAGCACACCGCCCGCGGAGAACGGGTGCGTTGCGACCGAGTGGAGCACCGAGGCGTTCGTCGAGGAGACGGTGAGCAGCACCGTGTCCCCGGCCGCGTGCGCTTCGCGGATGTCGTAGGCGAGCGGATCTCCTGTGGCCGCGGACCAGCCGGGATTGTCCTCCAAGAGGAACCCGTCGGGGCCGAGGGGAACCGACCAGTAGATGACCGTGGTCAGGTCCTGGTAATCGGGAGTGAAGCTCCCGACCTCCCAGTAGGGGAGGAAGCCGACGACCTGATGAGACCGAAGCGGCCGGGCGAAGGCGTCGGCGCCAAGTGCCGGCGCTGGTTGTCCGAGCACGGTCGGGAGGCGGACCCCCACTGCGGCCTCCGCTTTGGCCACAGCGGCTCTCTCGCTAGGGATGAGGCGCTCGGCCGGCGTCAGGGGTTGGGTAGTGGTGGTTGGCGTGCCGGACCCGAAGACCCCGCACGCGCTGCAGCTGAGCGCGCCGAGACAGGCTGCGAGCACGCACAGGGTGCGGTGGGCGGCGGCTTTGCGCCGCGTCGGGACCATGACGGACCGAGCGTACTTCGCACCCGGTCTCATGAACGTGCAGCCGCACACGGTGTCGGGACCACCTCTTCCCGTTGCTGCAGCGTCCTTGGCGCGATGCGGACACTCGCGTCACTCAGTGCGCCTGGTCACTAAGACGGGCGCACTGAACCGGCGAGTTCGGAGGGACCGGGACCTAACCGGGTCCACAGACGTTGGTCAATGCAGCTCGAACCCGTGTTGACCGACCAAAGGGACGAATCGCGCGCCGCACAGCACCTTCAGCTCCTTCAGCTCGGTCCCGCGCGCCTCGAAGAGCTTGACGAGGTCGCCGCCGCCATTGCCGACTGGCATGACGAGCCTGCCCCCCGGCGCAAGCTGAGCGGAGAGTGGCCCAGGCACTCGCAGGAAGGCCGCCGAGACCACGATGCCGTTGAATGGCGCGGAACCGGGCAGGCCGAGCGTTCCGTCCCCTACGACGATCTCGACATTCGAAACCGCCTCCCGTTCGAGGTTGCGCCGCGCCGCCTCCGCGAGTTCGGGGATGCGCTCGATGCTGAAGACCTTGCGGGCGAGCTTGGCGAGCAGGGCCGTTTGATAGCCGAAGCCGGTGCCGACCTCGAGCACGACGTCCTTCGCATTCACCGCGAGGGCTTCGATCATGAGCGCGACCAGTGATGGCTGCGAGGTCGTTTGGGCGTACCCGATGGGGATCACGCCGTCGAAGCCGGCGTCCTCGCGCATGTCCTCGGGGACGAACGCCTCGCGCCGCACCGTGCGCAGAGCTTCGAGCACGCGGTCGTCAGCGACGCCTTGGGCACGGGCGGCGCCCACCAGCGCCTCCGAGCTTGGGATGTCGGTCGAGCTGTCGCTGAGTGGGGCTCGACTGCCGGTCCTCCGGCCGAGTCGCATGTACCCCATTTGATCAGCAAGGGGGCGTTGGTGGTGGTCACGCGAGACACCGCTCACCTGCAGGTGAGCGGTGTCTCGGGCCCGCGAGGCGGACCAAGGGGTCTTGGAGCGGTTTGTCTCCGGCCGGGCCGGCTGCCCGACGATCGATGAGGGCCGCTCGCGTTGTTCAGATGCCGGGCTCTCAGAGCGCCTTCACTGCGGCAACGACCTTCGTCAGCGAGTCCTTGGCGTCGCCGAACAGCAGCGTGGTCTTCGGGTCGAAGAGCAGCTCGTTGTCGATCCCGGCGAAACCGGGACGCATCGATCGCTTCATGAACACGATGTTCTTGGCCTCGTCGACCGCCAAGATCGGCATCCCGTAGATCGGGCTGGTCGGGTTGTTCTTAGCTGCCGGGTTTACGACGTCGTTCGCACCCACAACCAGCGCCACATCGGCCGACTGGAATTCCGGGTTCGCCTCGTCCATCTCCTTGAGCTGCTCATAGGGGACGTTCGCCTCTGCGAGCAGGACGTTCATGTGGCCGGGCATACGGCCGGCCACCGGGTGGATGGCGTAGATGACCTCTATGCCTCGCGCCTCGAGGAGATCTGCAAGCTCGCGGATGGTGTGCTGTGCCTGGGCGACAGCGAGTCCGTATCCCGGAACCATGATCACCTTGGTCGCGTACGAGAGCAGTATGGCGACATCTTCGGCGCTCGAGGACCGGACGGGCCGGTTGGTGTCGCCCTCGGCACCGCCGGTGGCTGTGATGACCGATCCGAAGGCGCTGAACAAGATGTTCGGGAGCGAGCGCCCCATGGCACGGCTCATCATCATCGTGAGGAGCGTGCCGGAGGCCCCGACCAAGGTACCTGCGACGACCAGCACCACCGAGTGGATGACGAAGCCGCTTGCCGCCACGGCGATGCCCGTGAACGAGTTCAACAGCGAGATAAGCACCGGGACATCCGCGCCGCCGATCGGCAAGACGAATGCGACGCCGAACACCAAGGCGAGAACGAGCACGATGACGACGAGCCAGCTGACGGCGCCGGCGCAGATCGCGATTGTGAGCCCGAGGACGCCGACGGCCACGATCGCATTCAGGACCTGTTGACCCGGGTAGGTGATAGGCCGACCGGTCATGAGCTCCTGGAGCTTCGCAAATGCGATGCAGCTCCCGGAGAACGAGACGCTGCCGATGACCACTCCGAGGATGACCTCGACGACCTGGTATATGGCGAGCGAGCCGGTCGGCGCGCTGATGAACTTAGAAAGGGCGATCAGCGCGGCTGCGCCACCACCGACGCCGTTGAAGGCCGCCACCATCTGCGGCATCGCCGTCATCTTGACCATGCGGGCCGCCGGCACCGCAATCGCGGCTCCGATGACCATCGCGATGGCGATCAGCAAAAAGTGGGTCAGACCGTTGGTGGCGAACGTGATGCCAATTGCCAGAGCCATGCCGCCTGCGCCAAGCAGGTTGCCGTGGCGCGCTGTTTTGGGCGAACAAAGGCCCTTCAGGGCCACGATGAAGCAGATCGCCGCGATTAGGTCGGCGAGGCGAATACCTGTTCCGAGGCTCACTTCGTGCCACCTTCCGCGTTAGCAGTGACACCATCTGCGGACTGGGCGGGAGCCTTGGCCGGCTTGCGCACCTTGAACATTTCCAGCATTCGGTCTGTTACGACGAAACCACCGACGACGTTCAAGGTGGCCAGGATCACAGCCAGGAACCCGAGGATGATCTGAGTGGTGCCGTGCGCTTGGCCGAGGACGAGCATGGCCCCGACGACGACAACTCCGTGGATCGCGTTCGTGCCGGACATCAGCGGCGTATGGAGCGTGCTCGGCACCTTGGAGATGACCTCGAAGCCGACGAACGCCGCAAGCACGAATACGGTTATGAGCGAGAGAATGTCCCCGCCAGCTGCGACGGCGATCATTGCGTGCCTCCTTTGAGCAGGTCGCGTGTGGGAGCGTGGCGAACTTCGCCCGCGTGCGTGACACAGGTTCCGGCGATGATCTCGTCGTCGAAGTCTGGGGCGAAGGTTCCCTCTTTCACCACGAGAGTGAGGAACTCGGCGATGTTGCGCGAGTAGAGGAAGCTCGCATGCAGCGGCATGGAGCTCGTGAGGTTCTTCACTCCGACAACCGTGACACCGTCGACGTCGATTTCCTCGCCTGGACGGCTGAGCTCGCAGTTGCCGCCTGACTCAGCGGCGATGTCGACGATGACACTGCCCAGTGTCATGTCGTGCACCATCTGCTCGGTGACGAGCACCGGCGCCTTGCGGCCCGGGATCGCGGCGGTTGTGATGACGACGTCAGCGGCGGCGACCTCCTTGCCGATCAGCTCACGTTGACGCCGGAGGAAGTCCTCAGACTGCTCCTTGGCGTAGCCGCCCTCGCCCTCCTGGGCTTCGAGGTCGAGTTCCACGAAGGCGGCGCCGAGGCTCTTCACCTCTGTCTTCGCAGCCGTGCGCACGTCGAAGGCACGCACCGTTGCGCCGAGACGGCGTGCCGTCGCGATCGCCTGTAGCCCGGCGACGCCCGCACCCAGCACGAGCACCTTGGCAGGGGGCACGGTGCCGGCAGCGGTCATGTAGAGCGGGAAGAACTTTGGCAGGCGGTCGGCAGCAATCAGCACGGCGCGGTACCCGGAAACCAGTGCCTGGGACGAGAGCGCGTCCATCGACTGCGAGCGGCTGATTCTCGGGAGCAGGTCCAGGCTGAAGGCGGACACCCGTCGGTCGACGAGCGCTCGGATGAGGTCGAGGTCGGCCGCCGGCTGGAGGAAACTCACCACACCCGACCCCTCGCCCATAAGAGCGACTTCGTCAAGGGTCGGGGGTTGCACCTTGCAGACAAATTCCGAGGTCGAAAGGACCGCCGGACCATCCAAAAGTGTCACACCCGCCGCGGTGTAGTCCTCGTCGGCAAACAGTGACTCGGCGCCGGCGCCGGTCTGGACGACCACTTCCGCGCCGAGGCCTGTAATCCTTGGGACGACGCTCGGGACGAGCGCGACCCGCCGCTCCCCGGGCGATATCTCTTTAGGTATTCCCAATCGCATGCGTTTTTGTTTAGCAGGTGAGGGCCATGAAAGTCTAAGTGCGGCCCCGGAATGAAGCAGGCGCCCGGAATTGGTTTTGCTTTTCGCGTTTTCGGGACTGCTTTATCTCCATGTCGCCCAGTGGCGAAGGTTCCGTGGCCAAGCTTGGGCTGTGGCCCGGGCGCGGTAGCCTCGCCCGAGTGATGAGCGAAATGACGGCGGCCGCGGACGAGACCCGGCCCGTTCGAGTCCGTTTTGCACCTTCACCGACCGGCTACTTCCACGTTGGAGGTGCCCGCACGGCGATTTACAACTGGTGCTTCGCCCGGCGGAACAGCGGGACCTTCATTCTTCGGATCGAGGACACGGACGCGGAGCGCAATAAGGAAGAGTGGGTCGGCGGGATCGGCTCCGCGATGACCTGGTTGGGGCTCGACTGGGACGAGGGCCCATACCGCCAGTCCGAGCGTGGCGCGCTCTACAGGGCCGCTCTCGACGAGCTCTGGGACAAGGGCCACCTTTACGCCTGTGATTGCACCCGCGAGGTAGTGCTCGAGCGCACGAAGGCGAATCCCACGCCCGGCTACGACGGCTTCTGTCGTGACCGGGGACTCGAGCGCGGACCTGGGCGCGCCTTGCGCTTCAAGGTTCCGCCTGAGGGTGTGACAGTCGTGGACGACGTCATCCGGGGAGAGGTCCGCTTTGCGAATTCGACGATCGGGGACTTCGTCGTCGCGAAATCGAGCGGCGACCCTCTCTTCGTTCTCGCAGTCGTCGTCGACGACCGCGACATGCGAGTTAGCCACGTGATCCGCGCCGAAGAACACTTGCCGACTACGCCCAAGGCGGTGTTGATCTGGGAGGCGCTGGGCGTCGACGAGTGTCCTCTGCCTGTTTTCGCTCACCTGCCGGTGCTCGTTAACGAGAAACGGCAGAAGATCTCCAAGCGGCGCGACAAGGTTGCGGTCGAGGACTACCGAGTGCAGGGTTTCCTCCCCGAGGCGATGGTGAACTACCTCGCCCTGCTCGGATGGAGCCCTGGGGACGGGCGCGAGTTCTTCAGCCTGGACGACTTGGTGGCGGAGTTCGACTTTGCGAACGTGAGCCATTCGCCCGCCTTCTTCGACGAGCAGAAGCTCTTGCACTTCAACGGCGTCTACCTGCGTGGACTCGAAGTGGGCGAATTCATCGCTCGTTGCTGCCATTGGGCGGCGGAGGACGTGCCGGCAGGCGTAGTCGTCGATTTCGAGTCAGCCGAGTTCGTCAGCTTGGCGCCAGTCGTGCAAGAGAGGGCAAGCACCTTGGCCGAGGCGGCCAGCCTCGTCGAGTTCTTGTTCACACCGAACTTTGCTGTCGATGACGAATCGTTCGCAAAGGCGGTGGAGAAGGATCCGGAGGCGGAGGCGATCCTCGTCGAGGTCAGCGACCGGCTCAAGACTTGCGCCTTTGGAGCTCCACAGCTCAAGGCGGAGGTCGTGCAGCTTGCCGAGTCGCGCGGGCGCAAGCTCGGCAAGTACCAGGGGCCGGTCCGCGTCGCCACGCTGGGTCGAACCGTGGGTTTGCCGTTGTTCGAGTCGCTGGAGGCCCTTGGAAGGGATAGGACGCTGGCGCGTCTCGACGCGGCTCTCCGACGACTGCGCGAGTCGAGGACCCGGGCCGAAGGGTCCTAGCGGCCCCAGGCAGAGTCTGGCGGTGCGGCACCCGCGACCCAGTCTCGTCTCCCGGGGCGCAGGCCGTCTTGAACGTCGGGGAGCTGGTCCCGTGCTCGCCTTGGCTTTAGCGAAGGCGGCCGCGGCCGCGCGGAGCCCGGTCGCATGCCGCGGGGCCGGGAGATCGGCGAGCCGCGCCTGTTACTATGACCCCGCCCATTCGGGGGTGGTGTAATCGGCAACACGGCAGGTTCTGGCCCTGTAATTGGGGGTTCGAGTCCTCCCCCCCGAGCCACGCGAGCGGCCGGAAGGCCGCTCGTTTCGCGACTTGCTCCCGTCAGACGGCGATGTTCTCTCGGAACCGGTCGGCAATCGAGCGATCCCCGAAGACCTCAAGTTGCCCGGTCGGGAGACGGCGCCAGATCCATCGAGCCAGCTGGAAGGCGGTGCCCCTCAGCGCGACGTCAGCTTTGGAATGGGCGCGGGTGATGGTGGCTCCGGCGGATCCCTCGGCCAGGGTCCATTCAGCCCCAGGCACGTCGGCGGCATGAAGGTGCAGCGAACCGCCCAGGACCCCCCGATCTGGGTGGGCGAGCTGACCCGCCTCGTGACGGTAGAACACGTCGAAGAACTCCGCCACGGTGTCGGCTGAAAGCTCGGGGTCGCCCTGTGCCGGCTCGAGGCCGTGCGCCAGTTCCGCGTCGACGCGATGGATGACCGTCTCGTGGGCCATGCGGCGGTACCAGAAGCTGACTGGGCCTGGGCTGCTCGCGGTCCAGTTCCACACTTGCTCGTCCGCTTGGGAAGCTTCGAGAGCAGCGAGCATTGCTGTGCGCTGCTCGGCGAACCAGTTCAGCCTCGCATCACCATCAGGAGCGGGCGTCAACTCGTCGCGGCTGGGTGCCTTGGTGCGCTTGGTGGAGACGACAAGCGCCACACGGCAGTAGATCGTGCCGAGGTGGCGAACGAGTTGCGCCACGTCCCAACCGGGGCAGTCCGGCACCGAGGCTTCGAGCGGGGCCTCACCGATGGCGGCGGCGACGAGGAAGCGGCTCGATTCCAGATTCAGGGCATCCAATGCTGTTGAGCGGTCCATGCAGACAGTCTGGTCCCCGAGGACATCGAACGCTCTCCGGGGCCGCGGCCCGCGGCTCCCCTATTGACTCACGTCAAATTGTCCGGGAACGGTGATTCGTTGACTCATCTCAAGATGTCCGGGAACGACGAGCCTTCTGCTCGCCGCGGACCTCCGGACGATCGGAGGCGTTGAACGC